>JAWLHX010000034.1:0-39135 GCA_041690105.1 Phycisphaerae bacterium
TCGAGAGAACGTGCAGCGATACGGTCCGGAGGGCACAATCTGGAAGGAAAACGCTGACCAGCCGGCCCTGCCTATCCGCTACTGGCAGATATGGAACGAGCCGAACATTGATTTCCTCACGCCGCCGGACGACACCATCCTGCGGACAGAACTCTATGCCAAGCTGCT
Organism: Phycisphaerae bacterium; assembly: GCA_041690105.1. Lineage (GTDB taxonomy): Bacteria > Planctomycetota > Phycisphaerae > FEN-1346 > JAACEH01 > JAWLHX01. Next base: position 169 of record JAWLHX010000034.1, read on the forward strand.
GGTGGCAGCCACCGAGGAGATTCGCAAGCTCGATCCCGGGGCGGTCGTCATCGGCTTCAACACCGCCAGCGGGACCCCCGACCGCGGCCAGGCCCTGAAGGCCGACGGCATGTTCCAGAAGCTCAAGTACATCGGCTGGCGCAAGTTCATCCGAGACGCAGCCGCAGCGACTGGGCCGGAGGCCTTCGACGCCGTCGGCATCCACCCCTACACGCAGCCCATGGGCCCCGAGGAGGGCGGCGTGATTGCCGGCATGGGAATGCTCGAAGAGGTGGCCAAGGAACTGGGCTTCGCCGACAAGCCGGTCTGGTTTACCGAGATCGGCTGGCCGCTGGAATACCCGAACAAGAAGCAGGTTCGCGACGAGCGACAGCAGGCCTGCTTCCTGGTGCGGCTGTACGGCATCTCGGCGGCGCACCAGGTAGCCCAGGTCCAGATCATGTACATGACCGACATAGTTTACAGCAAGGACAATACTCGACGATCGTTCGGCGTGTTTACCGACCCCGGCAAGTGGCGCGAGCAGGCCTCCGCCCTGCGGACCATGATTCGTCTGCTGCCCGAACCACGCAAGGGCGCAAAGATTTTGGCAGAGGAGCAGGGCGGCGTGTTCGCCTACGAGTTGCCGGGCGCCACGGGCAAGCCTGTGCTGATGGTCTGGTACACGGGCGAAGGCCAGGTGGATCGCGAGTTCCCGGCCGCCAATGGTCCACTCGTGCTGGTGGACATGTTCGGCAAGACGAGCGAACTGAAGGCTGCCGGCGGCAAGATCAAGCTGACGCTCGGAGAGGCCCCGGTCTACGTCGTCCGTGGCACTGCCGCCGAGGTGGACAAAAGCCTGGAGTGACGGCCACCGGCAACAACCAACCGGTTGGCAAGCCTGGTGCCATGGTCTGACGAAGTAAGGCCATGATAACGGGCCAAAGTTGCCCATGGTGCACGACATTTACTGTCAATCAGCACCCACAAACGAGTTTGTGGGTGGCACTCTCATGGGCTGGCTTGCACTTCGCTGCCGCACAGGTCGAGCCCGACCATGGGTACCGCGGCCTATTCTTGAACAGTGTGCACAGGAACAAACCACACATCCCCTGATCGATTGCCCACGGCCACTACTTTGTCTGTGACCTCCAGCGCTGTGATGGTGCCCGGAGGGGGCCGTATGTCACCCGGTTGCGTGGATTCTTGTTCGACCTCTACGGATCGCTCAGGAAAATTGTACGGTCCGGACAATTTATTTTCGCGCACATACCACATTTGATCGCCGATTGAAAACGCGGTTACACCTTCTCGCATTACCACGTGAATGCCTGTAGCGACAGGTGTCTGGCCGAGCCGTATGCTCGTTGCAGGTGCCAGAAGTCTCTCTTGCCATAACAGCCTGGGGTTTGGCGGAGCTCCGGAAATATCCCAGATGGCTGCGTGGCCATCCGAGTGTAGAACCGCTACCCGTTCGCCGTTAGTTGCCATGCCGATGGCGTCCACTGTGTGAAACGCTTGCCATCTATCCTGCAAGCCGGTCTTCAGGTCGTGCCTGGCCACCACGACCGAATGCACGCGCCGCCCCACGTAGTCCGCTTGATTGTACGACAGGACCGAAAAGAACAACTTATCGCCTCTCTCCGTAACAGACCATGTTGTAGGCCGACTTCCTCGCCCTTCTGCGGGCGACTTGAGATGGTTCAGGAGCCGCGGGTCGAGGAAGTTGCGTGCTGCAGGCTGATCAAATCCCTCCGTCGCGGCATTTATGAGCCAAATGGCCCGCAGGGACTGGTTGTCGTATAAGCAGGCCTGATTTCTCCCGCATGACATTATGATTGCAGGTGTTCCCCAGACAGTCAGTGATGTCCCGAATCTTCGAGAGGGAGCGAAATTATTCCCTTCTCTCTTCGGTCCCCCTTCCAGTAGCAGAGATCGAGTGGCAGGGAGCACTGCTGCCGCAGTTGCTCGCACGGCCTCTTGAGCCTTCAGATCAACAGAATCCGGCCGAGCAACTGACACTGGAGTTCCAAGGTAGTAGCAATTCAGATATTCTTGCAGTGTTTTGTTGATAACTGCCTGTGGGACCTCGCTCTCACCGCGCAGCTTGGACGCTACAGCGTTCAGGTGCGTCAGCCAGAAGTCACTTCTCAGGCTATCGTTAACCGCCAGAATTGTAGGCGGCTTTCCTTCTTCACACAGCAGGACATCACTACCAAAGACAAGAACGCGCTGTGAGCCGGCCTCAAAGACACATTCATCAACTCCTACGAACATATCGGAAAGATCTGAAGACCAGAGAAGGCGGCCGTCGTTGCAGTTAAATACCCGCAGTTCCCGTGGAATCGTAGCATCATCACCGTCATACCATACACTGTCGCAAAAAACCGCAATCCTGCCGTTATCAGAAACATGAAGCGATTTCACGGTTCCGCGCAGCTTTATGGGCGGATGCCTGTTCTCCAGTTGATTCTCCAAGGTTGGTGGTTGAACCAACTCGGCGTCACGGCCTTTGGTCGTGTCACCTCCATCGGTCCGCATATCCCCGTTGCAGCCCGCTGCCAGCAGGCACGCGAAAACAATGAACAGCCCATGTTTAATTTTCATCATTTTTCTCTCCGGGTACGCGAAGACCGCACACAGCGCGGTGCCATGGTCTGACGCAGTCAGGCCATGATAACGGCCTGTAAGTCAGCTTGGGATGCTGCCGGACACACATGGCCTGTGGGCACTGCGGCTTGGCCGCAGATGGCAGGCCGACATCTCAGCGCCAGTGCACATCGCGCCACAAACGCTTTTCGCCTACTTCCTGCCGCCGCCGGTCGTCCTCGGCCAACAGCTCCGCCAACTCGTCATCTGTCGCGAAATTTTCAAAGCACCGCCCGCCCGTGACAATATAATTCCTTTCGCCTGAGGGCCACGCGGGCTCTCTCTCAATCGCCACTATGAAGCCAAAAAGGGGATGCTCCTCATCAATATAATAAGCTGGTGTGGTCGGTTCCCAGATTTGTCTCTCTCTCGCTGCGCATCCTATTGCTGTTACCGGCAGCCAATGTGGAACCGGTTCTACTTCGAGAGGCGGCTCCTCCGGCAGCAGGCCGTACCGTCCAATGTAATTTTGAACCGCACCATCCAAACGCTGTAGAGAATACCGGCTGCTGATACTCGGTAGAATCAAGTCGTCCAGCAGTTCTGCGGCAATCAGCGTGGCCGCGACTGCGCCAGCCGCAGCTATAATCAGGACTATCAAAATAAGCCTGCGACGACTGCTTCGTTTGCCGTCCTCGTGATCCATTATCGCTTTCCTTAGCAGTGCATTAGCGTGAACTCGCATGCGGCGCTCGTCCACCTACTCGGCTGATTCTCCGGGACCAGGCGGGGGACTACGGTGGGCATCTAAATCCAGCTCCTTCACCGGAGTCATTTCGCGCGACCGTGCCAGCTTATCGTCGCCGTAATCCTTGCCCTTTTCGCCAACGACAAGGGATTCAATACGCAGGTCCTTGTTGTTTACTTCGTAGATCACCTGAAGCCACGTTGCGTCAGGAAGCACGTAGGTGCGCATAATAACTTCATAGTCAGGGCCTTTGTCCAGTTGAGCTATACTATCGGAGACACACCAACTGATGTCTTTCGCGCCAGCGTTGGCCAAGGCCTCCTCGGCGACTTGTATAGGGATGCCGTGGGTCAGGACGCGCAGAGGCTTCTCAGGCTGCTGCTCCGGTGTCCCCGTTGTGCAGGCCAAGGGCAAGGTGAATGCCACAATTGCTGCAACGGCCAGTACTGATGTAAGCCGCCTGAACCATTCCAAGTCGACATTCATGGCTATCTCCTTTAACTGTTTTCCCGGCACCCACAAACGAGTTTCTGTGGCACCCTCCATTAACTGTTACCCGGCATCCATAACGAGTTTTGTGTTGGCCCGCCATGGTGACATTTGTCGCACAAACACAAACTGATGTTACAATCCTGCATCTGTCTGCACAATGCTGAAAATGGAGGCATTGATTGCGGACCTTCGCCGCTCGTTTCGTCGGGGGCCTGTGGTGAGTGGTAAATGGCCTTGGTGCCATGGTCTGACGAAGTCAGGCCATGATAACGGGTGAAAGTCGTCCATGGCGCCCGGCATTGACTGTCAATCAGCACCCACAAACAAGTTTGTGAGTGGCACCCTCCACTAACTGTTACCCGGGCACCGCTGGTGGTCGTGCTGGACTTCCGGCGGGGGGAGACATATCATATATTTGTAGTGCGGGATAATTTGGCAGGGCGGCGTTTGTCTGCTTCGGGGCCTCTCGTTGGGGAGAGCCTGTCCCGCCGGTGCAGGAGATGGGCAGCGATGACAAAACGAGCCGCCAAGTGGTCAATTCTGGTAACTCTGCTGATTTCGGTCCTTGGCCAGCCGGCTTGTCGGCAACCTCGTACGGTCGGACAACCGCAAAAGGAAAATGCCATGAAAAACGATGATAACAATGAGCGGCGGGCCGGCGAGCCCGAGGATCCCCGGTCACTGAGCGATGCCGAATGGCGACAGAGGCTGTCGCAGGATCAGTACGCTGTATTGCGCCGTGGGGCAACCGAAGCGCCGGGCTCCGGAGAGTACAACAAGTTTTATGAGCAGGGCCGCTACCTCTGCGCGGGGTGTGGCCAGGAGCTTTTCAGGAGCGAGGCCAAGTTCGATTCCGGCTGCGGCTGGCCATCGTTCGATCGTCCGGCCGATGCCGAAAAGGTTGACGAGCAGTCCGATACCAGCCACGGCATGGCCCGCACGGAGGTACGCTGCGCCCGTTGCGGCGGGCATCTGGGCCATGTTTTCGACGATGGTCCGCGACAAACGACGGGCCAGCGTTACTGCATCAATTCGGCCGCTCTGGAATTCAAGCCCGCCGGCAGCGAGGAGGGCAAGACTGAGCCAGGGCAGGGCGGCCGCGGAGACGACGAGCAGCAGGCGGCCACGGCTACCTTTGGCGCAGGCTGCTTCTGGGGCGTGGAGGAATCTTTCCGAACCTTGCCCGGCGTGGTCGAGACGGCAGTCGGCTATTGTGGCGGCGAGGTGGAGAATCCGACCTACGAGCAGGTTTGCACCGACAAGACCGGCCATGCCGAAGTCGTGCAGGTGCGGTACGATGCGGCCCGCATAAGCTACGAGCAACTGCTGGAGGTGTTCTGGAAATCGCACGATCCGACGCAGCGAAACCGCCAGGGGCCCGATGTCGGTCGCCAGTATCGCAGCGTTATCTTTTATCAGGATGACCAGCAGCGCAAGGCAGCCGAGACTTCGCGGGCTGCGCTTGAGGCGTCAGGCAAATACAAAAGTCCGATTGCCACGGAGATTGTGCCGGCCAAGCCGTTTTACCGGGCCGAAGATTACCACCAGCAATACCTGCAGAAGCGCGGTCGAGGCTCGTGCCATAGGTGATTTGTGGGGGCGAATCGATAATGGTTGGGTTTCGCCGACACCCACGAGCCAACAGCCGCATGTGGGTGGCACTCAACAAATCAGGAGCAGTTGTGTGCTAGTCCTCTGGCACGTATTGCCGAATCTTCTGCCCGGGGCGGACAATGTTCTCGCCGCGCCGCACGCGGTCGGTATCCTCCAGCATCCATTTCCAGAGGTCGTCCTTTAGTTGCTCGTAAACCTCGGGGTACTCGTCTTTGACGTTCCTGGCGCTGTGAGGGTCGTTCTCGATGTCGAAAAGCTGGTATTCGGCTCCGCGGACGGTTGGCATGTAAATCAGCTTCCACTTGTTGGTCCGCAGCATGCGATGCTTGGCGGTCATGATCTGGTCGAAGTACTGACTGCCGATGCCAAGCTGGCCCGTCTGTGCGTTGCTGACCTCCAGCGTATCGAGCATGGACGGGTATTTCAGGTACTCGCCCTCGAGGTCCGGCTCGCCACCAATCCAGACGCCCGATTCGAAGAATATCTGCCGCTCGCCAACCTCGCCCCGGCCTTCAACTGCTGGCAGCAGGCTGCGCCCGCGGCAAGTCTCGGGCACCTCCAGGCCAAGCCGCTCCAGCAGCGTGGGCATTATGTCCAGCGACGAGGCAAGTTCGTTTACCACCCGCGGGCCCTGGCCGCGCAGGGCGGGGTCGGAGATAATCAGCGGGATGTGCACGTCGTGGTTTCCGCCGAAGAAGAACGATCCGTGGCCCCACGAGGTCGGCGTTTCAAACAGATTTTCGCCGTGGTCGCTGGTGACGATGACGATTGTGTTTTCGTGCAGGTTAAGCTCGCGCAGATGTCGCATGATTCGGCCGACTTCGTCGTCGAAGGAGAGAATGGCGGCATCATACAGGGCCCGCAGTTGCGGCGGATCGTAAAAATCCAGGTCCAGCTTGCCCTTGCCCATGTTCACGTAGTCGGGCACGTACATGGCCACCTTGTGCGGCCCCTGGTACTTGGGCGGCGAAAACTTGCGGTAGTATGGGTAGCGAGTGGCATAGGGAATATGGGTCTCGCTGTAAAAGGTGACCATGAAGAATGGGCGGCTGTCGTGGGCGTAATCGCGGAGGCGGTCGATGGTCAGGTCGGTCAGGGCTTCCGGGCAGGGGTTGACGGGCATGCCCACCATGTGCGGGAACACCAGGCGCCCCAGCGGATTATCGGCGAAAGCGACCAGGAAGGGGTGGCCCTGGAGCATTCCCTGTGACATGAAGGTGTAGAGGTTCCAGGCATCGGGCGAGACCTTCACGTCGTCGAATCCGTACTGCACCTTGGCGAAGTCGCCTCCGGCCCAGTCGCTGAGGACGGCCGTCTGGTAGCCGGCTTTGCGGAGTTCATCCACCAACGTGGGCATGGGCAGCTTGATATTGCTTTCGCGGGGCCAGGTTACCCGCTGACCGTGGGTGTGCGGGTAGGTGCTGGTCAGCATGCTTGTCCAACTGGGCAGGGTGCGGCCGACGGGCACGTAGCAGGCGTCGAAGCGTACTGCATCTGCGCCAATTTCGTCGATATTGCGGCTGGTGGGCAACTCGTAGCCGTAAATGCCCAGATGGTCGGGCCGTAGGCCGTCGGAGGCCAGAATGAGCACGTTGAGGCGGTCGCCGGGCTTGGGTTCGGCGGGGCGTCGTTCGATGGCTGCCGTCAGGCCGAGTCCCATGCCGAGTACCGGCAGAACGGCCACGGCCGAGACGATGTAGACGCGGCGGCGGCGAGGCATGCGCTCGATGGCCCGGATGGCCGCCAGGACGACGACCGTCAGTGCAAGTGCTGCAAATACGGCCCGGGCGACAAAGGGAGCCCAGACGGGAATAATATCGACAACCCAACCAAGAGATGCAATGCCACCCTCGCTCTTGAACATGTTCATCAGCACAAAAGGCGAATCGACCGCATAGTCGGCAAACTTGTAGCCCACCAGGAGCAGCAACATGCCGATGGCCCAGGCGACGGAGGCCCGGGTGGTAACCTTGCGTCCGCGCAGCGAGCGCCAGGAGATGAGCAGAAGGTAGCTGATGGTGGCCATGACCAGGGCAATAACGAGGTAGCCGAGCAGAATCTGCAGCGAATAGAGCGTGGCGGTCCAGTACAGTTTCGGCCGCGCTTCCTCCGGCACCTGCTGGGTGACGTTGGTGTTACGCATGATCATGACGTAATTGCTGATGCCGAAGAGGGCGGTGGCTATGAATTGCACGCTCAAAACGCCCCAGATCCAGGCGCGCAGCATGGGCCGCTTGCACTGGCGGCGGCGTTTGCCGGCTCTGGTTGAGGTTGGCTCCTGCGGGCTTTCATCAGCCGCCTGTGGAGCATTTTCGGCCTTCATCGTGTGTCTTCTCCCCGCTCTGCCAGATGAACCTGTTGCAACGTGCACCCCGACGCCTGAGGCGAAAGCCGACTCCGGGCGGACCCCGGGCCGGAAAGCCGTTGGCGGCAGCTACGAATCAAAGCCTATAGTTTAATCTTAATCGTTTGCCATACCAGCGGCAAAACTAAAAAAGCGCTCCGCCCAAGCCTCACCCTCATCCGGCCCTTCGGGCCACCTTCCCCCGTCAAGGGGGAAGGGTAACGGCTTCACCCTCATCCGGCCTTTCGGGCCACCTTCTCCCGTCAAGCCCTTCGACGGGCTCAGGGCGGGATGAGAAGGGCAACGGAAGCTGTTGCCGTTTCAACCCCTCCCCCTTGACGGGGGAGGATGTCTCCGGCGCATGCCGGAGACAGGTGGGGGTGTCGCCGCGCGGAAAACTGCTCGGCCTCACTGCGCGGCCCAAGCTCACCCTCATCCGGCCCTGCGGGCCACCTTCCCCCGTCAAGGGGGAAGGGTAACGGCCTCACCCTCATCCGACCTTTCGGGCCACCTTCTCCCGTCAAGGGAGAAGGGTAACGGCCTCACCCTCATCCGGCCCTTCGGGCCACCTTCCCCCGTCAAGGGGGAAGGGTAACGGCTTCACCCTCATCCGGCCTTGCGGGCCACCTTCTCCCGTCAAGCCCTTCGACCGGCTCAGGGCGGGATGGGAAGGGTGAAGAAACGGCCTGCGGCACAAGATGCAGCCATGTGAAAGCGCTGGGCCATGCCCTGTTTATGGCGGCTATCAGCTGTAAGTCTCCCAGCAGATAACCTCATCGGCCGGCTTGCGGGGACGCTGATCAGGCGTTTCGGCAGCGTAGCCCAAGGGCAACACGTGCACCGGGACGACATCGTCGGGCAACTGGCAGACCTTTGCCACCTCGGCGGGGGTGAAGGCACCGATCCAGCAGGTGGCCAGGCCCAGGCCGGTGGCCGCCAGAGTCATATGGTCAACCGCGATGGTCGGATCGACCGCCGCAACCGGCATGCCGCTGCGCATTCGCCGCTCGGCATCGGTGGCACATATTACAATGACCACGGGTGCCTGGCCAACAAAAGCCTGGTCGTAGCAGGCCTTGATCATCTGCTGGCGTCTATCGGCCTGGCGAATGACCACGAACTTCCACAACTGGCGGTTGTTGGCGCTGGGAGCAATGCGGCCGGCTTCCAGCACCAGTTCCAACTTCTCCTGCTCGACCTCGCGGGGCTCGTACTTTCGCACGCTGCGCCTCGAACGTATCGCCTGCATTACATCCATAGCTCTGCCTCCTGTTGATTGACGAACCGCGTTTTCCTGAAGCTAACACCCGGAAATAACCGAAAATATTACTGGCAGCAAACTTGCCGGCGGCCAAGCGTTTGGGACTCTGCGCTTCGGTACGACCGGCGCCATGAGGACTCAAATGAATTCCATCCAGGCCACAATTGCCGGAACAGTCGAACAATTCATCGATTATCTGCAGGTCGAATGCGGCCTGAGCCCGAACACAATTCTGGCCTATCGTACCGATCTGCTGAAATTCGGTCGCTTTCTGGGCGACGAACCCATTGCCGAGCCGGAACTTGTAACCGCAGACCGGATCGCGGATTACCTCGTCTACCTGACCCGCGAGTGCGGACTGGCCACGCCAAGCATCAGCCGCAATCTTGTTGCCATACGCATGCTCGTACGGTTTCTGGTCATGGAGAATATTCTCCCCCGCGATGTTACGACTCACCTGGACAGTCCGCGAATCTGGCAGACTCTGCCGGAGGTGCTGGACAGGCGACAGGTGGAGGCCCTGCTGGCGGCCCCCGACCCCGGCCAACGCATGGGCCGGCGCGACAGGGCCCTGCTGGCCACCTTGTATGCCACGGGCACCAGGGCTTCGGAGGTGGTCCACCTTAAACTGGCCGACATAAACTTCGATTATGGCTATTTGCGCTGTTTTGGCAAGGGGTCAAAAGAGCGTCTTGTGCCCATGGCACAGCCCGACCTGCAGACCCTGGGCCGCTACATTACCGAAGAACGGTCCTGGCTTCTGCGCGGCAAGCCTTCCAGTTATGTCTTTCTGACCCGCAGCGGAGCCCCCCTGACTCGCGAAAGCCTCTGGCGGATAGTAAAAAAGTATGTCCGCCAGGTGGGCCTGCCGGTTGATGTATCGCCTCACACGCTGCGTCACAGTTTTGCCACTCACCTGTTGGCCGGCGGTGCCGACCTGCGCAGCGTGCAGGAGATGCTGGGTCACGTAAACATTGCCACAACACAGATTTACACGCACGTCGACTCTGGTCGACTGAAAGCCATCCACAAGCAGTTCCACCCCCGGGCCTGAGATCTGCAGGCTGCTGGTCCACGATGTTCTGCTTCGTCTGCCGCTTGTTTGGGGCGGCCCGTCCCTCGCAAAGGTCGAAAAACACTCGCATCTGCCGCTGCCGCTGCTTGCCTTGCCGCCCTGGTCGATTATAATCTGTCCTTCGTGCCCTTAGGGGCAGCGGTGGTTCAAGCGCATTATCAGCCGGATTACCAGGGAAAGGACTACACCTTGAAGCGCAACAAGATCAGCGTAATCGGCGCGGGAAATGTCGGGGCCACCTGTGCCCATTGGGCGGCCATGAAGGAACTTGGCGACGTTGTCCTGGTGGATATTGTTGAAGGCATGCCGCAAGGCAAGGCCCTTGACATGGCCGAGGCGATGCCGGTCGCCCGCTGGGATGTCGGTGTGACGGGAGCGAACGACTATGCCGCCACGGCCGGTTCGGATGTGGTTATCATTACGGCCGGTCTGGCCCGCAAGCCGGGCATGAGTCGCGATGATCTGCTGGCCAAGAATACCGAGATTGTGGCGGGGGCGACCCGCGAGGTTGCCCGCTATAGCCCTGAGGCCATCTTGATTATCGTCTCAAACCCTTTGGACGCCATGGTTTACGTGGCCCAGAAGGTGAGCGGCTTCGATCCCAGGCGAGTCATCGGCATGGCCGGCATTCTGGATACGGCCCGCTTCAGTGCATTCATTGCCGAGGCTCTGCAGGTGAGCGTGGAAGATGTTGTCGCCCTTGTGCTGGGCGGCCATGGCGACGACATGGTGCCTTTGGTCCGCTATTGCAGCGTGGGCGGCATTCCGCTTTCGCAACTTTTGCCGGCCGAGGAGATCGAACAACTGGTGAAGCGGACTCGCGGCGGCGGAGCCGAAATTGTTGGCCTGCTTAAGACGGGCAGCGCGTATTATGCTCCCAGTGCGGCGGCAGTCGAAATGGCCGAGTCGATTCTGCGCGACAAGAAGCGCATTCTGCCATGTGCGGCCTTCTGCCAGTCGGAATATGGCGTAGGCGGATACTACGTTGGCGTGCCGGTAAAGCTGGGCAAAGAGGGCGTTGAGCAGATTATCGAGGTGGAAATGGACGATAGCGAACGGCAGGCGCTGGCCGAAAGTGTCAGCCATGTGCGTGACCTTGTGAGTTTGATCAAGCTGTAGGGCTGCTGCTTCTGCTTGCTTCTGCTTCAGCTTCAGCTTTTGCTTCTTCTATAAAGCCCCCGGCACTGCCGGGGGATGCAGTTATTGTGATCCCCCGGCAGTGCCGGGGGCTTCAAAAGCAGAAACAGTCACGGCAACTTCAACATCAACTTCAACTTCAATGGCAACAGCAACAGCATGGCTCCGCCGGTGGTTGCCGAAGGCTTTAAGAACTACGGTTCCAGATGGCCGCGGCGAATCAGTTCATCGCGAATGTTATTGTAGATGGCCAGGCTCTTGTCGCGGTCGCCGAAGGTTCCGATGCGGATGGAGATATTGGTGACGCCTTCGCCGGGGCTGTCGAGTTTGATTGTGACCTTGTCGTCGTCGGCCGTGCGGGCCGTGAGCTCCGCATCGATGCCCGATCCTATGACCGTGATCTCCCTCATTCGCATCTGGCGCAGAGCGGCTTCGGTGGCCGCTGTCACCTCCGGCACGGCCACTGGAAACGAGCTTTCGAGATTGCCGCGAGCGTAGGCTACTCCGGCCCCTGCGCCGGCGGCACCAATGGCCAGCGGAACACAACCGGCGGCCAGTGCTGCAAGCAAGGCTAAGACAAGCATCGTGCGTGTGCTTCTCATTTACTGTTCCCCCCTCGTATCACTTTAACTCAACAGCCGTAATGGAATGCCTACGTAGCCTGGTGCTGCGACCAAGTGGGCAACCGGCGGACAAGCGCTTATATATTGTTGTCAGCGTGAGTAGGCCTCCAGTCGCGGGTCGATTTCGGTGCTGTAACGCCGGGTGATTGTGACGTCCATCGCGCCGCCCTGCCGAGTGGCCAGGCTGGTGCTTTCTTCAATGGCATAGAAAACAATATCGTCCCGCCGATCGGTGGTGCTGATGCGGCCCTGGTCGCGAAAGGTGGCGTAGGTGCCGGGGCTGGTATGTTCCACCGTTGTCACCACGACCACATTGTGCAACTCGGCGGGGGCCTGCGGGTCGACCTCGCCCAGGGTCTTTTGCTGATCATTTGGTACACCCAGGAATGGAGCCAGGTGAGCCGTCGGGCAATCCTGCTGCTGACGGGCGCAACCATCCCCACTTACCAGGACCGAGGCCAGCGACATGAACACGGCAACCGTTATCATAATAGCTTTTGGCACTGCAGTCCCTCCCCAGTATTGCGGCCTGCCAGCTGGACTCACCGGCGGCCTGGCGATGAGTACGCATCAGGGGCGACCTCTTCCTTTTGAAGGGGCCGCCCCTGTATCGTAAACCGAGATTGGTATTGCGGCAATCTGTTACATTTTACCGGAGAGTTCTTCGGCCGGCAGCAGGGTTCCGTCGCCCGGCAGACGGTCGATATGCACTGGCAGTGTCATGTCGACGCCCAGCGGATCGATGTACATCTGTCGGTAGCGGGTGCTCTGCATGCGGCAGGACATGCGGTGGCTGGCGAATTCCGGGTGGGTAACCATTTTCTCCCAGATTGCCGCCAGCGGCACGTCGCGGACATTGCCGAAGCTTATGGGGTTGAAGTCGCAGGGGTTGATGTCGCCGTAGCAGGTCATGTAGAACTGGCTGAAGCTGCCGAAGCATCCGCCACCATCGGCCGAGTTGACCTTGCTCTGGGCGATTATGCCGAAGGGGGCCTTGTCGTTATTGTATTTGTCGGCCAGGGCCCGCACGGCCAGAATATCCTTGCGGCCCAGTCGCATGTCGGGCCGGTCGAGGAACTTGCCGGTGGGCACGCAGTCGAAGATGGTGATTTCCTGGAAACCGGCCTCGCGCGACATCTGAATGAGGTGTTCGAGGCGCCCGTTGGTCAGGTTTTCGTGCGTGGCATAGGTTGAGACGCCGGTGAGTATGCCTGCTTCGCGGGCCAGTTTTGCGCCCTCGAAAGCCTGGCTGAAGGTGCCCGGGCGACCGCGGAACTGGTCGTGCTCTTCGGGAATGTCGGAATCGACCGAGACGTTCATCGAGCCCAAGCCAGCAGCCTTCAGGCGGGCAACGTTTTCCTCGGTCAGGAAGGCGCCGCTGGTGAAGATCATGACATGGGCCAGATTTTTGTCCACGCGGGCAATCTGGTCGTAGAGGTCCTTGCGGGCCATCGGCTCGCCACCGGTGAAGATGAGTGTGCAGACGCCGAGATCGAGCGTCTGATCGACCACGCTGTTAAGCTCTTCGGTGCTCAGGGCCTTGCCGTCGCTGGTCAGGAAGCGGTCGGCGGAGCAGTGGCGGCACTTGCAGGGGCAGGCCGGTGTTATGCTGATGGTGGCAGTGGCCGGGAGAACATAGCCGGTGGCCAGGCTTCTGATTTTTCGCTCGAATGGCCGCATGGCCGCGGGGCTGGGCATGGGCGGATTATAGAGGTTGAAGAAAATCTTGCCATCGATTTTGGCGATGGGCTTGAGCTGGTTTACAACTTCCAGAAAACGGTCCACCATGGGCTGGACCTGCTCCTTCATCCGGCCCTCTATCTGGCAGACAATTTTGTCGTTCTGATCGAGTTGGGTGGTCATCTTCAGCAACTTTACGCCGAGCGGACCCGTGGCCACAGTCTCGACCACTCCGGTCTGAGGTTCGGTAGAGACGATTTTTACGTGCTTGAGCATCGAATTGGTGAACTTGTCGAGAAAGCCATTGGCCATTGTTGCGGGAACCTCCCCCAATGCGCGTAAACGAGCGAACAAAATAGTTTGGATGTCCGGCAATACTGCCGAAGTCGGATTTGTTAATCGGCAACTAAATCCACGCCTGAAAACTTGTGCTGCCGACGGTCGGAGGCCTACTGGACCGCTTCCGGGCCGACAAGGGCGACATTCTACTGTTCTGGACCCAGTATGTAAAGGTAAAGTAGGGCAACAATTGTGGGGCAAAAATCGCAGCGACAGTCGACAGAGCATTGTGGGCATTGGCTTGCAGTTGGGGGGCTGGTTTGATAGCATCACCGGCTCATGAACGTTTCCGGGGCAGTAGCCGTCCTTTCTGGGTAAGCGACTGTCGTGGCAAGATGGCAGGAGGTTTCCAAAAGCAGAATGAAGAACACAGGCAAAGGCCGGTCGGCGGCGGGCGGCACGAAAAAGGCTTCAAAGCGGTCGGGCTTGACTTACAAACAGGCCGGCGTCGATATTGATCTGGCCAATAGCCTGATCAGCAAAATGGTGCCGCTCTTCCGGACGGCTGAGCGGCCCGGCGTGGTGGGCAAGATAGGCGGATTCTCGGGCCTGTTTGACGTGCCGACAAAGGGCATGAAACGCCCGCTGCTGGTCTCGGGCACCGACGGCGTGGGCACAAAGCTGATGGTTGCCCAGGCGGTGGGCAAGCACGATACTATTGGTATTGACCTGGTGGCCATGAGCGTGAACGACATCGTCTGCTCGGGCGCCGAGCCGCTCTTCTTCCTGGATTACTTTGCCACCGGCGGAATCGAGCCTGCGGTCTACACTGCTGTGCTGAAGGGCATCGTCAAGGGTTGTCGGCAGGCCAACTGCGCCCTGCTGGGCGGCGAGACGGCCGAGATGCCGGGGCTGTACAAGAAGGGCGATTACGATCTGGCCGGCTTTGCCGTGGGCGTGGTGGATGGCGAGGCGGTGATTGACGGATCGCGGATAAAGGCCGGCGACGTGGTGCTGGGACTGCCGAGCACGGGTCTGCACAGCAACGGCTATTCGCTGGCGCGGAAGGTTTTCAGCAAAAAGGAGCTGGCCGGCGACTGGGGCCGCAAGCTGCTGGCTCCGACGAAGATTTATGTTCCGGCGATTCTGGCGCTGCGTGAGAAGGTAGACGTGCTGGGCCTGGCCCACATTACCGGCGGCGGGTTCTACGATAACATTCCGCGCTGCCTGCCCGAGGGCGTCGGCGTGCGCGTTGACAGCCGGAGCTGGAAGGTGCCGGCGCTGTTCGGCGAAATTCAGCAGCGCGGCAACATTGACGAGGCGGAGATGTTCCGCACGCTCAACATGGGCATCGGCATGATTGCGGTGGTTCGGGCCTCGGAGGAGGCAGCGGCCATAAAGTCCCTGCGCAATTCGAAGATCCGCGCCCGCAGAATCGGCGAAGTCGTCGAAGGCAATGGCGAGGTCGTCATCGAGTAAGGCCGGCGAGGGCGCATCCAGTAGAAGGGCAGTGAGGCGTCAAGGAGTCACAAGGGCAGCGGGGTGGGCAGAATGAGGTTGACCGACAAGCTCGATTACCACGTTTCGCCGATCACGGGATATACGCGGGCCCACTGGCTGGAGATTACTGAGCGTATTGTCGCCGGCGTTCTGCCTTATGTCGATCCTGAGAGCGGGCTGGTCAGGCTGCCGGCTGACGAGCAGGAGTGGGCCCTGGCGGGTCAGCTGGTGAATCCGGGCGGGCTGAACGAGGCCTTTGACCGGACGATAATTGCCGTGGCGGCCTGGCATGCCGGGAGCGGGCGGCGGCGGCTGGCCGGTTATCCTCATGATGTAATAGAGGTCTACCAGCGCGGCATAGCGAGTTTATGCGATCCGCAGAGCGAGCACTTTGCCTGGCGGCGCGGTCTCTCAGGACTGGTGCTGGCCATGCTGCTGGCCCGCGACGCCTTCTGGGATGAGCTTGATGAGCATACGCGCAATGTGGTCATCGCCCATGCTCAGAAGTACATTCATCGCGGCGGCAGCGACTGCAATACGCTGCTGTTCGCCATGATGCCGGCGGCCGTGCTGGAATGGGCCGAGGCGGACTACGACCGTGCGACTCTGGATGATCATTTCGAGACGATTCTGAGCATGTACCGCGGGGACGGCTGGTTCATCGACGGCTGGAACCGGGGCTTCGATCATTATAACTTCTGGGGCTTTCAGCTCTACCTGCACGCCATGATGGCTCATGTGCCGCGCTGGCGCGAGAAGTACGCCCCGCGGGTCCAGGAGATCACCCAGCTTCACGAGCGGACGCTGCCATATTGCTTCGGCCAGGACGGTGCCCCGGTGCCCAAGGGGCGGTCGCTCAATTACCGTTTTGCCACGGTGTGCGGGCTGCCGTGGGCTCAGCTCTCGGGGCTGTCGCAGATGGACCCGGGGCAGGCGCGGCGGATAGCGTCGGGATGTCTGAAGTACTTCTACGAGCGCGGCTGTCTGAGCGACCGCGGTCTGCTGGAGCCGGGCTACCTGGGCAGCAATACGGCGGTGGGCGAGGATTATACCGACCGCGGGGCACCGTACTGGGCGGCGACGACTCTTGCGGCGCTTGCCCTGCCGGAAAATCATGACTTCTGGCGTGCTCACGAAAAGCCGATTCCGGCCGATGGCGAGGGGCACTATCGCTGCGCCATTCGCGGGGCGGAGATGGTGCTGAAGGTCGATGCTACCCGCGGCGAGGCCCGCATGATCACCATTGGCGAATCGTTCTACCATCGGCGCGTCTGGCAGGCGGGAAGCAAGTACTATCAGCATGGCTACAGTTCGTCGCTGGGCCACGCTCTGGCCGGTGATCAGGGACCGGAACTTGCCGCCGGACGCACGGGGCTGAGCGAAGACGGACGGCGCTGGAGCTATCGGACATGGCCGCGGCTCGTTGACCTTGGCCCGCAGCGGGCGCGGCACACGTTTGATGCCTGGCCGGCGCTGGCCGGCCTGACGGGCACGATAGTCACGGAGACGCTGATTCTCGACCGCGGCGAAATTCACCTCTTCTGGCATACCGGACCCCAGGAGCGATTCCTGCGCATTGGCGGCTGGTCGATACAGGTTCCGCACGGAGAGGGGCTCGATGTTCAGCCCCTGGCGGGCGGCCGGATGGTTTCTGCCAGCGAAGGCGGGGCAGGGGGCGATGAGCGTACGGCCAGTGGCTGGCAGGCCGAGGGCGGAGATGGCCTGGAGCTGAGCAGTTCGACCATGTGGAGCGTGATGCAGGTGCTGGGCGGGCCGTCGGGCAGTTTGTCTTGCGAAGAGGTGCATCCGCGACCGGGTTTCAGCCACGCTCACCTGTTTGGCGGCTGGGCCGGGTACCCGACCTGGACGAGTGCCGGACTGGTGAATCCGCGCGAGATTGTTGCGGTGTTCGTTGACGCGGCGCGTCGCTCGGAGGCCGACGAGATGACGGTTCCGGAGATCGGTCTGGAGATGATCAGCGGCGGCGTGCGCGTGATGGTTGATGAGCGGCAATACGATGTAATGCAATCGGCGAGTTGAGAGGCATGGGTTGGGCGCCCCATCATGGGGACGGGGCCCGCTGGCAACATTCGCGGCTGCCGCGGACTTAAGTGCTGCATTGCTCGTGATTTAATGGGTGGCGGCGAAGCACCCACAAACAAACGACAACGACGTTTGTAGGTGGCACCCCACGCTAGAGTGTCTCGCCGGGCGAGATGGTGTCGCTGGGGCCTACCGATTCGAGGAAGCGTGCCGCTTCCATTGCGGCCCGGCATCCTGTACCGGCGGCGACAATGGCCTGCTGGAAATGGGGGTCGGCGACATCTCCGGCGGCAAAGACACCGTCGATGCTGGTATGGGTGAGCCCATCGGCGATGATGTAGCCCTGCTCGTCCAGGTCGAGCCAATCGGCAAAGAGCTGCGAATTTGGTATGTGGCCGATGGCGACGAATAGTCCGTTGAGGTCGAGGCTGAAATTTCCTCCGGCCGGCGTGGTGCGGAGCAGGGCGTGTGTCAGCCCTTGCTCGTCTCCCTGGAGGTCGGCGATGGTGGCGTTCCAGATGAATTCGAGTTTTGGCTCTTCGCGTGCCCTTTTTTGCAGCAGCGGCCCTGCCCGGAGCGTATCGCGTCGGTGAATGAGGTAGACCCTGGCGGCCAGGCGGGCCAGGTAGAGGGCCTCTTCGACTGCCGCATCGCCCCCACCAACGACGGCCACGGTTTTGTCCTCGAAGAAGCGTCCGTCGCAGGTGGCACAGTAGCTGAGGCCGCGATTCTCGAAGTTTCGTTCGGCCGGAATACCGAGCCGCCGCGGATTGCTGCCGGTGGCCACGATGAGGGCGTCGCAGGTGTAATGCTGATCCTGCCCGAGGAGCATGAAGGGGCGTTTTGAGAGATCGACCTGCTGGATGATGTCGAAGACGAATTCCGTTCCGAATCGCCGCGACTGCTTTTCCACCAGCATGCCCAGTTGCGGCCCCTGTATGCCTTCGGGAAAGCCGGGAAAATTTTCGATTACGTTAGTAGTGCTGATGAGGCCGCCGGGCATGGGGCCGCTGATGAGGGCTGTCGAAAGGTGAGCCCTGGAGGTATATATTGCGGCCGTTCCGCCGGCAGGACCGCTTCCGAGGATAATTACTTCGTGGTGCTTGGCCATTGGTACTCCGGTAAAAGCGCGACTTATCTGGCTGCTCCCCTCTCCAAGATCAACAGTAGCAGGAAAAGCAGAGAAAATCCAGAGGTTGACGATAATTGCCTTTGAGTTTACACTCAGCGTTTGACTGCTACACACTTGCAGTGGTGGCGGCTTCGCCATCAGCGACTCTAATGCGCAGGCGGCGCGGGTGCGGCCCTGGTCAGGTTGCGGCCAGGTTGAATGAGTTGTATCTTGATGTGCAGTGAATGGTTGCAACGCGACAATCCAATGGTTTCGGGTCCATAATGGGCCGGGAAGGGCACGACGATGATTCATCAGATTGCTGACAATGTCTATTGTGTTGGTGTCAACGACTGGGATACCCGCACGTTCCACGGTCACGAGATGTCGACCGCTCGCGGCACCACCTACAACGCCTACCTGGTTGTCGACGAGAAGGAAACGGTGCTGATTGACACGGTTGCCGCCCATTACACCGAGGAACTGGTTGCCAACATCAGCCAGGTGATCGACCCGGCCCGCATTACGACCATCATTACCCAGCACGCCGAGCCCGATCATAGTGGATCGCTGGTGCGGATGAAGGCCCTGGCGCCGGGGGCGCAGATAATTTGCAGCAATCGCGGGACCGACAGCATCAACGGCCATTATCATACTGACTGGCCGCTGCGCGTGGTGGGTACCGGCGACACGCTGGACTGCGGGCGTATGAAGATGACCTTCTTCATGGCCCCGATGTGCCACTGGCCGGACAGCATGATGACGCACCTGGGCGGGCCGGACATACTGTTTTCCAACGACGCCTTCGGCCAGCATTTTGCCACGCCGGCGGTGTTCGATGACCAGGCCCAGAACGACAAGCTGTGGTTCGAGGCCGAAAAGTACTACTGCAACATTATTACGCCATACGGCCGCAACGTGCTTAATCGGCTGGATGAGCTGGGCACGCTGGCCCTGCCGGTGAAGATGATCGCTCCCAGCCACGGGACCATCTGGCGCAAACAGGTCGGGCCGATTCTGGAGGCTTACCGCCGCTGGGCGCAGCAACAGACCGAAAATCGGGTGGTGGTGCTGTACGACACGATGTACGAGTCGACCAGGCACCTGGCCGACGCCATCAGCCAGGGGCTGGAAGATGAGCAGATTGAATATTCCAGGTACAATGCGGCGGTGACCGACCGGAGCGACCTGCTGACGGAGATGTTCGGCGCTCGGGGCATATTGTTCGGCTCGCCAACCTGGCAGATGACCGTGCTGCCGAGCATTTCGACGCTGATGGAAGACATCAAGACCCTGCGATTCAAGAACCGGCTGGTGGGCGGCTTCGGCTCCTATGGCTGGCAAAAGGCCTGCGTGCAGCACATCGAACAACGGGCACGCGACGCAGGGCTGGAAGTTCCGGTTGAGGGGATAACGGTGCAGTGGCGCCCGCGGGAGGAGGATCTGGAGCGAGCCCGCGAATTCGGCCGACAGTTCGCCCAGGCCGTAAAGAGCTGAGACGGGTAGTCAATCCTGATCAAAAGGCTACCTGGGTGCCCGCTCCGATTGCGCCATTACCTTATCGTCCTGTGCCGCGGCAGTTTTTGCGCCTGCAGTCTGGAGGCAGGTGCCGCGGGAGGGCGTCAATAGACTGAAAAGCTTGATTTAAACCATTTTAATGGCATAATGTCCATCTCGAATCCAGGTTAACAGCTTTTACTGCAGGGAGAACGGAATGGACATCAAGGGCAAGAGGATCATGGTTGTCGGCGGCACCGGCAAGATCGGCAAACATTTCACGCCGCTGCTTGTCGAACGCGGAGCTAAAGTCTCGACAGTGGCCGTCTTCAGTAGCGACA
Organism: Phycisphaerae bacterium; assembly: GCA_041690105.1. Lineage (GTDB taxonomy): Bacteria > Planctomycetota > Phycisphaerae > FEN-1346 > JAACEH01 > JAWLHX01. The sequence goes on from JAWLHX010000034.1 coordinate 20,482, forward strand.
GCGAGCGCAAGGCCTACGAAGATATGGGCGTCGAGTGCTTCCATCGCGACTTGGGCAAGCTTAACGCCCTGAACGGACTGCCCGGCGAATTCGACATCGTCTTCCACATGGCTGGCCTGAAGTTCGGCAGCGAAAACGATCCGGACCTCACGCTGCGGGTCAATGTCTATTCCACCGCCCAGGTGATGGAGCACTTCGCCGACAGCGGCTGCATTGCCTATGCCTCCAGCGGCAATGTCTATCCGGACACCGAGAACGGGGCCGATGAATCGGTCCTGCCCATCCCCCAGAGCTTCTATGCCCTGACGCGAGTCGGTGCCGAGCTGATGATGGACTGGTACAGCCGCCGCAATAACACTCCCAGCGTAGTTCAGCGCATCTTCTACGGCTACAACGAAGAGTTTGGCGTGCCGACCGACATCGCCCGGCAGATTCGCGACGACGAGGTGATTGACGTCTCCACCAGCAAAGCCAACGTCATCTGGCTGAGCGACCTGATGGACCAGATGATCGACAGCATGGAGCACGCTTCGGTTCCGGCCAAAATTCTGAACCTGACCAGCGGGACGATTTACAGCACTGTTGAGATCGCCGAGAAGCTGGGCAAGCTCATGGGCAAGAAGCCGAAGTTCAAGGGCGAGCCGATGAAGATCAGCCTGCTGGCCGACGCCTCGCAGGCCATGAAGCTCTTCGGTCAGCCGAAGGTGAGCCTGGATGAGGGCCTGAAGCGCGTGGCCGAGAGTGTAATGAAGCGGGAGCATCCGATTGACAAGCCCACCAAGTGGGAGAAGCGCAAGGGCTTCTGATGCTTTCTGCAGCAGCGAATTGATATTTGGGGCGCGATCGGCGAGCAGTTTGGCACCCGTGACTTTATCTCTTGCCGGGCGCGCCCTTTATGTTTACTGATGAAGCCCAGAGGGCCGTGCGATGTAGCAGGTTTTTGCGGGCCAGCAAGGCTCTGGCACTGTTAAACTCAAAAGTGGATGGCGGAAGTAACGAAAGGTTCCTCTCAAAAATGGCCGACGAAAAGAGCTACAGTTTTCAGTACCGCGATGAAGCGCCGCCCATGGAGGCCCGCGAGCAGGGCTATTGGCAGGATGTGCCTGCGTTGAGCATCGACCAGTTCTCGTGGTACAAGTCGGGCGAGAAACAAGCCACCGAGGTGCGTGGCGTCTGGTGCGACGATGCCATTTATCTGCGTTACGATTGCCAGGACCGCCACATCTCGGCCAGGCATGTCGGTGTCAACAGCTACGTCTGGCAGGACAGCTGCGTCGAGTTTTTCGTCGCTCCGAACCCCGACAAGCCGCTCAACTATTACAATTTCGAGATCAATTGCACAGGCAATTACCTGATGGGCACGCATTGCGACTGGGGCGAGGGCTACAGAGACCATTCGCTGGAGGTTGGCCTGCAGGTGGCCGGCACGGTCGAGGGGCCAACCAAGGATGAATCGGCCGATGATAATGGCTGGAGCCTGGTGGTGCGGATTCCGTGGGCTCATTTTGTCAACGATGCCAGGCACCTGCCGCCCGAGTCCTGTGACGTCTGGCGGGCGAACTTCTATCGGCTTGGCGGTCAGACCGATCAGCAATTTGCCTCGTGGTCGCCCATCGGCTTGCCGCGACCGCAGTTCCACGCGCCACAGTTCTTCGGTCGTATCGAGTTTGTGCGCTGAAATATGCGATTGGCAGAACGCCGGATCAGCCACTAAAAAATTAACGCGGCCTGTTGCATCGGGTCGCGGCCTCGGGGGGTGCTGCGATGAATAACACAACGGCTTTTCGAGCCACGGGCATCTGCCTGCTGCTACTTGCATTGGCTGCCATTTCAGCCGGGGGCTGTGGACCGTCAGGCAGCAGTTTTCCGGATGAGCCGCTGGCTTCCAGTACCTTCACCAAGCGTATTTTTACGGCCGAAGAAGTCGAGGGCCCCCTTAATGCCGACCGCGTGCGCGACCTGTACGGGGCGGCCGATTTTGTTTACGCCGAGTTCGAGCAGGAATCGGCCATCGTGCGCATGAATACCTACGCGACCAGCTCGGCCCTGCAGATAGACGACACGCGGCTCATTGTTTATGTCGGAGGTTCGGGCGATTCGCCTGACGGCTTCTATCACACCGCCAAGCTGATTGCCGGCAGCCCATCGGTCTGGATCCACGACAGGCGGCCGCTGCTGATTGTCACCCTGCACTGGTCGGAATCCCGCGACCCGATTGCCGAGCACACCAACCTGGCCGCTCAGCAGGGCGGGTCGCAGCTCCTGCAGCAGATGTGCCAGGTGCACGATTTGCGACATCGGCAGGACGAAGGGGCTCATCTTTCGATCATGGCGTTTTCGGCTGGTTCACGTGTGGTGCAACTGGCCTACGGATGCGTCATCGAATCGGGCAACGGCACTGCGGTTCCGGGCCATGAATACCCGGAGGATATGAATCGTGTGGGCAACATCGTCTTTTTGGGCAGCAGTTTGCCGCGCGACGACCCTCTGCCATTCGAGAATATCAGCGGCCGATTCATCAATTTTGTCAATCCGCGCGACACCCATTTTGGCGATCGTGCAGCGCATGTTGCGCCGCCGGGTGTGGCCCCGAGTCTGCCGCGGCTTCTGACCAGCCGGGTTACAAATCGTTCGCCGGGTATTGGTGCTTCAGCCAACGGGTTCGATGAGATTGCCACCCTGGTCAGTCCCGAGCAGTTCGAGGCGGCGGACGATACCGAGGCCGGCAAACAGGCGTTCCGCCTGGTCAACGTGCGAGTGCCTGAACAACTGGTTGCTTACGGTCTGTTTGGCATTCGTCTCAACAAGGACGATCTGGACGATTTCATCAATGCTGCGCCCAATCATTATATTATGGTGGGCCGAGGGCCGGGCGGCGCCGTTGAAGGCGTCATGTTTGAGCAGTACCGCGAAGTGGCCGAGGAGTTCGTCCAGTTCCTGGTGGCTCCGGCGCTGATATCGGGTCAGGTTCCGCAGATGGTTCTGTTCAGCGAGCCCAAGCCGCGCAAGCTGGTTCGCAGCAGGCTCAGAGGCCAGCGGCCTTATTCTGTCGCGGGTCGCCATCGGCACCCAGCCAGAGAAGTGCGACAATTACTGTAACTGCCAGCACTGCAACCAGGTTTACCTGTATGGCCCGGGCCGGTCCGAGCCAGGAGGCAAGCCAGCCGATTACGAGCGACCCTGCTGGCATCATGCCGACGAAGAAAAAGGTGTAGAGCCCCATTACCCGCCCGCGGAAGCGATCACTCACGGTCATCTGGATGAAGCTGCTTATTGCCACCAGGGAAATCAGCATGCCGGCCCCGGTCAGCACCAGCGGCACGGCCGCCAAAAGTAGATTAGTTGTCGAAGTGAAGCCGATGACCCCGGCAGCATATAGGCTGATGCCCAGGAAAATCAGAGGTTTGCGCCGCTTGGACCTGCCAACGTAAGCCATGGTCATGGCCCCGGAAAACGCGCCAAAGCCAAACAGGCTCATGATCAGCGTATAGCGCTTCTCGTCTTTTGTTGACAATTCGGCCTGCGCTGCGGCGGTGGCTTTGGCGTCAACCGCCTCGGACTGTTGTTCGGCCGACAGGCCTCCGGGCGTCTGCTCCATGGGAGTCGCGGCCATGTCCGGTTCGGCAGCCTCTGTGGTTGGTAGCGCCTGGCCCGGTTGCTCGGGTTGCGCATGGTTTGCGGTGCCGGCCCGCGGCGATTGGTCCGTGCGGCCTTCGGCGGGGGCGGCGTTGAGGCTGGCGCTCAGGCCCTGGCCGAAGTGCCTGGTGGCCAGAGACGGCATAATGTTGATCAGCGGCCAGGCAAAGATGCTCATTGCCGTCACCAGTATGAGGGCGATGCCAATGTGCCTGCGGTTGACAACGTAATAGAAGCCGCCCAGCGGATGGCGCATGCGCGCCCCACGTTGCTGAGCCAGGCTCATGCGTGGCAGTTTCATCATCAGCAGTGCAGCTACCAGCAGAAAATAACTTGCGGCATTGGCCAGAAAACAGGCGGCTGCGCCAAACAGAAACAGCAGCACTCCACCCACCGCCGGCCCGACAGTCCGCGACAGGTTGAAGGTCAGCGAATTCAGGGCCACGGCGTTGGGCAGATCTTCCTTGCCGACCATCTCCACAACAAATGCCTGCCGCGCCGGAACGTCGAAGGCCATCACGGTGCCGTGGATGAGCACCATTAACATCAGCAGCGAGACGGTTACGCTTTGCGGATAGAAAATGAGCAGTATGGCCACCAGGGCCGGCATGATGGCCGCCGTTGACTGCGTGAAGAGGATAATGTTGCGTCGCTCGAAGCGTTCGGCAATCAGGCCGCCAAAGATGGCGAGAAAGGTCATGGGGGCGGCCCCGAGGGCGCCGACCAGTCCGAGTACCTTCTCTTCGCCGGTCAATTGCCAGACCAGCCAGCCCATGGCCATTCGCTGGGCCCAGGCTCCGATGGTGGAAAAGAGGTGCCCGCCGAAGTAGAGGCGATAGTTGCGGTGTCGCAGACTCGAGAAGCTTCGTCGGGCGGCACCCATGGCCATCTGCAGGTGATTTCTGCTTTTCAGCCTGCTGCCGTGCGGCGGCAGGGGGCACGTGCCAGGCGCAACGTCATCGTCATCCCGTGATGGGTGCTCAGATTGTTGCGATGCCTGAACCATTTGACCGTGCTTGAAGAATAATGATGGTAAACACTGATTTGGCCACAAGTTGTCAGCGAATCATTATAACGCGAAAATCAGTTTCATGGGCCGCTTAATCGGCGGGAAGAGCCATTTTGTGCGACACTTATTGCCTGCGGCAGGGTGTAAATGGAACACAACGGGCATATTCTCGCTTATCCCAACTAAACAGGAAAAGGACTCGTCGAATGGCAACAAAAATGATGCTCATCCTGGCTGTCGCAGCCATGGCATTCGCTCTGGTCGGGCAGGCAATGGCCCAGGGCAAAACGCCGCAGGAAATCCTGAAGTACAAGGACTCGCAACTCCGGAAGGCCGCGGCCAATGCTGTCAATCAACAGCGGCTGGAGTCGTACCCGGCGCAGAAGCTGAAGGCCGAATTCAGCGGCGCGGGCAACGTGAAGGTGGAGGAGAGTAGCGACTGGGATGCCGATGGCGATGGCAAGTGCCTGAAGGTCACCCTGACCGACATCCCCATGAACCACAACCACAAGGGCATTGCCGACCGGCTCGAGATTCGCTTCGGCGGCCCGGTCGACCTGCTGGAAAAATCGACCGGCATGGCCTTCTGGATCAAGACGCCTGAGGACTTCCCCGGCGACGTCCGCTTCGGCGCGTACTTCAAGGTGCAGGGAGCCGAGGGCGAAGACCCGGTTGTCATCAGCGACACTCCCGTGCGGCACAAGTTTGGCGACAATCCGCACCAGGCTTACATTGACTGGGGCTATGCGTTCGACCACACGGTCGGGGTCTTCAAGGTTCCGCCGCGCGATTACTTTACCCGCGTTACCGGCGTAGACCTGACCTTTGTCCAGAAGCGCCTTCCGATTGAGAAGGGCCTGCGCCTGGAGCCGGCCTCGGCCGTCTTCTATATTGACGGGCTGGAACTGGTCGACTTCTACCATGGCTCCTACGACAGCGACCGCTTCCCGAAGGGCAAGCCGATTAACGCCAAGCACCCCATCGTGGCCCAGGGTCGCACGCAGCAGGTTTCGCGAATTTGCGCTGAATACGGCGACGAAGCCGGCATGAAAAGTGCCATCGCCGCTCTGGATATGATGGCCCGCACGCAGTGCTGGGACGGCTCGTGGTCGGAGATGCAGACCCGTTTGCAGGGCGAGTGGACGCACGGCATGATTCTGGCCGACCTCAGCTGGGCCCTGAAGGCCATGCGCGACCAAGAGCGGCCGGAGCTGAAGGAGACCATCACCATCCGTCACATGACCATGCCGCGCGACCAGCTTTACGAGCAGATGCTGTATCGCGGGGCCCGCAGCCGTTCGCCGTCGCCTATTCACACCTGGCGCGACACCTACGCCTCCGGCGGCGCTCTGCTCAGCGGCGCTAACCGTCCGATGATCTTCGTCGTCAGCCAGTACATTGCTGCCCAGCAGATGACCGACGCGCAGAAGAAGGAACAGATTCTGGCCGAGTACGACGAGAATCTGGACGACCTGGTGGCTCACCAGGGCGTCACGGCCGGCGGCTGGCCCATCTTCGGCGAAGGCGACAAGTTTGGCGGCAAGGGCCTGCGCTGGGATTGCGGCTACACGACCGACCACGTGTTCATCATGTCCATCGGCTCGCGCGTTACGGGCGACGAGCGCTGGGGCCAGATGATGCGCAAGTTCGGTACCGTGGTCGAAGCCATGGTTCTGCCCAGCGGCACGTACATTGACGGAGGCCTCAGCGAGCGTGGCAACGCCAAGCAGGGCGGCATCAAGGCGCCCGATATGGTCTACCAGGAAGCCGTTCGCTGGAACGCAAAGGAACTGGCCCAGTGGGCGGCCAACGCCTCGCAGGCCACCTGGGCCAAGAACGGGCAGGGCACCCTCTGGCCATCGTGCAGCAGCTTCAAGGGTTACGCCCTCGGGGCCTTCCTCACCTGGCAGGTTTACGATCAGCAGGCCGACCCCTGGCCGACGGACCTGGGCCACGTCTTCCCGCGGCAATGGCCCATCTGGACCGCAAAGTGGATGGACAAGGAGGGCAAGCAGGCCCGCCAGTCCAAAATCTTCCTGCGGCCCGGTGGGCAGATCGCCAACACCTTTGAATGGGAGGTCGGACAGTATCCCGTACTTTCTGCCATTCCGGTGATGCTGTCTGCCGAGGGTGGCGCGGTGGAAATTGAACCGGTGGCCTACGTGGGCGACGTCCGTAAGGTGGCCGACGATGCCCGGATCAAGGTGCTGACGGGCGACCCGGCCAGCGAAGTTGACGGTGCTGCCGATGGGCGCAAGTTCCAGTTGACCATCAGCGAGCCCACGGTTGTTGTGTTGATGAATGAGGCGGCCGAGGTTGAGGTTCGCTTTATCGCCACTCCGCGGGGCAAGGAGCCTGTCACCTTAAAGGGCGAATTGCTTCGCGAGCCGGTCGAGTACGATCACCAGTATATTAAGGAAGAGGCGGCCAACGTCGATCTGTCCAAGGCCGGCATTAACGTGGCCGCGCCTGCCACCGGTACGGTGCTGAAGCCGGTCGACTGCTTCCCCAATGCCGAGTATGGTATTGAGCGGGCCTTCGACGGCAACGCCGGCACGGCCTGGGTAATCGGCCAGTACAAGCCGGGCGCAAAGCTGACGTTCGAATTCGCCAACGAAGCGAAGCTGGACAAGCTGGTGCTGGCCCAGGGCGACTGGCAGAACACTTTCCACCTGGTCAAGAAACTGACCGCTACCTTCAGCGACGGCAGCAAGAAGACGTTCGATCTGGAAAAGAAGCCTAACGAGACCGTCGAGTTTGACCTTGGCGGCGTAACCTCCAAAAGCCTGACGCTGACGGTTGACGAGATCTACGAGCGTGAAGGCAACGGCGGCAACGTCGGCGGTTGGAGCAACCTGCGTATATTGACCGGCGCGAAGTGAGGCGACTGTTATTGTGACAGTTGCATTTGAAAAAAAACATAGTGCCATGGCAGAAAATCATCCGCCATGGCACTGTTGTTTTCAGTCAGCTTCAGAACTTTTACGCCGCGTCTACTTCTTCGCCTTCTTCTCCTCAAGCATTACGCCGGCCAGTGCGCGGCTGGCGTGTTCCATCAGCGACTCTTCCAGCGGTTCGGCCGGAGCCATGTTTGTTTCGTAAGCGCCTTGCGTCTGGGCCTCGTTGGTCGGCAGATAACCGATGTAATCGTTGGCCAGCGATACAACCATGGTGTGGGGCAGGGGGCTGGCTTCGCGAATCATGCGGCTATACTCGCTGAACAACTCGCCCGGCAGGCCGATGATGCACAGGTCGCCGGCCCGCAGCACCTGAATTTCCGTGCCGATGGTGTCGCCCTTCTTGCTGCCCGGACGATCGGTGTGCTTGCTGGCATCGCGGGTGCGGACGATGTTCCACGGTTCGCTGTGCGAGGTGACCACGTCGCCGCTCACCGGATACAGCTTCTTCGTCGCCTCGATGACCACCTCGGCCACCGATTCGCCCATCTTGCGCGGCAACTCGGCTCCCTGCGATACACAAATCAGCGGGTTGATGTTGGCCCCGCCGCCGGCGGCAAACACGGCCATGCCCACACCCGTCACGGCTTCGATCATGTCCTTCATATAGCCGGGCCAGTCGGACGAAATCTTCATGCTGCCCGGGCCGAGTACCACCGGATGCACGCCATAGTTGACCAGCAGGGCGTCGTCGGTTTCGCCTTCCATGCGGCGGACGGCCAGCAGCATGATGGTCGGATCGAAATAGCCGGGATGCACGTGCTGCGGATCCTGCCATTCGTTCATCCACTTGCCCTGCGGGCTGCGTATGCGGCGATTGCTGGCCAGGTGCGGCGCCTCGGTCCAGGCCACCTCGAAATGGCTCGACTGCGAGTTTGCGGCCTCTTCCGCGGCCTTGCCTGCCAGTTCCACCAGCAGGTCGGCCAGATGGTTGAGATATTCCGCGTCCAGATCGCTCAGCTTTTCGCTGCCGAACAGAATCGTTCCGGGACCGCTATGGGTGTGCGTGCCGCTGATCATAATGGCCTCGGGCCTGATGCCTGTGGCCTGGCTTATGCGCTTGCGCACCTCGGCTACGTAGGCGGCCCTGTAGCCAATGGCGTCGCTGGTGATTAGAATCCAGCCGTCCTTGCCCTCGGCCGGCAGGACACACATGGCCTCGGCATAAAGCCGGTGTCCGATGCCGTTGCTTGCGCGCGGCGAATAGCCGACCATGGTGCAGCCTATGGGCGGTGTGATGTCGAGCCGTGCCAGACCGATGCGAAACTGGTTGACCTCTTCTGCGTACATTATGGCAGCCTCCTTGATTGATGATGTACGATCGGCGGCGGCCAATCCTGGTTCTGGTACTGGCACCGCCGCCGCTCGAAATGTTGCAGCCATCATATATCAGATTACAGCAGCGAGTCCACGTTATCCTTGATCTTGACAATGGCATCGGCCATCTTCTTCAGCGTGCGCCTGTCGGCCAGCAGCCAGTTGTGCGGCAACGAGCACAATTCGTCGGCCATGACGCGCTCGGTAACCGGGCAGCTGGTTTTCTTGTACTGCGAGTTCTTATAGCGCGGCGGCACCTTCATGTTCTGGAAGAGCGGATACTTGTGAATCGGCCTGCCGTAACTGTGACCGGCGCCGACGCCCTCGGCCTGGAGGGCCTCCAGGAACTTTTCGCGGTGCAGACCCTTGAAGTGGTCGGCATTGTACTTGAAGATGAAGTAGTAGTTGCCGCGACGGGTGATGCGCTCGTCCTCGGGCAGCGGCTCAACGCCGCCGATTTTGCGCAGCAGGTCGGACAGGTACTTCTGGTTGGCGTTCTTCTTCTTGATCTGCTGCTTCATCTTAGCGAACTGGCTATTCAGCAGAGCGCCCTGCAGATCGGTCAGCCGGTAGTTGCTGCTCTTTTCGTAGAAGTCGTAGAAGCCCTGCGTCTCCAGGCGTCCCAGGTTATGGAAGCGGTAGGCCCGCAGCCAGGCTTCCTTATCGGCAGCCAGCACAATGCCGCCTTCGCCGCAGGTCAGGGCCTTCGACTGTTGGAAGCTGAAGGTGCCGTACATGCCGTACGATCCGACGCCCTTGCCGCGCCACTGTGTGCCCTGTGCGTGGGCGCAATCTTCAATGAGCGGGAGCTTGTGCTTCTGGGCGATCTTGACGATGCGGTCCAGGTCGGCCGGATATCCGGCAAAGTGCACGATGACGATGGCCGTAGTCCGCGGTGAAATAAGCGACTCCAGCACCTTCGGGTCCATCTGATAGGTGGCCGGGTCGCAGTCGCAGAAGACTGGAATCGCGCCCAGCGGCAGGGCGGCCGAGGCGCTGACCACGAACGACAGGTCGGGCACGATGACTTCGTCGCCGGCCTTTACGCCCGCGGCATTCAGGGCCAGTTCCACGGCAATGGTGCCGTTGCAGCAAACCAGGCCGTGCGGGGCATCCTGGTAAGCGGCGAAATCGCGCTCAAACTTTCCGCACACGCTGGCGGCCTGCAGCTCAATTGTGCCGCCGCGCCACCAGTTGCCGCTGCGGAAAACCTTCAGCAGGGCCGTCTCGTCCTTCTTGTCGAATTGCGGCCACTTAACTCCGCTGCCCTGGGGCAAGGTTTTCGCTCCGCCATGAATTGCCAGCTTGGCCATAGTACTCAATCTCCCTCTGAAGGTCGTCTTCGCCTGGTCTGCCGTCCACACGGCAGGTTTATGTCAGGGATGTTAACCCGCCGCGAATGCTAATGCTATGATCTGGAGAATAATAAAGTTGCACTATTCTACGAATTGCTGACGGTATCTATTTCGTCCGGAGCCGACCTGAATTGCCTCGGAGAGCGACCCGTCACCTGCTTGAAGGCACGGCTGAAATAGTATGGGCTGTTGTAGCCCACCTCGCTGGCAATGCGGGATACCTTCAGCTCCGTCTCGCGAAGCAGTCGCTTGGCCTCCTCGATGCGGACCTCAGTCAGGTAGTCGATGATGGTGCGATCGAATTGCCGCTTGAACAGGTTGGCCAGGTAGTTGGGCGAGAGGGCCACGTGGTGGGCTATCTGGGCCAGGGTCAGCGGATGGTGGTAATTCTTCTGAATGTAATGGCGGGCATTGTAGGTGACAATCTGGGCCGAGGAGAACTGCTCGTCGGCCGGCAATTGCCGACCGTGGCGCGACAGGCTGCGAAGGGCCAGGGTGCAAAGCTCGTTCAGCAGCGACCGGCACATGCGGATGTAGCCTTCCTCGCGGGCCACGGCCTCGTCAACCAGCCGATGCATTAGAATGCTCCCCGGGCGGAAGTCCAGAAAATCCAGCCCGCCAACCGTGCGACTGTGGCCGCGGGTCGAAAGCCGGGCCACGGATCCGCCCATGTGGTTAGGCGTGGCCCCCAGCCAGAGCGTCTCGGCACTGCGGCCGACCGCTGTGCTGGAGTGCCACATGCGTGGAGCAACCAGCAAAACCTGCCCGGCCTCCAGTAGCAGGGGCTCGGTTTCGGTGATGATGCGAATGCGTCCGCCCAGTACCACACACATTTCCGGATGGGCATGACTGTGCAGACGGTCCTGACTTTCGGGGCGGCCGGCCAGCAGCACCAGTCTGTCGGGCGCAAGCTGGTCGAAGATCTCCGGCAGTCGCTGCCCAAGAAAAACCGACCAGTCAATGTTGCTTTTGCCGCGACCGACTGCGCTCATATCTGCCCTCTCCCGTCTCCGCTGCCGCAAAAAACGAAGCTGCGTCGCCGCCTCCGTCAAGGACCGCAATGCCCGCCATTCTCTGCAATTCGTTAGGCAAGTTCAAGGGGCAGCCGATTTTTCGAGGCGTTGTTACTATTGCATAGGCAGGCGTTGAAGCTTAAAATCGGTGCTTTGCCAATCTATGGCGACCATAAATAAGGAGCGAAGCATGCAGAAGGATCGTCAGGCGTTTCTGGAAGAGCTGATGGGCGTGTGGTGTCCGAGCGGCCACGAAGAGAAGGCCCAGGAAGTAATCCGCCGCCGCGTGCAGAATGTGGCCGAAGTTGTCCGCACCGATGTCCATGGCAACGTCATGGCAGGTATCAACGTGGACGCGCCGCTGCGTGTCATGTTTGCCGGACACGTCGACGAAATCGGCCTGATGATTACGCACATCGACGAGAACGGCTACTGCTACTTCCAGCCCATCGGCGGTTTCGACCTCAACGTGCTGACGGGCCAGCGAGTCATCGTCCACGGCCGCAAGGGCGACACACCTGGCGTCATCGGCCGTCTGCCCATCCACCTGCTGACCGACGAGCAGCGCAAGAGCGCCCCGAAGTACGAAGACCTGTTTATCGACATTGGCGCCAGCGACGACAAGGAGGCCCGCAAGCATGTCCGCGTGAGCGACCCGGTAACCATCGACGCCGAGATGAAATATCTGCTGAACGACCTGGCTTGCGCCCGGGCCTTCGACGACCGCATCGGGGCGTTTGTCGTCACCGAGGCCATGCTGCAGGTGGCGCGCAAGAAGCTGAAGGTGGCGCTGTGGAGCGTAAGCACGGTGCAGGAAGAGCTTGGTTTGCGCGGAGCCAGGACAGCCGCATTCGAAATCGATCCGCACGTGGGCATTGCCGTGGACGTGGGCTTCTCGGGCGATTATCCGGGCGTGGAGAAGAAGAAGGTTGGAGCGGCGAAGGTGGGGAAGGGGCCGATGGTCGGCCGCGGTCCAAACATTAACGTGGTCGTCGGCGATGTTTTGGAAGCGGTGGCGGAGGCCCATAAGATTCCCGTGCAGATACAGGCCGAGCCGCGAGCAACGGGCACGGACGCCAACGTCATCCAGATTAACCGCGCCGGTGTGGCGGCCGGACTGGTCAGCATCCCGAACCGTTACATGCACTCGCCGAATGAGGTCATCAGCCTGAAGGACGTCGACAATGCCATCGACCTGCTGGCCGAATTCGTGCTGGCTTTGAAGCCCGACGACACCTTCATCCCTGGCGTAAGCAAGACGCCGAAGGTCGGCAAGGCGAAGAAGTAAGAAGTCGCCATTTCCGCTTGTTGTGGCTGTTGCCGTGGCTGTGAACTCCTCCCCCTTGACGGGGGAGGATGTCTCCGGCGTATGCCGGAGACAGGTGAGGGTGTCGACGTTGCTGTTGCTGCTGCTGTTGCCGTTAAAGCCCCCGGCACTGCCGGGGGATGCTTCTTCTGTTGCTGTTGCTGACGCTGTTGTTTTTGCCGTGGCTTTTAACTCCTCCCCCTTGACGGGGGAGGATGTCTCCGGCGTATGCCGGAGACAGGTGAGGGTGTTGCTGCGCGGAAAACTTCCCGCTCTTGTGCACAATCAACGGCTTCACCCCCATCGGCCCTTCGGGCCACTTCCCCCGTCGAGGGGGAAGGGTAACAACGGGTTTTTGCCGTTGCTGTAACTCCTCTCCCTTGACGGGAGAGGATGTCTCCGGCATATGCCGGAGACAGGTGAGGGTGCCGACGGCCGATTGGTTGCCGTCCGCGGCGGGCAAGTCACCCCCGTCGGCCCTTCGGGCCACTTCCCCCGTCAAGGGGGAAGGGTACGGCAACGGCAACTCGCGGCACCGCCGGGGGCTGCTGTATAAATTCAATTTCTTCTTAATCGATTCGGGGAATCCGACCGTGACCAAAAAAGTTCGTTTCGAGGAAATGCTGCCCGGCCAAATTATCGAGGCTCGCACGGCCCACCCCGTGGCCTATCTGCCTATCGGCGGGCTGGAATGGCATGGCCGTCATAACTGCATTGGTCTTGATGCGGTCAAAATCCACGGCGTCTGCATGAACATCGCCCGCGAGACCGGTGGCGTCGTCTTTCCCCCGCTCTTCTATGGCGATCAGCGTGAACATCACCTGATGGACGCAAATCATGATCCCGACGGCCTCATTGCGGCCGATTATGGTCTGCCAAAGGATAACTTCCGCCCCGGTTACATGGGCGACTCCTCCTTCGAGCGAAGCGAAATGATGGTCTCGCTGCTGGTGCACATTCTGCACGAGATGGCCAGTTTCGGATTTAAAGTGCTCGTCATCGCCGCCGGGCACTATCCGCTGCTGTCGGTGGCCCGCTCCGCATGCCAGCTCTATTACCGGGACCGCGGCGTCATCCCCTGGGCCTTCACCGGATACGAACTGGTCCGCGACGAGCTGCCCGAAGCCGGTGACCATGCCGGACCGTGGGAGACCAGCCTGATGCTGGCCTTGCGCGAAGATCTGGTCGACCTCTCAAAAGCCAAAGGACCATCGGCCATAGACGGGCTCTACGAAAAGGTGCACGAGGGCAGCTCCGCCGAGTATGGAGGCAGGGCCCTTGCCGCCCTCACCCGCAAGGTCAGCAGCACCAATGTCCAACTGCTGGCGACGCTCAACGACCCCGAGCCTTCGCTCTTCAGCGTGCCGATGGTCAGCCATTGCCGCGGGGCCAGGAACATCGAACGCCTGCACCGCGATCAGAATCCACCAGCCCGCATGGCCTGATGCAGCTGACAAACGAGCGGCGGTGCCATGGTCTGGCCGCGGGCCAGGCCATGATAGCTTTGCGCAGGCCCAAAAACGCAGACAACTCACTGCCATTTGCTGTATGCGCTGCGGCCGTGCGGGTCTGCTACATCTCCGCAATTATCCGGGCTATGCGCTGCGCCGCTTGTCCGTCCCACGTAGGCGGAGTGCCGAAAGTTGACGGGTCGACCTTGGCCAGGTCGCGCCAGGCGGCCAGGATGTTGTCGGGGTTGGTGCCCACAATGCGGTTGGAGCCGACGGTGGCCGTGACCGGGCGCTCGGTATTTTCGCGGAGGGTCAGGCATGCTACTTTGAGAATGGTGGTTTCTTCCTGGATGCCGCCCGAATCGGTCAGCACTACGCGGGCCGAACTGGTCAGCTTCAGGAAGTCGAGGTAGCCCAGCGGGTCGGCCAGTCTGACGTTCTTCATCTGCCCGATGCGCTCCGAGAGGCCGAACGATTCCAAGTTCTTCCGCGTACGCGGGTGAATGGGGAAGACGATGGGCAATTCCTGCTGAATGACGGCCAGCACATCGAGCAGGCGTCCAAGCACTTCCGGATTATCGACATTTGCCGGGCGATGCAGCGTAACCAGGGCATAGCCGCGCGGCTGAAGGTCAAGCTCGTCCAAGATGCGCGACTTGTCGGCCTTCTCGCGGTTCTTCAAGAGGGTGTCAATCATGACGTTGCCAACCAGGTGCACCCGGGCAGGTTCGGCGCCTTCGCGCAGTAGGTTATCGACCCCGCTCTGCTCGGTGCAGAAGAGCACGTCGCTGATTGCGTCGGTCAGTCGCCGATTGATTTCCTCGGGCATGGTGCGGTCGAAGCTGCGCAGGCCGGCCTCGACATGAATCAGGCGGATGCCCAACTTTACGGCCACCAGTCCGCAGGCGATTGTGCTGTTGACGTCGCCAACCACCAGCACGGCGTCGGGCTTGTGCTCCAAACAGACCGGCTCGAAGGCTTTCATCACGTCGGCCGTCTGCACGGCGTGGCTGCCCGAACCGATGCCCAGGTTAATGTCGGGCGTGGGAATGCCAAGTTCGCGGAAGAAGAGGTGGCTCATCTTCTCGTCGTAGTGCTGACCGGTGTGCACCAGCAGAGCCTGTATGTTGGGCTGGGCGGCGAAAGCCTCCATCAGCGGGGCGATTTTCATGAAGTTGGGCCGTGCTCCAGCGACAACAATTATTTTCACGCCGTACGCTCCTTAATCAGCATTTGCCGACTGTCCGGCTCTTGCAGGTGCCGGGCTATCAGATCCAGTTTAGCCTGCCATGTTTCGCTCTGCATGGCCTGGCTGCGCCGCCGGCGAATGGCGACGGCTTGGTCATCGGGCAGATTCGCCTCTGCCAGGGCCTGGGCAATGGCCTGCTCGAATTCATCCACTCCATCGGCCACCAGGACCGATTTGCCGCACTCGGCCGAGCGGCTGCAGGCCACGACCTCCGGCAATGGAGTTGATACCACCGGCAAGCCTGCGGCCAGGTACTCCTGCAGCTTGATCGGGTTGACCGCCATGGTCAGATCGTTCAGTTTGAACGGTATAAGACCGACGTCAAGTCCCCGGCAATAGCGCGGCAACTCGCCATAATCTTTTCGACCGAGAAAGTGCATATTCTTTAGCTGAAGATATGGGGCCAGGCTGACGGTGGAGTCGCCGATGAGCACAAAATGCCATTGCGGACGGCGGCGAGCGACGCCGGCGAGCAGGTCCAGGTCGACCCAGTCGCGAAGCAAACCGAAGAATCCCAGCCGCGGATGCCCAATGTCGGCCAACTCATCGGGTTCGGCAAGTGCCTCGCTGACCGACCGGGAAAAGTGCTCGTAATCAACCCCGTGTCGCACCAGCAGGCATTGCCGACTGAGCGGCGCCTTGGCCGATTGCAGCTCGGCCGCCGTGGTGATGACAAGATCGGCCCGGGCGCAAATCTCGGCCTCATCGCGCAGAACCTGGTGCTTATCGTAGCCGCTGAAGCTGGCGAAATCGTCGACGCAATAATAGATGACCTTCTCTTCGTCGAACTCGCCCAGCAGGTACGAAACATCGGGCGAAAAGGACCATACCTGCCGCGGGGAGCGCTCTGGATTGTCGGTAGCGGCGGCGGCCGGGGCTGGCGGGCCGGCAGAATCCAGCTGACGCAGGGCCCGGTGAATCTGCGACTTCAGCAGGCGGCGGTTCAGGCGTTGGGCCCATCGGCTCCCCGGCAGCGGCAGCACCAGCGGGGTCAGCACGTGCAGATTCGGCCGAGGGTTCTGCAGTCCGCGCCTCACCTGGGCCAACTTGCGGAATACGCGCCTGACGTCCGAGGCGGCCGCCGTTGGCATGCGCGAAGCGTGGTAGTTTATCCACAGTACTTTGTTGCGCTCGGCCAGCAGATGCATGACATGATGCTTGCTGGTGGGCGGCGCATTGTACCCACTGGCAAAACAGATTATGGTGCGGCCTTCAATCACAATCAGTCCCCCCCTCAGAGTCCTGCTGATCAAGCTTAGCGTGCCGACTGATGCACTCGCATTTTATAACAGCCGATTCACTGGCCAGCCGTCTGCTGAGTTGCAAGCTTCGCGTCGGCCGCCCCATCGCGGTACATCTGCCAGAAGAGAATCCACGGGTCCAGCAGAATGTCGTCGCTCTCGTCGGCACCTGGTTCGCGAATTTTAAACACAAAATGGCTGTGATCGTGGCTGCCGACCCAGACGCCGGCTCCTTCGGCATAATGAGTACCGGCGGCAATGGGCGTGTGTTCATCCATCAGCAGATGAATAAGGTGATGAACCTGGATTACCCAGGTGGAGCCATCGGGCCAGCGGTGCAGCCCGCGCCAACGATTATTGTTATCGCCGGCCTGCACACTGTTAAAGAGCCAGTGGTCGTCAATGTCCAGCGGAGCCCATATGGGAGTTCCGCGCGGGTGGTTGATGTCCAGCCCACCGTGGGCGGAGGCCCCGAAGTAAGCCCCGAGCCACACATCCTCGCCGTTGTAGCAGTCTTCCACGCGCAGACCGTCCTGCGGCAACGGGCACCATGGCAGCAGATTCTGCGGGCAGATGCGCAGACGGACGTCCTGCAGGGCGAACCGGGCCTGCTTCCGCGGCCGGCAGTCGCCGTGCGTCTCGGTCAGAAAATCAAAAATGTCGTCGCAGGCATCAAACCACAGCCTGACGCCCAGCACTTCGGTAGGTTCGTAGAAGCTGCGCTGGGTGGCAACTTCGCGCTCAATCACCACCTCCTGCGACTCTTCCGTCTGCGGATCGTCAACCTTCAGCCGGCAGCGGAATCGGTAATTTGTGACCGCTCCCGGCTTTTCCACCTGCAGTTTTTCGACCGTCGTCTCGAAGACCTCGGCCGACGTCTCCAGCAGATAAATGTCGCGGGCCGTGCCGTCGGCCAGTATAAAATGCAGCACGTCGCCGCAATCCATCTCGACTGCCGAAAGCGTGGGCCGCGCGCTACGGGTGATAATCATGTCGAAAGTCTCTTTCCTGATGAGCAACAAGTTGTAATGGACTAAACGCCGACCGCCGGGCAACCGGGCCACTAAATGCGATCAGTGCATGCTTTTGCGCTTGCGCTGCTGGACGCGGTCTCCAAGCTGGTCAATCTGCTGGTCGTCGAACTGTTCCCGCGTCTTGTCGAACATCTCCGATTCCTCTTCTTCGACGTGATGCAGAATAAGCTCGCCCAGCACCTTTACGCGCGACTTCCATCGCTCGTCAGTCACGTCTATGGCTTCCAGATCGCTCAGCACGGCCCGAGCCGCCCGGTGCTCCTCCATGCCCTCGAAGGCAACGTCCTTCTCGCCGACATCAACCAGAGCCTGGTAATAAACCTCTTCCTCGGCTTCCATGTGAGGAATCAGCAACTGGTGCAGCTTTTCGAGCCCACTCTTGCGGCTCTTGGCGGCTCGCTCGCTGGAATCCTTCAAACGCTCCAGAAGCTTTTCAACCTCGTCATGGTCCTTCTTCAGCAACTGAAAAAGATTCATCAGCTTCCCCCCCCTCGCTCATCGGCCCCCGATGCCACGGCACCATTGCCGCGACTCATTTACACTAGAGCAGATTGCGTCTGCTGGCAAGGGGCCGCTTATGGACACCGGCAGGCAGCCTGGTTTATGCGCCTGCCGACGCCTCGGGTATGCCCACTCGTTCTATTCGCCCCCGCGTTACTGGGCCTACTCGTCAGCCTTTTCGGGCTTCGGCGGCGGTTGCCAGTTCAGGTTTGGCTTCTGGAATACCTCGAACGGCGGCTGGCCAGGGTCGGCATCGGGCGACGGATTGGCAGGCAGCGGCGCCTCCGTCCGGGTGAACTTCATGGACTCGACTGTGCTGGGCTTCATACCAGCCTTGTATGCTCGGGCCTTGACAACCGTGGTATCGGACAGGTCGAAGGGGCCGTTGTAGCGGGTCGACGATTCATCTGGCTCCGAGCCATCGAGCGTATAGCGGATTTCGGCATCGGCCGTGCGCGAAGAAAGTTCGACTTGCACGCTCTTGTTGAAGATGGCCCCACGAGGATCAAACTCGGGACTCCAGACCAGATTCGGGTCCATGTTGGGCGCGACTTGGGGTTGGCCGCGCGTCGGCGTTCCGCCGAA
>JAWLHX010000035.1:0-36626 GCA_041690105.1 Phycisphaerae bacterium
GGATTATCTGATTATTGCTCTTGGAGCTTACGGGGCCGCCCACCTTCTGGTTTACCTGGGCGAGGGTCAGTTTATGCGCCTGCTGTCCAGGTGGTGCGCCCTCTACAGGGAAGAGCGTCATGCATCCACCGGCATTTTTACCGCCAGTTGCATATCGTGCTTTGCCGCCGCGACACTTGCTGCGTTTTTCCTCTATCGGCCTGCGGCCGTGGTCATGGTTGGTGTGCTGGCGCTGGTGTTTTTCACCTGGTCGATATTGCATCGGCGTCCGGAGTTGCTCTACCCGGCGGTAATCATCAGCATCGAATTCCTGCTTAGCATCTGGCACTGGCGCCAGGGGCCCGGGCCCTGGACGGCCGAGCGTCTGGCGGTCAACAGCCTGATATTTGCCAGCGGAGCAGTGCTGTGGATGGCAATTGGCTGGAAACTCAACCGGCTGCGCGGGCCGTGGAGTCTGCTGAACACGCCGGCCAGGCACATGTCGGTAATAGTGGCCCTTGTGTCCTTGGGCTTCTACATTGCCTTTGCCCTGAATGCCGGACGAAGCGACCCGGCCTGGGAAGAGTGGCCGGCCGCAGCAAACCTGGCCATGGGACTGTTCGTCGGCCTTACTCTGAGTAGCTATTTTGCCTGGGTCGGCCGCGATTTCCGCCGCGTCTTCTTCATCTACCTGGCCTACCTGTCGATGGCCTCGTTGGCCTGCCTTCTGCTGATGCATGCCGGGCGCCGCTGGGAGGCGATTGAGGCCATTGGACGATGGTGGCCCGTGCTGGTGGTAATTATTTCGCTGGCCATGCTGCCGGTAAGCCTTCTGCTGGAACATCGGCGGCGGATGATTCTCTTCGGACGTCCGCTCTTTTTCACCGCCACGCTGTTTCTGCCTCTGGCGCCTCTGGCCGGAGCCATTATGGCCGCCTACGAAGACCAGTTCGACATGTCTACGGCGGTTTTCCTGGCCCTTGGGCTGCTTTACCTGATTGCTTCGCGTATTCGCGACCGGACAACCCTGATCCGTTTTGCCACCCTGGCCCTGGCTGCCGCCGCTTTCAGCATGTGGCGCTGGCAGGGCATCAGTTTCGAACGTCACCCGCAGTTTTTCCTTGTGCCGGCGGGCGTCGCCCTGGTCGTGCTGGCCCTGGTCGGACGCACGCAATTGCGCCGCGAGACGGTCCAGGGCGTGGCGCTTCTGGGCCTGGTGGTGGCCTTCGGCGGCAGTTTGTTCGAGGTAGTGCTGATGATGGACAACGCCACGGGCTTTCCGTACTCCTATCTGTTCAGCCTGTCGGCGGGCATGATCGGCGTGGCCGTGGGCGTCATAAGGCAGATGCGTACCGTCCGCAACGTGAGCCTGGCCCTGCTTATCGTCGACCTGGCCCTGGGACTGATGGCCATGACCTGGTGGGAAGGGCGGGCCTGGCATGTTCTGCTGTGCACTGGACTTGTGGGGGCCTCGCTGGCCGCCATCGGGCTCTTGGGACGAGGACAGCCCGAGGGCCAGTCGGCAGCGCCGCAAGGCTCATCCGATGCCACGACGCCCCTGGCCGCAGCGGTGACCAGCATCGCCCCAGGGACCGCAACCGGTGACGAGGCTGCCGCAGGAGCCGACGAGGCCGAAAAATCCGACCGCCCCTCCAATACCAGCTGAAGCTGCCGTCCTCACGCGGGCCACCCGCACCTCGTGCCGAAGTGTGGCGCCCATGAAATCCCTGGCGAAGGAGCACTTTTGCGGTGACATCGCGGCTGCCTTCCGGCCGAGCAGGTGGACGGCTGGATGACGCCGGCCATTTGGTCTAATCTCTTGAGTGCCAAGGCATTAAAAAAACTTATATTGCTGGATTTTTCGTCTTTGGCGGTGACATAATGCTGTCACCGGCTTGTGCCATAATCCCCCCTGTGGAGTTGGGGCTTGTCCCGCTTCACCTGCAAAAAAGGGGATGGTCTGGCATGAGTGAAATTTCGAGGGAGCTTGAGGCTGGCGGGCGGCAAACCGGCCGGGCAGGAGAGCGAATCGTCCGCGTGCTGCGCATGCAGTGGCTGATGCAGCACCATGAGGTGACGGTTGACAGGCTGGCGTCAACCTTCGGCGTCAGTCGGCGGACTGTGTTCCGCGATCTGCAAACAATTGGCGCGGCCCGTTTGCCGCTGGCCATTCGGCGCACCTGCAATGGCTTTCGGCTGATTCGCATTGCCGCCGAGACCTCTATGCCGTGGGAGGACGGGCAACTCGATTTATCGTGAGTGCAATGGGCATCCTGACCCGCATCTTCTGACCAGGAGTTGGCTGCCATGGACGTAAGTCGCCTGCATCGAGTGCTTAAGATTATCACCCTGCTGCAGTCTCGCCAGCAATTCCGGCCCGAGGACCTGGCCAAGGAACTCGGCGTAAGCAAACGCACTGTGTACCGCGACATGAACATGCTGGAACTGGCCGGCATACCGTTTTATTTCGACCGCGAGCAGGGCGGCTACAGCATTCATCGCACCTTCTGGTTGCCGCCCATCAACCTGAATATCGAGGAAGCGCTCAGCCTGATTGCCCTCTCGCAGCAGGTTTCGCACGATGAGGGCGTGCCGCTCATGGCCCCGGCCATCGATGCGGCCCGGAAAATCGAGAGCCAGCTTCCGCTCGGCATTCGCTCGGCAGTGGGCAGGCTGGCCGAAGGCATATCCATTCGGCGGGGGCGCATTGCCCGGCACGACGACCTGGGGCCGGTTTACGAGACATTGCGCAAGGCCCTGGCCCACCGCCGTCCGGTGGAGCTGCAATACATTTCGTTCCATGACCGAAAACAGCTCGCCCTGGTGCTGGAGCCTTACTGGCTGGTCTTCCACGACCGGGCCTGGTACGTCATCGGCCATAGTCGGCAGCACGATGATGTGCGTACGCTGAAGCTGGGACGGGTGGCATCGGTGGCGGTCCTGGCCGACGAGCAGTTCGATCCGCCGAAGCAGACTCTGGAGCAGCACCTGGGGCTGGCCTGGCGACTCATTCGCGGCGATAAGCGGTACAATGTCCGCCTGCGGTTCGAGCCGCTGGTAGCGGCCAACGTGGCCGAAGTGAAGTGGCACTCGACGCAGAAAATCAGCTGGCAGGATGATGGCCGCATCATTTACGATGTGTCGGTGGAGGGGCTGGACGAAATCATCTGGTGGATTATGGGTTACGCCGACCAGGTGGAGGTGCTGGAGCCTGCCGAACTGCGTGACAGGGTGCGACAGATGGCGGAGCGGATGCTGGAGCGGCACGGGCTAAGCGCATCAGGCGTACAGAAGGAGCAGGATTGATGCCGGCGGACGAATGGATGGCCGAGGCCCTGGCGAAGCTTGAGAGCGACAGTCTCCGGCGGCGCCTGCGCACAACCGACAGTGCCTGCCGGCCGATGATCGACCTGTTGGCGACTCCGGGCGACTGCGCTTTCGGGCCCGGGCAACCGGCCGATTGTTCGGCTCTGCCGCCTGCCAGCGAGTCTTCGGCGTCCGCGGCCGTGGCCGGCGGGGCCCACCTGCGGCATGTCCTGCAGTTTGCATCCAACGATTACCTGGGGCTTGCAGCCGACAGCCGACTGGCGACCGCCGCCGCCGAGGCCGCCCGTACCTATGGCGTCGGCAGCGGAGCCAGCGGGCTGATAACGGGCCATCACCTATTGCTTGACAGGCTGGAGCAGGAACTGGCCGGGCTGAAGTCGGCCGAAGCTGCCATTGTGTTGCCCACCGGCTACATGGCGAATCTGGCGGCAATCGGCACGCTGGTAGGGCCGGGCGACCTGGTGCTGGCCGACAGGCTGTGTCACGCCTCGATGATTGACGGAGCCCGCCTGAGCGGAGCCCGGCTTGCCAGATGGCATCATAACGACCTGGCATCGCTGTCGCGGAAACTGGCCGCCCGGGGCGGCTATCGGCGGCGACTGGTCATGACCGAGTCGATCTTCTCCATGGATGGCGATGCTGCTCCACTGGCCGACCTGGCCGAACTGTGCCGGCAGGCCAGTGCCATGCTGCTGGTGGACGAGGCCCATGCCACGGGGCTTTATGGTAGTTCCGGGGCGGGGTTGGCCCAGGCACATGGGCTTCCGGCATCGGCCATTACAGCCACTGTGGGCACCTTGTCCAAGGCCCTCGGAGGGCAGGGCGGGTTCATAAGCGGGCGGCAGAACCTGGTTGACCTGGTGGCCAACAGGGGCCGGACCCTCATTTATTCGACCGCCATGTCGCCTGCCCAAGCCGGGGCAGCTCTGGCGGCTCTGGAGGTCATAAAAAGCGAGCCCGAGCGCCGCAATCGGGTGCTGGAGATGTCGGTCCTGCTGCGTAAAGAGATTGCCTTGCTGGGCCTTAAGACCATTGCCGGAGATTCGCCCATTGTCCCGGTTATAGTCGGCGATGCGGCCAAGGTTGTCGAGGCCAGCGAGAGGTTGCTGGCGGAGGGCATCCTGGTGCCGGCCATCAGACCGCCCACGGTGCCTCGTGGCGGCAGCCGACTGCGAATCAGCCTGACGGCCAGCCACACCCTCGACCAAATCCAGCAGTTGCTCGACGCCCTGCCGCGAGCTCTGGGATGAAACCCAGCTGCGTTTTCAGCATGCGCCGCAGGACTTCCGACCAAGCTCTTCAAAGTGTGCGTTGCGATCCTGCAGCGAATCGAATTTAGCCTGGGCCCACGGGCTGAGGTAGCCTCGGCCTTCGCTATGGGCTGCGACGGTGTGGCCTACCATGATCCATGCGCCGCGGATAAAGGAGTCGACCACCGGGGCGAGTTCGGGGGCGTCAAAATCATCCACAAACTTCAGCCCGGGGGCGTTCATTTCGGTGCCCACCACAATTGGCAGGTGTTTGCTGTCGGCCAGTTGGACGAATTCAACCAGTTTGCCAACTTTCAAGGCCCGCGTTGCCGGATCTTTTATGTTCCAGTTACGGTCGGGGATGATGTTGACGGCTGCAACTCCATGGCGCATCTGCAGGGTCAACAGTTCTTCAATATCCTGCTCGCCCTGACTGGTGCCGTCCAGCCAGGTGAGGGTGGGGATGGCCCCCAGGGCCAGGGCGAAACGGTTCACGTCGGTCATCAGCGGGAAGGTCTCGGCCGTGGGCTGCATGTAACCCACTCCGCCGCGTTTCATGGTTTTCGCCCTGATTGCCGCCTTCAGCGCTGCCGGATCATCCACCATGGCCTCCATTTTGTCGGCCTCCATGCCCAGCTTGTCGCACCAGAAGGCCACCCGTCCGGCCCGGTCGGGGAAGATGGCGGCTGCCTTGTTGTCGTAAGCCAGGCAAATATGTCGCTCGGTGGGCGTGCCCGACGGCGAGAGCGGCAGCAGGTCGGCCTGGTAATCGACCTCGACCGGCGAGAGATACTGGTTGACGCGTCGCAGCATCTCGATATTGCGAGCTTGAGCATTGCGGCGGATGGTTGCTGCAAATTCCATTGACCAAGGGTCGGAGATTTCTGATTTTATGAAGCCGCAGCCCATGTGGTAGGAAATGCCGGGTTCGCCTGGTGAGTTGATTTCGCGGGTCGAGAATTCCGGAATATAAGCCCGCGTCTCCATGCCGGTAATGGCCGGGATGCCCACCCGCGAGGCGGCGGCGAAAAACTCGTCTACGCCGTCCAGCACGTCGAAATCGACCAGGCCAACCACGCTCAGCCCTTCGCGCCGTGCTCGCCAGGCAATGTGGCTCGGTGAGTAGCCCCAGGCGTTGTAGCTATGGAAACTGTGGGCGTGCAGATTCACCTGACGCGAGGCGGGCGGCAAAGTGATCTGACCATCTTCCACCAGGCGAAGAAGTTCGCCCAGAGCATTCTGCCGCTCGTTCAGGTCGTAGCTGTCCAGCCGTTGCTCGAGAGCTGCAATTTTGTCACTCATGTTACGCTGATCCTTGTCCTGATCTGTCTTTTTATTATTTCACCTGGTCCGCAGCCTCACCGCCGTCCGGCGGGCGGGGGTATTCTAACAACATCGGTCCAACAATGCATTGCCTTATTTGGGGGCGCCGGGCTTAATCAGGGGCCAGGGGCTGATGTGGGGGGGCCACCGGCGCGACCGGCAATCTTTCCGCCATCGAACTGCTTGCAGGGCACTGGCCGCCGTGGTATCCTCTACGGTCATGTTCACAGGACTGGTTGAATTTGTCGGCAAGGTGCACGGTGTACGACCAACCGCGGGCGGCACGAGGCTAAGCGTAGAACTCGGCCCGCTGATGGCCGATACGCGCCTGGGCGACTCCATCTGCATAAGTGGGGCCTGTCAGACGGTGGCCGCCATACACGGTACGGTGGCCGACTTTGACGCCGTGCCTGAGACCCTGAGGCGGACAACGCTGGGGCAGTTGCGGGCGGGTCAGCGGGTCAACCTGGAGCGGAGCCTGGCTGTCGGCTCGCGTTTGGGCGGGCACTTTGTCAGCGGGCACGTTGATGGCATGGCCCGGCTTAGCAGCCGTCCGCACGGGGCGGATGGCGAGCAGTTGTGGCAATTTGCGGCCCCGCCTGAACTTACATCGCAAATGGTGTCCAAGGGCAGCATTGCCATCGATGGCATAAGCCTGACGCTGGTCGAGGTGACGGAATCCGCGTTCTCCGTAGCCCTTATTCCCACCACTCTGCAGGAGACCACACTGGCAGCACTGGCGGCGGGGCAGGCCGTGAATATTGAAACCGACATGCTCGGCAAGTATGTGCGTCGTACGGTGGCCGCCATGCTGGCCGGTGGCGAGGCCTCCGGACGGACGGGTTCCAGCCAACTGACCATGGACAAGCTGCGTCAGATGGGTTTTCTCGACTGAAACCGCATTTGGCCAGCGTGCGGTCAGGATTAACAACCTGCTGCCCTGTGGTCAGGGGCCGTTAGGCCTCGGTTGCGTTGGTTTTGCCGTCAGCAGCAACTGGCGGGCAGATGAGCCAGAAATTGATGGATTATGCCGTTGACGATGGCGGGGCCCGCAGATGAACAGCATGCCTGAAAATGAAACTCCCGGAATTCCTCTTACAGAACTGACGCTGGAAGATTTGTCCGCCGCCCTCGGCTCTGCCGGCCATCGGCCCTTTGTCGCCCGTCAGGTGATGCAGGGGGTTTATGGTGGCAACGCCAGGTCGTTCGACGAGATAACGACTTTGGCCCGTCCGCTGCGAGCCTGGCTGACCGAGCGCTATCTGCTGCGCGCTCTGGGAGTTGAGGCCCTGTCGCGGGGGCAGGATGACAACTTCAAGCTGGCCCTGAGGCTCAGCGATGGGCACATCATCGAGGCCGCCTACCTGGCCGACGGTTCGACATCCGGCGGCAGCGTCTGCGTGAGCAGCCAGGTTGGTTGCGTCATCGGCTGCCTGTTCTGCGCCTCGGGCAGCAAGGGGTTCATGCGGAACCTTTCGGCCGCGGAGATGGTCGAGCAGGTTCTGCAGGTTCGCGATCATCTATCGGCCGGCGGCGGGGGGCGGCGCGTCACGCATGTGACATTCATGGGCATTGGCGAACCGCTGGCGAACGTGGAGGCGGTGTTGCGGGCTATTCGCACGATAAATGCCGACTGGGGCCTTAACATTGCCGCCAGGCGCATCAGCGTGAGCACCTGCGGCCTGATTGCCGGCATAAGACGGTTGGCTGAGGCCGGCTTGCAGGTGCATCTGGCCGTATCTCTGCATGCTCCGACCGATGACTTGCGTCGCAAGCTAATGCCGCACGCTCCCCGGGCAACCATTGCCGAGATAATGTCGGCCGCCCAGCAGTACGCACTCAGGACGACCCGCAAGGTTACGCTGGAATATGTGCTGATCGACCAGGTGAACGATTCGGTCGAGCAGGCTGAGCAACTGTCGCGCCTGGCCCGTGGGTTTCCGCTGATGGTCAACCTGATACCCTTTAACGCGGTCTCGCACTGCCCCGACCTGCGTCCGCCGACCGCGGGGCGTGTCCGTGCTTTTGTGGATACGCTGAACCGGGCGGGAGTGGAGGCCTGCCTGCGGCAAAGGCGCGGGGCCGACGTTGATGCCGCCTGCGGCCAGATGCGTCTGCGTCTGGAGGAGGGCGGCCAGGGCGGTGATTGCCCGGCCGACTGAGCTGTTTTTGAGGTCCAGAGCCCAAAAAATCGTCAGGGGGCTATTGTATGCCCTGCGAATCGTGCTATGATGGATGAACAATTTGCAGAAGCTGGCGTCGCGGAAGGTTGACGGCGGCAGCCGGAAAGCGTGGCCAACTGTTTTTGAGTTTGCCGGCCGAAAAAGTAAAATATTCGTTAACTGTGGCCGCCATGTGCGGCCCATTTGCATTTAGTGAAATCCGACCATGCCTGCCTCAAAAGACGATAGCTTCCCCGATCGATCAGTTGAGCGAAATTTCGAGAACTCGCTGCTGCAGGACTTGCGCGGCCTGTTATCGTTTCTAAAGCCATTCAAGCGCGAGATGGCCCTGGCCCTGCTTGTTGTGGGCTCGGTGAACTTTCTCTGGGTGGCCATGAACACCCTGGTGGGCAAGGGTCTTGATGCCTACTTCAAGCGCAGTGGCGATGCCGAGGAGGTTGCCGGCGAAGCCGCCAAGGACGTGGTCGTGGTGGTCGATCCGCAGGAGGCAATGGTGGTGGTGGCCATAATTGCCGGCGGATACGCAGCTTTGGGGCTGGCGCGGGCCCTGCTGATGCGCTACCGCGAGCCCGTGGTTATGACTCTGGCCATGAATCTTTTGCGCTCGCTGCGCATACGGCTCTACGAAAAGGTGCAGGCCCTGAGCTTCTCGTACCTGGACCGGCTGACCAGCGGTCAGATTATCGAACGGGCCACCGGCGACGTAAACCGCATCCGCATGTTCCTGACGACGACCTGCTTCCAGGTCTTCGACGCAATAATGTTTGCCATTCTGGCCCTGATTGTCATGTTCTACTTCAGCCCTCTGCTGGCGGCTGTTACGCTCATTCCTTATCCGTTCATCTGTATCATGTATGCCAAGGGCAGCGGGCGATTGCGTTATCACATGCGCCGGGCCAGGTCCCAGGTCGATGTCATGACCAGCCAGTTGTCGGAGACCATCTCCGGCGTCAAGGTCATCAGGTCGTTCGGCAGGCACGAGCAGGAGAAGGAGCGATACCAGGGCACGGTGCAGGAAGTTCTGGCCAGGGTAAAGCCCATTTTCAAGATTCGGGCCATTGTGCTGAATGGCGCTTACGTCATAACTCGCATGTGGGTGGCCGCCGTCCTGATAGTTGGCGGCTGGATGATCATGCAGGGCCGCCTGGCACCCGGTACCATCTATATTTTCATGAGCTTCATGATGATGCTGCTGATGCGGGCCCAGATGCTGATGGAGGCCGGCGACAGCACGCAGGAGGCGCGGGCCGCTCTGGAGCGCGTGCAGGCCCTGATTGAAAGCCCGAACGATGTTGAGGATGCCCCGGATGCCGTAGACCTGCCAGCCGAAGGCAAGGGCGAGATTGTTTTCGAAAATGTCAGCTTTGCCTATATCCGTCCGCCGGCACCTGAGGCCGATGTGGTTGAGCGGATGGACCTTCACCAAGGGCGTGGCCCGGCAGCCGTGCGCAATGTCAACCTGCGCATCGCCCCTGGCGAGACGGTGGCCCTGGTCGGGCCCACAGGCAGCGGCAAGAGCACCATCATCAACCTTTTGCCCCGATTTTACGATCCGACTGAAGGCCGCGTGCTGATTGACGGGGTGGACGTGAGGCAAGCCCGGCTGGCCAACCTTCGACGGCACATAGGCATTGTGTTTCAGGAGACATTCCTTTTCCGCGGCACCATAGCCGAGAACATCGCCTATGGTCGCCCCGATGCCTCGTCCTCGGAGATTGAAGCCGCTGCCCGCATGGCGGCCGCCGAAAAGTTCATCAAGGACATGTCGCAGGGCTTCGATACTGGCATTGGCGAACGTGGCGTTTCGCTTTCGGGCGGCCAGCGGCAACGCATCGCCATTGCCCGGGCGATTCTGAAGCAGCCTCGTATTCTAGTACTGGATGATGCCATGGCCGCGGTCGATGCGCACACCGAGATGCGGATTCGCCGGAGCCTGGACAGTCTGATGAAAGGGCGGACAACGCTTATTATTGCCCACAGGCTGGCTACCGTGCGTACGGCCGACAGAGTGGTCGTGGTGCGCGATGGTGGAATTGACGACATAGGCCGCCACGACGAGCTGATCAGCCAGAACGATTTTTATCGCCAGCTTTGCCAGTCGCAGTTGCAGCAGGATGAGGGCGAGCTTGACGAAGTTGCAGCAGGAGGTGAGTCATGACGTCGCCCGGACAAAGCACGGAGACGGGGCGGAAGAAAGCGCCTGCGGCCAATACAGCACCGGGTGCGACATGTCAGGTGGACGGGCCCATTGTGCGCCAGCAGAACGAAGTCCACATGCGGCCTTTCCAGTGGCCGCTTTTCAAACGGATTATGTCGTACCTGAAGCCGCACTGGCCGATGTATAGCGTCGGCGTAATTGCTGCAATTTCGGTGCATGGGCTGAACCTGATTCCTCCGATGCTGGTCCGCGAGGCGATTAATGTCAACGTTGAAGAAAATGACATTGACGGGCTGATCGTCACCGGTTGCCTCTACGCCGCCACCATGCTGCTGTTCTACTTTGCTGCCATGGGCGTTCACTGGTGTCTGCGGCTGTGCGCTGAATATGCTTTGCGGGACATGCGGCAAAGCGTCTTCGACAAAATTCAGGGCCTGGACATGGCCACCTTCGATCGCACGCCGGTTGGCAAGCTAATAACCCGTGGCAGTAGCGATCTGATGACCATGACGCACGTGCAGATTCATATTCTGCCGGAGATGCTGGGCGGCCTTATCACGTTGGTCGGAGCCTATTGGCTGATGTTCAGTCTGGACTGGCGGCTCTTCCTGGTCTCGGTGGTAGCCTCGCCCATTCTTTACTTCGCCTCCAGCACGTTCCGCAAACGGGCCCGGCCGGCCTGGCGTCGCGTGCGGCGCGATGTTTCGCGCCTGACGGCAAACGTTGCCGAGATGATTTCGGGCGTCCGCGTTGTGCAGGCCTTTGCCCGCGAGGACAATAATCTCGGGCGTTTCGATGATTTGAACCTGCTCTTTTGCCGCAGCAACATGCGGGTGGCCCGCTACCAGGGCCTGTACCTGATGAGCATTGAAACCGTGGCTGTCGTCAGCCTGGCTGTCCTGCTGGCCTGGGGCGGGTGGATGACTATTTCGGCGGCCGGCGCGGGCGGCACAATGCAGGTCGGTACCATGATGGCCTTCCTGATGCTGGCCCAGTTGACCTTTGAGCCGGTGCGGCGTATGGCCCCGATGTACAATCACGTGCTGCATGCCATGGCCTCGGCGGAGCGAGTTTTCAGCCTGCTGGATACCCCCTCGCGGGTGGCCGACAAAGAGGATGCGGTGGACATTCCTCGCATCAGCGGTGCGGTCTCGTTCCAGCACGTCAATTTCGAGTACATTCCGGGCCAGCCTGTTCTGCACGATGTCAGCTTTGAAGTGAAACCCGGAGAGACCCTGGCCCTGGTCGGCCATACCGGTTGCGGCAAGACGACGATTCTCAGCCTGCTGAACCGCTTTTACGACGTTACCGGCGGGCGGATACTGCTTGATGGCATCGACATTCGCGACGTGACGCAGGAAAGCATGCAGAAGCAGACGGGGCTGATTCTGCAGGAAAACTTCCTGTTCAACCAAAGCGTAATGGAGAACCTGAAATACGCCCGGCCCGATGTCTCGGACGAATATGTGATGCAGGTTTGCCGCCAGCTTGGCTGCCACGACATATTCTCGCGATTGCCCCAAGGCTACTGGAGCCAGGTTGGCGAGCGAGGAGACAACCTGAGCGCCGGACAGAGGCAACTGGTCAGCATTTGCCGGGCCATGGTTGCCGATCCGCGAATTCTGGTCATGGATGAAGCTACCAGCAGCGTCGATACGGGAACGGAACTTACCATCCAGTACGCCCTGGACCGGCTCTTCGAGCAGCGTACCGTGTTTATTGTTGCTCACCGGCTGAGCACGGTTCGCAAAGCCGATGAGATTCTGGTGATGGAAGAGGGGCGGGTCCTGGAGCGCGGGGCGCATGACGAACTGATCCGGATGGACGGGACATACGCCCGGCTGCACGAACAGTTCATGAAGGTTGATAACGAGTAGGTTTGTGCAGGATTCAGGCCTGCTGCCCTCCGCGGCCGCCCAACAATTCACTTGTCGATACGCAGCGAGTTCCGTAGCATGATTGCAGCACTGGTGCTTTCATGGCATGATGCTCGCCAGAGCAATGTGGCAAGGAATCGGCTGCATAGGTCAGGAGACTGCTGATGAACATTCGACGGATGAGTTCACAATTGCTGTTTATTCTACTGTTGGTGCTGCTGGCGGGGGCTTTCCTCGGGTGTCGCAGCGATGAATCGCAAGACCCCGAGGACGTGCGATTCGATCTTCAGCAGCGGACCCGTGAGGTGGCCGAAGAAAGATGGCAGCAATCGCCCGCAGGGGAGCAGCAGGTTGTTTCACCGGGGTCGTCGAGTACCGAGCAGCCTGGCCTGACGACGGAGCCTGATGAGTCTCAGATGTTCCAGAACAGCGTTATCGATGATGACGGCGAAGGCATGGCGGGCGGTGACGAAGATGGCTTGCCGGGCGCTGACGAGTATGAAGATCCGATTGACGATAAATTTGATGACAGCAAGCCCCTGCCGAACGAAATTATTCAAGACGACTAGCCCCCAGAGGTCGGCGAAGCTGTTGCCGACGACAGACGATTGAGCCATGACGAGGCTGCCTGCAGCAAAACTTTCAGCACTATCAACAATCGGCCGCCCGCTGCAGTTATTACTGTGCGGGCTGCTGATTATTGTGACGATGTGCGGCAACGGCGGCAGCGCGGCTGGCGATCCTCTTCCGGACGGGCGAAGCACGCTAAATAGTGGACTCGGCGAGTCGCAGCAGGTTGCACAGTCCGATGACGCTACCGCACAGAGCGACGAGGTAGAAGCTGCCCGGGAAGACGAAAGCGTCGGCGAAGTGCGAGCCAGCGATTTGCCCCGACTGGTGGCTGGTCTGGGGTCGGATTCGTGGGCTGTGCGGGAGCAGGCCGAGTCGCGCCTGAAGCAGATGAATCGTGCGCTTCTCGTGCATCTCGATCCGCACCTGGCCCGAGCCACCGATGCCGAGGTGTTGTGGCGACTGGAGCGGGTTTATCGCGAACTGGTGCCGCAGCCGGAATACGCCCGGCCCGAAGATCAGCAGCCGGGCTTTCTGGGCATCGGCTTCGAGATCGCATCCAGCGAGCAGGAGCGCAGGCTGGACGAGCGACAGTCGGCGGCCCGCATTACAATGATAGTGGCCGATTCGCCGGCCGAGGCAGCGGGGCTTTTGGTCGGCGACCTGCTGGTGGCAATAGATGGCGCGCCGCTGGTCGGGGATTTTCAGTTTCAGCACCTTCAGCGGATGCTGGTTGCCCGAGGCGCGGGGCAGCAGATCAGGATGACCGTTTTTCGTGGTCCGCAGCGACTCGAACTTGAGGCCACCCTTAGCCCGCGGCCCGAGGCTGAGCTGTCGCCAAACTCCGGTGCGGGCCCACTGACGCTGGACGCGGGCGTGCTTGAATTCCGCTGGCAGAAGTACTGGTCGGCGAGGCGGGTCGAGGCCAAGGCCCAGCATCTGCCGGCAAAATCGGACGGCCGTGCGTCATCGCCCAGCAAGCTGCCTGCGTCTGATAAATTGCCCGAGCCATCCGGCAGCGAGCAACCGATAGAAAATTGATCCGAACCGAGGACACGATAATGCACTTGCTAGTTACGGGCGGGGCCGGTTTCATCGGCTCCAACTTCATCAAGATGGTCCTGCAGCAACGTCCGCAATGGCGAGTTACCAACTACGACGCCCTGACCTATGCCGGCAATCTTGAGAGCCTGGCCGACGTGGCCGACAACCCTCGATATGGCTTTGTTCGCGGCCGCATTCAGGATCTGGACGATGTTATAGCGGCTATGGCCGATGTCGATGCCGTGGTCCACTTTGCCGCCGAGAGCCACGTCGACCGATCAATCATCGGGGCCATGCCGTTTATCGAGACCAACGTGGTGGGCACGCAGGTATTGCTTGAAGCGGCCCGCAGTTGCGGCATCAAACGCTTTGTTCATGTCTCGACTGACGAAGTGTATGGTTCGCTGGGTACCGAGGGCTATTTTACCGAGACGACTTCCCTGGCGCCCAACAGTCCCTATTCGGCCAGCAAGGCGGCCAGCGACCTGCTTGTCCGGGCGGCCTGCATGACCCACGACTTCGAGGCCGTGATAACCCGCTGCTCGAACAATTACGGGCCATACCAATTCCCGGAAAAGCTTCTCCCGCTCATGATTACCAACGCCATGGAGGGCAAGGAACTGCCCGTTTACGGCGATGGTCTTTACGTCCGCGACTGGATTCATGTCGAGGATCATTGCAGCGGCGTGCTGGCTGCCTTGGAGCAGGGGCGGCCGGGTGAGGTCTATAACTTTGGCGGACGCAGCGAAAGGCCGAACCTGGACGTGGTGCACGAGATTTTGCGGCAAGTGGGCCGGCCCGTAGATTTGATCCGCCATGTGAAGGATCGCCCCGGACACGATCGCCGCTATGCCATCGATTGCAGTCGGGCCGAGTGCGAGCTGGGCTGGAGCAGGCGCTGGAAATTCGAGGACGGACTTGCCGCCACAATCACGTGGTACTGCGATAACGAAAAATGGTGGCGTCATGTGAAGGATGGCAGTTACCGCGAGTTCTATGAGCGTTGGTATTGCGGGCGATGAAAACTTCCTTTCTGCCGACTGATGCCGAAGGTCCGGACGCCGGAGACATGCTGACGGAGTGAAAAATTAACGATGCCGAAGTTCATGACGCCCCCTGTAACTCGCTATGAAGGCCCCATAGTTGATGCCCATGTGCACATCCGCCGGCCGGATGAGACGCGGGTAATGATTGAAGCTGCCCGGGCTTACAACATAGGTATGTTCTGCGGTATCGGCGACATCCATGTCATCCGCCAGTGCAGGGAGGCCTTCCCGGGGCAGATACACGGCATTCTGCGGGCTACCTTCGACGACATCCACGATGCCGCCGCCTTCAAGAAGCGAGTGCGTCGCGAAATAGAGGCGGCCGTAAACGATGAGGAAATCAGGGCTCTGAAGTTCTGGTTCAAGCCGCAATTCAACGCCCAGTTCGGCATGTATTGGGACGATCCCCGCCTCGATCCGCTGTTTGAGATCATGATCCATCACAACCTGGTGGCCCTGGTGCACGTGGCCGATCCGGACATCTGGTTCAAGCGCGTTTATGGCGATGTCAAACGCTACCGGACGAAGCTGGAGAATTATGAGCAACTGGAAAACCGGTTGCTGCGCTCGCCAGGGCTGAAGGTGCAGGCTGCTCATCTTGGTGGCGATCCGGAACATCTGGATCATCTGCGGGCAATGCTCGCCCGGCACGAGACGCTCTACCTCGATCTTTCGGCCACCAAATGGCTGGCCCGCGAGTTGTCGCGCAAGCCCATGGAGAGCAGGGCCTTTATTATCGAACATGCCGACCGCCTGATGTGGGGCAGCGACCTGGTGGTGGGGCGCTACAGCGACATGAGTGTTGACGATTATGCCAGCCGCTACTATGTCCACCGCCATTTGTGGGAAGGTCGCGGCGGGCTTCTGTCGCCAATTGAAGATGGCGATGCCCAGGGGCCGGTCACGGTGCAGGGGCTGAATCTGCCGGACAGTGTGCTGACGAAAATCTATCGCAGCAATGTCGAGCGCATATACCGCTTCAGCACGGACTGAGGGTTGCGGCTCAAAGGTTGTTTTTTCCGGAGTCTATCTGGCGCTTGGCCCGGGCATCGGTGCGAGATTGATCGCGCTGCTGCATTGCCGCCTTCTGGTAAGCTTCGCGGCGGCGTCTCTGCAGTTTTGCCAGCAGAATCATGAGCAGCGTGGCAACCACCAGTATGGCGACGATGGCCAGCACTTCGCGGCGCAGCCAGAGGTAATTCTGGTTGCTGTCGGCCTCGGGCGAGGGGTCTTCTTTCACAATAATCTGGGGCTGCTGCTGGGTGTCGGCGTCTGATGACGGCTGAGTTCCATCGCTGGCGGGAGGGCCATCGGTCTGGCCGACGGCCCTGTTGGCACGTGGCCCCGATAAATATTGGCTGAACGAAAAGTAGCCGATTAGAGCGATAATCAGCAGCAGCGTTGAAGTAAGATAGCGCCTGTTGACAAAGCCTTTCATGCCGCTGTGTTCCTGTCCGGTAAGTGCAATCCGCCCGGAACCAGTATCCACGATGTGACGACTGTCAAGTTGGTGCTCGGGACAGGATTCGAACCTGCAAGCCCATACGGGCACTACGACCTCAACGTAGCGTGTCTGCCAATTCCACCACCCGAGCGTAATTCTTCACCAGCGCATTGGTTGAAGGGCAGCGGATTATAAGCATCAGGTTGCCGGACTGTCAAGCACTGTTGTAAATGCCGAGGCAAATCGCCTGATTACTCGCAGCTAAACGGGGCACACCCGCACGGCGCTGCCCCCGCGCTTGTTCTCTCGCCATCATCTCCACTATAAGCTGGGGCGTGATGGGCGAAGGAAAACAAGCCTTGGCGGCGACTCGCAAAACCCTGAAAAATGGATCAGGCGGAACCCTGAACTTCTTTCAGGCCCTTGCTGCGAGATGCAATATTTTGCAGCTCGTCCAGCAAAATTGTTGCGACTGTGATTGCCGTCACGAGAGAAAACTCCCCCTGCAAGTTAGCCTTACTACCTATGGAATCTTGTTCTGCGACGACTTTTCCCTATAATAAGTTTCTTCGTCAAGCTCTTCAGTCTTGACGGAGGCGTGGAAGGGCTGAAATGCCGGCACAAATTATCGACGGACGAATTATCAGTCAGCAGATTATCGCCGATTTGAAGCCGCAGGTTCAGGCTCTGCAAGAGCAGAGGTGCAGGGCTCACCTGGTGGCTGTTCAGGTGGGGGATAACCCGGCCAGCAGGCTTTACCTGAAGAGCCAGCAACGCGAGGCTGAACTGGCCGGCGTATCGTACGAGTTGAAGCAGTTGCCGCAACAGGCCAGCGAAGACGATGTAGCCGAACTGATTGACGACCTTAATGGCGATGTCGGGGTTTCGGGCATCATTCTGCAGATGCCGTTGCCAGCTGGGCTCGATCCGCGACGCCTGCAGTGGCGCATCGATCCGCTTAAAGACGTTGAGGGTGTAAATCCCACGAATATGGGCATGGTGGTTTATGGTCAGGCAAGGTTGGCGCCCTGTACGGCCATGGCCGTCTACGAGCTGGTAAAGTACGCCTGCGGCGACGTCAGGGGAGCCGAGATCTGCATCGTCGGCCATAGCGACATTGTGGGCAAGCCTGCCATGTTGCTGCTGCTGGCCGATTTTGGCACCACGACCACCTGTCATGTGGCCACCCGTGACCTGGCAGCCCATACGCGGCGGGCCGACGTGCTGGTAGTGGCTGTGGGCAAGCCGGGGCTGATTCGCGGCGACATGATCAAGCCCGGTGCAGTGGTCATCGATGTGGGCATCAATCGCGAGCCTGTTCTTGATGACGAGGGCAGGCCGGTGCTTAACGATAAGGGCCGACCGAAGATGCGCACGGTTGGCGACGTTGTTTTTGACCAAGCGGTGCAGGTTGCCGGAGCGATAACTCCGGTGCCGGGTGGAGTTGGTCAGGTGACCACGGCCATTCTTCTGCGCAATACTGTGCAGGCGGCGGAATGGCAGCACGTGCATCGCAGAATTGCCGCAACCCGCAGTTGAAGCCCGGGCGTCGTCGCCATTGCCAGGGCGCTGCGGGCAGGCGTGCCGATGGTAATCGCGCAGGACGAGGAATCCGGGCTGAGTATGACTGACCTACCAGAAAACATAGCATCCGCCGAAAACAATTGCGGCGAGGGCGAGGGCACGTCGTGCTGCCCCGATTCCGTCTCGGCTGGCGGCAACTTTGCAGCGGCATCCTTGCGCCCGGGGGCTACCTCGCCGCAGGCTGCCTCCGCTCCTGAAGTTGTCGGCCGGGCCGATGGCCGCGTGATGGTTGTTGGCGGCGGTATCGCCGGAATGCAGGCGGCGCTTGATCTGGCCGAGTCGGGCTATTACGTCTACCTGGTGGAGCGCAAGAGCGCTATCGGCGGCGTGATGGCCGGGCTCGACAAGACCTTCCCGACCAACGATTGTGCCATGTGCACCATCAGCCCCAAACTGGTGGATGTTGGACGCAACGATAACATCGAGTTGCTGACCCTTAGCCAGTTGACCAGCGTTGATGGGCAGGTTGGCGACTTCCGCGTGCGCGTGCGCCGCGAACCGTCATACGTCCGCAGCGACCTCTGCAAGGGCTGCAACGATTGCGCCGAAGCCTGTCCCATCGAGCGCCCCGACCGCTTCAACCTGGAAATCAACAAGCGCAAAGCGGTCAGCCGTTTGTATCCGCAGGCCGTGCCCAACACCTTTGCCATCGAGCGGATAGGCGTTGCCGGTTGCCAGAACGCCTGTCCGGCTGGGACGAGCGTGCAGGGTTACGTGGCACTGTTGAGGGCGGGCCGCTATGCCGACGCCTACAACCTTATTCTGGAAACCAATCCCTTTCCGAGCATTTGCGGCCGCATCTGCGACCATCCCTGCGAATCGCACTGCCGGCGGAGCAAGGTTGACGAGCCTCTGGCCATTC
Organism: Phycisphaerae bacterium; assembly: GCA_041690105.1. Taxonomy (GTDB): domain Bacteria; phylum Planctomycetota; class Phycisphaerae; order FEN-1346; family JAACEH01; genus JAWLHX01. The sequence goes on from JAWLHX010000035.1 coordinate 18,648, forward strand.
GCGACCTGAAGCGATTTATCAGCGATTGGGCGACCGAGAACGGCCAGTCCCTTGCCAACGAAAAGCTGCAGGCCGGGCCGTTCGGTCGGCGCGAGCAGTTGAGCGAGGCCGACCGTGCCGCCAGATCGGCACGCAAAGTGGCCATCATCGGAGCAGGGCCGGCCGGCCTTACCTGTGCGGCCCGGCTTGCGGCCGAAGGTTACGGCGTCACGGTATTCGATCGGGCCGACAAACCGGGTGGCATGATGCGTCACGGCATACCCGCTTTCCGCCTGCCTCGCGATGTTCTGAAGCGCGAAATCGAGGCAATCACCGCTCTTGGCGTCGAGTTGCGCATGCAGACAGCCTTCGGCACTGACATTACGGTTGATTCGCTCCGGGCCGATGGCTACGAGGCAATTTTTGTGGCCGCCGGGCTCTCGGCTCCGCGCAAGTTGAATCTGCCGGGCGAAGACGCCGCCAATGTCACCGACGCCGTGGCCTTCCTGTCGCAGGCGACTCCAATAGGCGAGGTGCTGAAGGCGGGCGGTACTGACGCCACGGCCAGCCCGGTGCTGGAGGGCAGGGTGCTGGTTCTGGGCGGCGGAAACGTGGCCATGGACGTTGCCCGCACGGCCCTCAGGCTTGGCGCTGCCGATGTGAAGGCCGTCATGCGCGAAAGTCGGGAGACCATGCTGGCCTCGCACGAAGAGTTCGAGGCGGCATCGGGCGAGGGTGCCACGTTCGACTTCGGGGCCGTCCCGGTCGCCTATCATACTGGTGCCGACGGGCGGGTGACCGAAGTCGAGTTCCAGCGCGTGGCGGTTACAAAGGGCGATGACGGACGCCTGAGCTTCGAGCCGCAGGCGGGCAGCAATTTCCGCCTGCCCTGCGACCATCTCATTCTGGCCTTGGGGCAGGTGGCCGAGGCTCAACTGGCCGCGGCCATGCCGGGCGTGAGCCTGCGTGGCAACGGCACCATCGATGCCGATCCTGTTACGCTTGCCACCGGTGGATCAGGCATTTATGTCGGCGGCGACGTTGCGGGCCTGTTCGGCTCGGTCATTACGGCCGTAGCCTCGGGCAACCGGGCCGCCCGCAGCATAATGAATCAGCTCCAGGGCCGACCGCTGACCGAGGACCAGATTCCGCTGGAGCGTCCGTCGCACCTGGCCGACCTTTCCGACGCCCCGATTGAAGATCCTGTAACGCCGGCCCCGCGCCGCCAGCCTGCCGAGCGACCTGCCGCCGAGCGCGTTCACGATTTTGCCGAGGCCTCGCGCGGTTTCTCGGAACAGGATGCCCTGGCCGAAGCGGAAAGGTGCCTGCAGTGCGCCGCCTGCTCCGATTGCCACAGTTGCGTAAAGGCCTGCGAGGCCTGCGCTATCAACTTCGACGATCAGCCGGAAGATCTCGACCTGCACGTTGGAGGCATAATCCTGGCCCCGGGCTACGAGCTTTTCGATGCCGGCCTGCGCGGCGAGTACGGTTACGGTCGTCTGCCTAATGTGCTGACGAGCATGGAATTTGAGCGCTACCTGAGCGCCAGCGGCCCGACCGCAGGGCACATAGTTCGCCCGAGCGATGGCCGGGAGCCGAAGCGGGTGGCCTTCATCCAGTGCGTTGGCTCGCGCGATACAAGCGGTTGCGGCGAGGCACATTGTTCGGGCGTTTGCTGCATGTATGCCACCAAGGAAGCCGTGCTGGGCATGGATCATCCCAAGGGTCTGGAGCCCACCATCTTCTTCATCGACATGCGAGCCCACGGCAAGGGCTACGAGGCCTATTATAGTCGGGCTCAAAAGCTTGGAGTCCGCTACGTGCGGTGCATGGTCTCCAGCCTGAAGGAAGATCCGGCCACGGGCGACATTCTGGTCCGCTACGCCATTGACGGCAAGGTGCGGCAGGAACGCTTTGATATGGCAGTGCTGAGCGTTGGCCTGAAGCCGCCGAGCGGTTTGGCTGGCCTGGCCGCTGCGGCCGGTATCGAGCTTGGCGAGTCCGGGTTCGTCGGCACCCGCGACAGCTCGCCGGTTGAAGCTTCGCGGCCCGGCATTCTGGCCTGCGGCACTGCTCGTGGGCCCATGGACATTCCCGACAGCGTCACCGACGCCAGCGCCGCCGCGGCCCGTCTGCAGGCCATGCTGCCCGAGGGTCGCTGGACGGCCACGCGCCGCAAAGATTATCCGCCCGAGCGCGACGTCAGCCTGGAAGAGCCGCGCGTCGGAGTTTTCGTCTGCCATTGCGGCAACAACATTGCAGGCGTGGTCGACGTTGGCAAGCTGGAGGATTACGCCCGCACGCTGCCCGATGTCGTCTTCGCCACCAAGCTGCTCTACACCTGCTCGCCCGATGGCCTGGAGCAGATTAAGCAGGCCATTGATGAGCATCGCCTGAACCGTGTCGTGGTCACCAGTTGCACGGTCCGGACGCACGGGCCGATTTTCATGGAAGCTTGCCGCGAGGCCGGGCTCAACCCGTACTTGTTCGAGATGGGCAACATTCGCGATCAGTGCTCATGGGTCCATGCCGATAATCCTGATGGCGCCACGGGCAAGGCCCGTCGAATTCTGGCTGCGGCCGTCGGCAAGTCGCGCCGGCTCAAGCCGCTGAAGACACAGCAGGTGCCCATCGAGCGCCGGGCGCTGGTCATCGGCGGTGGCGTTGCCGGTATGGCCGCTGCACTCGCCCTGGCCGATCAGGGCCACGAGGTCCATCTGCTGGAAAGCCAGGAACGCCTCGGCGGCCACGCTCGACAACTCGACCAGACAAGCCAGGGCAGCAGCGTTGCCCAAATCATCGAGGAGATGGCCGCGAGGGTGGTTGGGCACGATAACATCACCCTGCATACCAGCAGCACCTTGCGGGAAACCAGCGGCTTTATCGGTAACTTTGCCAGCGTCATCGGCCCGACCGGCGGCGGCAACGACGGCGAGGGCGCGATTGAAATCAAGCACGCCGTGACCATTGTGGCCACTGGTGGGCAGGAGTATCGTCCCGGCGATGGAGAGCTTGGATGGGGCCATCCGCAGGTCACGACGCAGGAACAGTTGACGGTGGACCTGCGCGACGCGGCGCCCGGTGCGGCGGCCGATCAGCTCGACTCAGTAGTGATGATCCAGTGCGTCGGGTCGCGTAACGACGACATGCCGTCCTGCTCGCGCGTTTGCTGCACGACGGCCGTACAGAATGCAATCGAGATAAAACGCCGCCGGCCGCAATCGCGCGTGGCCATACTCTACCGGGATATCCGGACATTCGGCTTCCGCGAGCAGCTTTACCGCCAGGCACGCGAGGCGGGCGTCATCTTCATCAACTTTGCCGATGATCAGCCGCCCCAGGTGCAGTCGGGCGACGATGGTCGGCTGGACGTTGTTGTGACGGATTCGATGAGTGCCCGCCAGGTGCGGCTGAAGGCCACGCAGGTGGTTCTATCGGCAGGTATACGGCCGGCCGACTTGAACGAACAGGTTGGCAAACTGCTCAAGGTGCCGCTGACGATCGAGGGCTTTTTCCTCGAAGCCCACATCAAGTTGCGGCCGGTCGATTTTGCCACCGAGGGCGTGTTTGTGGCCGGACTGGCTCACGGTCCGAAGTTCCTGGAGGAATCGATCGTCCAGGCCCAGGCTGCTGCCGGACGGGCGGCCACTGTGCTGGCCCAGGATCATCTGACGGTTGGCGGCATGGTCAGCGTGGTCGATCAGGACCGTTGCGCCGCCTGCCTCAGTTGCGTGCGGAACTGCCCGTACAACGTTCCTGAAATACGCGACGGCGTGGCCTACATCGAACCAGCCGCCTGCCAGGGTTGCGGCGTGTGTGCCTCGGAGTGCCCGGCCAAGGCAATTGAGCTGGCTGGCTTTACCGACGAACAGTTGCTGGAGGCCGAGCGTTGCCTGCTGGCCGGTTACGAGACAGCGGCCGAGGGTGCGCCGTCTCCACTGAAATAAGGTCATGACAAGATGAGCCAGACGCAATCGCAATTTGAGCCGCGCATCGTCGCCTTCTGCTGCCATTACTGCGCCTACACGGCTGCCGATCTGGCTGGCAGTTCGCGGTTGGCTTACCCATCAAATGTGACCATTGTGCGGTTGCCGTGTTCGGGCAAAATCGACGCCATACATATACTGCAGGCGTTCGAGGACGGTGCCGATGGCGTATACGTGGCCGGCTGCATGGAAGGCGATTGCCACTTTGTCAGCGGCAATCTGCGAGCCCGCAAGCGAGTGGAGCACGTGCGCAGCCTGCTCAGCGAGGTCGGCATTCACCCGCAGCGGGTCGAAATGTTCAACCTCTCGGCAGCCATGGGGCAGAGGTTTGTCGAGATCGTCAATGATATGACCGATCGCGTGCGCGAGTTGGGGCCAAGCGAAGTGTCGCTGCGTCGCGTGGCCACCGTGGATGATGAAAGCAAAGCGGCGCCGGCAGCCAAGGACAAATGATACGTCTTCAGTGTCGGCCGGTGCCCGAATTTAATAAAGAAAAGGACCATGGCGGATGATAATCGCCCAGAGAAAAAAGTTTGAAGAGTTGCTGGAGATGGTGCGACCGTATCGGCGCGTGCTGGTCCTCGGCTGCGGCGGATGCGTAACCGTCTGCAATGCCGGTGGCGAAAAGGAGGCCGGACTTCTGGCCACCGAGTTGCGGCTCGCCGCTCGCACACACGGGCTGGACCTGGAAGTAAAGACCGAGACCATTACGCGGCAATGCGACCCGGAATTCGTCGAGGCCATTACTACTCCGTTGGCCGAGATCGACGCCATTCTATCGACCGCTTGCGGCGTAGGGGTCAACTTCCTCACCGAGCGAATTACCGACAGGCGGATAACGGTGCTGCCGGCCCTGAACACCAGCTTCTACGGTGCAACCGAGAGCCATGGCGAGTGGAGCGAGAAATGCGCCGGCTGTGGCAACTGCGTGTTGCACCTTACCGGTGGCCTTTGCCCCGTCGGCCGCTGCGCCAAGACGCTGAGCAACGGGCCCTGCGGCGGATCGAACAATGGCAAGTGCGAGATTAACACCGATGCCGACTGCATCTGGGCGGCCATCGTCGAGCGGATGGAAGAGCTGGGGCGGCTCGAAGAGCTGGAGCGAATCGAAGAGCCTCGCGACTGGTCAACCGCCCGCCACGGCGGTCCGCGAAAAACCGTCCGGGAGGATTTGAAAATATGAAGTGTGGCAGTCGATTAGAGCGTCTTATTGCCGGCGGAGAGTTTGTGGTCACGGCCGAACTGGGCCCGCCGATGGGGGCCAGCCTGGAAGCCGTCGACCGCAAGGCCGAGTTTCTGCGCGGCAACGTTGACGCCATCAACGTTACCGACAACCAGACGGCCGTGGTGCGGATGTCCAGTGCCAGCGTGGCCATCAGGCTGGTGCAACTGGGGCTGGAGCCGATCATGCAGATGACGGCCCGCGACCGTAACCGTATTGCCATTCAGAGCGAGTGGCTGGGGGCGGCCGCCTGGGGCGTGCAGAATTGCCTGTGCATTACCGGCGATCACCAATCGTTTTCGCGTGCCGGAAAGTTGCTGGGCCACCCGGGCTCCAAGAACGTGTACGACATGGACAGCATTCAGTTGGTCAGAACCCTACGGATCATGCGCGATGAGCACCGCTTTCAGGGCGGCGATCCGCTGGAAGAGGGCATGCCGTGCCGCATGCTCGTGGGCGCTGCCTGGACTCCTCTGGGCGATCCGATTCCGTTCAGGGTAACCAGGCTGGCCAAGAAGATAGCCGCCGGAGCGGAGTTCATCCAGACTCAGGGCGTTTACGATATGGACGCCTTCCGCCAGCAGATGAAAAAGGTGGTCGACCGAGGGCTGCACGAGCGGGCTGCCATTATGGTGGGCATTATCGTGCCCAAGTCGGCTGGCATGCTTAAGTACATGAACAAGGCCGTTGCCGGTGTCTCGGTGCCAGAGGAAATCATCAACCGCTTCGATGGTAAGAAGGGCTCCAAGGCCCACGCCGAAGGCATAGCCGTGACGGCTGAGCTTATTCAGCAGGCTCGCGAGATCGAAGGCGTGCGCGGCGTGCACATCATGGCCATCGAGTGGGAAGAGAAGATTCCGGAAATTGTAACCGCCGCCGGACTTTTGCCGCGACCGCAGGTTGAGGACGATGTCGCCGAAACCGTGGCAGAGAATGCCTGAGGGGTGCATCCCCCGCCGCCGCTTAAGCAACCAGTCGGGTGAGTGTTTTGCTGAGCGCTGCTGGCATAGTATTGTGTGATGACTAAAGCCCCCGGCACTGCCGGGGGATGCTGTTGTTGTTTCTGATGACCTCCGCACCCCGCCGCTCAAAAAAAACAAGGCCGATCATGCCGCCGCAATGGCGACCTGATCGGCCTTCTCAATAAAATGTGGCAGGATCGGACGTATAAGCCGAGTTCTGTCGCCAATTCCGTAAGGAATCGGCCGGCAGCCATTTATCTGGGCTCGACGGTTGCCCGTCGGCTCGTGCGGCCTACCCGGAGCTTAAAACGGAGCGGGGCTGCTCCTTGCTCCCAATTTGGCCTTGCTCCCGGTGGGGTTTGCCATGCCGGAACTGTCGCCAGCTCCGCGGTGAGCTCTTACCTCGCCGTTTCACCCTTACCCCGGCCGAAGCCGGGGCGGTTTGTTTTCTGTTGCACTTTCCCTGTTCTTACGAACGGTGGCCGTTAGCCACCACCGTGCCCTGTGGAGCTCGGACTTTCCTCCCGGAGCCTGATGACCCCGAGCGGCTGCCTTGTCCGTCCTGCCAACATCGCACAAACAACATCGACTCTTCATGATCTCGCTTGAAAGCCCCGCCGCCACACGCCCCCTGCGGGAGTCCAACCATTACTATTTTAGGCGGAAAGTATCGTCCGGGCCAGCCCCGGCCGAGAATTTCGGGCTGCCCCGCTTGGCCGCATCAAGGGCTTCGTTCACCATGCGATCGGCTTCAACGTTCTCTTCCCGGCGAACATGACGCACGACCACCGATTTAAAGGGCTTCAGGGCCATCTGCACCTTGTCGAACAGCACTTTAAGCCCCGGGTTCTTGACCCGGTAAACGCCCATCAACTGGCGCACCAGCAATTCGCTGTCGCTGCGCAGCTCAACCGTGTCGGCGTTCAGCTCCGACGCCATGGTCAGCCCCAGCAGCACGCCTTCGTACTCGGCAACGTTGTTTGTCTGGCGACCCAGAAACTGCCCGCGGTCGAGCAGCACCTGGCCGGTCTCGTCCGATACCACTGCGCCACAGGCGGCCGGACCCGGATTGCCGCGCGATCCGCCGTCGGTGTTTACTATCACCTTCATTAAAGCTCGTCCTTTGAGATATATGACTGTAAGTTTGGCAACACGCAGGCGGCGCCGTGGAGGGGTCAGCCTTCCAGGTAGAGTATGCGGCCGCAACTGGAGCAGACGATGACCTCGTCACTCTTGCCCAGCAGCTTAAGGTACAGGTTCTGAGTCAGCTGCATGTAGCATCCGCCGCAGGAGTAGATGGCCTCGCCTCCGTCCTGCTCGACCACCACCGAGACCATCGGCTCGTCATGGTATTTTGTTGTCAGCCGGTCGAACGTCGCCACAAAATCGTTTGGCAATTCGCGGGCAATGTCCTGGCGGTCGCGCTCAGCCTTGTCAATCTCGGTCTGCAGGCCGGCCGCCTGCCGCTCGACCTCTTCGCTGGCCAGGTTCAAATCGGCCTCAATCTTCTGGTATTCACCCTTCATCTGCTGCAACTCGGCCTGCTTTTTCTCCAGCTTGTCCATGGCAGCGAGTTCTTTGTCTTCGTTGCGTCGCAGTTCGATACCGGCAAATTTTATCTCGTTCTGCATTGCCTGGTATTCTTTGTTGGTCTTGATGTCCTGCAACTGGTTCTTAAGCTTGCTGATCTTCTGCTGGAACGACTTCACGTCCAGCTCGGCCGCATCAACTTCCATCTTGATGGCTCGAAATTCGGCCGTCGCTCTGTCCATCGAAGCGTTTATTGCATCCAGTTGCTTCTGCTTCGCTCTGACGGTGACATACAGCCGCTCTCGCTGCTCCTTCAGGTTGTGCAATTTGCTGTATTGCTTCTGAAGTTCAAGCATTCTCTCTGCGAAACCGCTCACTATATGTCTCCCTATCATACATTGCCGCTCGCTCCGGAACGGGCGAAAGCACGAATCTTACTGCGCCCGCCAAGGCAAGGCAAGACTTTCCCCGCCGATTGCTCTACTTGCCGAGCAACTTCTGCTTCTTCTCTCGATAGTACATGTAATCGGCGAGCGAGACATCGGGCGGAACCAGATGATCGACATGCGGAATGAAGCCGCCCAAATCCATCACCCTCTTAATCCGCTCCATTTCCTGGTCGATAGCCTGCCGGCCGCGGGCCAGGGCCCGCTTGTCAACCCCGCCCATCAGGAAGAGATCCTGCTCTGGGTTTTCCTGCCGCAGACGTAGCGTATCGGTATGAGCAGCCTCGCAGGGCATCAGAATGTTAACGCCTCCTGCGTACCACAGTGGGGCCAGCTTGTGAATGTTGCCGTCGCTGTCGACTATGCCTCGGTCGCAGCCGGCCGATTTGACCAGGTCGGTAATCTGCTTGTAACGCGGAACCATGAACTGCTGGAACATTTCCGGCGAGATAAGCGGGCCATTGGAGTAGCACATGTCTTCCCACCAGCCCGAAATATCAAGCTGCACGCCGTCATCAATGATTCGCCTGATTACCAGCAGGTAGAGCTGTAGCAGATGCTCCATCATCTCCTCGACCCAGTCGGGCTCAAGGGCAATGGCAATCGAAATATCTTCCACGCCCATCAGATTGCGCAGAAAACCGTAGTAGCCCATTTGCGGCGAATTGAGAATTGTGTCACGCTCGGCGTAGCGGGTCCGCAACTCATCCCAATTCTCCGGCAGGCGGCCTTCGAGCGTAAGCGGCATGAATTCGTCGCGCACGCGCAGCCAATCATCCCGATTACTGACGGCATAGCTGATGTGCGTCGGGATGCTCTCGCCGTGGCCAGGCTTGAAGCGCACCAGCTCTTCGCCAATTTCGGTGCGGACGGTTTGCGTGGCTTCGTCTTCGGCAATAATCTCGTGCCGCGGCTCGCGAACAAAACGTGTCTTGATCGGAATGCCGTGGATCATCTCCAGGTCGAAATACTCGACCAGCCGCCGGTTCATCTCCCCGCGGTCGGGGCAGGCCGTTGGCGTCATGTCGGCCGGCAGGCCTTCATCTTTCCATCGCTCCAGGGTCTCGTCCCACCACCAGAATTCAAAATCGGGCAGATGATCGACGGTCTCGTTATGCAGAGCTGCGTTGAAACGCTGGCGAGAATTCATTGGGTGTTAACCTTCCTTAAGTGTTGTTGCCAAATGCCTGCTCCGCCGCCCGCACTGCCAGCAGAAGCGCCATGGCCTTGTTCATCGTCTCTTCGTACTCGCTGGCCGGCACGCTGTCGGCCACAATACCGGCCCCGCTCTGGACGTAAATCCGCCCGTCCTTTATGACCATCGTCCGCAGGGCGATACAGGTGTCCAAGTTGCCGCTGAAGTCAACATAACCGACCGCCCCCGCATAGGGGCCGCGGCGCGTCGGCTCAAGCTCGTCGATAATCTCCATTGCTCGCACCTTCGGGGCCCCGCTCACGGTGCCCACCGGCAGGCAGGCCACCAGGGCGTCGAGAGCCGACATGCCCGACTTCAGCCGACCCTGAACGTTGCTGGAAATGTGCATCACGTGGCTGTAGCGCTCAACGCTAAGCACGTCGGCGAGTTCCACGCTGCGATATTCCGCCACGCGGCCAACATCGTTGCGAGCCAGGTCGACCAGCATGATATGTTCGGCACGCTCTTTCGGGTCGGCCAACAATTCTTCGGCCAGGGCGGCGTCTTCTTCAGCCGTGCGGCCGCGGGGGCGGGTGCCGGCCAGGGGGCGGTTGGTAATCTGGCCGTCTTCCACCCGCACCATAATTTCCGGACTGGCGCCGACCAGTTCCACGTCGTCGGCACGCAGATGAAACATGAACGGACTCGGGTTGATGACTCGCAATGCCCGGTAGATGTCCAGGCTGTCGGCTTTGGATTCAACCTCCAGCCGTTGCGACAAGACCACCTGAAAAATGTCTCCGGCCTTGATGTACTCCTTGCACTTGTCCACGGCCGACTCGAAGTCGGGCCGGCTGAAGTTGCTCCGGAACTGAAGATCATCGCGCCTGCCGACAGCAATATCCGCCACCTCGTGCTCGGCCGGCTGGCGAAGCTCTTCCACCAGCGAGTCGATTTTGCAGCAGGCCCGGTCGTATGCCGTACGCTCGTCAACGCCATCGGTCAGGGCCTGGGCCACAACCCGGACAGTCTTGTCCACGTGGTCGAAAATTACCATCGTGTCGTAGAAGGCGAAATGCATATCCGCCAGGAGGCGGTCGTCGGTCGGGGCATTCGGCAGCCGCTCGTAGTAGCGGATCAGGTCGTAACCGGCGTAGCCCACCGCGCCACCGGTAAATCGCGGCAGGTCGGCAGTGTGCACGGCCCGAAAGTTGCCAAGTTCGCTCTTAAGCACCTGTATAGGGTCGTCCGATTCAAGCTCCCGCACCTCGCCGCCGCAAGTTATCTGCACCTTGCGGCCCCAGGCACGCACCTTCAGCAGAGGCCTGGCACCGGTGAAACTGTAGCGGGCAATGCGCTCGCCGCCCACCACGCTTTCCAGCAGAAACGAATCGGAGCCGCCGGCAATGCTCCGGTAGGCGCTGACCGGCGTCAGGCAATCGCTGAGCAATCGCCGGTATATGGGAATGGTGTTGCCCTGGCGGCACAACTTTTGGAATGTCTCAAAGTCCGGATAGTACCTGTTCATCCGCGCTCCTCGCGTTAAAACAAACATGTTATCGCCGCCGAGCCCGATGGTCAATCCGCCGATCGACCTTTTCTGTTGACACTGTCGCGCAATTGCTCCTATCATACCCGCTCAATTTTGGCTATTCCACCGGGTTCACAGCGTGCTGCCCGGTAACCTGAGGCTGCACCTGAACCTGACGAGCCACCATGAGTGACACAATAGGTAAATCCCGCACCGCATCATTGTTGTCGTGCCTGCCGGTCACGGTCCTGGTTCTGCTGCTTTTGCCGGCCAACCTGTTCGGGCAATCGAGCCAGCCCGTGCCTCAGCCCGACGATACGCGCCAGCCCATCCGCTTCAACAGTCGCCTCATCGAGCACTGGTACGACAGCCCCAAGATGCACGTCTTCATGCTGCTCGACGGAGTCCGCATTCAGCAGGGGCAGTGGCGGCTGAAGGCTCGCGACGCAGTCATCTGGTTCGATGAGGCCGCGGCAGCCAAGGGCGTAATAACTCTCGGAATATACGCCGAAGGCGACGTCGAGATATCGGGGCCCGCTTTCCCGGAGCCCAGGCAGTACGAGTTCGTCTACCTGACCCTGGCCACAACCGGCGAAATCGAGCGCAGCAGCCAGGTCGACCGCGAGTTGTCGCGGGCCGACACGCCACTGTTTCTCCGGGCCAAGCGGATGCGCCAGCGTGCTCTGGAGGCTCAGCCTCAGCCGCCCCTGGTGCCCGAGCAGACGCCCGGCACAGCCGAGACTGCTCCCGCACCGCCGGAATCCGCGCCGCCGCTTGCCGACGAATCTCCACTTAGAATCATAATCCGCCCGCGCGATGAGATGCGCCCCACTACCATGGAAACCAGCGTCGAAAATGGCCGCAGGGTGACAATCTGGACCGGCGGCATTCTCATCATCTATGGCGACATGGAACTTTTGGCCGACGATGCCGTCATCTGGACCAACGATGATGAAGAGGTAGTTGCCAAAGTTGGGCAGCAGCCCGAGGTTTATCTTGAAGGCGACGTGGTCATAAATGTCGGACGCGAGGTCGCCGGGGAGGTGGAAACATCCGGCAACACGCAGCTCAGGGCGACGCGCGTCTTTGCCGACCTCGACCGCAACCTGGCGCTGATTTTCGACGCACAGATTCGGGCCTTCGCCCGCGGCCGCCAGATTCCACTCTACTATTATGCCGAACGTGCCAGGCAGGTGGGGCAGGGGCATTTTCTGGCCGAGCGCGGCACTTTCACCACCAGTCGCATGGGCCATCCGCAGGTCGGTCTGCACGGCAGCAGCGTTGAACTGATAGACATGGGCGGCCGCGACGAGGTCACCGGCGAGGCCATCAGGCGGATTCGCTACGACATCCGCAACGTCGTCACCACGGCCCATGGCGTCCCCATTCTGTGGTGGCCGAAAATGTCGGGCGATGTCGAGCAGCATGCTACCGCCCTCAGGCGCGTCAACCTCACCCAGAGTTCCAGTCGCGGCACAGGTATCGAATCACAATGGCACCTGTGGCGACTCTTTGGCATAGGCGATGAACCTGAGGGATTCCGCAAGACCTACCTGAACATGAACTTCTACGGCGACCGCGGGCCGTATGTCGGCGTCGAGAGCCAGTACCTTCGAGAGAACTTCTACGGCAACCTGCTGACAAACTTGGTCTACGATACCGGTACCGATCGCATTTTCGGCGAGCGCCTGGACGCTCCACGCAAGACGCGTGGCCGGGCAAGTTGGCAGCATCGTCAGTTTCTGCCGCGCGACTGGCAGGCAACGGCCGAGGTCAGCTACCTGAGCGACCGCCAGTTTCTGCCCGAATGGTTCGAGTCCGAAGATCAGCAGGCAAAAGATCAGGAAACCCTGCTGCATCTGAAGAAGCAGCCCGCTCTTGGCATCGAAAGCTTTTCGCTGCTGGCCAAGATGAAGATTAACGATTGGCAGACCGAGACGCAGTACGCGCCGCGAATCGAATATCATCGCCTGGGCCAGCCCCTGTGGGATACCGGAGCCGCCTGGTTTACCAACAATACCTATCAGTACAGCGAATACTCGCCGGACGAAGACCTGGCCATCGGTGACGACAGCCCCTGGTCGAACATTGCCGACACCCGCCATTGGTTTAATGCTCCGCTGCAGGTGGGTTTTGTCAAAATTGTGCCCTTTGTTGAGGGCCGACTGTCGTACTTCGAGAACCGCATCGATGGTCGCGGCTCGGACGTGCGGACATTCGGGGCCGCCGGCTTTGGCGGAAGCTGGTATCTTACGCGACAGTATAACGACATCAGCAGCCGGTTCTGGGATGTCAATCGCATCAGGCACGTCAACACGTTCGACTTCCGCCTGATGCAGGCCGACACCAATCTGCCCTCGCGGCATCTGCATCCGTGGGATGAGCCTGGCTCAGCCGAGACAAAACTTGTCCGAGGAATTGATTCGACCGACGTTTATCAGGCAGGTTGGCGGCAACGCTGGCAGACAAAGCGCGGCCCCACACAGCGAACCGTCGACCTTGTGACCTTCGACATGATTGCCACCTGGTACAGCGATGTCCGTGAGCCGCGCGTATCGCCCGACGATGACATTGCCCGCAACAATATCACGGCCGATTACAGTTGGCAGATCAGCGACACGACCAGCCTGGTTGGCGACCTATACTACACCACCAGCGACGGACACGTGCGACTGTCCAATATTGGCCTGGCCGTGGTACGTTCGCCAAGGTTCACCTACTATATTGGCAATCGGTACATCCGTGGGGCCGGGGCCTCCATGCTGACCTTCGGCTTTGACTATGTTATCAACCGGAAATACAGTATGCACTTCTTCGAGCAGTTTGACGTGGGCAACGACAACTACAACTCCTCCACCCGCGTGCAACTGGTCCGCAACGGCGAAAGCTGGAAAACAATCTTCAGCTTCGAGCTTAACCCTGGCCGCGACGAGAGCATCTTCCTCATCCAGTTCCAACCAATCGGCGTGCCGGAAATCAGCCTGGGCAATTAACGCCCTGCCGACAGTATTGTAACGAGGCATTATGGAATATCGGGGCGGCACGTGCCCGGGCACGGATTGCAGCCAAGGTCGCACGGTTCAACGTGCAGGTGGACATGCAGATCGGGGAATTTTTCGGTCAGCATGGCCGTCACCTCGTGCTCCACGTGGTGGGCATGCTCGATTGAAGTACCAGGCTGAACGTGCAAATTCAGTTCCAGCTCCAGCCCCTGACCCTCCAGGTTCAAATGCATGGCATGAAAGCTGATGATCTGCGGGTGTCGCCGCAATATCTCTTTAACCTGTTCTCTCAGGTCGACCGGCACCGGGGCCTCCGAAAGCGGTCCATCCGGCTCAATATGCACCAGGGCCGAAAGCCCCATGTCCCGAGCCAGGGCCGATTCCACCGCAGTGGCCACCCGGTGGGCGTCGGCAACCGTCTGGCCACCGTGCAGGGTCACGTGCACCGAGGCCATCTGCCTGGTGCCGTAATCGTGCACCGTTACGTCGTGGGCGTCTCGCACTCCAGCAATGTTGCGGGCAATCTCCTCAATGCGGCTCACCATGTCGCTCTTCGGAGCCTCGCCCAGCAGCTTGCTCCAGGCACGATGAATGAAGGTCCAGGCTGTGTAGATAATGAGCACGCTCACGCCCATGCCCACGGCCGCATCAAACCGATAATAGCCGTAAATGCCCGCACCCAGCGAGGCCGCCACCAGCAGACTGCTCAGGGCGTCCGTACGATGGTGCCAGGCGTCGGCCATCAGGGCAGCACTGTCGATTTTGCGTCCCACGCGTATTGCGTAGCGGGCCATCATCTCCTTGCCAATCGCCGTCAGAAGCACCACTGCGGCCACCAGCCACATTACTTCGCTACTAAGTTCGGTGCCGAAGGCCGGCTCGCTTTCGCCGAACAATCGCCGCATGCTGCGCATAAAAAATTCGATGCCAGCCACCGCCAACAGCACGCCAACAATGAGCGCCGCAAGTGTCTCGGCCCGCCCGTGGCCGTATGGGTGCCGCCGGTCGGCCGGTTGCCGGGCAACTCGCAGGCCAACCATGACGACAATGCTGGTTATGATGTCGCTGGCGGTATGGAAGGCGTCGGCCATCAGGGCAATGCTGCCGGTCAGCAAGGCCAGAACAAGCTTCGCCAAAGCAATGACTATATTGCCAATCATGCTGACCCAAGTCGCACGGGCACCATGACGATAACGTTCGTCCGCCGCAGCATTTGCACCATCCCCACCCTCATTTCGCGGCAAGTCTGGCAGATTGTCGCTCTCTTCAACCATGTACGATACCCTCTGAAAACACCTATCGTATCAGCGCATGGTTGCAGCGGCAACGGCAAAGCGACTGGCCATGTTTCAAGATTATGCGGTTGTTTTCCAGTGGCATGGGCATCCTGCCCGCGGGGGCTTCACATGGCGGGGTCATGGGTATCGCGGCTTCGCCGGCAAGGACAGAAATCGGTCTTCAGAAGCTATATCGCAGGCTGACGTACACATTCGAATTGTCTTCGAACTGGCCGAAGAAGGTATTACTATCGCGGCCCACAAAAAAGTTGGCACCAACGTCAACAGCCCAGTCGTCCGATATCTTATAGCTGGCCAGCGGCCGGAAGTAGGCGTCCTGGTCGCTTGGCGAATAGAAGGTAAACAGCGACAGCGTGAGGTTCTGATTCAGGGCCAGTTTCGTCAGCCGCAGAGTAACGAGATGCCGGGTCCGGTCGTTGCGCGGCTGCCCGGCAGGCAGTGTCCGCGTGTAGCTGCTGTAGTTCATCATCTGTTCAACATAATATTGCACGCCAACATTGAAGTCGCGGGCCACTTCCTGCGTGTAACCCACCAGCCCTCTGATCTGGCTGTTTGGGATGAACGGATCATTGCCGCTGCGGTCATCGCGCGAATCGTAATAGGCCATCTCAACGTTGATGATGCCCTTGTAGAGCGGACCACGGGCGCTCCAGCCATAGGCCGACAAGTCCGGATGGATGAAGGTGCTCCTGGCTGGCGCAATGCCGGCCGGTGTCTTCCAGAAGCCATAGTAGCCGTAGGCGGCCAACTCGTACCCGCGTATGGTTCGGAAGAATCGCCAGTGCACCTCGCTGTCGCTGAACCAGTCGTCGGGCGTAGCCACCGGCAGCATGTTGTCGCGCCCGGCACGGCGGCCAAGCAGCGGATTCCAGTAACTCAGCCGCGAGCCACTAACATACCGGTCGGCGTCGAAACGCGGCACGTACACAACATCCAGGTTCACCAGGTCGGTGAAGAACGAACTCTTTACGGCATCGCTCGGAGCCTTCAAATACTCAACATCGCGGCCGCTCAGAAAACTCTGCCAATCCTTCGGAAAGAGGTCGTTCAGGAAGACCATGTCGCCGGTGCCCCAGGTAAGTATCTGCCGCCCGACCTTGACGTCCATGAACTCCACCGGCGTAAACTGGTAATTCAGCTCACGTACGTCCAGCCAGCCGGTTCCTTCCTCCAGATTAAAACTGCGCTCCTCGGGAACAGGGTCGAGCAGAAAATCGGGGGTGAAGCGAAAGACCGAGCCATCGTCAAAAGCCTTCTCGGCCTGCAATTGCAGGCGCAACTCTCCCAGCGTTGTGGGCGGCTGATGCGGGTCGTTCTGAGTCCGAGTGCCGTAGCGGGCATCGAGGAAGCCGCCAAGATAGAAGGGCAATTCGTCAAGCTGTTCGCGAAGTGTCGGCCAGCCTTCAACATCATCATCAGCAGTAGCCTCGGCCGCAGTCTCATCAGTGGCGGTCGCCGATGCTTCGCCCGATGGCTCTTCGCCATCTGGGCCAATGTCAAACTCCACGTCCGGCTCGCCAGTGGTTGCAGGCGGGGTTGCCTCACTCTTGTCGCCCAGGTCGAATTCTACCTCAGGCTCGTCCGCGGCACGGGCAGGGGGCTGTGGCGATGGTTCGGCGGGCGGTGGAGAGTCTTCGCCCGGCAACTCGAAAACCGTCTCAGGTTCTTCGTTCTGGGCCGAAAACGCGGGCTGCGGCGCCCAAAAGGCAACTGCCATTGCAAGCGCCGCGGCCAGCCAACTCCATCCGCTCGTCTGCGACATCAGCGAACCTCCCTTGGTGCCTGACGCAGGTAACGTTCCTCGGTAAATATGCCGCTGTCCAGGCCGATGTTGTATTTGACCTCGCTGAAGGTTGAGGTCGTCTTGCCGCCAGTCCTCAAATCCTTTGCCTCCGACAATGTTACTGTGGGAATCTCGTCCACCAGTTCCACCTTTCGGGCCTGAATCTCGCGATACGCTTTGCCGTCCTTATCGTAATATGTGCTCTTTACCGGCAGGAAGGTACGCTTATGAACCCACACTTCGTAACTGCCGAACTCCACGCTGCGCGGATCCTTCGGCACATTCTTCAGCACCCAGTAAGTGTTGGTTTCCTTGTCGGCCAGCAGTTCGTGCGTGTCCTGATCCAGCCCGCGCCCGGATACGTCCTCGTACAAAAAGTGCGAACCCATGAAACTGGTACGCTTGTCGCTGGCCGCAATGCGGTTGACAAGGTCGAGCCCAGGCAGATAGAGCCAGCGGTCATCTTCCTTGCCCGGATGCTTCCACACGCGGTAAACCGTCTTACGGACATCGGCCGGGGCCAGAAAGTATACGTAGAACATCTGATCCCGGCTGCCCTCGGGCTCCGTAACGTTGCGCCGCAGGATGACGAATTCGCGCTCGCGCTTCGAGTTGCCTTCCTCGATCACCATCTTGACCTTGCTGCGACCGTCGCTGCCTTTGTAGTAGGCAGCTTCTTCGGCCTTTGCGGCTATTTCGTCGGCGGTCAAAGCCTTCTCCGCCGGCTGTTCAGCATCCTGTGCTGCGGCCGGAATCAGCATCAGGCCGACAAGGAGCAGAACCATCATCACCGAAAACGAGATTGCTGTTGTTTGTATGCGCATCTTTGCACCTCCTCAAGCTACTTTGGAATCCACCATAGTTTCGGCCACAGGCTTGCCGCCACAGCTGTCATGCCGCGAAACCAAGCGGCACACAATTACAACTCCCAGTATGGCCGCAACGCTGCCGCCAATCAACAGGCCCATGTTCAGCCCGTACTGGATAACATTTATCAGCACCAGGGCCACGGCCGCCACTCCGCCCGCAAGGCAGGTGCCGCACATGCATCGGGCGGGCTTACTCTGCTTTGCGAACAGTACGCCCTGCAGCACCGTAACAAGGG
>JAWLHX010000036.1:0-36356 GCA_041690105.1 Phycisphaerae bacterium
GGCAGCCCCAAATGCCGCAGGATGTCGCAGAGCGAAGAACGCCGAATCATAAGCCTTCTCGCCCAGAGCAATGCAGAGACTGGTTAACGGCGTTGGGTGGCACCTAGCGGGAGATAAGTATTGTGTCCCTGGAATTCCAAGTCTGCCAGGCATTTGGCCGTGGCCAGGCTACCCTTCACGGCCGCTCTTTCGCACTTGCGACGGCTCGGGGCCCGGTGGGGCTCAGTTGGCTGCGCTGGTGGAGAGTTCCTCCATTTTGGTTCTGGCCAGTGTCTGGGCTTTGCCATCGTCCTGATTATCGCCCTCGGCGCGGGGCGGCTGGCTTTCGTGCCGGCGATAGCCAAGCAGCAAACAGCCGTAGAGGAGAATGCCGGTGTAGAATATCTGCATCCAGAAGTCGGTCCGCGTCGTGTCGATGATTGCCAGCGGGTAGAGCACCACCAGCAGGGCGAAGGCGGCCAGATCCTGGCGGGCCAGCAGGCGGGAATCACGGTCCGGCAGGCGCAGGGCGGCCACAATTCCCGTTAACAGGACAGCCGACGGAAGAAATGCCGGCGTAAAGTCGTGCACCAGGCCGGCGAAGTTGGCCATGAAGGTATAGAAGAGATAGTAGGCGACCAGCATCAGGACGACAGTTGCAGGAGCGATGCGCCGAGCGAGGATGAACCGAGGCACGACCAGCAGGATCAGCAGCAGCACCAGGCCCACCGGCGCTTGTCCCAGCAGCGAGGCAAAATGGTATTGCGGCTGCCGGGCAACTGGCATCTTGATGCCGATGTCGTAGCTGGTCATGGCGTTGTCGAGGTCCCAGGTGAGCATGTACTCGTTCTGGCCGCGCAGGCTGTCCCGATCTTCGGCCGGCGGCATGGAGCCTATCGGGTAATCGAGTTCGGCCACCGGCACGCCGATGACGTTCATACGCACCCTGTAATGGCCGGTCTGCGTCATTCGCCTCGGAATGTACCGCAGATGCTCCAGGCCCCGCGACTGGTAGGCCACGACCACCTCGCTACTCTGCCCGGGCTGCATCGTCTCTTCCCAGCGCAAAGCGTTGCCTTCGCTGCGCACCGTCGGCAAAATGTCGCGGCCGTCCAGCTTCAGCTGCATGCGGTCGAATACGCCCGTTGTGGCCGGCAGCGGAAACGTGAATTCCCCGCGCACGGGTTTGTCGTGGCGGTTGGTCACGGTGTAGCGCATCTGCCAGGTATCGTCGTAGCCGGCATAATTCGCCCCGCCAAGGGTGCGCGGATTGTTGGCCACGGTAATATCCACGTCGGCGCTCTCGATACCCTGCTGGTTGACCACGATGCGGCGCTCTTCGCGACTTTCCCGGAGCACGGCCGGCTTGTGTCCGTCCACCTCGCCCAGCGGCTGCTCCTCGTCGGCCCAGTAATACTGCTCGATGATCTGGCCCTTCTCGCCGGGCAGCTTTATTTGCCGCGTGACGTAGGTGCGGGTGGTGTAGAAGTTTACCGTCAGCTCGCGCTGCTCGTGGGGGCTGCCCCACTTCATCAGTACGGCATCGCGGTTGCGTTCGGTGATGCGGCCGTGCTGGCGGGCGAAGTCATCGGCCTGCACGGCCATGGCCACGCGCAGAAACTGGACAACCACCAGCAGCAGGGCTACCTTGTAAGCGCCGCCGGAAAGTCCGGAAAAGAGGCCCCGCCAGCCGCCGCGTTGCTGGGCTTCGCGCCACCAGCGTCTGACGGCTGGAATGGTCCACAGGATGAGCCCCAGGGCCAGCGCCGCCAGCAGAATGAGCAGGATCTTTGTTTGCACGCCTTGGCCAAGAAAACGGCGCACAGTGAGCATGAGGGTGTCGTACATGGAGCGTCCTCCTGTAGGTCTGGCCCGGGTCGTTTGGCGGAAATCCAAGTTGATGGGTGACGGCCTGGCGGGCCGCCTCTGTTTTTCTGTGGCGTGGCCCGCCGAGTATAATGGCGTCATCAGTGCGGTGCAATAACAATTATCTACGAATTTGGGAATGTCGGGGCAAAATGGCAAGAATATCCGCCGGCAGTGCAGGGGGCTTTAAAAGACAACGCAACGGCAGAGGCAACGGCCCCCCCACCTGTCTCCGCTGCGCGGAGACATCCTCCCCCTCTTCGAGGGAGAGGAGTTTAACGGCAACGGCAACGGCAGAGGCAGCGGCAAGAGGGGCAGCAGAATCGGGCGATGGCTCAGGCTTGGGTGGGGTGTTTCCAAATTCGGGGGTCGGGTATGATGGCGGTGCTTAAACTTTCTCGGCATGTACGATACAATCAGGGCGTTGGATGCCACCTGCAAGCGTCAGCTTGTGGGTGTTTATGGGGTTGGTGAGAGCACCCACAAAACAAGTTTGTGGGTGGCACGCAGAGCCGGTGGGTTGGTGATGGGCGGTGGAGTGAGCGCATAACTATGCACGTGCAGCAGGTGGAACTTAATGTCGCGAACAGGGGGATAGGATGCAGCCATCGTGGACGGCGCAGCACTTCGGCCGCAGTCACAGTTGTTCGTGCGGCCGCACTCATACAATCGAGCCCTCGATTGTCGTCTACCAGGAGTCGGCGGTTGAGGCCATGCCCGATGTGTGCGCCCGGGTGACCGAGGGTCGGCGCGTGGTGGTGCTGAGCGATGAGCGGACCGGCGAGCTGGCCGGCAAGAGCATCGGTGATGCTTTGCGGCAGGCCGGCTGGCGCAGCCTGGCGGTGACGGTTCCCGACCCGGCGGATAATGGCACGCCGGTCTGCGATGACGTGACCTGCGCCCTTATACAGTCGCGGCTGGGGCCGACCGACCTGGTGGTGAGCGTGGGCAGCGGGGTGATGACGGATCTGGGCAAGTGGATCGCTTTCAATCGTCATATTCCGGCGGTGGCCTTCGCCACGGCGGCCAGCATGAACGGTTACGCCTCGGCAAATGTCGCTCCGACCATCGCCGGGGTGAAGACTTTGCTGCACGCCCGGCCCCCGGCGGCCGTGGTTGCCGACGCGAAAATTCTGCGCGAGGCTCCGTGGGAACTGACCAGTGCGGGCCTGGGCGATGCCACGGCCAAGGGCGTTAGCGGGGCCGACTGGTACCTGAATCACCTGATTTTTGGCGACAGCTTCTGCCAGGAGTCGGTCGATTTATGCGAGGAGGTTGAGCCGCTCTATTTCGATCATCCGCGTGACGTTCATCGGGGCAAGCCGGCGGCCATCGAGGGTCTGTACCGGGCCATGCTGCTGACGGGCGTGGCCATGACCATGGCCGAGACCAGTGCTCCGGCTTCGGGCGGCGAGCATTTGATATCGCACGCCCTGGACATGCACGCCACGGTGATTGGCCGCAAGCACGATCTGCACGGTCGGCAGGTTGGTGTGGGCACGGTGCTGGCCTCGGCTCTGTACGAGCGGCTGCTGGCGATGGATTCGGTTGACTGGCGCGATGCTCCGCTGGAGGTTGACAAATCATTCTGGGGTCCGCTGTCGCCGGTGTTGGCCGAGGCTTACAATGAGAAGTTGCCGCGCTTGCGTCAGGCCCGTCAGTGGTTGAGCGAGGACGATAACTGGGATCGTCTGCGCGAGGCGCTGAGCGGGCGGGTTCGTCCGGCGGAGCGTACTTACGAGTGTCTTATGCGTGCCGGGGCGGCGCATCGGGCCTCGGATATTGATTGCGACCGTCATTATCTGTCGCAGATAGTTGAGCGTGCAAGCCAGATGCGTCCGCGCGTTACAGTGCTCGATCTTGCGGCCATGGCGGGGCTGCTGCCGTGGGCGGCGCCAGAGGTTGTCGAGGAGTGGGCTTAGCAACAAGTTGCTGCAAAGTGGCAGGAGGATGTTAATGATACCTGAGGCCTGGATGTCGTCACCGTGGTTCAGCATGGTACTGCTGCCGGTGCTGATCTTCTTTGGCCGCATTGTCGACGTTAGCATAGGCACGATCCGGGTCATCTACGTGGGCCGCGGTCACAAAATATGGGCTGGGATTCTGGGCTTTTTCGAGGTGCTGATCTGGTTGACGATAATCAGCCAGATTATGCAGAACCTGACCAACCCTGTGCTTTACGTGGGTTATGCGGCCGGTTTCGGCATGGGCAACTACATTGGCATGCGTATTGAAGAGAAGCTGGCCGTTGGCTTGCAGGCGGTTCGGGTGATAACCGCCCGCGGGGCCGATGCGCTGGTGAATAAGCTCCGCGAGCAGGGCATCGGCGTGACGGTGGTTGACGGTCGCGGCACGGAGGGTCCGGTGGACATGCTTTACCTTATCGTGCGTCGGCGCGATGCTCCGTGGATGCTGCAGATGATTGCCGAGCACGCTCCGGATGCCTTCATCAACATTAACGAGGTGCGCAGCGTGCGTGGCGGGGTATTTCCGAAAACTCCGCTGAACGTGGTCAAGGGTATTGGTTCGCAGCAGCGCGGGCGGCCATTTTCGTCTCAGAACCCTCTGCGGCGAAAAGGCAAGTAGCAGATGACGGGCGGACCTGCCCGGGCGGTGGGGTAATATCCGCGAGGGATGGTCGGCAAAGGCACTTGTTTTGCCTGGTTGGGGCTGCATTGTGCGGATTTTGGCGCAGATTTTAGCGGCAACGGTTCGGCCCTCGGGTAATAATCGGGTATGACCGGCGGACAGGGTCGGGACGGGAATAAGCCCGGAAGGAGAACAACATGCTGAGGTGCGCGCGTCGGGCGATGATTAACGTGGTTGCCGGGGCAGCCATGCGGCTGGCCTGCAAGCGTCGCTACAAGGGCGAGGTTGAGGAAATCGTTCGTAACGACTGGAAATGTTCGACCGGGAGAATGGGCCTGCGTCGCCATACGGCGTGGCACGACCGGTTCCGCCGCACGTGGGTACGGCTTCGCGAGAACCGTCGCTGACGGAGTTACGGCAGCGGCCAGAGCAGGCGGATTGGTTAACGGGAATGGGAGAGGTATCAATGCAACGCAAACGGTCGCCAGCTTTCAGCCTGGTGGTGGCAATGGTGGCGGCTCTTGCTCTGCTTGCCGCTGGTTGTCGCGTTGGAGGGCCGCAAAGCCGGCGGACAGGTGAGGAGCGGCAGGAAGATTTGTTCGCGGCGGTTGAGCAGGGCCAGGCCGAGGCAGTCCGCAGCTTGCTGGATAAGCATCCGGAGTGGGCCGGGGCCCGCAGCGACTTGGGCAACACGCCCCTTTTTGTGGCCGCCTACAATGGCCGCACGACCGTTGCCCGCATTCTGCTGAACAGTGGCGCCAATCCCGATGCGGCCGGCACCGGCGAGATGACTCCGCTGCACGCCGGAGCCCTGACCGGGGGGACGGATGTGGTCCGCCTGCTGCTGCGCAACGGGGCCAAGACGGACGTTCGCGACGCCATGGGCCGCACGCCGCTTCATCTGTCGGCGGAGGCGGGTCATCTTGAGGTCGTCCGGGCCCTGATGCTGGCCGGGGCCGACCGCACGGTGGCCGATTCGCAGGGGCGCACGGCGTTGGAGATAGCTCGTCGCGGCGACCATCGGCGGGTGGTGGAGTTGCTCTCGCAGTCAGCATCGGCCTCGCGATAGACAAATCCTCAAGTTTGCAGCTTTCAGAGCCCGATATGCAGTAAGGGATGGGTCAGTCGGTCGCGGCAGCGTTGCCGGGATCGTGCAATGCCGGTCTGCGGCAATGTTGCCAAGGGCCCGTTTGTGCCATGCTGCGCTTGTTGATGATGGATTGAACAGATGTCACCGAAGCGGAAAGCTTCTTCTTTTCTGCGCGAACCCGATCTTCTGCCGACCATTCCGGCCGTGGCATTGAAGGTTGTCGAACTGGCTCGCGACCCCGAGGTGGAGACACGCCGCCTGGCCCGCACTCTGCAGGCCGACCCGGCGCTGTCGGCCAAGATGCTGCGCTTTGCCAACAGTGCCTATTACGGGGCCGGTCAGCCCATCAGCACCTTGCAGCAGGCGGTGGTGCGTCTTGGCTTGCGCGGCACCAAGTTGCTGGCCCTTTCGTTTTCGCTTGCCGGGTTGTATGGCAGCGACGAGGGGGAGTTTGATTTCGGCGACTTCTGGCAGCGGAGCCTGTCGCAATCGGTAATTGCCCGTCGCCTGGCATTGCTGAAGAATCCGCGACTGGTCGAAGAAGCGATGCTGGCGGGGTTGCTGGCCGACATCGGCTCGCCGCTGCTGGCCCGTGACGATCCGCAGAACTACGCCACGGTGATGCTGCGTTATCGCATTATGCATCAGGATCATGCCGAGGTGGAACGGGCGCTGCTGGGCCGGGATCATAGCCAGCTTGGCGGGGCTTTGCTGGAAGAATGGGGCTTGCCTCAGGGCGTCTGCCAGGCGGTGCAGTGCCACCACACAATTGGAGCGCTAGGTTGGGGCGGCCAGCAGGCGCCGCCATCGCTTTCGGCCATTACGCTGGCTGCCGGCGAACTGTCCTCAATAATTCTGTATGGTGCCTCGCAGCCGCGCGTGCGACGACTGGCCGAGATTTTCCAGGGCGGGTTGCAGCTATCGGCCGATGCCCTGCGCGAGTTGATTGAATCGGTTTCGCCGGAAGTACAGCAGTTTGCGGCCCTGTTGCAGTTGACTGTTCCGCCGCACGATGAGCTGGAACGTCATGCCCGGGCCGAGATGCTGGCCCTTGCTCTGTCGGCTGCGACCAGCGGCGATGGTGCCGAGGGGACTGCTCCGGAAGGTTTAATGGAGAAAATGTCATGAGCTACGACCGCGATGAGGAATTTGGCAGCGACCAGCGGCAGCGGCGGCGCGATGCCCGCGTTCCGTGCAGGATGATTGTCGAGCGAGTCGGTCCAGCCATCGACCTCAGTGCCAGCGGCCTGAGGGTGCTATCGGCCAACCCGTTGCCGGCGGGCAGCGTGGTCTCTCTGACGTTCGAGGTGCCGGAGATCGGGGCGTCGGTAAAGTGCACTGGCAGCGTGGTTCACGTGACTCCAAGTCGTTTTGACCGCGACCTGCTGGAGATGGGCGTGGCCTTTGATGACCTGTCCGGGGAGAGCAGGAAACAGATTGAAGGCTATGTAGCTCTGCGCAGTGAGCCGGTGGAAGTGCAGTAAGGACAGCGGTTTGCCGCTGCGACCTGGGGCTGTGTCGATATTTTTGCCATTGCCTGACGCGGTGGTGGCGGATAGACTGCATCGTACGATTTATGGCTGCCACTGGCAGCGGTTTGCGACCTGGGGAGGTGGCAGAACCGTCGGGCGGCGACGAGGTGCAGGTTAATTTTGATTAATAATGAAGCAAGTTGCCACGGCGGCGAAGGTTCTGGCCCGCTGAGTGGCCCGATTTCAGCAAGTAGTTCGGAGCGTGAGGCAGTGCGTCCGGGGCAGGTGGGGGCAGTGTGTCCACATTCTGCTGCCGGCCTGGCGGGCGGAATGGTTGCCCCATCGCGGCGTTTCTGGCTGTTTGATGCCGCCTGGTGGCCCAAGGCCGATGCGGCCGAGCGGGTGGCCCAGTTGGCAATTGCCTTTTTTGGCCTGCTTGTGCTAAGTGTGGCTCTGTGGCTTCAGCCGTCGCCCCAGGGGCTTGGCACGCACGAGCAGATGGGCTTTGCGCCGTGCGGCTTCTACGTCGGGACAGGTGTTCCGTGCCCGGCCTGCGGCATGACGACCAGTTTTTCGCTGATGGTGCGAGCCCGGGTGGTCAGCGCATTTGCAACCCAGCCTGCCGGTGCGACAATTGCCCTTGTGCTGATGCTGATGTGCGTGGCGCTGCCGATATCGGCCTGGAAGGGGCGCAGTTGGAGCCTGGTTCTGGCTCGTCTGCACGTGCCTTTTCTGCTGGCCCTGCTGGGCTTGCTGATGGGCCTGGCCTGGGTCTACAAAATAGCCGTGGAATAAGGCTCTGGCTTCCTTCGGGGGCCGATAGGTCGCCGCAGGCGATAGGGCGATTAGAGTGCCGCGGGCGACGCCGGGCGCGAGGTTTCAGGGGCGTAAAGTTGCGGCCGTCTTGGTCGCCGACATGATGTTTCGGGAGAAGCAAATTGAGAAAGGTCATTAATGGCCGCACGCTGTTGCTGGTGGCGCTGCTGGCGGCGAGTGTTGTCGCCGGCTGCCAGCTTCTGGCTATTCCGTTTGCCGAGCGCGAGGCAACTCGCGAAATACCGGCGGAGTTTGATCTGACGGCGGAGCGACTGCTTGTCTTCCCCTACGTCAGCTACGACATTTCGTACGAGTTCAACAATCTGCCCCTGCACCTGATGCAGCAGGTCATTCTGCGGCTGGATAACACGAAAGTGGGCCGGGTCATCGACCCGCGCGAGGTGCTGGCCTTCCAGCAGAACAATTTGGACTGGCAGTCGATGCCGGTGGAGCGTATCGGGCAGCACTTCAAGGTTGACAAGGTTCTGTACCTGGAGGTGGAAGCCTTCGGCATCAGGGAGTGGCAGAGCGCTAATCTGTATCGCGGGCGGGCCGAAGTGGCCATGCAGGTTGTCACTGTTCCGACGGCCGACCGGCCGGCCATGGTGCCGTACGAGGGCACGGTGAACTTGACTTTGCCTGAGGACCGGCCCATCGGCACCAGCGAAATCAGCGAGGACGGCATGTATCAGGCTACTCTGATCAGGCTGTCAGAGAGCATTGCCAACAAGTTCCGCGATCATAAGGTGAAGGTTCTGGGCGGAGGCAGTCGATGAAGTCGGCCAGCAGCGGCAGCAATTATTCTGATGACGTTCAGCTTGGTGCAAAGGCCGTGCTGGGTGGCGCGCTGCGGCGGGTGGCCATGGTATCGGCCTTGTTGCTGTTGTGCCTGGCTGGCAGCGGATGCAATTATATGCTGGAGATGGGCGGCAGGCTGTTTACCAAAACGCCCAAAACCACTCCGGCCTACACCTTCACTGGCGAAAAGCTGGTTGTGGTGGTGGAGATGGCCGACCCGACACTTGAGCGCGAATTACCGAGATTGGGTTATGATATCAATCAGGCCATCGTGACGGAGTTGGATCGGATGCAGGCCACCGGCGGCCTCATTTCGCCGCGAGTGGTAAACGGCTTGCGGCTGAGGCCGGGGTACCATCGGATGTCGCCGGGCGAGATTGGCGCGGCCTTGGGCGCCGACAAGGTGCTGTACGTTGTGGTGCACCGTTTCGCCATGGAATCGGCCATGATGGCCGATCATTATCAGGCCGAAGCCACGTTGGGCATGCGCGTGTTTGACGTTACGACCGACGGCCAGGTGTGGCCCGCTCATGGTATGGAGCATCATCTTGAGGCCCGCACCCCGACCGGCATAATTGCCGAGAGTCAGTCCAAGGCGATGCAGAAGATAATTGACGGCATTGGCCAGAAGGCCGGCCTGCTGTTTGCGGTGTACGAGGTTGACAAGTTGCCGCTCCGGCCCGATGTCCAGTAGGGAGAAATTGTAAAGCCGGAATTCGAGATTGGCCGATATATGACATGCCCGGCCCTGTGCCGCTGAATCCATCTGGTGGGTTGTTCAGCGGCACTTTCGTTTCCCTGCCGAAGGCGGGTACTGGTTGCGGGGCACTGCGGAAGGCGGAGAACAATATGGATCTGGATAAGAAGATTGAGTCGCGTGAGGCCCGCATTGGCATAATCGGCATGGGCTATGTCGGCCTGCCGCTGGCCCGGGAATTCTGTGCAGGAAAGTTCCGCGTTACGGGCTTCGACATCGACATCTCGAAGGTCAAGGCTCTGAAGGCCGGCAAGAGTTACATCAAGCACATTTCCTCCAGCTTTATTGCCGAGAGTGTCAAGAGCGGCCACCTGGATGCCACCACCGATTTTTCGCGTCTGAAGGATATGGACGCGATTTTGATCTGCGTGCCGACGCCGCTGGATAAGATGCGCGAGCCCGACATCGGGTTTGTCATCAAGAGCACGGAAGCCATTGCCGCCACGCTGCGGAAAGATCAGCTCGTCGTGCTGGAGTCGACCACCTATCCGGGCACCACTCGCGAGGTCTGCAAGCCCATTCTGGAAGCCGGCGGCATGAAGGTTGGCAAGGACTTTTACCTGGCCTTCAGCCCGGAGCGCGAGGACCCCGGCAATCCGAACTTTACCACGCGGACGATTCCGAAGGTTGTCGGCGGCATCGACAAAAAGAGCACCCGCCTGGCGGCCAAGCTTTACGGCATGACTCTGGAGCGCGTCGTGCCGGTGTCGAGCTGCGAAGTTGCCGAGGCGGCCAAAATTCTGGAGAACGTTTACCGCTGCGTGAATATTGCCATGGTCAACGAGTTGAAGGTGCTGTTTGACCGCATGGGCATTGACGTGTGGGAGGTAATTCACGCGGCCAGCACCAAGCCGTTCGGTTTCCAGGCCTTCTACCCGGGCCCCGGCCTTGGCGGCCACTGCATTCCCATCGACCCCTTCTACCTGTCGTGGAAGGCCCGGCAATACGAGACGACGGCCCGCTTTATCGAACTGGCCGGCGAAATTAACGTGAGCATGCCGGACTACGTGATTCATCGCCTGATGCTGGCCCTGAACAATCATGGCAAGAGCCTGAAGGGGGCCAAGGTGCTGCTGCTGGGCCTGGCCTACAAGCGCGACGTGGACGACATGCGCGAAAGCCCGAGCGTGCGGCTGATTGAAAAGCTGCGCGAGCACGGAGCGGTGGTCAACTACAACGACCCGCACATTCAGAAGGCCCCGAAACAGCGCGAACATAACATCGGCCTGGTCAGCAAGAAGCTCACGCCGGCAGTGCTCGGCAGCCAGGATGTAGTACTGATTTCGACCGACCACTCGGCCTACGATTACGACTGGATTGTCGAGCATGCGAAACTGGTGGTCGATACGCGCAACGCCACTGCTCATGTGAAAAAGGGCCGCGAGAAGATCGTCAAGGCCTGAGCATCCTTCGCTCTCGGGCGGCAGTTGCGACTGTTGATGAGCTGGCAAAAATGCAATTATGCGCGGGTGAGCCTGAGGAGGGCCTCGCCCGCGTTTCTTTTTTGCGCTTTGCCGTTGCTGCAAACTCGCGCGGAAATTGCCGCGCCCTCTGCGAAGCCAAGCCTCTATCCCATGCCCAAGCTTCGGATAAAACTGGTGCAGAAGGATGCTCGTCAGGGTACAATTTTGCGGCTGGTATTCTGTCGATGGCAGAAGCGCCGGCCCCCGTGCGGCATTTTGCTGTGAAGTTGCCGGGGCAGCCAATTGAGTTTTCTTTTTGAGGTAAAACGCGATGAGCAAAAAAGGTCGGCCGAACATACTGTTTATTCTCACCGATCAGCAGCGATACGACACCATCGGCGCCAACGGTAACAGCCAGATCTTCACGCCGAACCTCGACCGCCTGAGCGCCGAGGGCGTGGTCTTCGAGCGGGCCTATACCTCCAGCCCCGAGTGCGTGCCCGCCCGCGGCGTTATGATGACCGGGCAGATGCCGCACCGCACCGGCTGTTACAGTAACGGTTACCGGTTGCCGCCGGAGTCGGTGACTTTTCAGCGCTTGCTGCGCCAGGCCGGCTATGTTACGCAGTCAATCGGCAAGATGCACTTTGTGCCGGCCCGCGAAGGCTTCGGCATGGAGCACCTTACACTCTCGGAAGAGATTCCGGAATCGGTCCAGGAAGACGAGTTCCTGACCGATCTGCAGGAGGCCGGATTCGACTGGGCCGAAGAGCCGCACGGCATGCGCAGCCACATGTATTACATACCGCAGGTGAGCCAGTTGCCCGACTCGCTGCACACCACCACCTGGACCGGCGACCGCACGGTCGACTTTATCCGCGACCGTTCGGCCGACGAAGATAAGCCCTGGCTCTGCTGGACGGGCTTCATCAAGCCGCACCCGCCGTTCGATCCGACCGTGCCATTCAACACGCTGTACGATCCGATTGAGATGCCGCTGCCGGTGCGCGGAGCAGACGACGAGTCGAGCCGCAACTGGTACCAGAAAATCCAGAACCTGGGCAAGTGGATGGACCAGGGGCCCGACGTGCATCTTCAGCAGGCCCAGAAGGCTCATTACTGGGCCCTCGTAAGCATGGTCGACGTGCAGGTGGGCCGCATTCTGGCTGAGCTCGAAGCGACCGGCCAGCGCGACAATACGCTCATTATCTTCTCCAGCGACCATGGAGAATTCCTCGGCGACCACGGCTGCTACGGTAAGCGCAGCTGGCACGAAGGACCGGGTCGCATTCCCATGATTGTCAACTGGCCGCAGGCCAACTTGCCCGCCGGCCAGCGACGCTCGCACCTGGTGAGCCACGAGGATATTCTGCCGACAATTCTGGAAGCTGCCGGAGTCGACAAGCCGGCCAACTGCAACGGCCTTAGCCTGCTGGAACTGGCCCGGCAGGACGATCCGGCATCGGGCCGCGAGGTACTCTTCGGCCAGCTTGGCGAGAAGGAACAGGGCCTCTACCTGGCCATGGACGACCAGTGGAAGTACATCTACTGCGCCATGGATAACACCGAGCAGCACTGGCACTACGCCGCCGACCCCAGCGAATCGACCAACCATGCCGCCGACCCCTCAAAGGCCGAGGTCAAGGCCCGGCTCAAGGCTGCCCTGATGGATTACTTCGCCCGCGAAGGCTACCAGGCCCCGGCCGAAAATGGCGACTGGAGACCGTACACCAGCGGCGAGACCGACTTCGAGCGCACCCTGCAGATCGGCAAAACCTGCCACGGCATAAAAGCCGGCTACCGCCAGTACGCCGCCTGGAACGACCGCCGCAAAAATGTCTTCAAGCCCGAAGGCCGGATGTTCCAGTAGCAGACCAGGCAGCGCTGCAGGTGATAGTTGACCAGATCAGAGCCACGGCGGGTTGAGGGCACGGCGCGAGCTACCCCCACAGTGTCGCCTTGAGCCACGCCCAAGGCAGACAGTTTCTTGACATCGCGGCTGAGGTCGTGGATGATGCCATTGGTGTAGACGTTCATCGTCAGGTCGATGGTGCTGTGGCGGGCCAGGGCCTGGGTGTTGCGGGGTGGACTCCGGCGCGGTCCAGGTTCGAAATTAAGGTGTGCCGCAAAGCGTGCTAGTCGGCCACGCTGCCGCGGCATCGCCGCAAACCCCGGAGGACAAGAGATGACAAGACAGCAGATGCGCAATTCTGGAGTCATTGTACTCACCACCTTGGCGTTTGCCATTTTTTCAGGTTGCGCGCTCGCCGCGGACGCAGTTGGCGCGAAGCCCGGTGTCTCGCCGTATGCGAAATGGACCAACGGCCCATCGGCCGACTCGGACTACTTTCCCATCGCCGTCTACTTGCAGGACCCCAAGAACGCCTCGCGATACAAGGAGATTGGTATCAACCTTTACATTGGTCTCTGGAATGGCCCGACCGAGGAGCAACTGGCCGAACTTCGCCGCCACGGGATGAAGCTGATCTGCGAACAGAACGAGGTCGGCCTGAAACACCTCGACGACCCGATAATCGTTGGCTGGATGCAGGTTGACGAACCGGACAACGCCCAGAAGATGGGCAAGGTCTGGAAGAGCGTCGAGGAGATCCGCGAGGCCTGGCCTGCACCCGACGATAAGGCGTGGCACCAGCGGTCGATGGAGGATTGGGGTGAGTGGGGGCCGCCGTATTCGCCGAAGCAGATCGTCTCGAGGTACGAGGAGATGGTGGCCAACGACCCGACGCGGCCGGTCTACCTGGGCCTTGGCGTCGGCGTGGCTTGGGATGAGTGGGCCGGCAGGCGGCGGGCCGACCATCCGCAGGACTACCCGCGGTACATCGAAGGGGCCGATATTGTTGGCTTCGACATCTATCCTTTTGCGACCAGTGCCAAGCAAGTCCTCGGCCGCGTGCACTACGTGCCCTACGGTGTGCGACGACTGGCGAACTGGTCGCAGGGCCGCAAAGTCGTCTGGAACTCCTTAGAGTGCACAGCCATCACCAGTGTCGAGCGCAAACCGACGCCGCAGCAGGTCCGGGCCGAAGTCTGGATGTCGCTTGTCCACGGCTCGACAGGCATCATCTACTTCGCCCACGTGATGGAAAGCAACCGGTTCAGCGAGACAGGCCTGCTCGATGACAAAGCAATGGCCAAGGTGGTGGGCGAAACGAACCACCAGATCACACGACTGGCCCCGGTGCTCAATAGCCCCACGGTGCCGCTCGCAGC
This sequence comes from Phycisphaerae bacterium, assembly GCA_041690105.1. GTDB lineage: Bacteria > Planctomycetota > Phycisphaerae > FEN-1346 > JAACEH01 > JAWLHX01. The sequence continues at coordinate 14,002 of JAWLHX010000036.1, forward strand.
GACGGTCGAGGCCAACCCGCCTGAGGTTAGCCGCGACAATGCCAAGTTTCTGGACGGTCAGCCGGTGGCGACGATGGTCAAACACCACGATGGCATTACGTACCTTTTTGCTGTCCGCATGGAAGACGCGCCCTGCGACGCAACGTTCCAGATTGCGGGTTTGCCGGAGAATGCGACTGCCGAGGTAATCGACGAAGGACGGCGGATCGAGGTCACCGGTGGTCGCCTGTCGGACAGATTTGAAGCCTACGAGGTGCACCTGTACAAGATTAAGTAGTCGTTTCCGATCTCGGCAAACGGTCTGTTGCCGTGTGTCTACAGTGTTAGTCGCGGCTTCACTCGGATCACGGGGTCCTCGCCGCTGGCCAGGTGCCATGGTCTGACGAATGTCAGGCCATGATAACTTCAGCTTGGCGCGGGTGCCATGGCCGCTCGCGGCCATGTTCATCACCCCAGCGCGGGGCGGGCTCGCAATCGTCCACGAGTCCACGCTGAGTGTGATTCTCATTTCCGCGTGTGCTCGCAACAGCCGGTGTGGCACACCCTGCGCCGGCTACTGTGGCGGCACCTTGGCAGGATGCCAGATGAACTTTCCATCGCGGTCGACGTAGCCCATCTTCTTGTCGATAAAGACTCTGCAAAGGCCGCCCCGGAAAGCAAGAGCTCCATCGACCTCCGTATCCGATATCCGGTTTCCGTTTAAGTCGATAAGATAGCATTTTGTGCTGACGCCCGGCTGAAGACTTTTGGGCCAGACCCATGCGCGTCCCTCACGAAAGCCGGTAATCTCCGCTTGCTCCGGAGGTACGATAAACCTACCGGACTTATCGATGACGCCCCAGTCGGACACCTCGCCCACGAACTTCCGTTCCGTCATCTTCACCAGAGCTCGGCCATCCGAGAATGGGTAAGCCGCTGCAAATTGCGGCGCAATGACGTACTTCCCATCTCTGTCGATGTAACCCTCTTTCCATTCCTCCCCATCGTCATTCCGGGCACGCACGGCGAGTCCTCCCCTGAAGAGTCCGCCTGTGGAAGTTCCTGGTTCTAATACAAAATTTCCGCTACGATCAATGTAACCCGCGCTTGAAATATCATCTACCGCGGCAGTGGCCAGTCCTTCGGAGAAATCGTCTACAAGTTTAAAGCGGGCCGGAATAGCCATTTTGCCAGTGGCGTCAACAAAGCCGTACAGTCGCTTGTCGGCAACGAACACTTGAACAACGGCAAGACCCTCCTGAAATGCGCGAGCGTAGCGAAATGGACCGGGGATAACCAGTTTGCCCGTTCGGTCAATATAGCCCCATTCGCTTCCACGCTCACCGGCCTCCCCCTTCAGCAGCACGGCGGCTCGTCCTTCGCTGAACTTGAAGCCGAGTCCCGTCCGGGCAATCGCCGCTCCATTTTCGTCAATAATCCCGTAGTGGCCGTCCTGGTACCTGACGAAGGCCCGTCCCTCGTGAAACTCGCCGGCCTCTGCATACTGAGGCTTGATAGCCAGGTTTCCATTGCGGTCAATATAACCCCACAGGCTGCGTGGCTGGCCCTCGTCCTCCGTCACCACCTCCAGGGGAAACAGTTTCACGTCAGTCGCCATCGCGGCATCTGTCGGCGTGCCAGTCGCGTCCGTTTCTGGATCACGGTCTGACTCCGGTGGTGCATTGCCGCCGCAGCCCGTGAGGGCAAACCAACAGCAGATCAGCATGACGGCCAGCACAAAGCGTGTTCCACTCATGGTTCGCCCTCCTTACCAGCATGTCGCGTCTATGTCGCCCAAATACTGTTAATGGATTTTATCCAATGGTAATATTACAATCATCTCGCCACAAGAAGAAACGTGACAGGATGAACTTGGTCTTCCCCGACCCTGGTTTTGGGTAAGACATGAATAGCGGTATTCTGACTGCTATAAGAAGGAAGGACCAGCCTGGAGAAGCGGAACGATGCTGGCGAAGCTGCGTTTATCATGGCCTGACTTCGTCAGACCATGGCACCGGCCGTTTTCGGTTGATTGCGATTCTCGCCGCAGCTATAGTGTCGGGACAATTGTCCACTTGTATAACCACTGGAGAGAATTATTATGAGAAACACGCTGATCTGTTTGGCGGCCATTCTGTTCTGCGCCTCGATGCTAGTCGCTCAGTCGGCGAAGGAAAGCGCCGATTCAGCGACGCCTGCTCCGGCGAAGCTGAAGAAGAAGGAGATAGGCGATATTAATCTGGATGCTCTAACGACGGAGTTTCAGAAAAGTGTTGAGCCGACGCCGGGTATGAACGTTGTCTGGTACATGCCGGCTGAGTACTGGCAAGTCATCGCAGAAACTACCGACGAAATGACGCAGAAGCAGAAGAAGGATATGACCGAGGCGATGAATCCCTACTTCATCCTGGCCATCATACGTAGCGATATCAGCAGCCTTGGGACGTTCAGGTTCCACTCCAAGGAGCGGGTACAGCGGAGTCTGAATGTGAAGTACATTGGCGCCGACGGCAAAGAGAAGGTTTTGAGACCGCTGGAGAAGCTGAACGACGAGGCAGCTGTGCTGCTTGACATGATGACGCCGATTCTGGCTCGGGCGATGGGCAACTTAGGTGAAAACCTCCACTTTTATGCGTTCGAGGACACGGACGGCGAAGGCAATCGTACGGTATCGCCATACGAAAAGGGGAAGCTGGTAGTTGAACTGGCAAAGACGCCTAATGAAACCGGTGGCATAATGGAATTCGACCTGCCAGCCGACTCGCTGCACGAGCCTCGGATATGCACCAAGTGCAGCAAAAAGCAGCATGTCTCCTGGAACTTCTGTCCCTGGTGTGGGGTAAAGCTTTAGTAGCTGATGAAAACCAGGCGGCCGCAGCAGTCTATTCCGGCTGAATCCCGGGGCCGCTGCGGCCGTCATCGTTTGGATACAGGCATGTTCTGCCAGGTGCCATGGTCTGACGAAGTCAGGCCATGATAACTTCAGCTTGCGCGGGTGCCACAGCCGCTCGCGGCCATGTTCATCAACCCAGCGCAGGGCGGGCTCGCAATCGTCTACGAGCCCATGCTGAATGTAATTCTCATTGTCCGCGTGTGCTCGCCAACAGCCTCGAGCACACCCTACGCCGGCTGCAGGAGGCCTTGACGATCAGCTGATCGAAACCAAACCTCCGGCGGGCCCTCAACCACCACGAACCTTAGCGCTTCTCCCCCTGCAGCATCACCATCTGGCTCTCGCCGCCGGAGAGTTTCACCTCGGTCTTCTCTTCGCCGATGCTCACCGTCACAACACTCGCCTTGTGATGCGGGCGCGACAGTGTTACCTGCCAGCCAACGTCAGCCTGGCGGACCATCAGCAGGCAGTCCTTGTCGACCCTGAGCGTCGTCCGCTCGCCCGTCGCCGCACCATCGCCCGATGCCATCGGCCCGCTCAGCTCGACGCTGCCGCCACGCTCGTCATAGATGACCGCCATGGTCAGGCCGTCGGCATGTCGTACGGCCTGCATGTCGGGCTCGTTGGCCAGAACCACGACCTGCTCGGCAATCGCCTCGGCGGCCTCGTGCGTCGCGGCCATGTGCGGGGCAACAATGTAATGATACTTCGCTCCGGTCGGCTTCGTGCCATGGTCGAGCGACAGGCTGAAAACCTCGTGGCTCACGGCATCGGCCGGTCGCGACTTGCTGATGCGCTGCCAGCTGCCGGTCTGAGTCCGGCCGCTCACGGTGGCCGCGCCGCGACTGGACGCTCCCAGTATATAGCCCACGCCGTCATGATGAATCCAGGCCACGTCGGCCGCGACGGCCAGAGTCTCAACGTCCAGCGTGCGGACCTCCTTGCTGCCGCCGCCCGTGTCGCCCAGCAGCACCGGGCCCTTCAAGAAACACTGGTTGATGGAGGTGGCGACTGCGTGATCGGCATTGCTGCTGGTGATGTCGGTGCCGAGGCAGACGTAGAAGTCATCGAAGAAGAACCAGGCCTTGCGGGCGCTGAGGCCGTCCCGCTGCAGCAGAAATCCGGCCGCCCCGCGATGGCCATCGCTGACGCCGCCGGCGAACGGATTCGTGCCCTTGCGGCACACACCTTTGAGCGGCACCAGCTCCGCCTGCAGGGCGGTGATGCCCGGCACGAGCGTCCAGTTCCACACCGGGAATATCTCGATGTATTCATCGCCCCGCACCATCAGCAGCGAAGCCCCGTCGGCAATCAGATGATTGAGCATGCCTTCGTTATTGCAGGGCATATCGGTGTTGAGCAGCCGGTCCGAATGCATGCGGGCCGAGGCGTAGAAGCCCGCCCGCTGGTGAATCATGATGTCGCTGTGCGGATAGTGGCGATTGCCCGACAGTTGCGTGAGCTGCTCGCTCTTGCCGCGCAGCTGTGCGGCAAAGGCCCGCAGTTCGTCGGCCCGCTCAACCTTCAGGTTTGCCAGGTCATCGCAGGCCGATGCTATGCTCCCGTTGCCCCAGCCGGGCCGGGTAAGCTCGCGTCCGCTGGCCCCGACGTCGCCCGTTGCGCCGCGGAAGAGCCAACGCTGGCCGTCGAGAATGTAGCGCACGAGCAGGTCAACCTTCTCCGGCGGCAAAGCCAGGTGTGTGCCCTGCACCAGGCGGGCCAGCCGGGCGCCATCGCAGGAAAATCCGCGACCGTAGCCCAGGCTGTAGAGGCAGGCCCCGTGCTGATGAAAGCTCATGTCGCGGCGGATGCCCTCGCCGTCGCTGATGCGGATTTCCGCGCTCATGGCCTCCACCGCCTTGCGGGCCAGCTGCGAATCGCCGATGAGAATGGCCCGCCTCAGGTTAACCTGGGCCATCCAAAGCATGTTCTGGCCGGTCAGGCTGATTTTGGTGCGGGCCAGAACCTCGCTGCCGCGCTCAAGCTGTTGCGGCGTAAGCTGGTCGCGGGCAATAAGCAGCGTGCTGCTCAGCGACAGTTGCCCGCCAATGTCGTTCCACCACCAGTTGTCGCTCTTCGGATCGCGGGCCTGCCAATAGCTGAGCCCGCGCCGCAAAGCCTCCCGCACCTGGGCGTTGTCCTTGAGCTCCGATTCGTCGCCGCACAGAGCCTTGGCCAACTCCACCAGCCGGCCCAGGTGCGCTCGAGGCTCCCAGAGGGCCGAACTGCGATCATCGTACGGCACGTCGGCCCAGGAGCCATCGTCCTGCATCGATTTCATAAGCTGGCGGACCTGCCTGGCATCGGCCGGGGACGCCATGAGCGTTTCGAGTAGACGCTGCCTGATCACTTCCAGATCCTTTCGCTCTTGTTGCGCATCAATCTGCCTGGTTGAGTCGGTGGCCGTGTGTGCTGTCGGATTGTCGTCCGCCCGGACCGCTTGCGACAGGGCAATAATGGTTACGATGGCCAGCGGCAGGGCCACGGCCGGCAGCCAGCGGGCCGGCCGCCTGAACGTTACAGATTCTACCGGTCGATTGTCGGGGCGGGCTGCGGACATCAGCATTCTCCTGATTAAACAATATCCCCCGGCCTTGCGGCACCGGGGGACTTGCGATACTTGTGGCGCCAGTTGCCAGTGCGGCGGCATTTTAGCATCATGGCCACCTTCTCGCCACTGCCCTGGCGTAAGCGCGGGCGACTATTTCTTCTGCTTGTCGCGCCACTCCTGCAACACCTTATCCGGATCGTACTTCGGCTCGTTGCGCGGCGTCGTCTCGGCATCCGGCCCGAACTGCGCCGCCTGCTCGCCACGATCGATCTTCCAGCCATCGGTCGGAGCCTTGCTTACCGAGCGATGCTTCTCCCAGGCCGGCTTCACCCAGCGGTCGCCGGTGTATCCCTGGTGACACCAGACCTTCTCCGGGTTCACATGGTTCGGGTCGCCCGTGAAGCTGGCCAGCACCCTGCGATGCTCCGTGTCGTCCTCGTGCATCCAGCGGTCGACATAATCGAAGAAGGCGTCGTGATTCCACTGTTTTTCAAGATTCAGCACTCGCAGGGCCAGGGCCTGTGCCACCCAGGCGCAACTGGTGTTGCTGCGGCGATAGGCTTCGCTGCGGAAATTGTCCTGACCCTTCGAGTTCCACTGCGACGGGTGCAGATGCTCGTACGGCCCCCAGTGGCCCCGCGGAGGCTTATCGCCATGCAGGCCCGAGTGTCCGCTGAAGACAACCTTGGCACCCGTCCAGGCATGGCCGTAACGGGTCTGGCAATCTTCGCCAAACAGTACCTTCGGAAAGGCCTTGGTCGGCGCAGCCATCTTATCGTCGCCCAGCAGGTGGCCGGCTATGACGATGGGCAGCTTGCGCCCGCTGCCATGGCCGCCCCAGCCTTCCCAGCCCCGGTGCCCGCTCTTGACCATGCCCCAGTAATCAATGCCCACCTGCACAAAGTTCAGCAGCAGGGGCTCTTTCTGCTCGGCCGCGTAATCAAGGCACAGCAGCGTGGCGGCGTTGCCAACCGACTGGCCCACCCACTGACCGTAGTGCGGCATGTTCTCCATCGGCTGATCGAAACCGAAGAAGCCCAGGTTCAGCCATGGCTTGCGGAAGACCTCGGCGTAGGCCACCGGGTCGGGCGCTCCGTCAACGCGCTCAAGCTTCGGCAGCAGATTGCGCCGCAGATTGCGGGCCAGATAAATGGTCTGCTCGCGGTCGCTGTAGCCGGGACGGAAGGCATCGGCCGGTTGCGGCTCGGCCACACTGGTCAGCACGGCCGCCACCTTGATGGGGCAATTGTCGTGCGTGCCGCGCTTGCCACTGGAATGGTAGACAAACTTCGAGTTTTCATTCAGCTTCAGGCTGATGGTCGAGACCAGCGAGTCGCCCGGCTTCATATCCACCGGGAAAGTCTGGTTCAGGTCCGCCCGGTACCAGTTTTTGATTCCGCTGTCGAAGGCCATGGTACTTGCCGCCGGCGGGTTGAGCATCGAGCCGTTACGCAGCCGCGCCGCACCTCGTCCCGTATTGCGCTTGTCGGTGCCATCCAGCTGTTCATCCGGAACTTCGTCACCCACTAACGGTGCCGGGCTGACGGAGGCCACCGTGACCGGGCCCACCACGTAATAATCGCCGGTAACAAACTGCCCCACGCGGGCCGGCTCCTTGAAGGTCCAGGTAATGCCGTACTGCGTGACCGATTCCTTCAGCGGCAACTCAGCCAGCTTCGGCGCGTCGGGGGCATTATCCTTGCTGTAGATTACTACCTGCGGCTCGGCCTGCTGGCTCTCGGCCTTCTCCTGTGCTGTGGCCATGCTGACAATGTTAAGTCCGATCATACCTGCTAACAGTGCGGCCATAATCAACCTACTCAGGTGCGTTCGCTTCACAACGTTCTTGGTTTTCATTGCCTCTCCCTCGCTGGTTCTGTAACAACGGGTTTTAAACAAATCTACTTTTTGCCGAGCTTTGCCTGCACCTCACCTGCCAGATTAAAGAGCATCAGTGTTCGGTCCTGCCAATTCGATCCGACAAACCAGGTGTGGCCCGACATGGCCCCCTGCCTGACGAGCGGGCCCAGGGTCGAATCCAGGTGGGCTCCGTTGCGCAGGTGCAGATGCGTGACGGCCTTGAGCATCAGCTGAGTTCGGGCTGTCAGGAACTGTTCGCACCGTTCGGCCAGGTCCTTGCCCAGCTTGGCCCGGCTGGCATCGTCGGCCAGGGCCCGTTCGATGGCGATGCGGGCTTCGGCCTCCTGAATGCCCTCGCGGAAGGCCTCGAAGTGGTGCGTGGCGACCGGCCCCTTGGGGCCCGGCTCAAGCAGGTTCCAGACAATGTCCAGGTTTCGCCAGGCGCTGTGAATGTAGCGGCTGTGGATGCGCCCGCTGCGCTGGCCGTGCCGGTTGCGGAGCACGACCCAGAAGTCGGCCCCGCCGCGGGCCATGCCACGCTGGTGGCCGGTAATGTTCAGCTCGACCATGTGCCGCCAGCGCGACGACGGCTGCTCGGCCTCGTAGCGCGGCTGGTAGGCGTTGATGTTTTCGTTCCGCCAGCCCATGTGCGTGCCGAGCGGCGGATCATTGTCGGCCATATTATCGTTGAAGACGGCGCTGAAGTAGCCCACCTTCATGTAGCTGAGGTCCATTGTGCGACGCCCGCCGGGAACGCCGCCACTGCCGTAGCTGTACTTGCCGCTCTCTGGAATACCCACATGCGAGTGCGATACCCATGGCAGCTTGCCCGATACTTCGTCGAAGAATTCATTCTCCTGGCGGCTGGGCCAATGGTCGCTCATCTGCCCGAGCATCATGGCCTCTTCCAGCTTGTGCTTGCCCATCCGCTGACGAAGCTCGGCGAAGAGCTTCTTCCAGACGGCTTTCATCCGCGGCTCGGTAAAGATCGGGATGTGGTCGGTGCGCGTCTCGCCCGTTTCCGGATCGAGTATCGTCACCAGCGGACCTTTGCCGGCAAACGGTGAACGTGCCTCGACCAGGCGCTCGTTGTGGCTGTATTCGTCCTTGTAACCGGTTGCGTCGCCCATGTAGATTTCCCAGACCGGGAAGCAGACCACCTGCGGGCGGCCCATCTGTTTCAGTGCTGCTTCAAGGTAGCGGTCCATGATGGTGAAGTCGAAGTCGTACGAGCCGTCGGGCCGCGGAATCCAGCGGACCATGCTCTCGGCATTGCCCAGGTTGGTCTGGGCGATGACCGGCAGATAGATGCTGTCGCAGCCCACCTGGCCGAGGAATTTCAGCGAACGCTCGATCAGCTTGAAATGCTCGTCCGACCACATATCCAGTTCGTACTCAATGGCCAGTGTGTCGGGCGACTGGATCAGCTCGACCCAGGTGCTGGCGCCGGCGGTCTCGGGCAGCCGGTAATCCGCCACCCGCAGTTCAACGGGCACGGTGGTCAGCGTTTTGCCATCAAGCTCGACCGTCAACTTGCCGCTGTAGTTGCCGGCTTCGGCATCGTGCGGCACGTCAACAGTTACCCAGATTGGCAGGACCGCCCCGAAAACCGGCTCGGGCTGGCCCGGCAACTTCAGGTCGGCCCGGCCTTCCTTCGATGTGTAAACCGGCACCTCGGCCGGTGCTTCGTCGGCCAGGGCACCCAGCATGGTTGGCGGGCGCGGATAGCGCGTATCGTCCCGGGTAATGCCGAAGTAACCGTCCATGCCGCGGCCGAAGTAAGCTCCGCGCTCGGCCGAGCCCGGCAAGCCATAGCGCACGCTGATCCGCTGGGCCGGGATAAAACCGTCCTTGCCGCTACGCAAGTCGCTGACCGTTGCCTTCGGCCCCCGCAGCGGCTCGGTCGATCCGATGGCCAGCTTGGCGCTGAAGCTTCCGCCGCGGCAGCCCACAATTTGCAGCGGTCGCAGCGGCTCGGCCTGACCGCCGAAGTCCAGGTCGAAGTCGGCTGCCAGCAGGTTCGTGTTCCAGACCTGAACGCCCGGCTGCCGCACGGCGTTCGGTTCGATTCCGCCGGGGCTGTCGGCTGACAATCGCAGGCTCTTGAGCTCGCAGGTATTGAAGTCCATTTCATACATCTGGCTTCTGGCCCAGGCCCGCTTTTTGGCATCCAGAATTGCATCATATGGGGCCCGCACAAGCTCGATGGCCAGCACGTTGCGCCCCTTCACCAAACGGTCGCGCGGCAATTGCAGGCTGCGCAGATGCCGGTTGCGCAAGTCGGCAAGTTCCTGCGTTTCGGAGTCGCCCGCGCGGCGATCTCGCGAGCCCCAGCCCTTGCTGGGCACGAAGGCTTCGGTCGGATACGGTTCGGCTATTGGTCGAGCCTGGCCGGCGGTACTTTTTTGAATGTTGGCGCGGCTGATTTCGTGCCCATTAAGGTAAACGATTATGCCGCCGCGATATTCGACGTCCAGAAGCAACTTGCCCACGGCCGCCGGGTCGCTGACGTTGAAGTAGCCGCGCAGGCAGAGCTGCGACAGAAATGGCGTCCGTCCGGCCATGCGTGCCGGTGCCCGCAGCCATTTGCCATCGTCAAAGTCGGGCGCCATCCACTTATCGGCCGGCTGGCCGGTGCCTGCCAGCATCCATTTCTGCTTGATCATGACCGGAGCCAACCCGTCGGGCAGGTCAATCAGCGGCGCTTCCAGGGTGTGATGCATGCGCCAGAAGCCGACGGTGTCGAGCACGACCAGCGGCCCCTCCTGCGTGCGTTCGGCTGCTGGCTCGACATCAGCCCGCGACGGCGCCGCCAGCAGAGCAATCGCCATCAGGACCGCCGGCAGCAGAGCCGCAAGCGCTTGAAAAACTTTTGCGATATCCGCCCTGAGCTTTTTACGAAGTAACATCATTTGTCCGATTCTCCCGGCCTGCGTGTTGGGGCGGTGTTTTCGCTGGATGAGCAGGCGGAATATCAGCGCCCCGAGGTGTATGGTTTCAATGGGTGAAACCCTGCCTGCGGCGGTCGGTATCGGAAAAGGAGATGCACTATCTTACGCAAATGAAGGAGGAGGCCAGGCGGCGTCCTGCGGCCGTAGTCGGAACGGAAGTCAGCGGATTCTCGGCCCCTACCAGCGCATCGCCAACCTTCACCTGATTGAGTCGCTGCCGGATCTGGCTGGCGTAACTCTTCGACAGTTCAAAGCCCAGGAAGCGGCGGCCCAGTTTCTTGGCCACAATAAGCGTCGAGCCACTGCCGCCAAACGGGTCGAGCACAAGGTCGTCCGGATTACTGGAAACCTTGATTATGCGCCCCAGCAACTGCTCCGGCATCTGGCAGCCATGCCACCCAGCCCGCTCCTTGAATGTGCCGCAAACGCGCGGGAAGTACCAGGTGCTCTCCTCGGCGGTGAAGGACTCCGGGGCGTCCTGCGGCCTCAGAATCCAGGTGTCGTCCGGCAGTCTGCCGGCGGCATCGGCCCGGCGGTCGCCGTAAACCAGTTGCCGCGCCGAGGGCACGCGAATGGCGTCGGCATTAAAGGTGAAGGCCTTGGCGTCCTTGACGAAATGAAACAGGTGCGTGTGGCTGCGGCTGAATTTGCGCGTGCAGTTTACGCCGAACGTGTAATACCAGATGACCCAACTGCGGCAAGTCAGGCCCAGCTCGCGCTGGAAAATCATCTTAAGCTCGGCGGCAAAATCGTCGCCAATGGCCAGCCAGAAGCTGCCCTCTTCGTGGAGCGCGCCAACCAGGGCCTGGCCCCACTGCCGCGTCCAGTCCAGGTATTCATCGGCAGCCCGCCTGTCTTCGTAAACATCGTATTTGTAGCCGATGTTGAAGGGCGGATCGGCAAAGGCCAGGTTCACCGAGCCCTCGGGCAGGGCCTTCATACCTTTAATGCAATCCCGATTGTAAATACGGTTGAACTCCATGAGCGAAATCCTGTTCCTTTGAGGTTGCCATCGCCAACCCGCTGTTGCGGGGCGCTTGGCCACTGGTCCAATTTATGTGGTGGATTAAGCGGACGGCATTGTGCCCGAAAAACCCGTCGGCGGCAAGCGCCGTCACTGAATCTTGCTCGAAAAAGTGCCGCCGCTGCCCTGGCGGCAGGCGATGGATGCGGCCAATGCAACCCCTTCCCGACCCGCTTTTGCTTGACGATACCGGCGGCCAGCCTTAACATACGCTCTGCGCCACTTCTCCTCAATGATCGATGAGCGGTGGCAGAACTGGTTACATCGGGCTCAGCAGCAGAAAGGATTTCCGCGTATGGCATACGATATTACCCTGGTGCGTGGCGACGGAACCGGGCCGGAACTGGCCGAGGCAACGCGCCGCTGCGTGGACGCAACCGGCGTCAAGATTAATTGGGACGTGCAGGAGGCCGGCGTCGACATCATGGAAACGGCCGGCACGCCGCTGCCCGAGGCCCTGCTCGACAGCATCAAGCGGACCAAGCTGGCCCTGAAGGCACCAATCACCACCCCCGTCGGCAAGGGCTTCCGCAGTGTCAACGTGGCCCTCAGGCACATGTTCGACCTCTTCTGCTGCCTGCGACCCTGCAAGAGCTATGCCGGCGTGCGCAGCAAGTATGCCGACATCGACCTGGTGCTCTTCCGCGAAAATACCGAAGACCTGTACGCCGGAGTCGAGTTCCAGAAGGGGCAGGACGACACCGAAGAGCTTATTAACTGGCTGAACGCCCACAGCCAGAGGCAGATTCGCAGCGGTTCGGGCATCTCCATCAAGCCAATTGGCGTTGAGGCCACCCGGCGCATTCACAAATTCGCCTTCGAATATGCCCGCAAGCATGGCCGCCGGAAGGTGACAAGCGTGCACAAGGCCAACATTATGAAGTTTACCGATGGCCTCTGGCTGGACGTGGCCCGCGAAGTGGCCGCCGAGTATCCGGACATCGAGTTCGAAGACCGCATTGTCGACAACATGTGCATGCAGCTCGTGCAGAAGCCCGAGCTTTACGACTGCCTGGTGCTGCCGAATCTCTACGGTGATATCCTCAGCGACCTCGGTGCCGGCCTGGTCGGCGGCCTGGGTGTGGCTCCCGGGGCCAACATCGGCGATGGCTGCGCCACCTTCGAGGCCACACACGGCTCGGCCCCCAAGTACAAGGGCCAGAACAAGGTCAACCCCACCGCCCTCATTCTCTCGGCCGTGCTGATGCTGCAGCACATTGGCGAGCAGGAGGCCGCCGACAGGCTGGAAGGCGCCGTGGCTAAGGTCATTGTCGAAGGCAAGCAGGTAACCTACGACATGAAGCCCAACCGCGACGACCCCACGGCCGTCGGCACCAGCCAGATGGCCGACGCCATCATCGCCGCTATGAAGTAAGTTCTGCACTGTCTGCAGAAGCTGGCACACAAATACAAATGGCACGGACGGGTTTATTCCGCCGTGCCATTTTCAATTAGTTGCTGAACCTGTGCGTGCTATCCCTGACGCCCACCCTTCTGGATGCGGGCCCAGGTGTCCTTCAGCGTCACTGTGCGGTTGAAAACCAGTCGTTCGGGGTCGGAATCCGGATCGACGCAGAAATAGCCGAGCCGCTCGAACTGGTACCTGGCCCCGGCCGCTGCTCCGGCAACTGCCGGTTCCACCCAGCAGCTTTCGATTGTCTCAAGCGAATTCGGGTTCAGGTGATCGGTAAAGTCGCCACCCTCGGCCGTATCTTCCGGAAACTCCTGCGTAAACAGGTTGTCGTACAGCCGCACCTCGGCCTTGACCGACTCGCTGGCCGATACCCAGTGCAGCGTGGCCTTGACCTTGCGGCCATCGGGCGCGTCGCCGCCGCGCGTGGCGGGGTCGTAGGTGCAGTGCAGCTCGGTCACCTCGCCGGTCTGCGGATCCTTCACCACGCTGGTACAGGTGATAAAGTAGGCGTAGCGCAGTCGCACTTCGCGGCCTGGGGCCAGCCGGAAAAACTTCTTCGGCGGATCTTCCATAAAGTCTTCGCGCTCGATGTAGATGACCTTCGAGAAGGGTACCTGCCGCGTGCCCGCCTCCGGGTCCTCCGGATTATTCACGGCCTCCATCTGCTCGACCTGGCCTTCGGGATAGTTATCGATGACCACCTTCAGCGGCCTGAGCACGCCCATGACGCGGGGCGAGGTTTTGTTCAGCTCCTGCCGCAAAGTGTGCTCCAGCAGGGCCACCTCGACGGTGGTATCGTTCTTGGCCACGCCGATTGTCTTCATGAACTTGCGAATAGCCTCGGGCGTATAGCCGCGACGCCGCAGGCCGGCCAGGGTGGGCAGTCGCGGATCGTCGAAGCCGCCGACGTGGCCACCCTGCACCAGGCGGATGAGCTTGCGCTTGCTCATGATGGTGTAGGTCATGTTGAGCCGGGCAAACTCTATCTGCCGCGGGTGGTATATGCCCAGTTTGTCCAGAAACCAGTCGTACAGCGGCCGATGGTTCTCGTACTCCAGCGAGCAGAGCGAGTGCGTAATGCCCTCGATGGAATCTTCCAGCCCGTGAGCCCAGTCGTACATCGGGTAGATGCACCACTTGTCGCCGGTGCGATGATGGCTGGCGTGCAGAATGCGGTACATGACCGGGTCGCGCAGGTTGAGGTTTGGCGAGGCCATGTCGATTTTAGCCCGCAGAGTGCGTGCTCCGTCGGGGAATTCGCCGGCCCTCATGCGACGGAAGAGGTCCAGATTCTCCTCCACGCTGCGAGTGCGGTACGGGCTGTCGCGGCCGGGAGCGGTCAGCGTACCACGGTACTGGCTGATCTCTTCGCCCGTCAGGTCGCAGACGTAGGCATCGCCCTGACCTATAAGCTGCTCGGCCCACTGGTACATCTGATCAAAATAATCGCTGGCGAAAAAGAGGCGGTCGCCCCAGTCGGCCCCAAGCCAGCGGACATCCTCGATAATGGCATCAACGTATTCCTGCTCTTCCTTGACCGGGTTGGTATCGTCGAAGCGCAGGTTGAACAGCCCGCCGAACTCCTGGGCGATGCCGTAATCAATCCAGATGGCCTTGGCGTGCCCGATGTGCAGGTAGGCGTTGGGCTCCGGCGGAAATCGCGTGTGGACGCGCCCGTCGAAACGCCCGCTGCGGGTGTCGGCGGCCACGGCCTCGCGGATGAAGTCGCTGCGGCTATCGCTTGGCATGCCGCTCTCGGCACTGCTGGTTCTGTCCTCTGCGCTGCTCAATGTAATGCCCTCACTGTTTCTTTAAGAGAATCGCCAACCATGGGCGACTCTGCATTCAAAAGATTAAACCACGAATCGTATCAGATACCCGCCCTTGCAGCGACAGAAAACTCAGCCGTTGCCCTTGCCATTAAAACCCCTCCCACCCGCCCTGAGCCCGTCGAAGGGCTTGACGGGCGAATCTGCCGTTGTTAAACCCCTCCCCCTTGACGGGGGAGGATGTCTCCGGCGCATGCCGGAGACAGGTGGGGGTGTCGGCCGCGCGGAAAACTCCTCGCCTTTCTGCACGGCTCAAAGCTCACCCTCATCCGGCCCTACGGGCCACCTTCTCCCGTCAAGGGAGAAGGGTAAAGACAAAAGCCGTTGCCGCTAACCCCTCTCCCTTGAGGGAGAGGATGTCGCCGCGAAGCGGAGACAGGTGAGGGTGCCGCCTTGCGGAAAACTCCTCGCCCTTTCTGTTCAGCCAGGATACACCCTCATCCGGCCCTGCGGGCCAAACCCCCTGAAGTCAGGCCTGGCGGCAAAGTTTATTATACGGACTTTTTACAACCCCCGGAAAGCCTGTTGAGGGTTTAAAAGTCCGTAAGTCGTCAGAAAGTTCCACTACAGCACTCCGCCAAGGGGTTTCTCATGAAGTTTTTCCGGCCATCTCTGTTCCCTCGCCTGATGCTGCTGCTGATTGCCGCGTGCTGCCTTGGGGCCTTTGCGGGCCTTGCGGCCGCGGCCGACGCGCCCCACCGCTGGAGTTGGCAACAGCCGCACGCCGAGGTCCATGAAACGGGCGATTTATCGTGGAAGCCGCAGCCGATGGTTTTCGAGGCGGGCGAGTCGGTGCGTTACATCGATTACCAGGCCGGTGACGATGCAAACAGCGGCCTGACGCCCGAGGAGGCCTGGAAGCACCACCCGTGGGACGCCCGGGCTGCCGGCAAAGCTGCTGCCAGCCGCGGAATCCACACCTATGTCTTCAAGCGAGGGGTGGTTTATCGCGGGACTCTCGTGGCCACAGAGTCGGGCCGGCCGGGCCATCCGATTCGCCTGACCAGCAGCGACCAGTGGGGCCAGGGCGAAGCTGTCATCAGCGGGGCCGAGATTGTCCGCAACTGGAAGCGCGGTGCCGATCATAAAGATATTCCCGACGGGCAGGAGGTCTGGTTTGCCGATCTGGATTTCGCTCCGCGCTGCGTCTGGACCGTCGATGCCGAGGGTGGCATCAGGCGCATTCCTCTGGCCCGCACGCCCAACTGGACCGTGACCGACGAGGACGACGTCAAGAGCCAATGGTGGCATTGGGATTATCGCAACGAGCGGCCCTTCAACGTCTTCATCAATCACCCGCGCGGCCACAAGTTGCACCTGGGCGTGGACACTGTGAACCTGACGCAGCCGGCCGATTACTACCAGGATGCCATTGTCTGGACCGAGCATGGCTGGGTGGCCGGCGGACCGTATCCGGCACGAGTCGAAGTGGTTGATACCAAGCGTCGCGGGCTGGGCTTCGGCGGACGCTGGGGCGGGGTGGGCGATTATAAAATTGTCCGCTACAACCGCTATTTTCTGGAAGACAAGCCGCACTACCTGGACGACCCCGAGGGCGAGTTCTGGTTTGACCGAAAAGGTGCCGGCGGACGGCTCTACATCCGCCTGCCCGGCGGTGCCGATCCCAATACGGTGCAGGTGGAGGCGGCGCGGCACAGCATGCTCATCGACAGCACCGGCCTTAGCCACGTCGAAATCAGCGGTCTCACCTTCCGCTTTACCAACCCCTACTGGCGACTGGAAGGCGTGCCGTACCATCATGGCCCCAACCTGGATACAGCCTGCATCCGCCTGCTTGGGGCATCCACCGGGCTGGTTGTCCGTAATTGCACCTTCGAACACGTGCAGTCGGCGGTCCGTGCGTCGGCCACCGGCTTGGATGATGTCATCGATCGGCTGGAACTGAGCGACAACCTTCTGCGCTTCACCGACCGTGGCGGATTTTTCATCAGCGATGGCTCGCCGTGGGGCGAACTGGAGCGCAAAAACGGCCTCCTGCGCGACGTGCGGATAATGCGCAACTACCTGACGCAGATAGGTTTGCGGCCAACGCGCTTCGACCAGGGGTTCGCCATCAATATAATGAGCCCGCAGACCCTCGAGATTGCCGGCAATGTTATCGAGCGATGCTATGCCGCAGGCATAAACGTCTCGGGTGGCAAACGCGGTGGCTCGCTGCGCGACGTGCCACTTAGCCGCATCCTGATTCATCACAACAAGGTGGTCGATTCGCTGCTGAGCACCGATGATTTTGGCGGAATCGAGACCTGGCAGGGCGGGCCGGCCTACGTCTACAACAACATTTCCGGCAATCCGGGTGGCTATCGGCACTTCCACAAGCTGTCGGACAAGCCCGGTAATACTCGCTTCGGCCACGCCTACTACATGGACGGCTCGTTCAAGAATTACTTCTTCAACAATATTGCCTGGGGTAAGTCAAACGACCCCCACAGCCCGCTGGCCAACCGGGCGGCCTTTCAGGAAATCTTCGGATTCCAGAACGCGGTCTTCAATAATACCGTCTACAACTTCCTCAAGGGCAGCCGGCGGCAACGGGCCGAAGCCGGACGTAACAAGTACATGGGCAACATCTTCCAGAGTATCAGCATGAGCGTCTTCCGCCACAGCGATAAGCTTGGCGCTGCTCCGAACGCACAGGACGCGGGCCAGCAGGAGGACGAATTCAACTACAGCACGGGGGCCTATTCCCGCAACGTCTTCTTCGACATTGGTGGCCTGATTGGCACCTTCGAGGCCGAGGGCGGCGATTATGCCCGGCTGGAAGACTTCCGGCAGGCCCAAATGCGACGCCAGGCACTGGCCGGCGATGTCGGTCTGATGGCCCAAAAGCCGCCGCTGCGCAACGCACCAAAGCACGATTTCCGGCCGGCCGCCGGTTCCGCCGCTATCGGCCAGGGCGTAAAGGTTTTCGTGCCCTGGACGCTTTACGGCGAGGTGGCGGAGTGGAACTTCTACCATGCCGGCGACGACATCAGCCGCATCATCGACGAGCACTGGTACATGACGCCCTATTACGTGCACCGGCAGGATTATCGCCATCGTCCGCGCTACCCGCTGACGGTAAAGGGCGCTGACGCCGGAAGTTACGTCCACGGGCCGCTCGAGGACTGGACGGCCGGAGCCCTGAAGCTCGATGGCCGGAAGCAGTACGCCTTTGCCGCCAACGATTTGCTGGAGAAGCCTTATGAATACCTGGTCGAGCCCTTCAGCCAGAGTCTGCCAACCGAGCAGCGCACGGCCTCGGGCGAGGATCTTAAGAGTCCCCAGATTCATCGCTCCAGCTTCCTCATCGAAAGCTATCTGCTGATCGAATCGGGCCACAGCGGCGGGGTCATAGTCGAGAAGATGGACCAGCATGCCGGCTATTCGCTGGCGGTCGATGCCGGCGGCCGGGCCGTCTTCAGCATTCGCGGCCGCAGCGAAGGCGGCACAAAACTTGCTGCTCATGTCTCCAGTGCGGCGCCCGTTAACGACGGCAAATGGCACCATCTGATAGCCGAGTTGGACCGCCAGAACGGCCTGCTGTCATTATACATTGACGGTCGCCTTGACCGCCGAGAGACCCTTGCCGGCCCGACCGGCAGGCCAGAAGTCGATGGGCCGCAAAAGGTTGCCCGCTGGCCGGAGGATGTGACCCTGGCCAACCAGGCCGACCTCTATGTGGGCGGGACACCCGGCGGGCGGCATCTGGCCGCAACGCTTGAATTCATGCGCATTGCCCATGGTACGCTGGACGATGCCCGCACGACCATCGAGGAGCTTTTCGCCTGGCAGTTTGACGGCCCGTTTCTGCGCGATTTTAATGGTCGGCGCCCACCAGCAGGGCAACGCCGCGCCGCCGGAGCCATCGGCCGCAACAACTGATTCACCCGCGTTGTTGCCGTTGCCGTTGCCGTTCTAAAGCCCCCGGCACTGCCGGGGGATGTCGTTTCTTTTGCTGTTGCCTGCGAAAAAATTTGCGTACTGCTGGCGCGCCAGATGCTGTATAATCAAGCCAAGCGGTTGAGCCTGTCGCACATTCAGACAAAAATGTAATACGCGAGTTTCACGAACAGCCAGTTTTGGGGGAAAATGTAGCAATGGCAACTTCGACCAACGGTCTTCGTACAATCAAATTTAATTTTCCGCAACCCGTAGATGGCCCGGTCTTTGTGGCCGGAACGTTCAATGATTGGGACCAGTCGGCCGCGCCGATGAAACGCGGGCGCGACGGTAGCTGGAAGTGCAGCCTGAAGCTGCCACCCGGACAACACCAATACCGCTACTACGCCAACGGCCAGTGGTTTACCGATCAGGAGCATGCCGAGACCGTGCCCAATGATTTCGGCGAGCTGAACAATGTCGTACAGGTGGAGCCGCTGAAGAGGCGTAGCACTGCCGCTTCTGCCGCCAAGGGCCGCAGCAAGTAAAGCACCAACGAAAGCGACGAAGCAGGCAGTATCAGCAATATGTAGCCAGGGTGTCAGCCGCTGGAACATGCGGCGACCGCTCCTGAAATGCAGCCCTGCCGGTGCGCCTTTCCAGCTGTCATCACGAGGCAGGGGGGGCGTTCGCCAGCAATGGCGGCCGACTCTGGCACGGTATTTGCAAAGTCTTAAACTTGTTGTTCGTCGCGGCTGAACTTGGGCACGGTAGTCTGGTGCCCCGAAGATGGTGGATGGCAAGGCGCCATCCGCAAAAAACGAATCATTCGTTAGCGCGCTGCTGATCAACAAACAGGGGGAAGGTATCGATGGTCAAGTTCTGCGGGAATCAAGAAGGCGTTCGACTTATCTTTCAGCACAATATCGATGGCCCGGTGTATGTCGCCGGCACATTCAACAATTGGAACGCTCAGGCCACGCCAATGCATCGAATAGCCGACGGCCGCTGGGAAGCCACGCTTGACCTGGCGCCGGGCGAGTACCAGTTCCGTTACGTCGCCAACGGCCGATGGTTTACCGACTATGCCGCCGATGGCATCGAGCGAAACAGCCTCGGCGAGTACAACAGCGTACTGGTTGTGCCGCAGGTGAGCGAGGCCGCCTCGCCCGTCGAGCAACTGCCGGCTGCGGAAAAGCAGGTCTCCGGCGTCAAGTTGCGCCGCCCACACTAGGCCCGTCAGACGGTTGTCGGGCAGCACGCAACGACCGACCACGCCGGCATCAAGCGACTGTCGGCAGTGTCGTAGCTATCAGATTTAAAAAGCGAATGTTACCTCCGTTGTGAACCACGGCGAGTGCTCTGGCGCTCGCCGTGGAATTTTTTGCCCTGCTAACAACCGACTTTGGCCACCGCCAGCCAGCCCGCTCCGCCGCCGCGCATTCTCGCTGCGTATGCTCTTGTTCCACTTGCCCTTGCGGCCCTCTGGCAGTACCATAGATGTAGTTTGCGGACACTCCCGTACGCCGGGCTCACAGCAGCGCCCCCTTTTTTCGAAAGCGAGATCATACTATGTCCTTCCTGCTCCCGAATCGCCGCACGCATTGCCTTTCGCCTCTGGTGCCGCTGCTTATTGCGACTATGCTTCTGCTGTTTGCAACGCCGCTCTCGTTGCTTCTGGCCGCCGAGGCAGCCCAGCCCGCCTCAGCCGTTGCTGCCGAGGCACAGGGCAATGATTCCACCAGGACGAAGCCGGCCGCTACGGCCCAAGCCGAAAAGCCTGCCGATGCCGCCAGCGAGGCCGAGGCCGACAAGGACAAGCCGGTGCCCGGTTATGTCGATTCGGCGGCCATCAAGGCCCGTTTCAAGGATGTTACGGCCGAGGACATGGAGATGTTGCGGGGCAAGAAGATATTGTTCGCCAGTCGCTCTTTCGGCCTCAACCTGGGTAACGGACTGCGGGCGCTGGCCCGGGAGGACAAGAAGTACGAGTTCCTTTCGTCCTATCAGCGTTACGACGTCTTCAAGGCCGGCGGCGACGTCAGCATCATCCCCGCCGATGCCTTCAAGGACAAAAAGTTCGTGCATTTCCTGGCCACCTACTGGCCGCACACCAAACGGGTGGAGGAGGTCGATCAGCTTTTGCGAGCCGAGCCGCACGAATTCGGCAAGCAGGTCGACGTGGTTATAATCTTCTTCCACATTGGCTTGCCGCAACACTTCGAGCAGTACTCGCAGAAGATGGACGCCTGGCGTCGCGACTTTCCAGACGTAAAATTCATTTACGTAACGGCCGGTTTTCTGGCTCTGAACCAGGAGAAGTATAATCAGCAGGCTCACGCTTGGAGCGAGCTGGTGCGGCAAAAGTACAAGGGCAAGGTTCCGCTTTACGATCTGGGCAAGATTCTAAGCGACGACTTCCGCGTGGGCCTGGGCTTCTGCCCGGAATACAGTCGCGACCCCGCCGGTGTTCATCCCAATCTTCCCGCTGGCGAGACCATGATGGCCAAGGGTTTTCTGCTGGTGCTGAAGGAGGCCTTCGCGGCCAAGGCGGCAGACGATGCCAAGCCTGACGCGGCAGGCCAGGCGGAAGACGCAGCCGCAGATGCTGACAAGCCCGCCGCCGCTGCCGAAAAGCTTGCGGCCGATCATCCGGATTACAAGGCCGTGCGGGCCATTCTCGACGCCAATGGGCTGAAGGACAAGGCGGTCGAAGGGGTTGCCGTGGCCGAAGGCGGTCGCGTGACCAAGCTGTATCTGCAGGAGGGTGGCACTCGGGAACTGCCGGCCGAAATCGGCGCGTTGTCTGAGCTGCGAGTGCTGCATGTGTATGGCGACCGAAATCTCGACCATCCACTGTTGGAGAAAATTGATCCAGCTATCGGGCGCTGCACCAAGCTGGAGGAGTTGCTGCTGAACAGCAACAATCTTTCGACCCTGCCGACGGAGATCACTGCCCTGGTGAATCTGAAGTCGCTGTCGCTGGCCGACAATCGGCTCCGGAATCTGCCTCCGGCAGTCAAGGCCTGGGCTGAAAAATTCGATGCTCGAGGCCTGGCCCAGCAGAACGAGTAGTCCATTTGTCTTCGCAAACGCCTAGCGTAACGCATGGCTGCCATCAGGCTGCTGCAAGATTGGCACCCTCCTTGTGCCCCGATTCGGATTACTATTGACTATAGGTGGCGCGGCTGACGTTTCCGGCTGCGCCACAGTAAAAGCATGCGCAACAATGGTCAATTGGAGGGTCTCAGGGCAATGCAATACACGCATCTTGGACGGTCCGGCGTAAAAGTCAGCCGGCTCTGCCTGGGCACGATGAATTTCGGGCGCTACACCGAAGAGGCCGACTCGCACACCATCATGAACAAGGCCCTTGAGGTGGGCCTGAATTTCTTCGATACGGCCAACGTCTATGGCCGTCCGCGCGGCACCACCGAAGAGATCGTCGGACGGTGGTTGGCGGGCGATGCCTCGCGACGGCGGCAGGTTGTGCTGGCGACAAAAGTGTACTCGCAAGTGGGCGAGGGGCCAAACGATCAGAAGCTCTCGGCCTGGCACATCAGGCAGGCCTGCGACAATTCGCTGCGCCGTCTGCAGACCGATCACATAGACCTGTACCAGATGCACCATATCGATCGCGACACGCCGTGGGAAGAGGTCTGGCAGGCCTTCGAGCAACTGCACCGCGAGGGCAAGGTCATATATTTCGGCAGCAGTAATTTCGCCGGCTGGCATATTGCCCAGGCCAACGAGCGGGCCAGGGCTCGCAACTTTATGGGCCTGGTCAGCGAGCAGTGTCTGTACAACCTGGCCGTGCGGGCTGTTGAGACTGACGTTCTGCCCGCGGCCCAGCACTATGGAGTGGGCATAATCCCGTGGAGTCCGCTGGCCCAGGGCAAGCTGGGCGGCATTCTGAAAAAGATGGACGAGCGGGGCCGTCGCTATCAGCAGATGCAGCAGCACAAGATTGAG
>JAWLHX010000037.1:0-35616 GCA_041690105.1 Phycisphaerae bacterium
CTTGACATTGTGGCCGAATATCTGCCAGCTGCTGTATTGGGAGGCGATTTTTTTGATATCATACAATTAGAAGATGATCGGATCGCTTTTTTCATGGCCGACGTCGTAGGACATGGTGTGGGGGCGGCTCTTAACACCATGCTGCTGAAGAGCCAGTTGGTCATCTGGGCTCGCCCGGGCATCAGTGTATGCGAGACTCTTGGCCTGCTCAACAATTCGCTGAGCGGTCTGGTCGATCTGGACTATGCTACGGCCGTGTACGCTGTGCTGGATATGTCGCAATGGACGCTTGAATACTCGCTGGCCGGGCACCCCAGCCCGATGCTGATCCGGCCAGGGGAGGGCGTCGGCCTGATGCGCATGCCGTGTGCTCCGCCGGGGGCTGGTAAGCTGGCGGTGGGCTTGCCGCTGGGCATGTTCGACAATTGCGCCTACGTCAGCGAGACGATTGAGATTGAACCCGACGACCGGGTGCTTTTCTACACCGATGGCCTGATAGAGTGGCGGAGCGAGGCAGGTGAGCGGCTGGGCATGGAAGGGCTTTGCCTCACGCTGGACGAAATTCGCTCGCGTCCGCTGGTCGATCAGATAGCCTGGCTCATGCATCAGATGCGGCGCCGCGGGGGCAACGTGGCTCCGGACGATGACGTGAATCTGCTGGCCTTCAGGCGCTCTTGAAGTTGCGTATGTTATGATTGCTCTTTGGGCAAAAAACACCACGTCAGTTCATCTGTTCGACACCAGGAGAGAGGCGAGAAATGGGCGAAGCAAGAGACACATCTGCTGAATTTGGCGGGCCGCACTTTCGCGGCGTGGCTGCCGGCTTGCCGGTTTTTGCCGATATCATGACCACCAGCCAGATGGCCGAGCACCAGCGGCGGGGCTCGATTGTACTGTTGCCGCTCGGGTGCTTTGAGATGCACGGCGTGCAGGCGTCGATGTCGACCGACACCTGGCTGGCCGAAGCTGCCTGCCGGGTGCTGGCCGAGGCCTGGGAGGATGTGCTGATCTACCCGCCCGTTCACTACTGCTACCCCGGGGCCAGCGGGCCGTGGGCGGGCAGCGTTTCGGTCAGTCCGCTGGAGACGATTCAGTACGTGATCGGCGTGGTCCGGGCCATCATCAAGAACGGTTTCAAGCGCGTTGTGCTGGTCAGTCTGCACGGGCCGAATGGGTTTCTGCTGCAGGTAGCACTGCGGACGTTATTCGAGGAGACTGGCGATTTGCCGGTGCACTTCAGTCCGGATTACGGCGAGTTCTGCCGCCGGGTCGAATCGGTTTTCGGTCAGCCTCATGCCGAGGCGGCAATGCTGCTGGCCTCGCTGTACATGGTCGGCCGTCATGGTGAGTTCGATCCGTCGGTCGGCGGCACCGAGGTTGTGCCTGGTCCGGCCTACCCCTTCGAATCGGCCGGGCGCCTGCGGCAATGTGGCGTAAGCTTCCCCTATTATTTTGTTGAGCCGAATAACCATGTTGGATACTACCCCGGATTGAAGCTGGACGATGCACCTAAGCTGGCCGAGATTTACCGCGAGGTGATTCTTGAGAAGGGTCGCGATCTGCCCGTGGCCTACGCTCAATTTCAGGCCGAGATGCAGGAGGCCATGGCATCAGCGCCCTGGGATGTCGATCGGGCATAAGTGCGCTGAGGAGTTACAGGAGAACGCGGCAATGTCTAAGAAAATGACAGACCACCTTGGTATTCAGAGCTGGTGTTTTCGGTCGATGAAAAGTCACGCCCAGGTAATTGATGCCCTGCACGCCTGCAAGGTGAACAGGCTCGAGATCAGCAACGCCCATGTTCATCCTCTCAGGAGCAACTCCACCGATATCCGTGAGGAATACCGGCGGGCGGGCATTACGCTCAGCGCCGCCGGGGCCTTCGGCATAGGGGCCGACGAACACGAGGCCGAGCAGACCTTCCGCTTCATGCGCGGCTTGGGTCTAACATCGTTTGCCGCCGCCCTGCGCCCTGATGGCCTGACCATGGCCCAGCGCATGGCCGACCGTTACGGTATGCGCGTGGCCCTGCACAACCATGGTCGCAGGCATTGGCATGGTCCGGGCTGGGCTATCGATCAGATTCTGGCTAAGACCTCTTCCTGCATCGGCCTGTGCCTGGATACCGCTTGGGCCCTGGATGCCGGCGACAATCCGGTTGAACTTGTGGAACGTTTTGCCGATCGGCTTTACGGGGTCCACCTGAAAGATTTTGTCTTCGACCGCGCGGGCCACCCGCAGGATGTCATCGTGGGGCAGGGTAATCTCGATCTGCCGGCCTTCCTGCAGGCCCTGGAAGATGTAGGCTTCGACGGTTTTCTGACGCTGGAATACGAAGGCGACGTCAATAATCCGGTGCCCAACACCCTGGCTTGCGTAAAGGCCGTGCACGAGGCGTATGACTCTATCAGCAAACAACAGTAACCTGTCGCCGCATGGTTTGCATAAGTGCAATGGCTGGCGACTGGTTTGACAGTGTGGGAGGGTCTTACAGTGAAAACAGGAGTTTTATGGATGTGCCGGCACCTGGTCGTGGTGATGGTAGTTATGGCGCTGCTCGTGACGCTGCCGGCGGTCGCTTATGGTCAGCAGGCAGGCGCGGCCGAGGCCGAGGCGGAGCAAAACGACGAGCCTAAGCTGGGCTTGTGGATGTGGAAGGGGCCGCAGACGGGCAACGAGCACTGGGTGCATGTTCCGGAGAATTACGATGCTTCGCGTCCGACGCCCATTCTTGTCATGTCGCACGGAATCCGTTCGAGCGGGGCTGGCATGATGCGCGGGGCCACCTGCCGCGGGGCTGTGGCCAGGGGCTGGATAGCGGTGGCTCCGACCTGGAAATTCGAAGGCAATCGCGACCTGGACAGCTCCAAGGTGGCCGATGAGCTGATAGAGCTTATGAAGCAGTTGGTGGCCGATTACAACATCGACCGGCGTCTGATTGTCAGCAGCGGCTTCTCGGGCGGTGGCGGCGTCAGCATCCGCAGTTTTACCAGATTTCCTGACGTTTACACGGTGCTGGCCAGCCAGTCGAGCAACTTCTTCGGCGTCAGCACTCCGGCATCGCGACAGGCCGGTCCGGACCGCCGTCCGGTGCTTGTGGTCTGGGGCGAGAACGATCATCCGCTTATTCTCAACGAGGGGCCGCGGGAGCGTGATCATTTCACCCGCAAAGGCAATCCGACCGATTCCTACGTTGTGCCGGGCGGGCGACACCAGCCGTTTCCGCAGCAGACCTGGGCCTGGCTCGATGCCATTGCCGTGAGCTTGCGTGCTTCCGATCTGGCCGAGGCTTTGAAGCTTTCCGTCCGTTTGCGCGGGGCCGGGAGCGAACCGCGCCTGGCGGCCCTGCTGGCTCCATTCCAAGGTGGGGAAGCGCCGCAGGAGAAGCCGATAGCGGATGATGCCGACCCCTTCGTCAAGCAGTGGCATGCCAAACATAACGAGAAGCTGGAGGGGCTGGCCGAGAATATGGAGAAGGCCAAAGAGCTGTACGATCAGGCCTTGGCCGAGGGGCGTCGGCAATTGGCCGAAACCGGCGAAAAGTTTACGACCGATGCCAAGCAGGACCATATTCGCTGGGCGCGGCAATTTGCTGTCCGCTGGTCGTCCGTGCCGGAGCTTGTCGCCGAGGTTGAGGCGGCTTTCGAAAAGCTGCATGGCGAAAAGCTGCCCGAGTTGCCCAGGCGGCGTTGAGGCGATAATATCGGCAGGAGGACGGTTTTGCGTACGGTTGGCGCCGCCGACATTATTGCCGGGCTGGAGAGGCTGGGCATTGGCCGCAACTCGATTATCATGGTGCACAGTTCGCTGAGCAGTTTCGGACGTGTCGATGGCGGGGCGGAGGCGGTCATCGAGGCTTTGCAGGCGGCCGTCGGGGTGGACGGGTTGGTCATAATGCCTACTCATGCCTACTGTTTTACGGGCCGGCTGGGTGTGACTGGTTACGATCCGCTGCGCACGCCGAGCGAGACCGGCACTGTGCCCGCGGCCTTCTGGAAGCGAGCCGAAGTCCTGCGCAGTCTGCATCCCACGCACAGCCAGGCGGCCTGGGGCAATCGGGCGGCCGAAGTTCTGGCCGATCACGACCATCGTGCTGCCGTAGGTGCCGATAGTCCGCTGCACCGGGCGGCCCAGTGGGGCGGCACGATATTGCAGTTCGGCGTCACGCACACCACCAACACCACAATCCATCTGGCGGAGTCGCTTGCCGAGGTGCCTTACCTGCGCATACCGTTCAGGGCGGGCTGGGGAGTGGAGGCCCTGGTGCGGCGTCGCGACGGCCGGACGGAAGTCGTGCCTCCGGTAAACGGTGAGTGCCCGGGAGCGAGTTCGGAGTTCGACCGGCTTGCCCCGCTGCTGGATGGCCGAAAGCTGACGCGGCGGACCACAATCGGCAAGGCTCTTACGGCGGCCACGCCCATGGCCGAGCTGGTTGAAGTGGCGGTGCACGAATTGCGACGCAATCCCCGATTCTTCCTTCGCAATGCTCCTGACGACGCCTATTATGGTCGTGCCTGGGCGACTACTGAGCGGTAGCTCAGTCCCCCCAGTTGGCCAGTTATGCTGAGGCGCAAGCAGGTGCGGGTTGATTTTCCGGATTATCCGGCCCATAATTCAGCCCCACTTGGTTATTACAGACGAAAGCAAGGTAATTGATGAATCAGTCGAAGCCATTTCAGTTGTTGATCAAGCCGGTTGGCCCGCGCTGCAACCTTTCGTGCCATTACTGTTTTTACAGTGGCGACTTGGAGCCCGATCCGTCGCTGCCGGCCATCATGCCCGACGATGTCCTGGAGTCGATGATAAGCCGCTACCTGTCGTTGCGTTTGCCGCAAAGCGTGCTGTGCTGGCAGGGTGGCGAGCCGACTCTGACCGGACTCGACTTTTTCCGCCGGGTAATCGAGCTGGAGAAGCGCTATGGCCGGCCGGGCCAGGTCGTCAGCAATGCCCTACAGACCAATGGTCAACTGATTGACGAGCAGTGGGCCCGGTTGCTGGGGGAGTACCGGTTTCTGGTTGGGCTGTCGATTGACGGTCCGGCCGATGTGCACGATGCTCAGCGGGTTGACAAACGCGGCCGCGGGAGCTTGGAGCAGGCCATAAATGCCGCCCGGCTGATGGATCGCTTCGGCGTGGAGTACAACATTCTGACGGTTGTCCATCGGGGCAACGAGGACCGCGGAGCCGAGATCTTCAACTGGCAACTGTCGCAGGGCTGGAAGCATCTGCAATACATTCCCTGTGTGGAGCAGGATGCCCAAGGGCAGACGGCGGATTATTCGGTCACGCCCGAAGGCTATGGCAGGTTCATGGCCGATGTGTGGCGGGCCTACCGCAAGACTGGTCGGCGCGACATCGGACTCAGGACTTTCGACTCCTGGCTCTCGCAGATGCTGCTGGGGCAGGCCACCATGTGCACCTTGTCGGCCTCCTGCGGCGATTATCTGCTGGTAAAGCCCGATGGCGGGCTGTACCCGTGCGACTTCTACTTCGACCCTCAGTGGCACTTGGGCAATGTGCTTGATGACGACCTGGCCGAGGTCATGTGGAAGCGGCGGGCAGAGCGTTTCGGCGGGCTGAAGGGCGACATGCCCGAGGGCTGTGCCGCCTGCCGCTGGCTGAAAATGTGCCATGGCGGCTGCCCCAAAGATCGCGACAGCGACGGTCGCAGCTATTTGTGCAACGGCTACAAGCATGTGCTGGAAGAGACCGGCGACGATCTGGAGACGCTGGTCTCGCAGTTGAGAGCCGAACGGGCGGCCGAACAGCGGCGCTTGCGCGACGAACAATCTGCGCGAATGCGGCAGATGAATGCCGCCGCAGCCGCGGCCGGTAAATCGGCCGGCAGCCGACCGCCCATGGCCGGCCGCAACGATGTCTGCCCCTGCGGCAGCGGCCGCAAATTCAAACACTGTTGCGGCAGGGGGTGAGGCTAGCGTTTGCCAGCCTTCTGTCCGCGTCCCATGAAGGGCAGGGGGCCACTGTCCTCGACCTCGGTCAATTCGAAAGCCATGGACCAGTCCTGCTGCTCGGTCAGCTTGTAGACAAGCGTCGGCACTCTCACCAGGCGATGATCTTCCACGTCAAAATCGGCACCTGTTTGGCCGTCAATCACCTCACCAGGAGTCAAGGTGCGAACCACGGCCAGGGCAAACCTGTCTTGCAGGGGCCAGGCCTCGGGGTTGATGTGTGACCGGACCACGCGCAGCCGCAGGTACTTGGGCAGGCGCGGGCCGGGCATCAGGGCGGCGGCATAGTCCATACTGGTCAGCATGAAGTAGCCGCGCTGCCACAGGTCTCGCCACTTGTTGCCATCGTCGGACACCTCGATGTGCGGCTTGAGGATTTCGACCAGGTCGGGCGACGGATTGCGGGCTGCGATGAAAATAGCCTGATCTCCGCCGATGATGGCCGAGAGATTGCAATCGGCGCCGGCGGCCAGATCGGCCTGGGCGGCCATCAGGTTTTTGATGTTGCGGCGGAGCGAGTCGCGCGAGAGCCGCAGGCGCCGCATGTGGATGTCATCGATAGCCGGATCGTTGCTGTGTCGCGTCCGCCCCCACACCTGCGGCGTCTCCTCAAGCAGCATTGCCACCAGCGCTTCCAGTTGCTGCAGATTGTCGATGGCGTCGAGCAGTCGATTGGCCGCGTCTGCCTTGCTGCCCTCGCGCCTCATTTTCTCGGCATCAACAACCGCCCGTCCGGCGGCGTTAATGGCCCGGCGCTTCTCGCCCATGGCAAACTGATGCAGCCCGGCCACCTCGTAAGCCTTCAGGTCTTCCTGATGCCAGACAGCCTTGCGCTGGGCCGCCAGCACATCGGCAAGGCCCTGTGCTGCGGTGCGGCTCAAATCCTCGGCCCATGGCGTCGGTCGGTAGGTGAGGTACACCATCGGATCGCTTGGCACAAACTCGTGCGAATCGAGATGATACGTGCGGCAATGCGGAATTTCCGGCTGGCTCACCAGTCGACGGAACTTATCCATGAAGCCCTCGGCCGACAGATGCAGGTAAGCCTGCGAAACATCGTGTGCGGCCGCCGGACCATGCAGATGCGCGGCCACGCGGTCGGCTATATCCTGCGGGGCGATGGCCTCGGCATTCCAGGCGTACTGGGCGCTGGCCACCGTGCCGGGCCAGGTGACAATCGGGTTGGTCGAGAACATTTCCCAGATGGTGGTCATCTCGCCCATCAGGCCAAGGTCGCGAGCCTGCCGCAAATAGGGCGGAATATTTTCGCTCATCTGCATGATGGGCGGGAAGGCTACCTCGGCCGAGCGACCCGAGGCCGGGGCCACCAGCACCGGAAAACCCATGTCGCGCAGCTTTTGCGGCGCCTCGCGCACGCGGTTGAGCATGGAGCCGTAATCCCAGTCGACAACAATAATGTCGCGCGGAAGATCGGCCGCAATTTCCGGATGTTCCAGAAGCATGTCGCCCCAGATCATCATCTGCTTTCCGCTGCGGGCCAGCAAGTCGTGCAGGAAAATGAGATGTTCGCCGAACAGTCTCAGGCTCTGCCGCATGTACGATTTTGGCGACCCGGGCGGGCCGGCCAGCAGCGGCGACTCGTCGCAGTTGGCATGAAAATAGCGGCTGCGATAAGTGGGCAGAATCTCGGCATACAGATCGCTCAGGAAATCCCGTGTGGCCGGATTACGCAGAGTGAGCTGATAAATGGCGCCTTCTTCGCGCAGGTGCCGGTAGCGCTCGCTGCGGAGCATGCCCTCGCAATGTCCAAGCGAGGCCAGGGCCGGCACAAAATCAATATGGTTTTCGGCGCAGGTGGCGTCGAAGCGGCGAAAATCGTCGGCAGTGTAGCTGATGTCGGCCGCCGCTTCAGGGTGCGACTGCCAGGCGAAACGGTTCTCGAAGTAGAGAACGAACATGTTCTTTTTATAGGCTGCCAGGTCGGCAATGTAACGCTCGATGTAATCAGGCTTTTCCGCCTGGCGGCCGACGTCCAGCATCAGGGCCCGGCACGGCAGGTCGGGCCATTCGCCAATGGTGACAGCCGGAACGCTCGTGCCGCGGCGACGACGCAGGCGCAGCAACTGTTCCACCGTCTGCACCGCATAGAAGAGGCCAATCGGCTCGGCTCCGGCCAGCAGCATGCCCGAACGGTCTATACGCAGGCCGTAGCTCTCCTTGCCGCGGTCGGGCACCAGGTCCAGCGGCAGATTGAAGCTGTCGCTCTTGCCGACGAATATGAGCTCGTGATTGACGTAGCGGGTGGTTTCGACCACGGGCAGGTCCAGATTCGTGTGTAGCCTGATAGCCTCGGCCAGCAGCGTGGCCGAGCGTCGCCGACTATCGGGAGCCCCGAGCGGAATGAAAATGCGGGCCTCGGGCGTCAGGCGGCAGAAGCCTTTGGCAAAGTCCATTTTTTGCGGGGTGGGCAAAATGTCGGCCACAAGCTGCTCGTTCAGTTGAGTCATGATGGTCGGAATCCTCTGGCTTAGCTCGATTGCATGCAGGTCCTATAGCATTAAGGTGGCCATTCTAAT
The DNA here is from genome assembly GCA_041690105.1 of Phycisphaerae bacterium. Classification (GTDB taxonomy): domain Bacteria; phylum Planctomycetota; class Phycisphaerae; order FEN-1346; family JAACEH01; genus JAWLHX01. The sequence continues at coordinate 8,507 of JAWLHX010000037.1, forward strand.
GGCCTCTTTGCGACCAGTACAACTGAAAAGGTCCATTGCCCGCGTACAGCGTAGCGGATATGTTGAGGTTAAGGAACAGGGGCGGGTGCCGCTTGCCGGGTGGTGTCACATTATTTGGTGGCAATGTATGTTAAATGCAATGAAGGAGGGTTGGCAGATGAAGATGACGCGCAGAGATGCACTGAAGGCGGCTGGTGCCGGAGCAGCCGGGGCCATGATGGCTATGCACAGCATGAATAATCTGGCCATGGCTCAGCAGGCCAGCGGCCAGCAGGGCCAGCAGCAGGCGAACGGGGCCGTGGGCGAGTACACGCTTATGCCTCTGCCTTACGAATACGATGCTCTGGAGCCTGTAATCGACGAGCGGACGCTGCGGCTTCATCACGACAAGCATCATGCCGGCTACGTCAGCGGGGCAAACGACACCCTTCGCAAGCTTGCCGTGGCGCGTCGGGACAACGATTTTGCCTACATCCGGGCCCTCGAACGCGACCTGGCCTTCAACGCCTCGGGTGTCTTGCTGCACAACCTGTACTGGCACAGCATGCGGCGGGGCGGCGGGGCAAACGGCCCGCAAGGCGAGCTTGAAGCGCACCTTGTGCGCGACTTCGGGTCGGTCGATGCCTTCCGATCGCAATTTGCCGCTGCGGCGAAAAACGTGCACGGCAGCGGATGGGGCCTTCTGGCCTGGGAGCCTGCCCTGAACAAACTGGTGGTGCTGCAGATTGACGTGCACCAGAACCAGACCATCTGGGGCGTGTGCCCGCTGCTGGTGGTGGATGTTTGGGAGCACGCCTATTATCTTCAGTATCAGAATGAGCGTGGCAAGCACGTCGACCGCTGGATGGAGATTATTGACTGGCAAAAGACCGCCAGCCGCTATAACCAGGCCCGGCAGCAGTTCAGGCGCAGCTGACATCGGGCGGTGCCGCAGGGGTGTCGGGCAAGGTGATGCGATCCCCCGGCGGTGCCGGGGGCTTTAACGGCGGCAAGCGATGGCGTCTGGCGGAAGCGCTACTCACGGAAGCACCGCGGTAAAGGCACTATTGTCGCGGGCGGCGCAGGCGGTACAGGAAAACCAGTAGCCAGGCGTGGGCGGCCGAGATGGCGAGCATCGACAGGCGCAGGGCCATGGTCATGTCGGCATGGTCAAAGGTTGTGCTGCGCTGGTGGATGTCGGTGCCGATGATACGGTTCGAGAAGTAGACCAGCGGCACCACAACCGAGGCCAGCAGGCAATAAGCGGCGGCAACGCGGCGGCGACGATTGCCTTGCGGCAAACCGTTGCGGAGCAGAAAATAGCCCACCAGCAGCAGCCACATCAGCAGCGAGGTCATAAGCTTCGGGCTACGGAAGTCCCACCACTGGCTCCAGGCTATGCGGGCGAAAATCATACCTGTAACAAGCATGATGGTGGCCATGACCAGGGCCGTCAGCACCGCCGAGCGGGCCAGCCTGTCGGCGGGTTCGTTGCGGCGAGCCAGGTAAACCGCGCTGGCGATGGCAGCCACCAGGAACCCGACGAAGGTGTTCATGGCCGAAGGTATGTGGATGTAAAGCAGTCGCACCGCCTGGCCGTAATCCTCGGCCGGTGGCGAGCGGTGCAGACTCCAGTAAGCGGCGACTGCCAGCAGTGCTATGGTGACAATAAGCGCCACCAACATGATCAGTCTGTACTTTCTGCCATTCATTTTCGGTTCATGGCTCCATTATGTGCGGGAACAAGAGGGCCGCGGCTGCGAAGAAGGCCACATCGAACATTGCCAGCACTCCGGTCAGGGCGGCCGCCCGAGGCGAAAAACCGTAGGCCCCAAGTTCGGCAAACAGTTGCGTGACCACCAGCAGAACCGGCACCAGCAGCGGCAATGCTATGACCGACAGCAACGGCCCGCGTGTGCGAGCTTCGGCCACCATGGCGGCCGAGGCGGTGGCCACCAGGGCCAGGGCAACATCGCCAAGCAGGGCCGCCAGCAGCAGCCAGTGCGGCGGGCCGGCGAGTGTCTGGCGGAAGAAAACAAGCGTCAGCGGAGCCACCAGGGCCTGCACCGCAATGAGCAGCAGAAGCACGAAGGCGCATTTGGCAATAAGCAGCACCGCCGGGGCCATAGGCGCGGCCAGCAGGGCCGAAAGCGTGCGGCTCTCGCGCTCGGCGGCAAAGGCGCGCTCGGCAGCCAGCAGAGCGGCAAAGGTCACCGCCAGCCAGATCACAGCAAGCGAAAGCTGGCCGGCCTGCTCGCGGCCCGCAGGCTCCAGAAAGAAGCCGAAAACAGCCACCAGCACGACAGCCAACACCAGCATTGTAGGGGCCACCTGCCGCAATCGCATTTCAATAAGAATATCTTTGATGAAGATGGCCGCAAAAGCTCTCATTGTTCAGGGTCGCTCCTGCAGTTCGCCCGCGCGGCATCCAGATTACCATCCAGTCGGCCATCGGTAATCGTTATCACGCGGCCGGTCATCGGCGATGGCTGCGGAGGCTGATGAGTAGTCCAGACGAGCGCGCTGCCGGTCCTGCATAACTCGGCCGACAGTGTTTCGATCAACTGGCGCCCGTGCGGATCGAGCGAGTTCATGGGCTCGTCCAGCAGCAGCAACCGCGGCCGATGCATAATGGCCCGGGCAAGGTCCAACCGGCGGCGCATGCCGGAGGAAAGGGCACCGGCCGGATCGTCCGAGCGGTCGTGCAGGTCGAACTGACGCAGAAGTTCGTCGGTCCGCTGCGAGCCGTGGCGCAGTCCGTATAATCTGCCGTAAAACAGCAGGTTCTCCCTGGCCGACAGGGCATCGTAAACGAGCGGCGCGTCGCCCATGTACCCGATGTGCCTGCGCACTTGCCGCGAGCGGTCCAGCCGCTCTCCGCAAATGGTCACCGTGCCCTCGTCGGGCGCCAGAATGCCGGCCGCCAGCGCCAACAGGGTGCTCTTGCCGGCCCCGTTGCTTCCGACAACGCAGATTGCCTCGCCGGCATCGGCCCGCAGGCAGATGTCGGCCACCGCCCGCCGCTGGCCAAACATGCGACCGGCCCGCTCCATCAGCAGAATGGTTGTCGGCGCCTCGGGCATCAGCTTTCCTCGTCGGCCAACAGTCGGTCGCTCCGGCGGAACATGACCACGCCGGCGGCCAGCACGGCCACGGCGGCCGTCAGGGCGTAGCTCCAGCCGGGCAGAGATCGCTGCCGGTGCGGCAGAACGAGCAGCGTGAGTTGGTCGGGCTGGTCAAGATCTTCGGCCACTACATTGTGCAGCAGAACCGGCCGGGTGAATAACTCTCGGTTGACCTGCGGCGGACCGAGCGGGCCTTCGACCTCGAATTCCCGACTGGCCAGGCCCACCTCAACGTGCCCGGGCTCCGCCAGGTCGAGCGGCCAGGTCAGCATTGCCGGCCACTTAGTCACCGGCAGCAGATAGACGTTTTCAATCACCGTAACCCCGGGAGCGAAGGGCCCCAGGAGTTGAAGCTGGTTGCTTGCGGCGTTGTATTGTGCGGATGGTTCGGGCAGATGCCGCATGTATCGGGCACCGTCGGGCAGAGTATTCGTCAGCAGGGGGCGGCTGCTGTCGCGGCTGATTATGACCCGATCGGTCGGATTGTAGATGCTGTAAAAGTCGTTTATCCTCAAACTGCTGCCGACTGTTTCCAACAGGATGATTGTCTGCCGGATGTGAAGCTGGGCGGCGTCGTCGGATGTGTGCTGCACCTCCACCACTGTTTTAACGGGCGACCTTGTGCCGGCCGTCAGCAGCATCGGCTGGCTGTAATAGTTGACTCCGTTATAGAGTGCGGCGGCAATACTGGGCACTTGCCGCCCCTGCAGGTGCCGGCGGTCGATCACGATACGGGCCACGCCGCTTGAATCGGCTTCAACCTTGGGCTGCGGTGCCTGCTGGTTGTTGATCATCATAATCAGCTGAACCTGAATGCCGGCCAGGGGCAGGGGCTCGCCGGCCGAAGCCTGCTGAAGCTGCACCTCCACCACCAGCGGCTCCGACAGGTCGGCATCAGTAGCGGTGGCCTGATGGGTGGGGCAGCATGCCTCAGGCGAATTGGTATCGTGTGCGGCCTCATCGGAAGCCTGGGCCTGGGCACAATCGGCAGCAACGGCGGTAACTAGCGCTGCGGCCAGTATCATGCAGAGTATTGGCAGCGGGTGGGGCCGATAGTGCGCTGGCGCAGTCATTCTTTCGCCTCCGGTTCAAGGCCAGTTGCCGATCCATCGCACGGCCGGCCTTTTCGCGGCCAGGGCATCAGCAGGCCCAGCAGCGAGCCAACTGCCAGCAGGGCCGAGCCGACCCATATCCACAGCACACCCGGTCGTCGCCGCACAATTATTTGTGCCTGATCATCCTGGGCGATGCTCTCCAGGCTGGCCATTATGTCGGCCCCGGCTCCTATCTGCAAGCCGGCGTCGCGGCGCTGGTCGCCGGTGGCGGTATTCTGACGAATAGCCGGCGAGAGGCGGGCGACCGGCTGATCGTTCCGCAGCACGGTAAGCTTTGCCGAGACCAGCAGGTGCTGCCCATCGCGCACAAGCTGGCGGTCGGCCTTATCGTAGCGAATGGTGAGGTCGGCCAGTTGGGCCTCCTCACCGGGGCGGACGGTGAAGCTGCTTTCGCGCACAAGGTTTTCCGAGACGGCCACGGCGGCAAAAAGCATCACCAGGCCAAGGTGAGCCACCGTGGCAGGCAAGCGTGGCCAACTCAGCCGCCCGGAACGCAGCAGGCGGACCAACTGCCCGACGACAATCCACAGCCCAAGGGCCACCAGGGCCCCGACCCACAAAGGCCCGATGCCGGCCGAGACGCCGACTACGCCAATCAGAGCGAGGATAATCGCGTTGGATATGAAGACGCGGGTCCGGGAGTTGCCCGAACGCCTCATCAGCCACGGGCAGACGCCCAGGGCCGCCAGCACAGTCATGCCGAAAACGGCGGCCAGACGGTCGAAGCGGCTCTGCTCCACCGGGGCGATAAGCTGTCCACCGCTGTTGACGAAGGTGCGGAGGCCCAGGTTGTCAATCAGCCATCTACCGGCCCCGCTGTCAATGTGCTGCAGGTTCTGCTGAAGCCAGACGGGTAGCCCCGGCCCCACCGTGCCGATAAGCACCACGGCTGCGAAGAGCACGATAATGCCGGTCGTCAGGACTATTGTGGCCGAGGCCTGAGTCATGGCCGGGCGGGGTTGTCCGGACGGCCGGCGGCGACGGTTGCGGATCAGCAGAATGACCATAAGCACCAGGGCCAGGATCATGAATATCAGGTAGACGTTTGTCAGGGCACCGGGGGCGTAAGTGTGGCGGCTCTGTGCCGGCACGCCGCCGCGGGCTATGAATGTGGCCAGGATGCACGTCAGCAACGAAAATATGCTCAGCACGTGAGTCGTGCGCAACAATCGCTGCGCCGGAGCAAGTCTCAGCGTGTGCAGGGCCGCGGTGGCCACCAGCCAGGGTATCAGCGAGGCGTTTTCCACGGCATCCCACGACCAGTAGCCCTCCCAGCCGAGATCGGTATAGGCCCAGTATCCGCCAAGCACAATGCCTACGGTCATCGTCAGCCAGCCGGCCAGCAGAAAACCTCGCAGCGCCGGCAGATTATCGCGCAAGCGGCCCGTGGCCAGGCAGGCAATGGAAATGGCCCCCGCCACACCAAAGGCGGCATAGGCCACGAAGGTGACAGGCGGATGTATGACCATGGCCCACACCTGCAGCATCAGGCGCATGCCCGCTCCGTCAACCGGTGGCCGATCCAAGGGGGCGAATGGCGAGGCAGTCGTCATCAGCAGGGCCAGCAGCATGAAAAGCTGGAGGGCAACGCCGGCTATGACAAGCGCCTGTTGCCTCAGCATTTTTCGGCGATGGATCAGAAGGTATGCCAGGGCGCAAATTGCCAGCAGGGCGGCCCAGAGCAGAAGGCTGCCGGTGGCTCCGCGCCACAGGGCGCTTATGCGGTAAATCAGCGGGAGTCGCAGGTCGCTGTTGGCGGCCACGTATTCCAGAGTGAAGTCATTGCGGATGAAGGCCGAGAGCAGTGTGCCGGTGCTGGCAAGCGTCATGGCGATGCAACCCAGCAGGGCGTCGCGGGCTGTTGCTGCGCTAAGCAGGTCGCGTCGTATGCTGGCAGCAATGGCACATGCGAGGCTCAACCCGGCCAGCACCAGGGCCAGCCACAACGTCATTTGTCCGATCAGGATGTGCATGATGTATGGTTGCCTCGCTGTTTTCCGTCAGGCTGAAAGTCTTCATTTGCTGCGGCCGCGGACATTTTGCCGCCGCCGGTTATGGGCCTGGCCGACGCGCCCGGTGCCGCCCTCAGCACACCAGAGGCGTCAACGCACTCGGGCCGTCACCACACCAGTGCCGTCACCGCGCCCGGGCCATCATTCTGCGGCCCCGTCAATTCTGGCTTCGTAGCGCGAAGTGCACTGCGTGAGCAGATTGTCGGCCACAAAGACGTCGTCATCCCGCAATCGGCCATCCAGCAGCAACTCGCGGCCGGCATCAAGATTGACCGGAACCGTCCCGGCATATTCCACCGCAATTGTGGCCTCGCCGGCTGCAAGTACAAAGCGCACAGGGGCTTCGGGCGATGTGCGGACCACCTCGCCCTGAAGTCGCCCGGCCAGGCGTATGGGGCGGTTGACCATCTCCTGGCGTTGCTGCAGCAGATCATCGACTCCTAGGTATGGCGCCGATCCGGGGCCGAACAGCAGCCACATGCTGCCGCCCAGGGCCAGCAGCACCACAGTCACGCCAATTATTGTCCAGACTCTCGAATTCAACTGGAATCTCCAATATTCAACAACCCCGGGCCAAACTGTCCGAGACTCGGCATTATAGGGCCATAAGAGGGTGCAAAGCAAACCTCAGCTTCGATTGATGGCCGCTGTCGCTATATATTATATAATAGCCCGCCCGAGGCTGACTCAACGTCCGCAGCAATTTTCGGCCTCAACAGCGGCTTTATACTTGCCGCACCTTGGTTGCAGGAATATAGTCCATTGTCTGTTCGCCAGATTTTGACCGGCTGTGCGGACGGCCTTCGCGGGGCAGCAGATTAATCATCAGAAGCTTGGTTTTCGCGCGCAACAGGTCAGGGAGGTTCTTCGGATGAAGCAGCGTACGGCGTTCAATCTCATTGCAGTAGTGCTTATTGCGTCCATTTCTACCGGCTGCGCCACTGCCGATAGCGCAAACGACCGCGCCATGTATCAACGGTCGGGCCAGCAGACGGGGCAGGCCAAGTACATCTTTCTGTTTGTCGGCGATGGCATGAGCATCATGCAGCGAACGGCAGCCGAGTATTACCTGGCCGGCCCGCCAGAGGAAGATGCCCCGTTTCATGTTCCGCAACTGGCCATGAATTCGCTGCCCGTCGTGGGCCTTACGCGAACCATCACCTGGAACGCCCATGTTACCGATTCGGCGGCCGCGGCCACGGCCATGGCCACCGGCAGAAAAACACGATACGAGCAATTGTCGGTCGACCCGGTCAATAATCAGCCGATGAAGTCGTTTGGCGAAATTGTTCGCGATCGCGGATGGCGCGTCGGCATGGTTACCAGCAGCCCGATTGACGATGCGACCGCCGGCGCTTTTTACGCTCATGAGGCGAGCCGCGGTAACAAGTACGAAGTCGCCATGTCAGCGGCCAACAGCGGCTTCTATTACCTGGCCGGCGGCGGTCCGGTGGGTGCGCGTATTCCGGCCGATGATCCGCGCGAGTGGCCCATCGACCGAGCCCGCAAGAACGGGTTCCAACTGGTGCATAATCTTAACGACCTGATGGCCGTCAAGCCCAACAGCGGACCGGTCTGGGCCTTCCTGATGGGTGGACGCACGCCGCTGGGCATGGCTTTCCATCATGACCTTAAGCCGCACGAGCCCTCGCTTACCCAGTACACTCGCAAGGGCATCGAGTTGCTTGATAATGAGAAGGGTTTCTTCATAATGGTTGAGGGCGGCCTGACCGACTGGGCCGGGCATGGCAACTGCCTGGCATCGTCGGTGCGCGAGGTGCTGGCACTTGATGAAGCCCTGCGCGAAGCGCTTCTGTTTTACGCCCTGCATCCGGACGAGACGCTCATCATTGTTACAGGCGACCACGACACCGGCGGCCTCAGCATGGGCTCGGCCATATCGCAGCACAACCTTCTGCGCGAAAGGGTAGATGGACAGAAGGTGAGCATGTCCGGTGTTATTCGCGCTATTTCCGGGTGGAAAGAATCCGAAACAAGCTTTGAAGACGCTCTGCCGCAGATCATGGAAATGTTCAGCTGGGAAGAGCTGTCAGAACAGGAACTGGCCGATCTCGAAGCAGCTTATGCCGAGAGCATGAAGGGCAAACCCTACGACGAGCGGGCCACCGAGATGCAGCGCAAGTACGGTCGCCTTAATCCGCTGCAGGCCTTCCTGCTGTGGAAGGTTGCCAGAGACAGCGGCGTAACCTGGACGACCAACGGTCATAGCTCGCTGCCGGTCGTTACCTCGGCCATTGGCGTTGGTGCCGAGCGCTTTGGCGGGCATCATGACAATACCGACATTTTCCGCTTCATGATGATGGCCGCAGGAATCGAAATTCCGGAAGCTGTGGAAGAGACGCCGCGGCCGGCCATTAAGGCTCCGGCTGAGGTTGAACCCGTGCCGGTAACGGCGGCCCCGTAGTCACTAGGCTGCTCATTACATTCAACGATTTACCAAGCGCTGTGGCAGGCTAGCAAAGCTTCGCCGCAGCGTCTTTTTATGCGCGCGGGGACTAATGCCACCCCGTTGCACTCCGACGTTAGCACCACCTGCTGCCATCTGCCGCGGCCGTTTTACAGTGGCATGGGCATCCTGCCCATGAGTTCCACGGGCATCCTGCCCGTGGAGGCTTTACATGCTGATGGTCCATGGGTGAAGTGGCGTTTGGGCTATCATGGACTGAGTCAGACCATGACACCAAATAAAGAAAAAGCAACAGAAACGGCCGAGGGGCAGGATGCCCCCCCCGGCACTCACGGCCAGGATGACCGTGCCACGGTAAATAAGCCGCGCTGCGGCGTGTTGTTTAAAGCCCCCGGCACTGCCGGGGGATGGTGTTGCTTTTGGTGTTGTTGTTTTGGCGTGTTGGAGTTAATGAGAAGTTCGATCCCCCGGCAGTGCCGGGGGCTTCAGAAGCAAAAGCAACGGCAACAGAAACAGCAACGGCAAAAGCAACGGCAAAAGCAACGGCAACAGAATCAGAAACAGAAACAGCAACAGAAAAGGCCGAGGGCAGGATGCCCCCCGGCACTCACGGCCAGGATGGCCGTGCCACGGTGAAAAAGCCCACGGAACGTGTTACTCAAAATCGGCCGCACCCTGCCACTCGGCCCCGGGATTTGAGGCGATACCTGTGCCCCATTTGCGGGTTAATAGATACAGGAGGGGGTCACTTTCTGGACTATTGTTAAGGCCATGCGTTTGACGGGAATAGCTGACACTGCTTGCTGGCTGCGGCCACGTGTTCTGGTCGCAGCGGTCGTGGCATGTCTGTGCGCCATTATGGCGACAGCCAGCCCACAGCCAGTACGCGCCGAGCAGACGCCAGAGACCGCGACGGAGTCGCAGGAGCAGGCGGAGGCAATAGAGCACAATGCCGCCCTGAGGCGATGGGGAGTTGAGATACGCGGCAGCGGCACTGCGTTCAACACAATATATCCGGCCGAGGCCCTGATTGACGGCAAGTCGGCCCCCGGGCTTTTCGGCAGCAGTCCGCATGGCCTGGTGGGGGCCGAGATTACAATCGATTTGCCGCAACCGGCGCAGCTGCATGCGATTCAGTTGAAGCAGTCGCAGCGACGCGGGCGGTTCAATCGGGCTCGCAAAATCGAAATCAGGATAGACGATGGCCGGCCGTCGGTCATCGAACTGGAGAACCTGCCAAGCACAGTTCAGCGATTCCCGCTCAAAGCTCGCGGTCGGCTGATTCATCTGCGCATCGTCAGCCAGTACGACGATCCGGAAACAACCGTTGGCGGGTTCGACGAAATCGAACTGCTGACTCACGATGATCTTCCGGCCCGCTTCGCTCCGCCCGCCGGATTTGTGCCGTCAGCCTGCAGCCTCATTCAGCCGATGACGGAATCGCCGCTCGATCCGGAAATTACTGCCCTGGCGGCGGGTTCCAGACCGCGCACTTTGTGGACGGCGGAAGATTTCGATCGGGCCCTCGCCGCTGCCAAAGCCGAGGATTCGGCCAGGGCCGCCATCGAGAGGCACCTGGCTCTGGCCGCCTCGCATCTGGCCACGCCGGTGGGTGAGTTCCAAAGCAATGCCGATAACGCGGCTACCGATGCGGCCCATATGGACCGTTCGGCCCAGGCCCTGGAACTGGCCATTGCCTTCCGCCTCGGGGCCCCTCCATCCACGCTCAACCGGGCCTCGGCCATTCTCGCTTCCTACGCGGCTCCGACTGCATCGAGTCAGTCCGCCGAGGCTATCTCCTGGCTTCGCAGCGTCGAACTGAAGAGCGCCTGGCTGATTCGCATGTCTCTGGCTTACGATTTGATGGCCGACCGCTTGCCTCCGAGAGCCGCCGCACAGGCCCGCCAGGCGATAAAACAGGTGGCCGACGATCTGGCGCCCGGCATGGATCGCGCTCGCGGCAGCCAGGCACTGGTTATTGCCTCGGCCCTGACGGTTGCCGGCGCCGCCCTGGACGATGAGTCGCTTTTCGACGCCGGTCTTCGCGGCAGCGAGAAAATGCCGGGGTTGATGCTGCTGATTCCGGGCTCGATAAATGAGGACGGCATCTGCACAGTCCAGCCAACTCCGCCGGAGCCGCTGCTGGTCGAGGCTCTTGTGGCCGCCGCCGAAAGTGTTGCACGGCGGGGCGAGAACCTCTACGCTCATGCCGATGATCGATTGCAGAAGTTCCTGCTGGCAATGCTCCGCCTGGCCCGGCCGGATGGTATGGTTCCGCCCCTGGGCTGGCAGGGCGAAGAGCCTCTGGACCATTGGTCCGATGCCGCGCTGGAGGTCATCAGGCGGCGCTTTGGTCTGAATCGCTTCGCATACCTGTCGGATGCCCGCCTGCCGCGCTCAGCTTTATCCGGGCGGCGGCTGTTGCCATGGAGCTTGCCGTTGGCGGCCGCCAGTGCGGAATCGAACGACAGTGAGGAACCGGGCGGAACGCTCGTCAGCGCAGCGGCCGGCGTTGGAGGCAAGCAGTATCCCATTGAGCCGGACCGCGTCTGCCTGTTGCCGTCGGCTCGTGTGGCGACAGTCGGCATAACCGGCCTCGACAGCACCGGCAGCAACGAAAGGCCGAGCGGCGGCAAGGCCCCCCTTCGCCCTGTTGAGCATTGGGCGGCAATGCGAACCGGCGGCGGCAACGATGCCTCGCCCGACGTGCTGGCCATTGACCTGTTTCTGTCCGATACCAGTGTGCTGCCCTTTGGCGGCGTGCGCTGCAACGACGCTCTTGTGCGGGCCGACTGGTACCGCCGGAGCCTGGCTCATAACACGCTTGTGCTTGATGGCCGCTCGGCAGCGAGTTCCTCGGCGGTGCTGGAACTTCAGGCTGCCAGCGGGCGCGTGGGCATCGTGCGTGCTCATTCCACTGATGCCTGGCCCGGAGCGGTGGTCGATCGCACGCTGCTGCTGACCCCGCGTTACGCTCTCGACGTGGTCAGCGGCGAAAGCCGGCGCCACCGCACTTTCGATCTGCTTTACCACGGCAACGGGCGGCCGTCCCTGTCGCCACGAACCGAGCCGCAGGTGGACGCCCTTGCCGGCGGCAAAGGTTACTCCCTGATGCGCAACTTGCGCACCGTCGGAACCAGCGGCCCATACCGCACCAGTTGGCGGTCGGGCAGCGGCGAAAATCTGAGGGTAATGACAACCTATGCCGCCGCCCCCGGGGGCGAGGCCCTGCTGGTGCTGGCCGATCCGCCAGAAGTGGCCCAACCACGCTCCATTATTATCGACCGTCGCCGCGGCTCGGCCGCCAATTACGCCACTGCCCTCGAGGTCACCCCATCGCCGATAGTGCGGCGGGTGGGCTGGCTGGATGTCTCAGCCCCGCTCTCCGATTCCGACCCGGCTGGCTCCACTGATGCCGACTCGCCCGACTCTACGCCTGTCGTCGAGGCTGACCCGACCGGCCGCCCCGGGGCCAGGGCTCTGAGCGTTACAACCAGTGAGGGTACCGATTATCTCCTGCTCACCGACCGCCCCGGGCTGTACACCGCCGGCCCCTTGGAGAGCGATGCCCGTGCCGTATGGGTCAGCACGCGACCGGCTGTTGCGCCAGTTGACGACGCTGAAGACGAGGCTGTCACCAATGGCAAGGCGACTACTGTGCCCCAGGTGCGCGATGTAATGCTGGCCGGCGGCCGGCGGCTGAAGGCCTTCGGGCTGGAGATGACGGTCTCGGCTCCTGCGGTAATCTGCTTGGAATTCGATGACCGCGGCAACATGCTGGTGCATCATCTGGCGGGGCCGGCCGTTGATCTTTCGCTCAAGATTAATGATGACCAGCAGTCGTCGGCCATTCTGCTCCCCCTTCAACCGCAGACCGTTGTGCTGGTGATGCCGGGCGGGGATTCCTGGGCGGCAAAGCGCCTGGGGCGATTGTCGGCCGCCCGCGAGGCCAGGCTCCAGGACGAAATCGCCCGGCGGCTCGCGGCCGAGCAGCAGTTTGCGGAACGCTCAGCCGCCGCATTCACGCAGCCGCAGTCGCTGTCGCCGATTATCATCGAAGCCGAAAACATGAGCCGCCAGCAGGGCGGCCAGGTTCAGCTTACCGAAAGCAAAGTTGCCACGCGGGGCGGCAAAGCGTTTCTGGGCTGGGATGAAGAAGGTCACATTATCGACTACTTTTTTACCGTGCCGGAAGATGGCATTTATCAGGTGGGGCTTAAGTATGCCACGCGCGACGAGCGAGTCCGCCGGCGTCTAGAAATCAACCCCAACACGGACGATGTGCTTACGGTGGATGCCGAGCTGCCCAATTCCGGCGGATGGTCCAACCAGCGCGACGACTGGCTGCTGTCTGTTGTCGATGATCCCAAGATCGGCCGCCCCTGGCTCGTATATCTACCAAAAGGGCGGCACCGGCTGAGGCTGACGGCCATGAACAGGTCGCTGAATCTGGATTATATTGTAATTGCCCCGCCCCATGTGCCTATGGATCGCAGCGAATTCGAGTAATCATCTTTCTCTTAAGCGTCTTGTCGGGCGGCCCCTGAAGCGATAAGATGTCGGACCTATGAGACGCATTCGACTGGCCCTGGTGGCAGGCAATCTTGACGATTCGGCAGACCGACTTCTTTCGCTGCTCGGGCGGCGGTTGCACGCCCAGAATTACGATGTCAGCCTGTACCGGCTGGCGCCGGGCACCGAATCGGACCAGCGGCTTCGCGAGGCCGGCGTGCGAGTCGTCCGCTACGATGACCACTTCCGCTATGATATGCGCATTGGCCTGAAGCTGGCCGACGAATTTTCCCAGACCCATACCGATGCCGTCTACACCTGGGGCCGCCGGGCCGATGCTTTCGGTCGAATGGCCGCCGTAAAGAGCGGCGTGCCGGTGGTGCTGCGGGCCGTCCTGGGCACTATGCCGCAGACTCCGGTGCACAAGGCTCTCAATCGCCTCTTCCTGCCCTGGACCATGGCCCATGTTACCTTCAGCCGGGGCATGGCCGATTACCTCTGCCAGCAGGGCTGCAAGGCCGAATCGGTGCACGTCATTCAGCCGGGAATTGAGCCGCCCGAAACGCGGCGCCCGTCGGCTGAAGCTGTGGCGGAAGATGCTGGGGCACCTGCTGACGACCTTGCTCCACCTTTGCCCAAACTGCCCGAAGATACGCACCTGGTATTGGCCTCAGGTCAGATAGACAGGCACCAGGGACTTCTGCGGTTGCTGTGGGCCATGGGTCTTATCCGTTACAGTGGCCTTAAGGTGCACTTGTGGATTGCCGGCGAGGGCTCCGACGTGCAGCCCCTGCAGCACGAGGCCCGGCAGATGGGCATCGACGACCTGGTGCACTTTATCGGTCGGCGGCACAGTCTGGACGACATCTGGCCCCTGGCCGACGTCTTCGCCATGCCCACCCGTCACGAAGTCCTGAACCTGGCCCCACTCCAGGCCATGTGGCACCGTGTGCCGATTGTTCTCGCGCGTTCGCCTGGCTCGCACGACGTATCCGGCAATGGCCGCTTCGCCTTGCTGGCCGATGCCGATCATCCGAAGGACATTGCCTCGGCCATTTACCGCCAGTTGTGCGACAAAGAGCGAATCGAGCAGATGGTCGAAAATGCCCGTCATCAAGTCGCCGAGCACCACACGGCCGAGCGATTCGTGGCCAGCCACGACGATTTGCTCAGCCGGTTGGTGGCCTCGAAGGTCAAAAATTTGTCCGACTGACGCCTTTTGCCCCGCTACCCTCTTTGGAGATGCGTTGTGAAGATCAGCCGCAAACGCCTGGTGCAGGACCTTTCCACGCTGGTTCAAATTCAAAGCTGGCAGGAATGCCAGACCATCACCCAGCATCTTCTCGATCAGGCCCGGCGGGAGGACCTCGGCGAAAGTCGCATAGACGAAGCTGGTAATGTGCTGCTGGAATTCGCCGGCCAGGAGCCCGCTCTATTGCTCAATGCCCATGTCGATACTGTGCCGCCTGGCGATTACCGAGGCGAGCCCTTCAGCGGCAAACTGATTGGCGGGCGCATAGTCGGCCGCGGATCGAGCGATGACAAGGCTGGCGTTGCGGCCCTGCTGGAAATTGCCCGTATGCTTAAAGTCCATCGGCCCCGGCGCAAGGTCATCATCGGGCTCAGCGTGTGGGAAGAAAGCACCAGTTGCGGCGAAAACGGGGCCTGGCATCTGGCCCGCACCTGTGGCGCCTCGCAGGCCATTATTCTCGAAAGCTCGATGAGCGAATCGGGCAAGGCCATGGCCATCGACATCGGTTGCCGCGGAATTCAGAATCTCAGCGTCACCGTAAACGGTAAGAGTTGCCATTCGGCCCGGCCGCAATTGGGCGAAAACGCCATCTATCGCGCTGCCCGCGTGCTCGAAGCTCTGGAAAAAGCGTTCCAGACCGAGCACCTGCCAGAGCGCAGTTACAAAATTGGCAGCCGCACCGTCACCCTCGGCACATTGGCAACGGTTACGCAGATTGAGGCTACCCAGGGCGTCAACGTCATTCCGGGCGTGTGTCGCATCGATGTCAACTGCCGGCTGCTGCCCGATGGCGGCAGCGAGCCCGGCATCCAGGCCGCAATGGAATCGGTCGTCAGCGAGTTTCCGCGGGGATGGGTGCAGTGGCAGGTCGATAACCAGATTCAAGGCCACATCTGCACCGACCAGCAACTGATCAAAACCTGCCGTGCCGGCGTTGCCCATGTCGGCCTGCGCAGCAAATTGGAAATTCTTCCGGCCCGCACCGACACCACAATTTATCAGAACGAAGGTGGAATTCAGAGTGTGGTGATGGGGCCCGGCACCATGGGCACGGCCCATCGCGACAACGAGTATGTGACAGTGGACAACCTGGCCATCGGCACCGAGGCCGTCTGGCATGCGGTGAAAGAGTTGACGGCCTGACAGCCCGTGCCCGCCGCCGCGGCCGTCATACCAGCGACTCCTGGTTCGACTGCTGACCGAGAATCTTCATTATTTCGTGCTCGGCGAGCCGCGGCTGCCGCACCTGCATCAGCGCTTTGCACCTCGGGCAGCTGAAATGCTGGTACACTTTTGCCTGCACGACCATCGATTGACCGCAAATCGCACATTGCATTATCAGTCTCATGATGAACCTCCTCGCCGCCGCATGCGGGCCCCAGGTTTGAGCCAAACGTTGAGAGCGCCGCCGCTGTGCTAATAATGTAAACGCTGGACCCGGAGTTTTATTGCTGGCCAAATACCCCAAAATTGTCTCCGCGAGTTCCTTCGGCCGCCGGGCTACCTTTGACTTTTTTGCCGCCGCAGCCTATGCTCTTGCCAGTCATGAACAAAATGCCCCACAATATCGCCACCGGAAAGGCATTCGGCCTGCTGCTGCTGATTTGCGGCTTGTGCCTTGTTGCCGGATTGGTTTCCGCCGGATGCAGCAACGATGGCCCGGCCTCCAGGCCCACCGGCGAGGGCGAAGGCGGCGATGCCTCCACGCCCGCAGTCCCGCAAATCGGGAAAGTCCGCGCCGCCAGTGTGGTACCAAGCGTTACCGAACTTATTGCGGCCATGGGCTGTGCCGATCAGCTTGTGGGTCGCGGCCGATATTGCCAGTGGCCGCCCGAGATTCTCCACCTGCCGGTCATCGGCGATTACGTCACGCTGAACCACGAGCGGCTGATTGTGCTGCAGCCCGACCTGCTCATTCTCAATACCAGCGACGTCTCAAAGGTCAGGCAGATGTCCAACTTCGGCATTCGTGTAATTGCTCCGCGCATGGAGACTGTTGACGATGTTTACCAGGTTATCGACCTGCTAGGCACAGAACTCGGCGCCCCGCAGAAAGCCGCCGCCTTGGCCGCTGAGTTACGGGCCGATCTGGCCGAGGTCACCCGTTCCGTCAGGGCCCGCAGCGCAGATGACGTCGATCCCACGGCGACGCCTTCCGAGGCGCCGGAGCCTGTCCGCGTGCTGATTGCTTTCCCGGACCTCAAGGGCGGCGCACAGGTGCAGGTGGTGGGGCGCGACACCTTTGTAAACGAGCTTCTGGAACTTGCCGGCGGCAGCAATGTCGTCAGCAACAGTGGCTACGTCATGCTCTCGATGGAGGCGGTGGCCAACCTCGACCCGCAGGTAATCATCATCAGCGCCCCCGGCGATATGGGGATTAATCGCACCGATGATCAGTATCAGGCCGCTTGGAGCAGGTGGAAGAACGTTCCCGCCGTCCGCGATAACCGCATCTTCGTCCTTCGCCAGCCTTACCTCACCTTGCCGGGGCCGCGAATGGCTCTGGCAGCAAAGTTGCTGGCCGATACGCTGAGGCGACCGTCGGCCGATTCCGCCCCGCAAAGCCAATCTGATGCCGAAACGGCCGCCCCCGGCAGGCAATCCGCGGAGGCTCAGCCATGAGGCTCACCCGGCAGCGATACGTGATTACGCTCATCGTATGCGCCCTGGTGCTGATTCTGGTCTCGGCCTTCGGTCTGCTCATGGGGCCGGTCGACCCGCTGCCTTTGCTGCGCGAGGGCCGATGGGAGAGGTTGCGTCAGATTGCCGACTTCCGCCTCGAAGGCGTTGTTACCGCCAGCCTGGTGGGGGCATCGCTGGCAGTCAGCGGAGCGGCATTTCAGGCCTTGCTCCGCAATCCGCTGGCCGAGCCCTTTATTCTGGGCATAAGCGGCGGGGCCAGCCTGGGAGTCATCCTGGCTCTGCTCTTTCTGCCGGCGCAACTGGTCGAGCTGCAACTGAGCATCGGCCCCGTGCCTGTCTTCTTAAGCTCGCTCAGCCTGGCTGGCTTCCTGATGGCTCTGCTGACCATCGCCCTGGTCTTCGCCATCGCCCAGCGCAGGGGCCGGGTCGATCCGTACCGGCTGATCCTCACCGGGGTAATCGTCAACGCATTCTATGCCGCGGCCATCATGCTGGTCAGCGCACTCAGCGGCGATAAACTCCGCAACGAAATCATCTTCTACCTCATGGGAGGCATCGGCACCGCCGCCGGACGATGGAGCGAACTGGCCGTGGCCACCGTCCTGGTGTTCATCGGCATTGCCATTTTCATGGGTCAGGCCAAGGGCTTTAACCTTATGGCCTTTGGCGAAAGCGCCGCCACAAGCATGGGGCTGAACGTCAACCGCCATCGGCTCCTGGCTCTGGTAGTGGCCAGTTTGTTGGCCGGTTTGTCCGTCAGCCTGGCCGGGCCAATCGGTTTCGTCGGGCTTATCGTCCCGCACATACTGCGCATGATATTTGGACCCGACCACCGCTTGCTCATACCCGTCAGCGTCTTTGGCGGAGCCATCTTCCTGGTGCTGGCCCACAGCCTGTTGCAGATTATTCCGCCCGAAATCGGCCCGCTGCCGGTCGGCGTGGTGACGGCTCTGTGCGGCGTGCCATTCTTCATCCTGCTCATGCGCCGCAGTGGGGGATCGGTTGGAGGAAGCGACCGATGACCGACCGCGACAACACCAGTCCACCTCGCAACCCAACCGCAGGCCAGGGCCCAGGCCAACCAGCCCGGCAGGGCGCGGAAAAAAGCATTGAGCAAAGCCCCCAACCCCGGCTGAGCGTCCGAGACCTGGGTTTCAGCTATGGTTCCGAGAGGTTCCGCCTGAGCGGGGTCTCGTTCGATGTCGCCCCCGGCGAGCTTGTCGGCCTGCTGGGCGCCAACGGCAGCGGCAAAAGCACCATTGTCCGCCTGGTAATGCGCCTGATGCGTGCCCACCAAGGGGGCATAATTGTTGACGGTAAACCATCGCTCAAGTGGCACATGGGCGATTATGCCCGGCGAGTGGCCTATGTGCCGCAGGAGAGCAGGGCGGTGTTCGCTTTCACTGCTCTGGAAACGGTCCTGATGGGTCGCAGCCCGCACACCGGCATGTTGGGTTTCGAGTCGGAAGATGATATAGCGGCCGCTCGCGGCGCTCTGCAAACGGTTGATGCCGAAATCTTTGCCGATACTCTGCTGGAAGAGCTTTCGGGTGGCGAGCGCCAGCGAGTCATCCTGGCCCGGGCCCTGGCTCAGCAGGCCAATCTGCTGGTGCTGGATGAGCCGGCCGCTTTTCTGGATATTCGCCACCAGTACGATCTGTACCGCCTGTTGCGCGACCTGTCACACTTGCAGGGCAGGAGTTGCCTCTGCGTAAGCCACGACCTTAACGTGGCCGCCGCTTATTGCGACAAGCTGCTGCTTATGCACGCCGGCCGACTGCTGGCCCAGGGCACGCCGGCCGAGGTGCTGACCAGCGATCTCATCCGCACCGCCTACGACATCGAGGCCGACGTCGTGCTCAGCCCCACCGGCCGCCCGACGGTCTTGCCGCGGGTCGAATAATCGTCTCCGCTCCGCTAATTTACGATATCTCGCCCGCCGGCTGCGGGTCCAGCTTGTAGTGTTTCATCTTCTTGTACAGCGTTACGCGATTTATGTCGAGCATGGCCGCCGTCTGCGTCCGATTCCAGTTGTTGGCCTTCAGGGCCCGGGCAATAATTGCCTTCTCCGGCCCTTCCAAGGCATCCTTCAGAGGCAGAATTGGTCCGCTCTCATCCAGCTTCGCCGATGGCTGCTGATCGGCAAATTGGATTATGGTCGGCGGCAAATCCTCGCCATTAATCATGCGGCCGCGCGAGAGTACCACTGCTCGCTCCACCGCGTTTTCAAGTTCGCGCACGTTGCCGGGCCAGCCGTAGCGCTGCATCAGCCCCAGGGCCGACTCCGAAAAGCCCGACAGGTGCTTCTGGTTGCGTTCGTTGTAAATCTTCAGGAAGTGCTCGGCCAGCAGCGGAATATCGCTGATGCGTTCCCGCAGCGGCGGCAGTTCGATGCTCACCACGTTGATGCGGTAGTAAAGGTCCTGCCGGAACTTGCCCTCGTTCACCTCCCGCATCAGGTCCAGATTGGTGGCCAGAATAACGCGCGTATCGGTCTTGAAGGTCTCGGTGCTGCCCACGCGCTCAAGCTCGAAAGTCTGCAGCACCCGCAGCAGCTTGACCTGCAGGGCAGGGCTGGCGGTCGAAATTTCGTCCAGGAATATGGTGCCGGTGTTGGCTGCCTCGAATTTGCCGATCTTGTCGCCCACGGCTCCGGTAAACGATCCCCGCACATGGCCGAAAAGCTCCGACTCCAGCAACGTCTCTGGCAGTGCGCCGCAAGCCACCTCGACAAAAGGCTTTTCGCGCCGACCAGACAACTGGTGAACCGTGCGGGCTATCATGCTCTTGCCCGTCCCGCTCTCGCCTGTTATCAGAACCGTGGCCCGGCTGTCGGCCACCGCCTCTATCAGGTCGAAAACGCGCAGCATCTTGTAATCGTGACCCACAACGCTGTTCAGGCTGTAACGCTCGTTAAGCTGTTGCCGCAAGCTGCGGTTTTCGCCCACCAGGGCCTGTTGCCGCAGGGCACGTTCGACAACCAGCTTGATCTCGTCATCGATAATCGGCTTGGTCAGATAGTCGTAAGCCCCAAGCTTGATGGCATCCACCGCCGATTCGATCGTTCCGTAGCCGGTAATCATTACTACCGCTACGTCGGGATGGCGGTTCTTGCACAGCTTCAGCAACTCGAAGCCGTCGGCACCGGGCATGCTCACATCGCTTATCAGCACGTCGATATTCTGCGTATCAAGCGCCATGACCGCCTCTTCGTAGCGCGAAGCAGTCGAGACCTCGTAGCCTTCGAGCCGCAGAAATTCGCCCAGGCTCGACAGAATAATCCGGTCGTCATCAACGACTAGCAGGTGTCCTTTTGGCACGTTCAATATCCTTTCAAGCCTCGGTATTATCGTTGGGGCGGCAAATTGCGGTCGGAATGCGGACGACAAACTCCGCTCCGCCAGCTTCCCGATTGCGGGCAATCAGGGTGCCGCCATGTTTCTCGACCAACTCCTTGCATATCGCCAGCCCAAGGCCGGTGCCCTGGCCGGGCCGCTTGGTGGAGTAAAATGGCTCGAAAATGCTGTCCAGCCGATCGTTCGGAATGCCCGGGCCGGTGTCGCCCACGCGAATTTCGACCGCTCCGGCAGCGCACGCCGTGCTTATCGTCAACCTGCCGCCGGAGGTCATGGCCTCGATGCCGTTTTTCATCAGGTTGGTAAACACCTGGTAGAGCCCGGCCGACTGGATGTCCGGAACATCGTCATCAAATTCGCAATCCACCTCGACCTGGTTCCTCTCGGCCAGTCCCGTCAGCGTTTTGCGGGCATCGTCCAGGGCCACGCGGAGGCTGACCGTTTCGCAGGCACGGACGGTACTTCTGGAGAATTCCAGAAGTTCACTGATAATGTGGGCCATGCGCATCAGCCCAGTGCGTGCCTCCTGCAGGTAGGCGGCCGGCCGCTTGTCGCCGCCGTCGCCGGCCACGCGGTCGGCCAAATTAATGTAGCGCAAAATGCCATCCAGCGGGTTATTCAGCTCGTGTGCCACCTTGGCCGCCAGTCGTCCGACGGCCGCCAGGCGTTCGCTGGCCGCCAGCCTGCGCTGCATCGACATGTCGGCCGTAACATCTTCCAGCGTCAGAATGCCACCAACCACCGTGCCGCCCCCGGCCAGCAGTGGGCTCACCCGGGCATGCAGCACAAGGTCGTCGGCGGCCCCGGCAGCGGGCACTGCATCGGCCGACTCGCCGCCGGCAGTACGCGGCAGAGCGGCCGGCGGAGCATAACGCACGGAATCGATAGCCACCGACTGGCCCAGCCTGATGACCTCTCCCAGCAGATCGGCCGGATCGCCGTAGACCTCGTCCACCTTCATCTGTCGCAGGCCGTCAATAACGCTGCGGACGCCGGGAAAACAGCTGCGGCTCAGCCGATTGCGATACACTATGCCGAAGTTGGGATCGAAAACGACTATGCCTATGTTGATGGAGTCGAAAAGGTCTTCGTTGAAGCTCTTGACGCGCTGAAGCTCAGCCATCAGGCCGCCGAGTTCCTGTGTCGCGCCAACAATCTGCAGTCTCAGGTCGGCACTGAAGCGCTCGAAATCGGTCGCGTGGCCGATGACCGCCGCCAGAAAAGTGCCGGCCATGCGGGCCAATTGCAACTCCGCCGCGCTGAACGCCCGCCCATCCTGGCCCCTGGCCAACAACAGCAGGCTGTCGAGCTTGTCACCCGCCATCAGGGGCACCGCCAGAACCGAAGCAAACATCAGCCCCAGTTCGCTCGGCGGATGTTCAATCAGCATTGGCTGACAGCGTGTCGTCAGGCCGGGCAGGGCCTGCAGCAGCGAGTCGAGCCGAAAATCGGCTTCTGATATGTTGCCGACAGTTGTCCTTGGTCCCAGCGTGCCGGTTTTATGATCCCAGGCGGCCAGCAGGCCGGCATCGGCTGCAAAAATGCGAACCAGTTGAGACAGGGCCTTCTGCCGCAATTCGTCGGCCGGGGCGATTTGAGCCATGCTCGAAGCCAACTCCGACATTTGTGCGGCCATGGCCTCAACATCGCCCTGAAAACCGCTATCGCGCTTTGCCACGTAATTATGCCCCTCTGCCGACTTGGTTGTCGCCCATCAGCAATGTTTCAGGGCGAGAGAAACTTGCTACTCATCAGCTGAAAGTGTACTGCCCGAATGAAAATCCATCGCATCAATTGCTGCTCACGGGCAACATGCAGTGCTGCGTTTGACGCGCTCGGCAGGCACAGTGTTGCCCGAAACACCCGCCGCGGTAACGAGTGTTTAAAAAATACAACGAAAAGCCAGGCAAGTCAAATCAATCAGGCCGAATTTGCCATAATATTTGACAAGGATAGGGAGGTGGCCCCTGGTTGCCGAAGGTGCTGCATTTCGGACCGCGAGGCCCCTGATTGCGTTGACACCGCACAGGGCGTATTCTATACTCTCCGCGCTCGGCCCGCAGGCTCGCTAGGAGCAGGGGGCGAGTAAGCTTATTCCCACTTTGAACGGGTTCCAATCGCAAAGGAGCAGACCAATGCCGCAAAGCACAGCCCCGCTTGTCAGCATCGTCATGGGCAGCGACAGCGATCTTCCTGCCATGCAATCAGCCGTCGACACACTCAACGAGTTCGATATACCCTTCGAGGTGCGTGTCATCAGTGCCCATCGCACTCCTGAACTGGCCGCCGATTACGCCCGCACGTTGCAGGATCGGGGCGTGAACGTGGTTATCGCCGCCGCCGGTGGCGCTGCTCACCTGCCCGGCGTAATTGCCAGCCATACGCCCTTGCCGGTCATTGGCGTGCCGATGATGTCGCAGTTCATGGGTGGCCTGGACGCCATGCTTTCAATCGTGCAGATGCCGGCCGGCGTGCCTGTGGCGACGGTGGCCGCCATGAAGTCCGGACCCAAGAATGCCGCCATCCTGGCCGCACAGATCATCGGCGTCAGGGATCCGAAAGTTCGCCGGCGGGTGGTCGACTTCAAGGCCAGCATGGCCCAGGCCGGAGCCGAAAAAGATCGCAGCATACGCGAAAAGGCATAAGCATTAACAGGCTGGCGCATGAGTGTCTGGGGCTTCAACGGCAACGGCATCATGGGCCGGATGCCCATGCCAATGGAGAATCGGCCGCACTCCCGGGTATATCTTTTAACCGGGGGTCAGCCAATCGTGTTATTGCATCATTTTGAAGGAGAACTCCGTGCCCGTACCAACTATTCTCTGGCAGGGCGGACTGGAAGGCAGGCTGGAGATTATCGACCAGACACTTTTGCCGCAAGAGTACCGCATAGTCGTCTGCGAGACGGTCGAGAGTGTCTGGCAGGCGATACGCCAGTTGAAGGTGCGCGGGGCCCCGGCCATCGGCATTGCCGCCGCCATGGGCACGGTTGTCGGCATTCGCGGCACGCCCGACGAGGCCGACGAATCGCAACTCATGGAGGCCGTCGAGCAGGTGACCGACTATTTGGCCACCAGTCGCCCCACGGCTGTAAACCTGTTCTGGGCCCTGGATCGGATGAAAAAGGCGGCCCGCCAGATGCAGGGGCAGGGCACCGCGGCCATCAAGGCCGGCCTGCTCCGCGAGGCCCAGGCCATTCGCGATGAAGATGCCGCCATGTGCAGGGCCATCGGCCGCAATGGGGCTCCACTGGTGCCCGAGGGCGGCGGAGTCCTCACGCACTGTAACGCCGGAGGTCTGGCCACGGCCGATTACGGCACCGCCCTGGCTGTGCTCTATGCCGCCAGGGAGGCCGGCAAACAGTTCCACGTGTATGCCGACGAAACCCGCCCGTTGCTGCAGGGCGCCAGGCTTACCTGCTGGGAACTGATGCAGAACGGCATCGACACCACGCTCATCTGCGACAACATGGCCGCCCACGTCATGAAGCAGGGGCGCGTGCAGATGGTGGTGGTGGGAGCCGATAGAATTGCTGCAAATGGCGACGCCGCCAACAAGATAGGTACCTACGGCGTGGCCGTCATTGCCCGCGAGCACAACGTGCCTTTCTACGTAGCGGCCCCTTCAAGCACCTTTGATATGGCACTGGAGGACGGTGAAGGCATCCCCATTGAAGAGCGAGGGGCCGAAGAGGTGACCGAAGGCTTCGGTTGTCGCACGGCCCCCGAGGGCTGCAAGGTCTACTGCCCGGCCTTCGATGTTACTCCGGCCCGCTACATTACCGGCATCATCACCGAGCGCGGTATAATCGAGAATCCCACCAGGGAGAGGGTTGCTGCCCACTTCAGCAACGCGACAAAGTAAAAGGATGCCTGCGAATGCAGGATGATGGTGGAGCCGTTACCCTTCTCCCTTGACGGGAGAAGGTGGCCCGTAGGGCCGGATGAGGGCGAAGCCTTGGCCTTGTGTAGGAGAGCAGCAGTTTTCCGCGCGGCGACACCCCCACCTGTCTCCGCTTCGCGGAGACATCCTCCCCCGTCAAGGGGGAGGGGTTTCAACGGCAACCTGGCTTCGCCAAGGCTTCGGCGGGCTCGTGGCAAACTCGTCCTCGCCACAACAAAAATCGGCCGCACCCGAGACGATCATGGCAAAATGAGCAGTGACGGCAGCGGATTCCCGCGGTAAACTGATGATATATTCAAAGGAGACCAGCGGTGGAAGATCTTGCTCGTCAGGCAGTTGAGGCCATTGGTAAACACGGGGCCGACTATGGCGATGTCCGCCTGGTGCGGTCGCGGCAGCAGCAGATCGAGGTCAATCGCGGCCAGGTCGAATCGATCAACAACAGTTCCTCGCTCGGGTTCGGTGTTCGCGTGCTGCGAAACGGGGCCTGGGGCTTCCACAGTTCCAATGTACTGACCAGCGAAGAGATTGACCGGGTTGTGCGGCAGGCCTGCCTTATTGCCGATGCCTCGGCCACCGTGCAGGGGGGCCAGGCCGTGCGACTGGACGATTCCGAGCCGCAGCACGGCCACTACTCAACGCCACTGTTGCGCGACCCGTTCGAAGTGCCATTGGACGAAAAGCTCAACCTGCTCGTCTCGGTAAGCGAGGCCATGATGGGCGAGTCGATCGCCCTGGCTCAGTCGTTCTTCTCGGCCTTCGAGACACAGAAACTATTTGCCTCGACCGACGGCGGCTTCATCAAGCAACGCATAGTAGAATGTGGTGGCGGGATTGCAGCAACGGCAATTGCCGACGGTCTCGTTCAGGTTCGCAGCTATCCGAACAGCTTTCGCGGCAACTTTGCCACCGCCGGCTACGAATTCTTCGAAGCGCTCGACCTGCCCGGCAACGCCGAAAGAGTCCGCCGCGAAGCCCAGGCTCTGCTCACCGCTCCGCAATGCCCCAGCGGCCGCAAGACCATTATCCTCGAAGGCGGACAACTGGCCCTGCAGGTGCACGAAAGCATTGGTCATCCAATCGAACTCGACCGCGTGTTGGGCATGGAGTCGGCCTATGCCGGCGACTCGTTCCTGACGCTGGATAAGCCCGGCAAGCTCCAATACGGCTCGCCGATAGTAAACGTCGTAGCCGATGCCACCACACCCGGCGGCCTCGGTACCTTCGGATTCGACGACGAAGGCGTGCCGGCCCAGGTCACGCAGATTATCCAGAATGGCCGCTTCGTCGGCTATATGTCCAGCCGCGAAACATCTCCGGTCGTTGGCGGCCGCTCCAGCGGAACCATGCGGGCCAGCAGTTGGAACCGCATTCCGCTCATCCGCATGACCAACGTCAACCTGTTGCCGCACCAGGGCACGCTGGCGGATCTTATTGCCGATACCGACGATGGTCTGCTGATGGCCACCAATCGCTCGTGGTCCATCGATAACAAGCGGCTGAACTTCCAGTTCGGCACCGAGATTGCCTGGGAAATCAGCGGCGGGCGACTGGGCCGCATCTATCGCAATCCGACCTACACGGGCATAACGCCGCAGTTCTGGAACAGTTGCGACGCCATCTGCGGCCCGGAGGAATGGCGAATGTTCGGCACGCCAAATTGCGGCAAAGGCCAGCCTTCGCAAATGGCCCACGTGGGTCATGGGGTAGCGCCGTCAAGGTTCCGCAACGTCGAAGTCGGGGTGATCAAGTCATGAGCCAATTGCTGGATACGAAACAGTTGCGCGACATTGCTGACCGCCTGCTGGCCCGCAGTGAAGCTGCCGAGACCGAAATCGTGTTTGCCACAGGCGAGAATTACCTGACGCGATTCGCCAATAACCGCATTCACCAGAATGTCGGCAGTCGCACGGCCGGGGCGACCATACGCGTGGCTACTGGTGGCCGGATCGGAGTGGCCGAAACCGAATCGCTGGACGAAGATCTTCTGCTCCGGGCACTGGACGAGGCCCAGAAAATTGGCTCTCATCGGCCGCCGCTGCAGGATTTTCCCGGTCTGCCAAAAGGGCGTAAGGCGCGGCCCATCAAAGCTTTTGATGCTGCCACGGCCAATGTCTCACCTGAACAGCGGGCCGAAGTCGTAGCAGCCCTGGTGGCCGAGGCCCAGTCCAAAAAAGCCGAGGCGGCCGGCATAGTGCAGACCTCGGTCGGCCAGATTCTGGTGGCCAACTCCCGCGGGCGACGGGCCGAACATCAATGGACCAACGCGGCTTTTCAGAGCGTGGTAACCTGTGGCGATGGCTCGGGCTTCGGTCAGGATTCGTCCAACTCTTTCGGCAAATTGCGGATTAAAGGTGTAATACGCGATTCCGTCATTCTGGCTCGCCGCAGCCGCAAGCCGCACCCGCTGGAGGCCGGTGAATACGATGTTGTGCTGACCCCCGAAGCCCTGGGCAAACTGGTCCACATGATGTCGTACCTGGGCTTCGGAGCCCGCAACTATCAGCAGGGCAAGAGCTTCATGGCCGGCCGCATCGGCCAGAGCGTGACCGGGCCACAGGTAACCATTATCGACGATGCCCGCCATAGGCTGCAGCGCGGAATGCCGTTTGATTACGAGGGCATCCCGCGTCAAAAGCTCACACTGATTGAGGCCGGCGTAGCTCGCGGCGTGGCCTACGACAGTTACCTGGCCGCTCGCGAAAAGCAGCCCACCCGCAGCACCGGGCACGCCTTGCCGCCACGCTACAGCGGCATCGGCGCTCTGCCGATGAACCTGGTCATG
>JAWLHX010000038.1:0-35210 GCA_041690105.1 Phycisphaerae bacterium
GGTCATTCAGACCGCTCCGAGCCCCCGTGCGGCCATTGCCGAATGCTTCGGCGAGCCGGCCGGCACGGCACGTACCTTCGAGCTGAACACGGCCCTGCGGCGGGCCGGCTTCGATAAGATCTTCGACACCAACTTCACGGCCGACCTGACCATCATCGAAGAAGGCACCGAGCTGCTGGTGCGACTGAAGAAGGCCCTGGTCGATGGCGACACTTCGGCCGCCTTGCCGCAATTCACAAGCTGCTCGCCGGGCTGGATCAAGTACATCGAGCACTTCTATCCGGAGCTTTTGCCGCACGTAAGTTCGGCCAAGAGCCCGCAGCAGATGTTCGGTGCCCTGATCAAGACTTATTACGCCCAGATCAACAACATCGACCCGAAGGACATCGTCAGCGTGGCCCTGATGCCTTGCTCGGCCAAGAAGTTCGAGTGCAACCGGCCCGAGATGGCCGATAGCGGCTACAAGGACGTGGACTACGGCCTGACGACCCGCGAGCTGGGCCAGATGATCAGCGAGTCGGGCATCAACCTGGCCGAAATGCCCAAGAGCGATTTTGATGATCCGTTCGGCACGGCCACGGGCTCGGGCGTCATTTTCGGCGCTTCCGGCGGCGTGATGGAAGCGGCCCTGCGTACGGTTATCGAGCTGGTGACCGGTCTGAAGGTCGAGAACCTGTTCGATCATGCCGATATTATTCCGGTGCGCGGCTTCGACGGCGTCAAGTACGTTGAGCTTACGGTGCCGCAGGTGGGCGAGGTGCCGGACCTGCTGAAGCCGCTGTTCAAGGATTTCAACTGGCTCAAGGGCGCCACGCTGAAGGTCGGTGTCTGCCATGGTACGGCCAACGCCCGCAAGGTGCTGGAGGATATCAAGGCCGGCGGCAAGTTCAGCCAGTGCCACTTCATCGAGTTCATGGCCTGTCCGGGCGGCTGCCTGGGTGGCGGTGGCCAGCCCATTCCGACCAATCCGGAAATTCGCAAGGCACGGGCCAAGGCCATCTACAGCGAAGATGCCGCCTATGGCATCCGCAAGAGCCACGAGAACCTACCGATGATGAAACTCTACGAGACCTTCCTGACCGATGGTCCGGGCGGTCACAAGAGCCATCGTCTGCTGCACACCAGCTACACCACGCGGGGCAAGTACATCCCGTAGCGGTGCAGCCCGCTTTGCAGCACGACAAGCAGTCGAAACGGAGAGGGTCGCCAGGCATGGTGACCGGGGAAGTTGCCATGCCTGGCCCGCTCCGCAAATCATTCAGCAGCAAGGCGCCGCTCCTGGCGCCAAGGCTACCTGAAAACCCGTCGCCCAAGGAGGCTCGACCGTGAACCGCGATGCCCATGCTGTTCCCGATCCGGCCGTACGACGTCTGAGCGTATATCTGCGACATCTCGAGTTTCTGCTGGCCGGTGGTCACGAGCAGGTTGCCAGCCGCGAACTGGCCGACAGCCTGATGGTGACGGCCGCCCAGGTGCGCAAGGATCTGGCCACTTTCGGCCATTTTGGTCGCCGTGGGGTGGGTTACCGCATTCGCCCGCTCATTAAAAGCCTGCGCGGAGTGCTCGGCCTGCATCATGAGTGGAAGGTTGTGCTGATTGGCGCCGGCCGCCTGGGCCGGGCCCTGCTGCAGTACGATAATTTCCAGCGTCGCGGGTTTAATCTGGTGGCGGCCTTCGATGTTGATCCCGAAAAACTGGGGCACGATGTCGGCGGCGTGCGCGTCAGGGGTGTGAGCGAATTGTCGCGCGTCATCCGACGGCATCACATAAAGCTGGCCATCCTGGCGGTGCCGGCCGAGGCAGCCCAGCAAACGGCCGAGCAACTCTTCAGGGCCGGTATCCGCGGCATTCTCAATTTCGCCCCAACCACCATCCACAGCCCCGAAGGAACGATAATCAGCCCGGTCGACCTGGCCGCCCACCTGGAGCAACTATGCTTCAAGGTCAACGGCTCGTAAGCCGCAGGGCCGGGTGAGGGTGAGGCTTTTGCTGTTTCTTTTGAAGCCCCCGGCACTGCCGGGGGATCGTAACGCCAACGGCCTATCCCTTGCAGTGCAGGGGGCTATAAACGGCAAACGGCTCATTTTGTTTGGCCGTATTTGCCTCTTCTTCGGCGGCGCACAATCCTCGCCGCTCAATCATCTGAAATGCGACATTTTGCCGTGAAACAGCGACTTCAGCCCCTGGGCTCCCTCGCCAACCCGGCTGCGGGCAGTGTGCAGGTGACCATTGCCATGGTGCACCTTGCGATAAACCAGGTAACCTATGGTGCCGGCCGCGGCCGAGGCCGCTATTATCTGGGCGGTGCGGCTCTTGGCGGCTTTAACGGCCGCAGTGGCTACGGCTGCCGATTTTACCGGATGCTTTTTCACGAAGCTCTTAACTTTACGCTTGCTGCCGTTGAACATTATTGAATCCCCCTATGGCTGATACGGTTCCAATACTGGCCTGACTTCAGCATCGGCCAAACTCCGTATGCTGTCAAGGGCCGGACCGCTAATCAGCCAGCCCCCGAAGCCAATAACAGGCAATGCCCGTGGGTGCCCTGCATAACCAGCTTACCCGCCCGGGCGACGCAAGATGAACCTTGAGCCGAGCGGGTAAATAATGCTATAGTAGCGGATCATTATTGCGGCGCATGCCCGCTCTGTCGCCAGTCAGCTCATCTTCAGGAGATCACATAAATGCTTTACCGTGCTTATGGTAACACCGGCCACGAGGTCAGCGCGCTGGCCATGGGTGGTATGCGCTACGAGAAGCCCGACGATATCGACCTGATGGCCGAAATCCCGCTCTACCTGTACGAACAGGGGGTTACTTACTTTGACACCGCTCCCGGCTATTGCGGCCAGAAGAGCGAGGTCATACTGGGGCAGGCCATCAGCGAGATGAAGAAACGCGGCGGGCCGCGCTTTTACGTCTCCACCAAGACATTTGCGGCCAGCGAAGCCGATGTCCGCAAGGAGCTTGAGACCAGCCTGGAGCGCCTGGGCGTGGAACAGATCGACTTCTACCACGTCTGGTGCATCCGTTCGTGGCAGGAGTTCCAGGATCGCAAGCAGCAGGGCGTAATCGATGCCTTCCGCAAAATGAAGGACGAGGGGCTGGTCGGGCACCTGGCCGTCAGCACTCACATGAATGGCGAAGAGACGGCCCGAATGGCCGGTGAAGGCATTTTTGACGGCCTGCTGCTGGGCTTCAGTGCCGCCAACTACGCCTATCGGGAAGAGGGTATCCGGGCAGCCGCGGCCGCCGGCCTGGGTGTGGTGGTCATGAACCCGCTGGGCGGCGGCGTGTACTGGCAGAGTCCGGAAACCTTCAGCTTCCTGAAGCGACCGGGCGAGGATGATTTTGTTGCTGCCGGACTCCGCTTCGTGCTCAGCTATCCGGAAATCACCACTGCCCTGGTGGGCGTGCGCAACATGGACGATGCCCGGGCGGCAGTTGCGGCCATGGAACAGCTGGATCTTTATTCGCTGGCCGAACTTAACGATCTGAAGGCCCGGGCCCGGCGCGAATTCAACGCACTCTGCACAAGTTGTGAATATTGCAGCGGGTGCCCCAGCGACATACCGGTGGCCCGCTTGATGGACACGGCCAACTACGTGCAGTTCAATCAGCAGAAGCAGGTCTTCGGACGCCTGAAGTACCATTGGGGCGTGGATGATCTGCCGAGCATGCTGGACAATTGCACCGCCTGCCGTCAGTGCGAAGAAGCCTGCACGCAACATCTGCCGATTCTGGAACGTTTCGAGCATCTGCGCGAAGCCTGGGCCGAGTCGGTACGCGAGATGAAAGCCCGTCAGCGCGAGCAGGCATAGCGCGGTCGGAAAAAAGGTCGTGGTTGGGTGCCACCCACAAGCAAACAGCCGCGTGTGGGTGGCACCCCACAATCTACGAGCGATGGAGCACCCCTGGAGGCCGCCCCCCGGGCTGGGCC
Organism: Phycisphaerae bacterium; assembly: GCA_041690105.1. Lineage (GTDB taxonomy): Bacteria > Planctomycetota > Phycisphaerae > FEN-1346 > JAACEH01 > JAWLHX01. The sequence continues at coordinate 3,941 of JAWLHX010000038.1, forward strand.
GGCCGCCGGCGGGGGGAGGGGGGGAATCATGATTTGCCGTCGGGTTATTTATCGCGGACAGGTGCAGGGGGTGGGCTTCCGCTGGACAGTGCAGCGGATTGCCGGCCATCATCGCGTTGCCGGTTACGTCCGCAACCAGGCCGATGGCTCGGTTGAGCTTATGGCCCTCGGCGAGGCGGCCGAGGTGGGCGCTCTGCTGGCCGATGTTCAGCAGCGCATGGCCGATTATATTCGCTCGGCCGAAAGCGAGGACCTGCCCCCGTCAGCCTGCGACAGGCAGAGCGGCTTCGAAATCCGCTGAAAATAATCGCTTCCGCCGCCGCTGCCTTTGCCTTTGTCGTTGCCTTTGCCGTTGCTTTTGAAGCCCCCGGCACTGCCGGGGGATGTTGTTTTTTCTGCCGTTGTCGTTGCCTTTGAAGCCCTCCCGCAATGCGGGGGATCGAATTCTTCCCGACTCCACAAACTTTCCACACAATCAACCACACCACGGCAAAGCATCCCACGGCACTGCCGGAGGCTTTAACAAGAGTCGCAACACTCAATTTGTCTGATCATAATGAAGTTTTGCCGCTGCCGCGACAGGTGGGCGCAGAAAAGAGGCCGTTTCTTTTCTGGCCTTGTGGTGAGCGTCTCGGGTCAATGGAAGTCCTTTATTATGGCGTATTCGGCACATTGCTGACCGTGCCTCGCATTTTTGGACTTCACTTGTTGAGCCTTCGAGCCGCATGTGGCTGTCGTGCACCGGCCAGATGAAAGAAACGGCCTCGTACTACTCTGCTTAAGATGTCGAAGGTGAGGCAAGCCCATAACAGCGCTACTAATCAGCACTGCGATCAGGCACGTTCTGATAAAACGGTGTTCGGCCTGAAGAGGTCTCGATCCGTCCTGTCTTTTGGTGCCCTTCACAATGGAGGCGATCGCTTCGTGCTGCTGCAAAAACCGATCACGTCTGTAACTTAACCGGCTTGCCTCACCTTCCAAAGAACGCTGATGCTGCCACAACCTGACGGGTCTTTGCTACTTTCATTGCTCCTCACTTCCCGTCTACTTACATTATAATCATGCAAGGGCCCGGGTCAAATCGGTCGCTTGCTTTTTGGTCCTGATTCGTCCTTGGGGCCTTTGCCGAGCCTCTTGTCGGGGTTCAGCCATGGACTTTCTACCGTCTGCGCGTACCATTAGAGGTAATCGACTGGATGGAGTTGGCGAATTCAGCGGAATTTGCACCTCTGGCCGACTCACCGGCCAGAAAAACGGGGGAGTTGCTATTGTCCAGGACAACATTGACGGCGGAAAAACTTCAATTGACCCACAAACTGCCCGGCCTGCCAGCGGCCGGCGCAAGACTGGTTCCCATCCTCCTTGCCGTCGCCCTGATTCTGGCGGCCGTTGGTTTAATGGCCACCCCTGTTGCGGCCCAGGTGCAAACGGGCGGCGGTCGGCCGGCCGAGGTCAAGCTCAGCCTGCCGGGCGGCGTACAGTTGCCGGTCGGCGGCGAGGTGGAGTTTGATCTGCTCGTCGACATAGCGCCGTCGCTCTACATTGGCAGCAACGCTCCGGGCGACGAATACTCGGTACCCACCGGGCTGAGCCTGGAGTCGGATGACCTGACGCTTGAGCCGCGATATCCGCCCGGGCAGCCCCTCAGCATGCTCGACGCCAAGCAGGTTTACAGTGGTCGGCTGACCATCCCGGCAGTGCTGTGGGCCCCGGCCGATGCCGCCGCGGGCAGTCGCTCGGTCACTGTCGAGCTGCGTTACCAGGCCTGCACGCAATCCGTATGTTATGCTCCGGCAACGGTTTCCGGGCAAATGCAGGTAACCGTGACTGATGCCGGCGAGGGGCCGGGCAGGGTGCTTGTTGCGGCCGGCGATGGCGACTCGGGCCCGCCGGCCACTGCCGGCGATGGTGGCCAAGCTGGGTCCGGCGGCCAGGCAGGCAGCGTTGCCGATGCCGAGGTTGCCCGGCTGGTGAACTGGCTGACTTCGGCCTCCGAGGGCGGCGTGCTGGCTCTGCTGGGCGTCTTTCTGCTGCTGGGCCTGTTGATGAATCTGACGCCATGTGTCTACCCGCTCCTGCCCATGACGGTGGGCTTTTTTGCCTCGCAGGGGCACCGGCATATTGGTCGCACCTTGCCGCTGGCATTGGCCTATGTGCTGGGCATCTGCCTGACCTTTGCCGTGCTGGGCGTTGTGGTCTCGCTGGCGGGGGCTCAGTTCGGGGCCTTTCTGGCCTCGCCCTGGGGTGTGGGTGTGCTGGTGGCCATTCTGCTGCTGATGGCGGTAAGTTTGCTTGGCGGGTACGAAATCCGCCTGCCAATGTCGTTCATGTCCCGCATTCAGGGCAAGGCGGGCGTTGTTGGGGCCTTGCTGATGGGGGCCGCGGTTGGCCTGGTGGCCACGCCCTGCGTGGGGCCGATTCTGGCCGCGGCCGTGGTCTTCGTGGCCAAGGTGGTCTCCGGGCTGGAGGGCACCGGCACCGGTTTTGCCCTGCGATTGGCGGCCGGCGGAGGTATGTTTTTTGCCATGGGGCTGGGTCTGGGGCTGCCCTACCTGGTGCTGGGCATTTTCAGCGGCCAGATAAAGCGCATACCGCGCGGCGGCGGCTGGCTGATGTGGGTCAAGCGTCTGCTGGCTCTACCGGTGCTGGCCCTGGTGCTCTACTTCCTGCAGCCCTACCTGGGGCGGGCCGTCTTCATGGCCATGCTGGCAGCTCTGCTGGCCTTTGGCGGGCTCTACCTGGGTCTTTTGGAAGGCTTGAGCCGCTACCCGTGGAGCAGGCGCTTCCTGGTGCTGCGGGTGATTGTGGCCATGGCTCTTGCCGCCCTGGCCGCGGGTCTGGTGGCCGGCGAGGTCCTGCCCGATGATCGTGCTCCGACGTTGTCCTGGACCGAGTATTCGCCGCAGGCACTGGCCGAGGCCGAAAGCGCGGGTCGCCCGGCCATCGTCTACTTTACGGCCGACTGGTGCTATTATTGCCGCGTGATGGAGTCCGGACTGTTCCGCCACCGGCGGGTACACGAGGCGACGTCGGGGGTGACTCTGCTGAAGGTGGACATGACGGAGAGCCCTCTGCCACCGGGGCCGGCTCGCGACCTGGCCGAGCAGGCCGAGGTCACTGGTCCGCCGACCATGCTGCTTATCGACAGCGAGGGCCGCACCGTGAGCCGCATTGTGGGCGAGCCGAGCCTGGAGCGGTTTTTGGCCGAGTTGCAGAAGCTGAAATGAGGCCGCCCCCGACAATTGCCGCGGTTTTTGCAGTCCAGTGGCTCTTATTGCAGAAATAAACTGGCAAAAGTATCATCAGAAACAGAGAATGTGGTTAAATGCGTCGCCGTTAGTTGCGTAACCCTTCCCCCTTGACGGGGGAAGGTGGCCCGCAGGGCCGGATGAGGGTGAAGCTGTGGCGCACAGAAGGGCGGGAAGTTTTCCGCGCAGCGACACCCCCACCTGTCTCCGGCATGCGCCGGAGACATCCTCCCCCGTCAAGCCCTTCGACAGGCTCAGGGCAGGTGGGAGGGGTTGCAACGGCAATGGCTGAGATGGCTTGGCCATTATTTAAAATCGGCCGCTTGAGTGCACGGCGACACTGGAATTGTTCTGCCGAAACCACGGCCGGCGGCGTCTATTATATATAATGTAAGGGTTTGTTGGCGAGTGCCGCATGCGGCACGTGTCGCAGGAGCAAGTTATGAGAGAGACAAAGAGCTGGTTTGCGCGGGTTATGGGCGGTAAGACGACGGTTGTGGCGGTTGCTGTGCTGCTTCTGGTGGCCGACGCCGGTCTGGGGCAGGTTTCCAACCGTCCCAGCGAGCGCCTGGGCCGCGACATAGGTCCGGTCACCAGCGGTTCGCAATTCAGCGGTCGCTCCAGCGGTGCCCCTGAAGGGCCTCTGGCGGCGCGCTTCAATGTCGATCCGTCGCGTCTTGGCGGCGGCTATGCAGTGCCGCGATTCAGCCTGAACCGTAGCCAGACTGCCCTGGCGGGAATGCGCCTGCGTACTCTTGAGAGTCTGTCCCTGGCTCGCCGGGCGCGTTTTTCGGGCCTGCAGCAGGTGAGCCTGGAGCTTGCGGCGCGGCTCAAGGATCAGGGCCTGGTGCGGCCCAGCAATGTCAGCGAATCGTTCTTCCAGTTCGTTTTTCCCTTCGGCCTGCAGGAGAAGCCGGTCGAAGTCGGTTACGGCTTTTTCTCTCGCGAGACCCTGACGCACGGCCTGGTGGACGATCCGGAGAAGATTCTGGCCGATTTCACCTCCGAGGCCCAGGATGTCATCTCCGACGATGCTTTTCTGGAAATCGTGGCCTCAATGTACTCTTCCGGCCAGCCCGGCGAAGGGCGGACGCTGGAAGACCTGTACGATTCGCAGCTTGCGGCCATGGGCAACTACCTGTTCAGCAACGGCAAGTTTACCGAGGCGGCCGAGGTCTGGACCGTTCTGGCCAAGCGCGATCCGTCCAACAGCCTGTTTGCCCAGGCGGCGGCCCTGAGCCTGTTTGCCGCCGGCGAGATGGGGCAGGCCAGCAGTGCCGCCCGGGCATCGCTGCTGGAGGCGCCGGGTTGGGGTACGGCCGAATTCCACATTGTGGGGGCCAATCTGCAGAATGTTTTCGCCACTGCCGAGCAGTTGGGCAAGGCTCGGGCCGCTCTTGAGGCCGAGCTTGCAGCCAGTCCGGCCAATGAAGACCTGCAATTCCTGATGGCCTACGTCGACCTGCTGCACGGGCTTTGGGATCGCTCGAGCGAGCGCCTGAGCGTGCTGCAATCAAAGGGCGACAAGGTGGCCGCGGAGTTGCTGACGGTTGTGCGGCAGAAGCGCGTGGACGACAGTGTTCGCCGTCCTCTAATGCCCGATGCCGCGTTGACGGCGGCGGACGTGCAGCGTTCGGGCCGGAATCTGGAGTTGAGCCCGGCCGAGCGGGCCCGCCTGGCCGAGGCCGTGCTGCGCCCCAAGAGTTACGAGGACTACATGAGCCGCGGCGACTTCTACTTCTTCATGGGCAACTATCCTCAGGCCTCGCAGGCCTATGCCGAGGCGGCCCGCCTGAAGCCGGATGATATAATCGCCAAGTTTGCCCGGGCGCATGCGGCCGTGGCCAATGCCGAATACAGCTACGCCTCGCGCCTGCTGCAGGAAGCCCTTGCGGCCGAGCCCAACTGGGGCCTCTACAACTTCCGCCTGGAAGAGTTCTTCGGTAATCGGCAGGATCTGGACCGCCGCATTCGCGACCTGGAGCACATGGCCGAGATTCGCAGTTCAACCCCCGGCATTCGCTTCCTGCTGGGTTACGTCTATTACTTTGACGGCCAATACGTCCAGGCGGCCGACCTGCTGGCCCCGGTGGTCGAAGGTCCGCACGGGATAAAGGCTGCCGAGCCTCTGCTGCGCCTCTCCCGCCTGCAAGGCTAAGGCACCTTTGTCGGCGCCTTTTTCTGGCGAAGTGTGAAAGTTATCATGGCCTGACTTCGTCAGACCATGGCACCGCCGCCGTTGCTTCTTCTATTAAGCCCCCGGCACTGCCGGGGGATGCTGTTGCTTTGAGCCGTTGCCGTTGTTTCAGAATCCGTAAGGTCGAAGGAAACTCGATCCCCCGGCAGTGCCGGGGGCTTTAAAGGCCACCTGTTGTTGCGGTTGTCTTTGTGGCGTCGCCGGCAAGCCAATCGATCCAAAAGACTTATTGCGGACCATAATATTCCATGATATAAGAGCTTTGCTTTGCAGGCATCACTGGAAGGTCAACAAGCGAAAGGAGCAGTGCAATGCAATTTAAATGGGCGGGACGTGTTCTGGCGGCCTTGGTTATGGTGGGTCTGCTTTCGGGCACGGTCATGGCGCAGGAAGATGTTTTCAGCCAGGTGCCGACCGACAGCACCGTGGTTATCGTCTTCCGCGACGGCGTGGAGTTTAACAAGAAGTTTGAGCGGCTGGCCATGCAGATTGTGCCCATGCAGCCAGGCAACCCGCAAATGCAGATTGTTACAACGATGCTTGGCGGCATGGCCAATCTGGACGCCACCAAGCTGAAGGCCGATGCCCCGGTGGTGCTGGTGATGAAGCTGGCCGCCGACGTAACGGACGAGCCGCACGGCCTGCTGCTGGTTCAGCCGGCCGACATGAACGGTTTTCTGGCCGATCTGGAACAGGTCGATGGCATGTACGATCGCGGAAGCTGGCAGATGTCGCGCGTCATCAAGAGCGGGGCCTTTGCCGTCCTTGGCGACGAAGACGACTTGACCGCCTACAAGGCCTCGAAGCTGGGCCTGACGCTGAACGCTCAGCAGCAGAAGTTGTGGGACGGTGCCGACATTATGGTGCTGGCCAATCTTAAGCAGGTTTTCGAGGCCACTGCCCCGCTGTACCAGCAGCAGGTGGCCGGTCTTGAGGCTCAGCTGAAGGCTCTCGAGGAGGCCGGCGAGGCTGGTGCCGAGATGCGTCCCAAGCTGCAGATGGCCCTGACCATGATGAAGGCCGGCTGGGCCCTTGGGCAGGAACTGCAATGGTCGGCCCTGGTGGCCCGGGTCGACGCCCGGGCGGTCTCAATTGAAGGCATAACCGGCTACAAAGAGGGCGGAGCGCTGGAGACTTATCTGGCCGGCCATCCGGCCATCGGCGAAAAGCTGATTCCGAATCTGCCCGACGTGGCCAACTGGATGGCGGGCTGGTATTCATATAATCCGGAGACCGTTAACAAGGGCACGACCGAGCTTCTGGCGGCGGTGGAGAAGCTGCTGCCCATGGCCCCGCCGGAGATGAAGGCCCCGCTGGAAAAAGGTTTTGCCGGTCTGCAGAAGCATGTTCTGGCGATGGCCGGGCAGATGGGCGGCCGCGGAGCAATGGCCATGCTGGCCGACCCCGAAGGCGAGGGCGGCGGGCTGATGCGAATGGTCAGCGTCCAGCAGGTGAAGGATAGCGCCGCCTATCGTCAGCAGTTGCAGACCTTTATGAACTGGTACCAGCAGACGATAACCGAATTCATGCAGCTGGCCGGTCCCGAAGTTGCCGAGCAGATTGAGCTTAAGGCCACCTACAGCGAGAATGCGGCCAACATCGGCGGGCTGTCAATCGACAAATTTGAGTCCAAGGTGGCCATGAAGCAGGGGCCGCAAGAGGCGCAGCAGATGATGGCCATGATGATGAAGAGCATGTATGGCGGCGAGAACGTGGTGCAGTGGCTGGCCTTCAAAGACGGTTACGCCTATACCGAGCTTGGCCAGCAGCCCAAGTTCATGCCCCAGCTTCTGGCTGCCGAGCAGGGCGGCGGAATGGCCGCAGCTATGGCCGAGGCCCGCAAGCAGGCTGTTCCCGATGCCAATCTGCTGGTCATTGTCTCCATCAGCGGCTATATGGATACCCTCAGCGCCATGGCCATGAGCATGCAGGGCGTGGAGATGCCGGCTGGCCCGCTGGCCCCGGTATCGGCCCGCAGCGTCTTCAGCATGGCCGGCAAGAAGGGCCAGTTGCACGGCAAGATGTACATTCCGGTGCAGGAGATGCAGATGGCCGTAGCCAGCGGCATGCGGATGGCCATGAGCATGCAGGCCCTGAGCGGCATGTTTGAAGGTGCCCAGCCGCCGATGCAGCAGGAAGAAGAGCCGGCCGAGTTCTAAGCATCGGCTAAGGCGGCACTTGCGCGGGACTCTGCGAGGGGTCATCGAGCAGTGTCGGCCACTTCTGATGAGAGCAGTTAGCAGTCCACAAATTACACACCCAGCGGGGTCGTTGCCTGGAGAAAATCGGGCAACGGCCCCTTTTTTCTTTTTTACCCTTCTCCCTTGACGGGAGAAGGTGGCCCGAAGGGCCGGATGAGGGTGTGGCTGTGGCTTGTGCTTAAGGGCGAAGAGTTTTCCGCGCAGCGGCACCCCCACCTGTCTCCGGCATGCCGGAGACATCCTCCCCCGTCAAGGGGGAGGGGTTAACGGCTTCTGTCGTTTGCCCTTCTCGCTTGTTGGTCGGCCGGGCAGAGGGCGAAAAAGAAATTACTGAGGCGTCGGGCAGCGATAATCTGTAGGGGTATTCGTCAATGGCAGGGGGCGCGGCTGGGCTTCCCCGCCATCGGTCCTCCGGGTGGCAATGCATACCGTATGTTGCGTCTACGTCCTTTTGTAACCACTTTTTGTCCAGATTAAGCGACCTTTGGTGCCGGGCCTCATGGGGATTGTGCTTGGCTCGCCGGCCGCCTCAGGAGCGGTTCGGGGATAATCGGCTTGGTCAAAGTGGTAAAACCGGTTTGCTTTTGAGCAAAATGTGGAGTAACCTTAGGTAGACTACCCTCAGGTAAGACTGCTTGAGGGGCACGAACTTGCGCTGGCGGAAGGTTGCACGGCATTGTGCTCCGTTTGCTGCGCGTTGGGTTTTTTGATGCAAAACAAGTCGGAAAACATTTCTTTTCGCGTCTGTTCCATGCAGTGCTTTCGCCTTGCCGATGCTTGAGTTGCGAGGCCCCTATGGTGTGTCACAAAAGGATTATGAGTTGGTGCTCCGGCAGGATTGTCTGGGATGATCTGCGTTGCGCCACCAACTTGTAAATTTTAAAGGGAGGTGCTGCATGAAGAAAGTACTGCTGTTGATGAGTCTCATGATATGTTTTGGAGCGACGGCCCAGGCCGCCGAACTGTCTTACCAGACGGTTACCGAGAATGCAGGGGCGGCGGATGCCGATTTTCTGATCATAACCGCCACCGAGGGAACCGAAAGCATCTGGCAGATGCGCATCAATCTGGGCCGGACGGATGGCCACGCCTACTGGAGACCGGGCGAAATCCAGAGCTTCAAGGATCTGCAGTACAACGCGACTGCCGGGCTGACGCCATTCGAGTACTCTCAGGAATACACCACTGCCAGCCTCAACGGCATGATGCGCATGAGCAACATGGACGGCACCTTTGACGACGCCGGCGGGCAGACCACCGGCTATTACGAGTTCACTAAGACGAACACGCTGCTGACCGACGTCGTAGGCGTTCTGACCTACCGCATCAATGCTCCGGTGGTTGCCGAGGGCGGCTACAGCACCACCATCACCGCCACTTACACCATAACTAACAATTCCACAACGGCATACGACCTGGCGGGCGGTGGCGGCGCCCAAGCCTTGGAACTGGCCCTCAATGGCGGCGGCTACTTCGACTGGGACATTGTCAACCCGATCGACGGCGTTACCCGCCCGAACGTCCATAACACCGATATTCTGGACGGTCACCAGCTTTATTACATCGAGGACTGGTACGGCGACCTGCAGGACACGGCCGATCATCCGATAATCAAGATGGTCGTCAAGCAGAACGATCTGACCTCGGCCCTGAACATGCGGCCGGGAATGACCTTCGTGGTCGAATCGCCGACCATGGACCTGGGATACGTCAAGCGTGGTGGCAGTGCCCGCGGCACAACGAGTGCCACCTCCAGCACAGGCGTCTATGGTCGCACCTTCAGCAGCTTGCGCGAACCTTGGGGCGACCCCGGCATGTCTTTGGCAGCCGGCGAGTCGATCACCATGCAGTATTCGGGCCTGATTCTTGCTCCGGGCACTGCCGGTGAGGTAAGCGCAGCCACCAGCGAAGTAAGCGTTACGACACCTGTTGCGGCTGATGGCGTGACTCAGAGCGTAATCACAATTACCATTCGCGACGCCTCCGGTCTGCCGATCGCAGGTGTTCTGGCTGCTGATATTGTGGTTGCCGTGGACGGCTCGGGCAATACAATTGTTCAGCCGGTGGCCGATACGGATGCCAATGGCCAGACGGTGGCTTATGTTTCCAGCAGCGTGGCCGCAGTCAAGACGGTTACAGTGACCGTCGAGGGCGTCTTGCTTAATGCCCAGCCGACGATTCAGTTCAGCAGCGATACGGCGGCCCTGGAGTACAGTGGAGCCGATATTGCAGCCGGTAATGGCGTGATGACCATTCTTGCCCGTAACCTGACCAACGGCAGCGTGTTGTGGGAAGTTGACCTGACCCGCTCGGGCACCAATGTCAAGGTGAGTCGCTTCACCGATGGCGGCACCTTCAACTATGCCGCTCCGGCTGGAACCGGCAAGGGCATGATCGGCCTTGGCGGTGCCAGCAGCGCCGGCTTCAATGGCACCTTTACTGAGCTGGCCAAGACGTCATCGGCCTACAGCTTCCAGATGGTGGACACAGGCACCACCTTCGAGCATACAACGGTGGTGAACATTGAGATGCCCGATTCGGAAGGTACCGTATGGCCCATGAGTCGCACGGTAACGAACATAACCGAAGCTGCTGCCAAGCCTTACGGCGGCATGGGCTTCCAACTCGGCGTGAACGTGGACGAGTATACGCCGGGTCTGGTAAATGCCGAGCTTTCGGGCACCAGTGGTATGACCGCCCGCAAGCACCAGGTGGCCCTGGCCGAGACCGAGCTGCTCTACACGGCCTATGAGAACGTTGACCGTGGTGCAACGGGCTTGCTGACTAACGAGATAGCCCAGGGCATGGTTGTGGTCAACGACAACGAGTTTACGCAGGGTCTGGGTATGACTGCTGGCCGCACGCTGGGTCTGGTCAGCGATCTGTATCCTTATTATCCTTCGGATGCAGTTGGTGACGCCAATCTCTACGGCAGCACCGCCAGCTATCTGCAGCGTCTGTACATTCAGCTCGATCCGCGGGAGTTCATGGGTACGGCTCGTAGCGAGCACGTTAACCTCGATCCGGGGGCCAGCTACACGGCCAACTATGCTTTCACGGCCGACATTGCCGCACCGGGCGGCGGATCCCAGATTGAGCCCCTGACGGTAACCTCAAGTCTGGACTATGACTTCACTTACCAGAATGTGACGGCCACTGATGACCGCCACTTTGTGACGCTGACTCTGGCTGTGGGCGACACCAATGGCAACACCAGCTACAACGTGAGCGTGGTGCAGAGCGGTGGCGACGGCAGCCTGTTTGAAGTACGTGATACGGCCAATCCGCTGGTCAAGGAGCTGGTTGGCAGCCGTCGCACCGACGGCGTGGCCGGCGCTGGGCTGGTTGAGCTGGCCATTACGGTTACCGGCGTGGAAGTTGGCGGCACTGGCGAAGCTGTGCAGTCGTTGACGGTTCGCAGGCTTGGCGACATCAACGCCGATGGCTTCGTTACTCCGACCGACAAGGGCGTGCTTAATGCCAGCCTGAACGGCCTGGCAGTAGAGGCCTCGGCCCGCGATCTGGACGTCAACGGTGACGGTAGCGTAGCCCCCACGGATAAGGGGCTGCTGAATGCGATTCTGAACGGCGTTGTACAGCCCTAGAGAGGCAACCTGAGGCCCGCAACATCCGCTCCATTAGCGGATGTTGCGGCCCTTGCCTGCCGCACAGTGCGGCCAGGGCGGGGCTGGGCCGTCAGAAGGTGCAGAAAAGGAGGAGTGCCCCGGGAAAAAAACCTTAATGGAATTTGACTATGACAGGTTTTTGGGTTACATTGAAAAGACAGTTCGTGCGAATTGACCCGTAACACAATGGAGGAGGGATGATGATGAAGAAGTTACTCGTGGTTTTGGCGTTGCTGATTGTTGCTTCGCCTGCTATGGCTGCCCTTGAGCTGAAGGTCGGCGAAGGTGTGTTTGATTATGAGAACAAGTTCCTGACAGTTGACGTACAGGTTGCCGGCTGGTCTGGCGACGCCACCACCAAGATTGGTGTTATCCAGGGTGGTATGGCCATCGGTGGCGCTGATGCCGCTCGCTTCGCCCCGCAGCAGCAGGGTCTGGAAGATCCGGACTTCGCTGGCTGGTTCCCGAACAACCTGGCTGGCAAGACGGTTGAAGAGCTGGTAACGGTCGTTGCGCCCGCCACTTGGGCCCTGACCCCCAGCCCCTACTCGAACGGTCATCCGGCTGGTCTGGATTACTTCGAGAAGACCTCGGTAGCCAATGCCATGAACGACGGCAATTTCGCCCTGTTCGGCGTGGTCAACGAGAACGCTGGCGGCATCAATGGTGATGCACTGGCCATCGACAGCGTCATCATGCGGTTCATGTTCACCTGGACCGGCGAAGAAGCCCTGAGCGAGGTCCTTGTTGACCTCCGTGACTGGACGATGGTTGATGGCAGCCTGCCGGTTGCCCAGAGCGCCCAGAATCAGGGCGGCGCCAACGTCCCGGTGACGGTCGCCAACAACGGCGTCAACCTGATTCCGGAACCCGCCACGATGGGTCTGCTGGGTCTTGGCCTGGCTGGTTTGATCGCCCGTCGTCGCCGCGCCAGCAAGTAAGTAGTAATTGCTGGAACAGCAACGCCACAGTAGTAAAAAGAGTAACAGAAAGGCCGTTTCCTGACCGGGAGCGGCCTTTCTTGCTATGCGGCTCATGGTTCTAACGCTCCCATTGCTGGCAAATCTGCTGCGTGCCACACACAAGTTGGCCCGCAGGACCGGATGAGAGTGAGGCTGTTGCCGTTGCCGTTGTCTTTGCCTTTGCCTTTGCCTTTGCCTTTGCCGTTGCCTTTGCCGTTGAAGCCCCCGGCACTGCCGGGGGATATTGTTTGACCTGCCGGCAAATCAAAAGAATATCATGGCCTGACTTAGTCAGACCTGGCACCGCCCCCCCACCGCCCCGAGCATAGCTCGGGGCACCTCCCCCCGCAAGCGGGGAGAGGCGTTAACGGCAGCGGCAGAAGAAAATGTCTCCCGGCATCCGGGCCGTTTCTTCACCATTCCCTGCCGTGGCCGTGAGCATCTTGACGGGGGAAGCGGCTCTTTGCTTGTGGGTGAGTGTCGGCGGAGCACCCACAAACAAACGTTTGTGGGTGGCACACACCAGGTGGATGGGGGCATCCCCGGTGGGTGGGTGAGGGGGCGCGAAAGGCTTAAGGGCGGAGAAAAAGGGGCGGAAATCAGCGGAGCAGGCCGCGGCGGCGAAGGACGTTCAGCACCAGGTCGTCGGGCGGCAGGCTGGTGGGGGCCGCGAGCAGGGAGACCTCGTGCTCGACCGACCAATGGCTGAGAGCGTCGATCCAGCCCTGGCGTCGCTGCATGTACTGGCTGACTCTCTGCGGCGTGAGGCGCATGCGGGCGGCCCCGTCGGATTCGGCATCAGCCAGTTCTACCTCGCCCTGCCAGGGGGGGGCAGCTTCCTCGGGCGACTCGATTCGCAGGGCCCAGACCTCGTGGCCCTGCTGCTGGAGGCGACGCAGGCCGGCCTCGGGGCCCTTGGGGTCCAGGAGGTCGCTCAGCACGATGGCCAGGCCCGGCTGGAGGCTGTGCCGCTGGAGATCGACAGTTGCGGCAAGCAGATCGGTTCCGCCACCGGCATGGGCATCGGCCAGAAAGTTCAGGATCGCGAATATCTGCCCGCGTCCCCTGGATGAGTCGATGCGATCGGTGGCCCCGGCCGAAAAGGTAATCAGATGCAGCCGGTCGAGGTTTCCGAGAGCCACATAGGCCAGGGCGGCAGCCAGTTTGCGGGCATAATCGGCCTTGGTTGGCTGACCGGTGAGCATGGAGGCGCTGAGATCGACCAGCAGCACCACCTGGAGGTCTTCGTCCTGCTGAAAAAGTCGAACCAGCAGCCGTTCGAGGCGGCCAAATGCAGCCCAATCGAGATAGCGGAAGTCGTCGCCGGCAGTGTAGGGACGATGCTCGGCGAATTCCAGCCCGGCACCAGTTCGCAGTCCGCGGCGGCCGGCGGGTTGAATGCCGCCCAGAGAGCGACGGCTGACCAGACGCAGCACCTCGAGGCGCCGCAGAAAGTCGTTGTCGAACAGGCGGGCCGCCTCGGGTGTCAGGGCTCCTCGGGCGGTGGCTGGTTGATTATTGTGGTTCGGTTTGTCGCCCATGGCAGGTTATTGTTGTCGGCTGGGCGGCGGAATGCAATAGTTTCTCCGGTTGATGTTGCGGGCAGAGGAGAAGCTATCATGGCCTGACTTCGTCAGACCATGGCACCGCGCTTTTGAAGCCCCCGGCACTGCCGGGGGATCGATACGCAGCGACTCCGCAGTGTTAAAATCAAAGAAGCAACGGCAACGACATCCCCCGGCGGTGCCGGGGGCTTCAAAAGCAACAGCAACGGCAACGGCTTGCCCTTGGGTGAGCGGGACAGGGGTTGTTGTCCCGCGGGGATGAAGGGGGGCCTTGTCAGGGCGGGGTCGGGGGGATAAGATACGAGCATAATGAGAAAATCAGGAACATATTGCGTTTGGTGGCGGCGATGGCCGGCGGTGTCGGTTGCCCTGGGCCTGCTGGTGGTGCTGGGTGGCTGCTCGGGCGAGAGTACGGCAGGCAATGCCGCTGGGGGTGGCGAGCGGGAATCGGCCGACGCCTCGCTGCAGGAGCCCTTGCGTGCGTTGCCCGACGGCCACAGTGCGGCATCGTGGCACCAGTTGCGTGAGGTCGATCCGGATGTCCGGCTGATTGCGGTACCACCGGCGAGTGCGGGTCGGGCCTTCGAGTTTGACGGGTTGACGGTCTGGCCGACTGCCGAGGAGTTCCGGACGATGGCTCCGGCGGGCGAGCGAAGTGCTGAGTTTCCGGCCATTTACGATGGCGGGTCGCTGGGGGCCGACGATGTTCTGCCTGTGCGGGCAGGAGCGGTTCAGCCGGCGGATGCCTTGAAAGAGGCGGAGAAGTGGATTCGTCGGGTTCTGAAGGACGAGTATGTGCCCATTACGTTGGCCGCTCGGCTGAAGCCCCTGGCTCACCCGCGGGCCGAGTTTTCGACCATCTGGGTGCGTTACCAGATGGGCGGGGTGAGCATCCAGGTTGGGCAGACTCGCTCGTCGATGGTAATTGTGCTTCATTCGGCCACTTACGTTGGTGAGTTGTCGGCGGAATTCGGTCGGGAGGCGTTCCGGCGTTTTCTGAAGGACCAGGCCCTAGCCCATGCCGAGATGCAGCCAGCCCCGTCGGCGGACGCTCTTCTGGCCATGTTTCACGTCAGGTCTCGCGGATTTTCGTGGTTCGACCGTTCGCGCTGGTATACCGATGGTCGGGCGGTGGCAATTTATCTGCCAAAGCGTTTGCCGGGCGACGAGCAGGTGTCGGCCGACACGCCCTGGTTCTGAAATAATTGGCTTATTTACGGCGGCAACGGGTGCCGGGGCGAGGCTGGGAGAATCGTCATAAGGCGGTTTTTGGCTGGATGATGCACTTTGGTTTAAGTTGTTGTGTGCCTTGAAGAAAATAACGAGGAAAAGCTGCTGCCCGGTTTGACTTAGGGCGGATTTGGGCTCATATTACAGTGGGATTGAATGACGTGCGGCAAGGTTTGGAGAAGCCTGGCCGCTGAGCTGTACGATCTGGAGGGCGCTTTCCGATACGGGAGTGGGTCGACCCTGTTGCGGGGTTCGGCGCGCTCTTTTTTTGTTTTTCCACCCGAGCGTGCCGCGGCAGAAGTCGAGGTCAGGGATCATATCGCGGTTGTGGGGGATGGGAAAAACGAATCATGCGCAAACTGCTGCCCGTCATTATGATGATTATCATGTTGGTGCTATCGCTTCAGGCCTCGGCTGCCAGTATGGAGATGCCTTTGCCGCCGGAGGCTGGTTCGGCCTTGGCTGATGAGTCGATGGGCGAAGTGGAAGAGGCGCGCCTTCGGTCGCTGCATGTCGATCCGGTTGTCATTCCGGAGCCTTCAACCATGGCCCTGATGGCTGTAGGCATGATGAGCCTGATAATTCGCCGCCGACAGGTAGCAATGCTGCAGGCCGAGAGCAGGCGGCAGGCTGCGAAGCAGGAGCAGCAGGTGGATCAGCCTATGCAGGTCGAACCGACAAACACCGCTTAAGCCCTGTGTGCGGCCAAGGTGCAAGCCTGGCAAGTTGGAAAACGAACAAATAAAGAAAATGCGGCAGGTTATCGGCCTGTCGCATTTTTGCGTTGTGTGCAGGGGGCCATGAACGGCATACAACGACATCCCCCCGGCGGTGCCGGGGGCTTTAGAACGGCAACGTCAATCGGGCAGGTCGAGGGGCAATCCTCTCTCCCTGCCCGATTGGAATTTTTGCGCCATTTCGAGTCAGTGCAACGTATCGGGTGCGGTTACTGGACCTGGATAGTCTTGGTGTTCTCCCACACGCCGTGTTTGTTGCAGCGGATGAAGACGCGCAGCAAGCCTTCGCTGTCGTCGATGTTCGGCACCAGCTTGACGCGGAAGGTGACGATGGGGTCGCCAAAGACGGCGGTCAGCACGGCGCTACCGAGGAAGATATAGCCCTTGTAGAGCGAGATTTCTTCGATGTGATGGTCGGGCTCGTTGGGGTGCTCGAGTAGTTTGCCGACATGGACCTTCACTTCGAACTGCTCGCCCGCCTTGACCGATTCGGGGGCATCGAGGACGGCCAGGTGCTTCTTCTCGAGATCGGTGGGAGCGCTGGGGTCCTGAACGTGATTGATTTTCAGCAACAGTTCCGGAACATCGACCATGGTGTCATCTCCTTCTGATAGAACCAGGCAACGTTTGCGCGAGTTTAATACGCCATGCAAAAGCGTCCGGCGGGCGGAGTTGCCAACGCCGCAAAAGCGATTATAAGTGAATTTGCGCACGTCAAGCGGGCAATTTCTGGGTCATTGCGTTCATAAATAAAGAAAAGGCAGCAGAAACGGCCGAGGGGCAAGATGCCCCCCGGCACTCACGGCCAGGATGGCCGTGCCACGGGTGAAGAAGACAACGGCACTCACGGCCCAGGATGGCCGTGCTACGGTGAAGAAGCCCACGGTCGCCGTGGGGCTCGATCTGCTACTTATCCTCGGCGGCCGGTGTGGCAGCTTTGAGGGTGACGGGGCCGCGATCCGGTATGGCCTTTACGAGGGCGAACTTTGCTCCCTGGTGTTCGACGACTTTGACGTCCGCGGGCTTGTCGCCCTGGGTGGCGCTGGCCGAGGCCCATTCATCGTGGAGCCGCACCTTGACGGTCAGGGGGAAATCGAAAAGGGTGTCGTCCATTTTGTCGGTCAGGGTAAAGGTGATTTTTTGCGGCGTGTTCTCGGTCACGGTAAGGGTTGCGGTATCGCGCTGCTGGCCGTAGCGTGCGACTTCATCGAACAGGCCGACCCAGAGATCGGCTTCCTTGCTCTTGATGTAAGCCAGTTGCTCGGCCAGAGCGGTGCGCTGCTCGGGCTTGGGCACGCCGTGGAAATGGGTGCAGAGCCAGCCCCTGAGGTACTTGTTGCTGCCCATCCAGGCGATGTCGCTGGTGCCGAAGAGGATGGAATCGGTGCGGGCCCGGTCGAAGCTGCCGATGCTGTTGGTGCTCATGTAGTCGATACGGTTTGCGGCATTTGGCGTGCCGACCACACCGCGGGCGGCGATGTAGTACTTTTGGGCCACGTTGCGGTCGTTGCGTCCGGAGTTCTTGCCGCCGGGGTAGGCCAGGACGGTTACCTTGTGATCCTTGAGATTTTTCTGTATGGCTTCGGCGGAGAGTCGATATTCGCCGTCAATTCCGGGCCAGTCGGGTTTATCGACATGCAGGTGCGTAACGGTGTGCGACTGCACCTGATGGCCCTTGTCGCGCAGCCCCTGGAAGCCTTCCCAAGTGCCCCACAGCCCGCCGGTACCTACTCGCTCTGTGATGACAAACCAGGTGACCCTGAAGCCATGCTTGTTGGCCTGTTCGACCCACCAGGGATGATCGGAGGCCCAGTTATCGTCGACGGTGATGCTCATTGCGGCGAAGCGGTCGCCATCCCAGAGGCAGATGTCGGCCTGGCCGGGCTTTTCGGGCCAGACTCGGTCGGCGGGCAACTGGAAGCGTGGGGCGGCGGGCTTGTCGGCCAGGTTTTTAAGTTGCGGTCGCTCCTGCGGGCCGCCGTCATCGGCAGGCGCGGCTTTGGCGGCAGCGGGCTGGGCCTCAGCGGTCTGGGCTTCGACAGCGGCGGATGCGAGGCCGGGGAGGAAGAGGAAGAGGGCGGCAAGAGCAAGTGCGAAGGCGGAAAGCGTCAGTTTCATGGCTTCTGATCCTTTTGTCTGGGTTAGCGCCGGCAAAAGCGTGCTGGGGTGGCAGTCGGGCCATCAGCATGGCGATTATATGTTTAACAAGCCTCGGCGGCGCAAGTTGCGGGGAGAGTTTGCGGCGGAGTGATTTTTGGCAGGCGCAAAGAGGCGGGCAGTGCGTGGGGAGAGCGTGCACTTGCCGGGTGCGGGCGGACCTGCTTCTGGGGGCATGCGTGCGCGTTCAGGGTTCGGATGGTTTGGCTGTGAGGCTGGCGGGGGTGGTTCGGTTGCGTCGGCGGGCCAGTTGTCGCAGCAGTGGTTCGGTTCCGTGGGCGGTGAGGTTGCGGCGGAGGGCCAGCCAGAAGGGCGGGTTTCGTTGCACGCCCAGGATGCAGTGGCGGCACATGGGCAGCTGGCCGGAGTTCTGGAGCTTTCGGAACTGCTGGTGCCGCTGGTTGTTCCAGAGTGCGTCAAAGCCTTCCTGCAACAGGTTGCCGTAGCTGTAATTGGTGATGAAGGGGCAGGGGGTCAGGTTGCCGGCCGGGTCGACAGTTACTTCGCGTCGCTCCATGTAGCACTTGCTGTGCGGGATGGTACCCTGGCAGAGGCGGCGTGTTGAGAGGACATCGATGTTAAGGGTGGTGACTGTGAGCGGGCTGCCGCGATAGGTGCGTTTGATGCGGGCCAGAGTTGTTTTGAGGGTTTCGGCCTGTGGGGGTGAGAGGAGGACGGACTTTCCGGGTTGCCTGATGTAGCTCGGGTCGGGTCGCAGTCCATTGATGAGCGAGGCGTCGACATCGGCCGAGTCGAATTCGCCGACGTATTCGCAATGGACTTCGTCGAAGCCCTGTTCAAGGGCGTAGCTTACGATCTGCTCGACGGAGTGGTAGTTGAGGTTGGAGATGGTTGTATTGCAGACCAAGGTGGGCTTACGGGAAGCGTGGCGGCGTCGGGCCTGGCGCAGCAGGCTGATGGCGGACTGGTTGATGTTGGCGGCGCCCTTGACGCCCCGAATGTCGTTCTGGCTATCGTCCACGCCATCGGTGGAGAGGTAGACGGTATCGACCTGGGCGGCAACCATGGCCTCGATGGTCTCGGCGTCCAAGCCAATCTGGTTGGTCGGGATGTGGACGGCCATGTTCAGCTGGTGCAGGTGGTGGAGCAGGGGGATGAGCAGATCCTTGCGGAGTAGAATGTTTCCGCCGAAAAGCTCGACCGCCCTTATGCCGCGAGCGCTGAGCTGGTTGGCGATCTGCTTCCATTGTTCGAGCGAAAGCTCCTGTTTTTTCAGCTCGTGCTTATCTTTCTTCCAGAAGGTGCAGGTTTCGCAGCGGGAGTCGCAGCGGTAGGTGAGGAAGAAGAGTGCGGTTCGGGGTATTACCCTGTGGAAGTCGATTTGTCGACGGATTGCGGCGCCGGCGATCAGGCCGGGCCTTTCCATGATCTTGCTCAGGATGTTCATCGGCACTTCTCCAGGGCGAACAGGTTTGTGCGAGTCAGCAGGCCGATGCCCAGGATACGCCTGTAGCGGATTTTGCGTAATTGCTGGAATCCGGCCCGGCGGTAGGCGGTGATGGATGCTACGTTCCAGGGCGGAATGTGGCAGTAGAGCTTCAGGTAGCCCTTATCGGCCAGCAGTTTAAGGCAGTAGGCGATGGCGGCGGAGGCGACCTTTTTGCGGCGGTATTCGGGCAGGACGAAGGTATCGTAGATAAAGGCTTCGTGCGGCCTGAAGCTGACCACTCGCCCGTAGTCTTGAATGTAGACGCGCCCGAAGCCAACCTTGACGTAGCCGATGATTTTGCCCTCGTGCCGCACGTTAACCAGGTAATGGCCTTCGGCGCGTGCTACCTCGAGTTCGGCGGGATGGACCACCGATGGCTTTTGCAGGGTGCGCATCCACTTGATTGTGGCGCAGGCGTTATTGTGCTGGAAGGTTAGAGGCAGGTGTGCTTCGGCCGGCTCGATTTTTTCGGTCAGGTCTCTGGCGAACCACCAGGCCTGGTTTGCGCCAAAGGCGATGTTGGCGGCCCTGGCGGCGGCAGCGGGAATCAGGC
Organism: Phycisphaerae bacterium; assembly: GCA_041690105.1. Lineage (GTDB taxonomy): Bacteria > Planctomycetota > Phycisphaerae > FEN-1346 > JAACEH01 > JAWLHX01. The sequence goes on from JAWLHX010000038.1 coordinate 23,867, forward strand.
CGAGGGGTCCGTGTTCGGCATAGGCCGAGCGCAGTCGCTGGGAGAACTTGCCGAGGCGCTGCCTCAGGGAGCGCAGTGTGCTCAGCCGCGACAGGAGCGGCAACAGGCGGAACTCGATGGCGCACATGATGCGGGAGAGCAGGTTGCGGTTGTAAATGAAGAGGGCCATGTGCGGCTCGCAGTCGTTGGTCCAGCGGAGTTTGTAGAAATTGTCTGACCCGCCCATGTTGTAGCGGCTGATGCCGTCGCTGAAACAGCGTTCGACTATATGGCTGTCGAGGGCGAAGCCGGGGGAGTAATCTTCGTAGTTGCGGTCGTACTCGGCCCGCAAGGCGAACAGCTCGTTTTTGTATCGCAGATGGTATTCGAAGGCCAGCGGTTTGCCATCAACCGAGAGCAGCCAGACGTTGAGCCAGTTTTGCCGGGCGGCGGTTTTTGCCAGCTCGGATAGAAAGTCGCGCGTCGGGTGTGATCTGCCGATTGACCAGTCGAAGTGCCGCTTTGAACTTGTGTCGCCGATTTGCCAGAGTTTGGGCATAGCCTCCTGCCATGCGGCAATGTCGGTCACTTTGCTTAGCTTCACCTGGCCCAGTGTTTGAATTCGGTTGGCGGTGAGGCGTATGCGTTTGCGGCAGGTTTTCGATCGGCTCTGGTAAAAGTTTTGCCAGTCGCCCTGGACGGTGAGTACGGGCGAGCGCATTGCCTCCTTACACTTTACGGTGAGCCCGCCGGGGCTCTGCCCGGCCATGGCGACCAGAGGTGATGACTGCCTGACTTTGCGGAGGTAGACCATGGTCCAGCTATTGCGAATTGAGTTCAGGTGATGCATGAAGGCCGCCGGCACTTCGTCGCAGCCATTGCGGATGATGAAGTCGACGTGCATGGCCTCGCCATTTTCGATGAATCGGATCTGATTGCAGGCAATAAGTGGCAGGAAGCGGAGGCGTTTGGTGCAGCGCATGAGCGGGGCGATTCCGACCAGTTGCGATCCGTGTCGGGCGAGCAGGATGTGGAGTTTTCGGCCGCGGCCGTAGACTCGCCACCAGGCGGTAAACCACTCGTGACGCAGGAAGATGCTGTCGTGGCTGCTATGGCTGACCAGGTCGTTCCAGCTGGGGCGGAGGACTATAAACTCATTCAGCGAACTTGCCACCTCAATGGTCACGGGTTGCTTGGGCGAAAGGACGGCAGCATTGGCAGTACCGCGCTCGGGTTGATCTATAAGTGCTCTCACATTTCTCCCCAGTTTAAAAATTAAGCACGGCTGTTGGCCCGTTCGCAAGATGCAAAGCGATATGGCTAATGATAAATTTAGCACAGGCTGCGTGCGTTGGTGGCGCGATTCGGTTAAAAGTCGGCGAAATTGGGCAATGCATTGCAAACCCTGAGGCCGTTTTAAGGGGAAACCTTAACTTGGCTTGAATCATTGACTCAAGAAGCGGCGGTGTTAACATTCCAGTGGCTCTGCGGGTTAAGCCGTCAGCGGCGCAGGGTTTTGCTTCAGGGGGGGTGGAGGCAGGAGCGAGCGGCAGGAAAATTGTCGCATTGGGCTCCGGCGTTACTGCTGAACGCATGCCAAGGCTACAGGAATTCGGGTTAAGTGACCACCTTCCAAACAAGGGGCGGTTTGCGCTCGCCGAATGTTGCGCCCGCCATCAGTTTTGCTCGTCCCAAGGACCAGGTTGACTATCATGTTCCGATTGGCCTCTGCGAGGACTATGCGGCGGAGAGTCGGTGCATGGACGTTGTACGGCGCGATCTGGATGTGTGCCGCGCTGCCGGCGCGGGTGTGCTGCGCGTGTCGCTTCCGTGGGAGTCGATTGAGCTGAGGCCGGGCGATTATCAGTTGGGCTTCTGGGACGACCTGATTCGCACGGCGGTGGTTGAGCAGGGGATCAGGCTGATTCCTTACGTCTGCTATGGTCCGCGCTGGGCTTGCGGCGGCAGGAGTGACACGTTCTGGAAGCGTCCGCCGCGGCGGCCAGCTGACTTTGGCCGGGTGATGCGGATGCTGGCGGCGCGGTATCGGCAGGAAATCAGCACCTGGGAGCTTTGGAACGAGCCGGGCAACCGCGACTTCTGGACGGGTAACCTGGCCGAATATGCGGCCTTGGTGCAGGCCGGCAGCCTGGGTGTGCGTCATGGAAATGCCGAGGCCCGGGTTGTGCTGGGCGGCATTGCTCACGATCTGGATTTTCTGGAAAAGCTGCTGGCGGGGTACGACGTCAGTCGGCACGTCGATATTATCAATCTGCATAATTACTTTGAGACCTGGTCGCCCACTGCAACCGAGGGTATTACGGGCTACGTGGAGCGAGCGGCCGAGATTGTGCGCAAGCACGGCGATGATCAGCCGCTGTGGATGGCGGAGGTTGGTTACAGCAGCCATCGGCAGGGCACGAAGGTGAGCGATTTTTACCGGGCCCGTTACGATTATGAGCATACGCCTTATTACCAGGCGGTGCAACTGGTGAAGACGCTGACGTTGCTTCTGGCGACCGAGAAGCTGAGCCTCGTAGCCTGGTACGAGATCAAGGATCTGCCGGCGACGACGGAGGTAATCGGCGACGTGAACAACCGTTACCTTGGCATTCGCGGGGTGAATTATGCGATGAAGCCAGCGGCCTTGGCGCTTGGTTTTTTCGATCGCGTGTTCAGCCGCAAGTCGCGTTGCATTGATGATCAGCTGGAGCTTAAGGTCTTCCGGGGGCCGCGGCCTGAGGCCCACGCTTTCAGGCTTGCCGATGGCAGCATGGTTGCTGTCGCCTGGCTGCGGACGAACGATGGGCAGTCGTCGAGCGGCAACGGCAAGTTGCTGGTTGACGAGCGGCGGAGCGACTTTGAGTTGGTTCTGCCGGGCGGGCGGGAGAGCGGGCCGGTGACGGTTTACGATGCGGTGGGTCGTGCGTTGAGTTGCGGGACGGCTACATCGACCGATTTGCGGACGCACTTGTGCGACATGCATTTGAAGGGCGGGGACTTGTTGGTAGCCCGGGTTGGAGTTGGGCGGTAGTGGGGCCGGGGATGAGGGTGAAGCCTCGGCTTGCAGAAGGGCGAGGAGTTTTCCGCGCGGCGACACCCCCACCTGTCTCCGCTTCGCGGAGACATCCTCCCCCGTCAAGCCCTTCGACAGGCTCAGGGCAGGTGGGAGGGGTTTACGGCAACAGCAACGGCGACGGCAACGACATCCCCCGGCAGTGCCGGGGGCTTCAAAAGCAACAGCAACGGCGACGGCAACGACATCCCCCGGCGGTGCCGGGGGCTTCAAAAGCGACGGCAACGGCTACGGCAACAGAAACAGACACGGCGACCGCCCCACCCGTCGCCGCATCGCGGAGACATCCTCCCCCTCAAGGGGGAGGGGTTTACGGCAACGGCGACGGCGACGGCGACGGCAGCGGTTGGTTATCTTGATGGCGGGGGCTGGAGGTCGGTTTGTCCGGCGATTACTATTCCGCGGCGCGAGAGCAGTGAGCCGTCCAGGCGGTACAGGTCGACCAGGGCGATCATGTAATTGATTGCGGCCTCGACCTCGGCGATTTGAGCTGTCAGCAGATCGCGCTGGACCTGGGCCACCAGCAGCGAGGTGGAGACCCCGACGCGGAACTTCTCGGTTTCGGCCCGTAGCGCTTCCTCCTGAAAGTTTCGCGTGGCGGCAGTGGCAGCCACCTGCTCGCGAGCCCTTTCGACCTCGATATGGGCGGTGCGGACATCGAGCTGCACCAGCTGGGCCAGATTGGTTACGGCCTCGTTTGCCTGTGAGAGATTGAGCCTGGCTCGTTCGTGGAGTGCCCGGGCGGCGCGATTATAAGGCGGGTATTCGAATCGCAGGCCTGCCAGCAGATCGTAGTTGTCGCCATCGGCCAGGTCGCGCCACGACTCTCCGAAGCTGTCGGCGTAGCCAGTGCGGCCCAGAGCGATGAAGAGGTCCAGTTGCGGCAACAGACCGTTGCGCGTACGGACGATTTCGAGCTGGTTGCGCTGGATGCCGAGACGCGCTTCGTTGAGGTCGGGTCGCATGCGCATAGCCCATGCCAGATGCTCTTGGACTTCGCGGGCTTCCTGCTCTGACATCTGCGGCTCGGTCTGGGGGATGATCTGGCGTTGCCAACCGCCCACTTTCTGCGGATTGAGCAGCCTGAGCAGCCTCATCTGACTGGTGGCCAGGGCGCTGCGGGCGTTAATCAGGCCTTCGCGGCGTCGGGCCAGTTCGGCCTGTCCGGCGGCCAGTTCGGTTTCGGCCAGTCGGCCGACGCGGATACGTTCGCTGGTCTCCTGGAGTTGCTGTTCGGCCAGCCGCAGCGAGTCCTCGAAAATCTGAATGCGTTTTTCGGCCAGCACGGTCTGCCAGTAAGTTCGTTCCACTTCGGCCACCAGTTGCTCGGCAAAGCCGCGAAGTTCGTACTGGCTGCGCAGCACATCGATTCGTGCTTGCCGCAGGCTCACCAGGTTTACATCTATTCCGAAATCGCGAAGCATGGCCTGGGTAACGGAGAGGCCCAGTCGGGTGCGGTTGATTTCGCCGGGTGGCGTGCGCCAGGTGGCGTCGCTGCTGAGGTCGAGTGCCACGCTGGTGCCGGTGGGCAGGTACTGGGCCAGTGCCAGGCCGCCGCCGAAGCGGCTGCTGCGGCTATCGGCGAGCAGGTCGGTGCGGTCCGGATTTATTCGCTCGCGGGAGGCGCTGATATCGGCTTGCAGCACGGGATCGAAGGCCGCCCTCTGCTGCTCGACAAAGGTGCGTGCGATGGGCGGATTGAGCTTCTGGACGACCAGTCCCTGGTTGTTTTCGAGGGCGACCAGCACGGCATCCACAATGGTAATATCGAGCGGGCCAGCGGCCTTCAGAGTCGCATCGGGCCAGTTGGCATCGGCCGATAACGGACCGCCGGGGGCCAGGGCCTCGGCGGCCCGCTGCTCGGCATGGGGCATAAGGTAGCTGATTTGTGTGGACGCCGACTCGGCGGGGCCGGTTCCTGGGGCGGCGCACGAGGTCAGCAGGGCGACGGTGCCGGCGGCCATGAGGGCGGCGGCAATTTTCTGCGCCAGGCCGGTTGCGTTAAGCAGGATCGGGGTGAATGGTCTTTTCATGTTGAGTCTCTCTAAGTGAGGCCGTTAAACGAGCAGGTGCGACGGGCAGCTTACGAGTCCGATTGGTGGACGGTGTTGTATTTGCGTCGGCCGGTAACGAAGCTGTAGATGACCGGCACGAAGACCAGCGTAATGAGCGTGGAGCTGAGCAATCCGCCGATTACGGCGCGGGCCATTGGTGCCTGTGCCTCTCCGCCCTCGCCGAGGCCGATAGCCAGCGGCGTGAGGCCGAAGACGGTTGTCAGTGCGGTCATCAGAATGGGCCGCAGGCGTCGTCGGCCGGCCTCTTCGATGGCCTCCCGCATGGGCAATCCGTCGCGGCTGCGGAGGAGGTTGGTATGATCCACCAGCAGAATGGCATTATTGACCACAATGCCGCCGAGCATGATGCAGCCGATAAAACTCTGGATGTTGAAGGTGGTGCGGGTCAGGAAGAGCATGAGAATGACGCCGACGGCGGCCAGTGGCACGCTGAACATGACCACGAATGGGTCGCGGAGCGACTCGTACTGGCAGGCCATTACCATGTAGACGAGTACCAGGGCCAGGGCGAAGCTGATGAGGAGTTCGTAGAATGATTCCTGCTGGCTTTCGTAGTCGCCGCCATAGACGATGCTGAAGTCGGCGGGTCGCGGCATGGCATCGACCAGTTGCCGGACATCGGTCATGATGCTGCCGAGGTCGCGTCCGCTGATGTTGGCCGAGACGGTGATGATGCGTTCCTGATCCTTACGTTCGACGCTGACCGGTCCTTCCTGCGGGCGGGCCGAGATGACGTTGCCGAGTACCACCTGCTCGCCAAGGGTATTGATGACGGACAGGTCCATAACTTCCTGCATGCTGCGCTGCTCGGCATCCTTCAGCTTGACGAGTATGCGGTACTCCTCGCCACCCTCGCGATAGAAGCCGGCGGTGGTGCCGCTGAGGGCGGTTTGCAGGGTCTCGGCAATTTGTCGCACGCGGACTTTGAGATCGTCGGCCCGCAGCCTGTCGATGTGCAGGACTTCCTCGGGGGTTCCGGTATCGCGGCTGATTCGGGCATCGGTTACGCCGGCGACCGTTTCGAGGGCGGATTTTACCTGTTCGGCCAGGATGTCGGCCACCTGCAAGTCGTGACCGCGGATTTCGACCTGCACCTGTTCGGTGCCGCCGCCGCCCAGCAGACGCTGCATGGGCATGCCCGAGCCGGCCCTTGTGCGGATTACAGCTCCGGGTATGTTTGCCAGTCGCTTGCGGAGGGCCACTGCGATTTCTTCGCTTGAGCGGCTTCGCTCGGCCAGCGGCACGAGGGCAATACGCATGTCGGCGACATGCGAGCCGCCGGCCCCCCAGGGAGAGCCACCGGCGCTGAGCACCACTTGCTGCAATTCGCTGCCAACTTCATCGACGATAATCCGCTCGGCTCTGGCGAAGGCCTCGGCCACGACCTCGACTCGTGTACCGATGGCCATCTCGGCCGAGACACGGACCTCGCCGCCGTCGGTGGCCGGCATCAGCTCCACGCCCACCAGTGGCACCAGCATTAAGCTGCCCAGCAGCACAGCCATGGCGGCTATCACCACCAGCACCCTGTGGCTGAGGGCCACGTGCAGCAAGTCCTTGTACTGATTTTCGAGAACGGTGAGAGCCCGGCCGCTGAGTTCGAAGAGCACTTGCAGAACGCCCCGCTGCGGCGGTTGGCGGCCAGCATCGGCAGAGGCCGCCGGGGGCTGATGTTGTGGGCTGGGGGCGGAATCGGCCGCAGCTGGTATTTGCCGCTGGCGCTTGCTGATGAGTTTTGAGGCCAGCATTGGCACCAGGGTCAGGGCAACAACAAGTGAGCCGAGCAGCGAGAAGGCCACGACGAGCGAAAGCTCTTTAAACATTACACCCGTCATTCCGCGCATGAAGACCAGCGGCAGGAAGACGGCCATAGTGGTGAGTGTGCTGGCGATGATGGCCGAGGTTACCTCCTGGCTACCTTCGGTGGCGGCATCCTGGGCGCCTTTGCCGGCTTCGCGCAGGCGGAAGATATTCTCCAGCACGACGATGGCATTATCCACCAGCATGCCTATGCCCAAGGCCAGGCCGCCGAGGGTCATAATGTTCAGTGTGAAGCCGCCAAAGTACATCATGGCGAAGGTGGCCACGATAGAGGCGGGGATGGCTGTGGCGATGACGGCGGTGCTGCGAATGTTGCGGAGGAAAACCAGCAGCACGACCACGGCCAGTGCTCCGCCGTACAGGGCCGAGGTGCTGACGTTACGGATAGAGCGTTCGATGTAGTCGGCACTGTTGATAATTGGCGTCAGGCTGATTTGCGGCAAGTCCTGGTTGATTTTGTCGAGTTCCTTCAGCACCTCGTTGGCGACTTCGACCGTGTTTTTGCCCGACTGCTTGCTGACGGAGAGGCGTATGCCGGGCTGGCCATTGACGCGGACGATGCGCGAGACCTTTTGCCAGGAATCGTCTATGTCGGCTACCTCGTGGAGCTCGACGGTGCTATCGTCGCGATTAGCCACCACGGTGCGTCGCAACTGCTCTAGATCGAGATAGGCTCCTTGAGTTCGCAGGGTAACGCCCAGTGGTCCTCGGTCGAGACTGCCGGCCGGCAGGTCGACGTTGCTGGCCCGGATGCGGGCCATGATTTCTTCCAGCGACAGCCCCAGGGCCTTAATGCGTTCGGGGTGCAGGTTGACGTGAATTTCTCGGTCGAGCCCGCCCCAGATATCCAGGGCGGCCACTCCCGGCACGCGTTCGATGCGGTACTTGACCTGGTCTTCGATGAGCTTGCGCATCTGCACTGGGTCGAGCCGGCTGGAGCCGCCGATAATCAGGACGGGAAAGCTTGCCAGGTCGAACTTGCGGAGCACGGGCCGTTCGGCGTCATCGGGCAGTCGCGGAATGACACGGTCGAGCCTGTCGCGGATATCGCTTGCCGCGGCGTCAAGGTCGGTCCCCCAGACAAAGGCCACGCCGATACTGCTGCGACCCTCGACCGAGACCGAGGTGACCTCCTCCACGCCGGGCACAGCGCTAAGTGCCTGCTCAATCGGGCGGGTCACCAGTCGCTCCATTTCCTCGGGGCTGGCATTGCCGTAATTAGTGCTGATGCTGAGGCGCGGATAGGTTATGTCGGGCATCAGGTCGACTGGCAATCGAACGAGCGAAATCAGGCCGAGCAGAATGACAATCAGGGCGATCATGACCGTAAAGACCGGCCGCCTGACGCTGAAGGCTGATATTTTCATTGCCGCGCTCCCCGCTCGTGTGCTGCCGGACTGGCATCGGCGGAGGCGGCCAATTGCCTGGCGGATTGGGATAGGTGGCCGAGAGGCGCGGCAGTGATTGCCGGCGGCGCGGCATCAGCAGGAGCAGAGTCCTCGGAATTCTGGTCCGGTTCGCCGGTGTTCTGCTTATCGGCGGGAGGCTTTCCGGCTCCCGATGGTTTTGAAGCCGGCTCTTTGCCTGAGTTGCCCGACGCTCCGTCCGGGTTGGCTGCTGCGGGGATGATGATTTTGCCGCCGTCTTCCAGCAGGTGCTGGCCAAGCACTACCACATGGCCACTCAGGTCGGCCGGTTCCAGTACCTCAACCATCTCGCGCTCGACAATGCCGAGCTTCAGCGGGACAAAGCGGGCGGTGCCGCTATCGGCATCGGCAATAAAGACGCCTTGCTGCTCCTGGCGTCGCACCACGGCCTCGGTCGGCACGACCAGGGCATCGTCGCGACGGGCGAACTCGACCTCGGTGCGGACAAACATGCCAGGCACCAGGAGGCTCTCGGCGTTGTCAATTTCGATCTCGACCCGTGCATCGCGCGAGCGCTCGCGCACCACCGGAGCAATACGCACAACGCGCCCCTGGAAGGTTTGGTCGCCAAGGGCATCGGCTTGAACCGAGACGACCTGGCCCAAGTGTATGCGCGGATAGTTGCGCTCGGTCACGGCCACCACGGCGGTCATTACCGAGACGTCCAGCAGGGTGACAATTGGATCGTGTGCTCGCAGCATATCGGATTGATTTACGAAGCGCTCGCCCACCACGCGGACGTCGGCCCCGTTTGTCCATTCGGGCGCAATGCGAGTGTAACTGCGGCGAATCTCGGCTGCGCGCAGGGCGGCTTTTCTCTGGTCGACCTGGGCCAGGGCCACGCGGTGCCTGGCTTCGACCGAACGGGCCTGCGACAGGGCAACATCAAGATCGGCCTCGCTGGCAACCTTACTTTGCCGCAAAGTCTGGACCCGCTCCAACTCTTTGGCGATCAGGCCGCGGTTGCTGATCGTCTCCTCGACGTTCGCTTGGGCCACTTCCAGCTCGGCCTGGGCCATCTCGACCTGGCGGGCGTATTCGTCATCGTCGAGCACAGCAACCAGTTGGCCACTGGTGACGCGGTCGCCGATGTCAACCGTCAGCTGCTCCAGGCGTCCGGCAATTTTGGGTGATACAACAGATTGCTCGCGCGGCAGAAGCGTGCCCGTGAAGAGTTGGAGGTCGCGCACAGTTGATCGGTTGATGGGGGCAACGGCCACCGGAGTTGCGCCGCCTGCCATGCGGCCGCCGGGCCGACCAGCTCCGCCGGATGCGTCCGCAAGCTCGCCCCGGCGAACGTTGACCTGCCACAGGACGACGCCAACTGCGGCCACGAGCAACAATGCGACGAAGATGAGCTTCTTCACGTGCGACTCCTTTTTGATGAGGCAGAGCGCGGCTTGGCCTCAGCCCGCCTCCGCAATGTTTTGCCAGTTGCTGCGGCCGACATTGCCGCAGGGCCGAGTGCTGCCGGGCCAGCCGAGACGCCGTTCAGGAACACCTCGACTACGGCTTCAACCGTGGGCGGTTCGCCGGGCTCGTCCTCAAGCTCGCGAGCCCGGGTGCGCATCATGCCGAGCAGCAGCACGGCCATGACGCCGGCCTCGATGTCGGCTCGAAGGGCGGCTTCATCAATACCCTTCTGCAGAATGGTGGCCAAGGCCAATCGCAACTTGCCGCGATGGGTAATCCATCTGCGGCGAATGCTGCCGTGGCACCAGCTCATGCGTCCTTCCTCGGTTTGCATCATCTGGAAAAGTTGGCGGCGGCCGGCGAAGAAGCCGCTGATTTCGTGACAGGCCCGCAGAAGCTGCTCGGCGAATGGGGCGTTGTCGGGCACGCGATGCTGGAGCAGTTGGCAGAGCTGGTCGAAGCCCTGGGTGGCGGTCTGAAAGAAGAGGTCGTCTTTGTCGCGGAAGTAGCGATAGATTGTGCCCTTGCCAACGTGGGCATCGCGGGCCACATCGTCCAGCGTAATCTCGTGCAGGCGGCGACTGGTGAACAAGGCCTCGGCGGCACTCATGATGAGTTGACGCTTGTCGGCTTTGCCGCCGCTGGTGGCCGCCCGGCTGCCCGCGCCACCCCGGCCGTTAGTGGTTTTGGCTTCCGACACTAAATTCCTCTCGTATGGCAAATGCTGCCCCGGAATGCTCGGCCATAGTGACTGATCGGGCCCTGATGGCATGTGTGCAATTGCTGGTTTCTGACGTCGAACTTCTGTTGCCGCTGGCTAGCTAACAGTGCCACCGACAGCACCGGACTGAGCCTTGCCATCTGGCAAAAGCCCGCAGGGATCGAGGCAATACTGACCAGTCAGTATTGCCAGTGCAGTATTCTAACTTCGGCCGGCGACAGGGCCAGCGCAAAATGCTTCCAACAGTCGCCCTTCTGCTCCTGACTGATTAAAGGGAAGCTTTGCAGTCGGGCCGACTCCACCTGCCCTGCGACGGGCAGGCGGTGTTACAGTATTCACCGCGCGGGCGGACAGCTTGAAAAACCGACCCTTCTCTCATCGAGGCGAAACAGGCGGGATTACAATGTGCGCCACACGCGCGGCTGCGGCGGGCGACTTCTCCGGTGGCACTTCACAAAGCAGGTTGGAGATAAAACTTGGCGCAATCGACTTCGTTAATGATCTTGCATCGGCGACCGGAAGTGGCTAGAATTCGCCATCGTACCACATGGGTGCCGGAGTGGCGGAATTGGCAGACGCACGGGATTCAAAATCCCGCGGGGTTCACCCCCCGTGAGGGTTCGACCCCCTCCTCCGGCACCATATAACTTCTACGGGCGCAGCTACTTATGTAGCGTGCCCTTTTTTCTTGTCCGCATTGCCCAAATAGGCAGGTCACCGATAAGTCACGTGGAAGAGATGGATTTTCTCGAATCACCCACGATTGACGAGAAGGGCCTCAAGACATGGTCCGTTCTGCATCCAAAAGAAAGGCCCGGCTGCGAGGGCCGGG
>JAWLHX010000039.1:0-31690 GCA_041690105.1 Phycisphaerae bacterium
GCAACTTCAGCCACCGCCTCGTCGTGCACCATGTTGATGCTGACGTCCACCAGTTCGCGGATCATGCTCTCGACGTCGCGGCCAACGTAGCCCACCTCGGTGAACTTGGTGGCCTCAACCTTGATGAACGGGGCCCCCACCAGCAGAGCCATGCGGCGGGCGATTTCGGTCTTGCCCACGCCCGTCGGGCCGATCATGATGATGTTCTTGGGCGATACCTCGTTCCGCAGATCGTCGGGCAACTGCCTGCGCCGCCAGCGGTTACGCAAGGCAACGGCCACCGCCCGCTTGGCCTCGCCCTGACCCACAATGTATTTGTCAAGCTCCGCAACAGTCTGCCGTGGGGTTAGATTTGACACCTTAAAGCTCCTCGATCGTAAGATGATCGTTCGTGTAAATGCAGAGGTCGGCCGCTATGGACATGGCCTGCTCAACAATGGCTCGGGCCGACAGGTCGGTATTCAGCAGCAGGGCCCGAGCCGCGGCCACGGCCAGAGTGCCGCCACTGCCAATGCCGATAATGCCGTCCTCGGGCTCAATGACATCGCCGCTGCCGCTGATAATCAGCGACTGCTCCTGATCAACCACCGCCAGCAACGATTCCAGACGCCTCAGCACCCGGTCCGTACGCCACTGCTTGGCCAGTTCGACTGCCGCTCGCCGCACATTGCCGGCCGAGTTCTTAAGCGTGGCCTCAAAGCGCTCCAGCAGACTGAAGGCGTCGGCCGCCGAGCCGGCGAAGCCGCACATTACCTTATCGCCAATTCGCCGCACCTTGACCGCATTGTGCTTGGCCACCGTGTTGCCCATGGTTACCTGTCCGTCGCCGGCGATGGCCACCTTGCCGTCGCGCCGCACGCTGAGGATGGTGGTTGATCGAATCTGTTGCCGCATGGCCCGTCTCTCCTGAAGAATGGGTGGAATACGCCACCAAGCTTAACGCATCGGCAGCCGCGCAGCAACGCCGCTTCCGGCCCTGCGCTATTTATTTGAATGCGCCTGCCGCTACTGATATCCTGCATGCAGAGCCTATTTAGGAGCACAGGACCCAGATGAGAATTATTGCCGGCGAGCGCCGTGGCTGTCCGATTGAGCCGCCAAAAGGTGCCGATGTCACGCGGCCGATTACCGACCGCGTCAAAGAAAACCTCTTCAATATAATACAGATGCAGGTGCCGGGCTCAATGGTGCTGGACCTTTACGCCGGCACCGGCAGCCTGGGGCTGGAGTGCCTCAGTCGCGGGGCCGAGTGGGTAACCTTCGTCGAGCAGAACCTCGATACGGTCAACGTGCTGCTCCGCAACATAGACAAGCTGAAGTACCCGGAGCGGTGCCGCGTGCTGCGCACTAATGCCTTGCGTCTGCGGCCCACGGTGCGCGACAGCGGGCAGGCCGATGGCTATTACGATATCGAATTCGACCTGGTGTTTCTCGATCCGCCTTACAAGATGATCGAAGACGAGCTGATGCGGTCGCACATTGCCGGGGCCATGGATGGTCTGGCGGCCATGGGCGCCCTGGCCGCCGATGCGATGATCGTCCTGCGCTATCCGACGCGTCTGCAGATGAGCTACCCCTGGGGCAAACTGCACCTGAGGCGCAGCCGGGCTTATGGCTCGATGACGCTCGATTTTCTGCGTTACGGCCCGCCGCCGGAGGTGGAAGTCGAGCCCTCCGACGAGGAGCTTCAGGCGTGACGCCCCGCGAGCTGAGCCTGCAGATTATCCGCCGCTTGCGCCGCCAGGGTCACCAGGCGCTGCTGGCCGGGGGTTGCGTGAGAGACCGCCTGCTGGGCCGCCGCCCGAAAGACTACGATGTCGCCACCAGCGCCCGGCCGGAGGAGGTCGAGGCTCTGTTTGATCGCACCCTGGCCATCGGGGCGGCTTTTGGCGTCATCATGGTGCTGGGCGAAGAGGGGGCCAAAGTCGAGGTGGCCACCTTCCGCTCCGAAGGCCCGTACGAAGATGGCCGCCACCCCTCCAGCGTACGCTTTACATCGGCCGAGGAAGACGCCCGCCGCCGCGACTTCACCATCAACGCCATGTTCTACGACCCGCTCGACCGCAAGCTGATTGACTACGTGGGCGGCCAGGCCGACCTGTCGCGCGGCATTGTGCGGGCCGTGGGCGATGCCCGCGAGCGCTTCGCCGAAGATCATCTGCGCATGCTCAGGGCCGTGCGCTTTGCCACGCGGCTAGGTTTTCGCCTGGAGAAGTCGACCCGCGCCGCCCTGCGGGAGATGGCCCCGCTGGTAAGTCGCACCAGCGGCGAGCGAATCCGCGACGAACTTGCCCTCATCCTGCAGCACCCGCACCGCTCGCAGGCCCTCGAACTCTTGCTCGAGACGGGCCTGCTGCAGGCTATTCTGCCGGAGGTGGCGGCCATGAAGGGCGTGCAGCAGGGGGCCCTGCATCATCCGGAGGGCGATGTCTGGCAGCACACGCTGCTGTGCATGGCCCAGTTGCGGCAACCGGATCTGAAAACTGCCTTGGCCACTTTGCTGCACGATGTGGGCAAGCCGCCGACATATTCGCCGCAAGGCGAGGACGGTCTTTTCCCGCGGCACGCCCAGGTGGGGGCCGAAATAGCGGTGGAGATTGCCAACCGCCTTCGCCTGACAGGCCAGGAGCGTAAGGCCATCGATTGGTCCATCAGGCATCACATGGACTTCATGCAGATTCAGGAGATGAAGCGTAGCACCCTGAAGCGGCTCTTCAGCAGCCCGCATTTCGATGTTCTGGCCGAAGTCAAACGGGCCGATCAACTTGGAACGATGAAGCCGGCCCGCGACTACCGCCTGCTCATGCGGCTTCGGCGCGATTTGCAGCGCGAAGAGCTGAAGCCCGACCCGTTGCTGCGCGGCAAAGATCTGCTGAAGCTGGGCATGCCACCGGGGCCGGATATGGGCCGGGTGCTGGCCGCACTGTACGAGGCCCAACTGGAAGGCGAGATAACCGACCACCAGCAGGCCCTGGAGCGTGCCCGGAGGCTGATGGACGAAATCCGGGAAGAAAGCCGCCGCGAGTCCTCGGGCCAGTTGCCGCCGGAATAGTTTCTTTACCCTTCTACCTTGACGGGATAAGGTGGCCCGCAGGGCCGGATGATGGTGAAGCTGTTGCTTGTGCACAAGAACGAGGAGTTTTCCGCGCATCCACACCCCCACCTGTCTCCGGCACAGGCCGGAGACATCCTCCCCCGCAAGCGGGAGAGGGGTTTTAACGGCAACGCAGCTTAGCCAAGGCTCCGGCGGACAAACGGTTACAGCTTCGCCGCACAAACATCGACCACCGCCCAGATTCTTCCGGGCTGTCAATTTCCCTTGACGACCTGCTGGGCGGGCGGTATGATTTGCAATTCTTGTCGAGAGGGCTCCGTGCCCTCTTTCTGGTTTGTACCCTTATCCTTTTCACTGGGATGAAGAGCCATGTTACCGAAACGTCGTGTAAGCAAAGCGCGTAAAAACAAGCGCCGCAGTCATCACGCCCTGTCGCAGCCCAAGTTGACGGTCTGCACGCAGTGCAATCATGCCACCGTGCCGCACCGCATTTGTGCCAACTGCGGGTGGTATGCCGGCCGCCGCGTTGTGGTGACTGAGGAGAGCTGAGTAAATGCGGACCGCTCTGGACGCCATGGGTGGCGACTACGCGCCCGTAGAGGTCGTCAAGGGCGCCGTCGAGGCCCTGGAATGTCTGCCGGCCGAGGATGAAATAGTCCTGGTGGGTCAGCAGGAGCTGATTCTGCAGCAACTCCAGAGCCTGGGCGGCCCGTTTCCGCGCATCAGCATCCATCATGCCCCCGATGTAATAGGCATGAACGAGCACCCGGTCGAGGCCCTCCGCCGTAAACCTAACAGCAGCATTGCCCACATGGTAAAACTGATGGCTACCGGCGAGGTGGAAGCGGTCATCTCGGCCGGCAATACCGGAGCCGTGGCCGCTGCCGCCCAGATGGGCGCCGGTTTGCTGAAGGGCGTGCGTCGGGCAGGCATCAGCATTGTCGTGCCCACCATGCATGGGCCGGTTGTGGTCTGCGACGTGGGTGCCAACATCAAGTGCAAACCCATTCACCTGGCCCAGTACGGGGTGATGAATTCCGTTTATGCCCAGCGCGTGCTCGGGGTGGAGTCGCCGCGGGTGGGCCTGCTGAACATCGGCGAGGAAGAGGCCAAGGGCACCGACCTGGTGCACGAGACGCGGCTGTTGCTGAAGGCCGCCCCGATACGCTTCCTGGGTCATGCCGAAGGTCGCGACCTGTTCAGCGGCAAGTTCGATGTTATTGTCTGCGACGGCTTTGTGGGCAATGTCATGCTCAAGCTGATTGAAGCCATGGGCGAGGCCGTTTTCAAGATGGTGGCCGCCGAAGTGTTGGAAGAAGACCCTGCCCTGAGCGTGAAGATGCAGCCCATTCTGCGTCGCGTCCTGGCCCGGCACGATTATTCCGAGTACGGAGGCGCCCCGCTGCTGGGGGTCAAAGGCATTTGCCTGATTGGTCATGGCAGCAGCAAGGCCAAGGCTATCCGCAGTGCCCTCGGCATGGCCTCCCGCACCGCCAAATTCAAAGTTAACCAGGCCATCGAAGAGGCCTTGGTCCGACGAGGAGAAGTTCATACGTGATTCGCCCCAAGAGCGCAAAACTTGTCGGCACGGGATGTTATCTTCCGAGCCGAGTAATGGCAAATGACGATTTTGCCAAGTTTATCGAGACCAGCGACGAGTGGATCACCACCCGCACGGGCATTAAGGAACGTCGCATTGCCGCCGATGGCGAACATACCAGCGACCTGGCCGTAGGCGCCGCCAAGGCAGCCCTGGCCGATGCCGGCCTGGTGCCCGACGACATCGATTTCCTGATCATCTGCACCATTACGCCCGATCATATTTTCCCGGCAACCGCGGCCATCGTGCAGCACAAGCTGGGCATCAGCCAGTGCGGCGGATTCGACCTGGAGGCGGCCTGCTCGGGCTTCGTCAATGGCGTGGCTGTCGCCCGGGGGCTGATTTCCTGCGGCATGGTCCGGCGGGTAATGGTCATCGGGGCCGAAAAGCTTAGCGCCATAACGAATTACAAAGACCGGGCCAGCTGCATTCTGTTCGGCGATGGGGCCGGGGCGGCTATATTCGAGGCCACCGAGGAGCCCGACCTGGGCGTCCTCTATAACAGTTCGGGCATCGATGGCGTCGGCGGCGAGTTGATGATCATCCCGGCCGGCGGTTCGGCTCAGCCTGTAACCGCCCAGGGGCTGGATGAAGCGGCCAACAAAATGATTATTAACGGTCGCGAGGTTTATCGTTTCGCGGTCGAAAAAATGCAGTTCCTGGTCCGCGATGCCATGGAAAAGTGCAACCTGACGCCGGACGATGTGGCCATGGTTGTGCCGCACCAGGTTAACACGCGAATTATCGACAGTGCCGTTGGCCGCATGGGCTTCCCGCCTGAGAAGATTTTCCTGAACATACAGAAGTACGGCAACACCAGTGCTGCCAGCGTGCCGATTGCTTTGGCCGAAGCCCGTAGCGAAGGGCGGCTCAAGGCCGGAGACCTGGCCATCCTGGTAGCCTTTGGCGGCGGGCTGACCTGGGCCTCAGCGGTCATCAGGCTGTAACAGGCCGCCGATGGTGCCGGCTCGGACGCCGCAGTAATGCGCGCCAGCCAGCCGACCTGCTGCCGGCGGTGGCAGCAAATGGCGGCACCCCCAGCGGCTCCTTCGGGGGCGGCTGTAAAATGGTTCATTTGTCCTTGTGCTCAGTGTCGCGAGTTACCTGATGGATGGGGCGCTTCGCCGACACCCACAAGCAAACAGCCGCTTGTGGGTGGCACCCATTAAATCGCGAGCGATGGATTACCAGAAACTCTTCGAGGCAACCATGGGTAAGACAGCATTTATCTTTCCGGGGCAGGGTGCCCAGGCCATCGGCATGGGGCGCGATGTTTACGAGTCGAGCGATCTGGCCCGGCAGATGTTCGACCAGGCCGACGCGGTGCTGGGCTTCAAACTTTCGCAAGTTTGCTTTGAGGGTCCCGAGAGCCAGCTTGAGCGGACCGACATCAGCCAGCCGGCCATTTTTGTCACCAGTGCGGTGCTTACCGAGCTTTTTCGCCAGGGTGCCGGTCGCGATGTGACGGCCAATGCCGTGGCCGGGCTGAGCCTGGGCGAATACACCGCCCTGTGGGCAGCGGGCGTGATATCGTTTGCCGATGGCGTCCGCCTGACTCGCCGTCGCGGCGAACTGATGCAGGCTGCCGCCGATGCCGTGCCCTCGACTATGGTCAGCCTGATGGGGCTGGAGGAAGAACAGTTAAAAAATGTTTGTGATCAGGCTTCGGCGGTCGGTATAATCTCGCCCGCAAATTTCAACTGTCCGGGGCAGGTCGTTGTCTCGGGTACGCGAGAGGCCTGCGCCAAAGTCGGCGAGCTGGCCGAGGCTGCCGGCGGCCGGGCAATAGAGCTGAAAGTTGCCGGAGCGTTTCACAGTCCGCTGATGGCGCCGGCCGCCGAGGGGCTCAAGGCCGAACTGGCCCAAACTACTCTGGGCGAGGCGAAAGTGCCGGTGCTGGCGAATGTTACGGCCGATTATCATATGGCGGCCGACAGCATCCGCGAGCGACTGGTCGAGCAGTTGACCTGCCCGACGCTGTGGCAGAAGTCGATGGAGCGGCTGATCGGCGAAGGCTTCGACAAGTTTTACGAAATCGGCCCGGGCCGCGTGCTGAAGGGCCTGATGCGCAAAATCGACCGCAAGGCCGAGGTTATCAACGTTAATTCGGCGGCCGATGTTGGCTGAAGGTTGCCCGTGGCAGACGTTTGCCGCAGAATGAAACCGCAGAGAGGAACATCATGGCAGTTAAGGATCGTGTAGCAGTTATTACCGGAGCAGGTCGCGGCATAGGTCGGGCCATTGCCGTACGTCTGGCGGCCGGCGGGGCGAAAATCGCCGCCACCGACGTTCTGGAAGACGCCCTGGCCGAAACCGTCCGCCTGTGCACCGAGGCCGGCTCGCCCGATGCCCGCAGCTACGTGCTGAACGTGACGGACGAAGAATCGGTCGATCAGGTGATCGAGAAGGTCAGTGAAGAGCTTGGCAGCGTGGACATTATCGTCAACAATGCCGGCATTACCCGCGATGACTTGCTCATGCGGATGGAGAGCGAGGCCTGGGACGCCGTGCTGAATGTGAACCTGAAGGGCACATTCCTGATGACTAAAGTGGCTGCCCGTTATATGATGCGTCAGCGTCGGGGCCGCATTGTGAACATCGCCAGCGTCAGCGGCATTGCCGGCAACGCCGGGCAGGCCAACTACTCGGCCAGCAAGGCTGGTGTCATCGGCCTGACCAAGACGACGGCCCGCGAACTGGCGGCCCGTGGCATTACGGCCAACGCTGTGGCTCCGGGCTTCATCCAGACGGACATGACAGCCGTGCTGCCCGAGGCGGTCAAGGAGAAGGCCCTGGTTAACATTCCGCTGAAGCGTATGGGCCAGCCTGAAGACATTGCCGAGGCTGTGGCCTTCCTCTCCAGCGACGAAGCCGGTTATATTACCGGCCAGGTGCTGGCGGTCGACGGCGGCATGGTGATGTGATAAAACAGAGGTGTCTGATGGGCTGGCCTGGGGCGCGCACGTTGTGCGGCGTTGGCGGCAAGAGATTGAACGTGGGATGGTGTCGAGAAAGCGTATCGGCGACATAATCCCTTATCTGCTACAACAAGTGAGCTTTTTAGTCAGTGTGGAGGATTGCACGTGGCGTCGATTGAAGAACGCGTTATTAACATTGTGGCCGAACAGATGGACGTGGATAAGAGCCAGCTCAAGCGCGAGACAAGCTTTGTGAACGATCTCGGCGCCGACAGCCTCGACACGGTCGAACTGGTCATGGAACTGGAAGATGAATTCGATATGTCGATCCCGGACGAAGAGGCCGAGAAGATTCAGACTATCGGCGACGCGGTCGACTACATCACAAAGCACGGTAAAAGCGAATGAGTCAGCGACGCATCGTCATCACCGGCATGGGCATTATCAGCTCGCTTGGTGATAACGTCGAAACCTACTGGCAGAACATCATGGCGGGTAAGAGCGGCATTGGGCCGATTACCCGCTTTGATGTCACTGGCTATTCCACGGTCATTGCCGGCGAAATCGGCGACTTCGAGCCCGATAAGTACATCGACGGGCGCGAAGCCAAGCGCATGGACCGCTTCAGCCAGTTTGCCATGGCGGCAGCCTCGCAGGCGGTCGAGCAGTCGGGGCTGGATTTCGCCTCGGAAGACCTCTACGCCTGCGGCGTGCTCATGGGCAGCGGCATCGGCGGCCTCAGCGAGGTGGAAAGCCAGGTTCTGCGACTGGCCGAAAAAGGGCCCGAGCGAGTCTCGGCCTTCCTGGTGCCCAAGCTGATGATCAACGCCGCCAGCGGCCTGATCAGCATCCGCTACGGGCTCAAGGGACCGAATACGGCCGTGGCCAGCGCCTGCGCCAGTGCCACCAACGCCATGGGCGACGCCTTCCGAATCATACAGCGAGGCGAGGCCGACGTAATGATTACCGGCGGCAGCGAGGCGGCCCTGACGCGCATCGGCCTGGCCGGCTTCTGCTCCATGAAAGCTCTCTCGACGCGCAATGACGACCCGACCCATGCCAGCCGACCGTTCGATCGCGACCGCGACGGCTTCGTCATGGGCGAGGGGGCCGGTGTCTTCGTCTTCGAAGAACTGGAGCGGGCCAAACGCCGCGGGGCGACCATCCTGGGCGAGGTAATCGGTTATGGCATGGCCGGCGACGGCACGCACATTACCGCTCCTGATGCCGAGGGACGCGGAGCGGCGGCAGCCATGGCTCATGCCCTGCGCGACGCCGGCCTTAACGCCGACGAGGTCGATTACGTCAACGCTCACGGCACCAGCACGCCCCTGGGCGATGCCATGGAGGTCAAGGCCGTCAAGAGCGTCCTGGGCAGCCATGCCGCCAACGTTCGCATCAGCAGCACCAAAAGCTTCGTCGGTCATTTGCTGGGCGCCAGCGGAGCGGTCGAACTGGTGGCAACCCTGTGCGGCATGAAGGAAGGCGTGGTGCATGCCACGCTGAATCTGGAGAATCCGGACGAAGGCTTTGACATGAACTTTGTGCCCAAAGAGCCGCAGCAGGCCGATGTTCGCGTGGCCATGAGCAACAGCTTCGGCTTCGGCGGCCACAATGCCTGCATCGTGGTACGCAAGGTGTAAAAGTGAACGCGGCGGGCGAGTGCTCGCGGGTACCTGATGGATCTGGTGCCACGCACAAGCGTTGTTGTCGTTTGTTTGTGGGTGTTTCGCCGACACGCATAAGCAAACATCCGCTTGTGGGTGGCACTTATTATTTCCAGCACCCAGCATTATGCCATCATCGCAAAAGCAAAGGTCCTCCGGCGGAATTGAATCTGCCTGAGGACCTTTTGTTTTTCTGCGTGCCGCTATTGTGGCCGATGCCGTCGCCGGCCAGTCGCCCCCCCGGGTCGGGGCTCAGCCCTTGGCGGCCACTGCTTCGCCGTCGCTCTTGTGCACCAGCAGGCGATTGAAAATGGCTACATCCTGCTCCAGCATGTCGGGCATCTGGCCGCCGTAAACGCCCACGCAGACGGCATCGGATGATCGCATGGCGCCGGTGGCAACACGGAAGGCGTCCTGCGGATCGTTGCGGCCGGCGGCCAGAATCTTGTAGTGGATGGCCGGGCGCGACAGGGTGCCTATCAGCCTGATCATCCGCTGGCGGTCTTCCTCGGCGAAGGTCTCCTTGGCCCCATGAACGTGGTCGGCCTTGCGGCTGCGGTCGGACGGATTGTAGTAGCAGCACATATAGTAGTCGACGTCGAGATGCTTCTCGGCAAACTCGAAAACTCCGGCATTATGGCCTGCTATGCCGGCCATCAGTCCGGCCTTGCGAATATGGTCGATGTCGGCCTGCACCTCTTCCAGTCGGCCCTGGGCCAGCAGAAAATCGGTCACGCCACCATGCACGTGGCAGCCCACGGCACCGCCGGAGATGGCCTTATCGGCCGCCACCTGCGTAGTGCCGAGCTCCGGACAGGTCTGGGCCATCCAGTCGATTTTGCCGCCCTCGTCCCAATACTCCATGAGCATGCGCATGACGTGATGATCGGCCCGGGCAATAAGCGTACTGACGCCCAGGGCCTCGGCCCGGCGCAGGGTATCTTTGATGCGGGCCACGGTGTAGTAGTGGCGCATGGCCTGGTCGGTCTTGACGTCCATGTGCGAGAAGCCGCTGAACTGGTTGCTGCCCAGGATGAAGCGACTGACGCGCACTGAGCCGATGTCGACATACTGCATGTGTGGTTGCCCTTTCGTAGCGGTCCGATATTGGCGGTCTGGTTGACGCCGTCCGCGGCGGTCGTTAGACTGCGCCCTTGATCAGCGTGCTTATTGTCTGCGACTGCATCAGATGATTATATCACCGACTTGCCGGAGTGCAAAATTGAGAGAGCCGAAAGTTTACCTGGTTGGTGCCGGTCCGGGCGATCCTTCGCTGCTGACCCTTCGGGCGGCCGAGCTTCTGGCCCGGGCCGAAGTGCTGGTTTACGACCGGCTCGTCTCGCCGGCCATTCTGGGCATGGTGGCCCCGACTGCCCGCCGCCTGTACGTGGGCAAGTCTCCCGGTGCCCATGCCGCCACGCAAGGCGAAATCAACCAGATTCTTATCGAGCACGGTCGCACGGGACAGGTGGTGGTCAGGCTCAAGGGCGGCGACCCTCTGGTCTTCGGCCGCGGGGGCGAAGAGGCCCTGGCCTTGCGGCAGGCGGGCATCGATTTCGAGATTGTGCCGGGCATAACGGCCGGAATTGCCGGCCCGGCCTACGCCGGAATTCCGGTTACCCATCGCGGCCTGACCAGCGCCGTGGCTTTTGTCACCGGCCACGAGGACCCGACCAAGGGCCAGAGCGACCTGGACTATGCCGCCCTGGCCCGTATAGGCACGCTGGTCTTTTACATGGGCATCAATCAGCTGTCGCGGATTGCTGATGGCCTGATGGCTGCGGGGCTGGCGGCCGATACTCCGGCTGCTGTTGTGGAGCAGGCCACGACGGCCGATCAGCGGGTGGTGCGGGCCTCGCTGCAGAATCTGGCCGCCGAAGTTGCAGCCCAGGGCGTGCGGCCCCCGGCCCTGACGGTGATAGGCCAGGTGGCTTCGCTCCGCGAGCAGTTGGCCTGGGTCGAGCGCCGCCCGCTATGGGGCAGGCGGATTGTTGTTACCCGCACCCGCCAGCAGGGCAGCCAGCTTGCCACCATGCTCCGCGAGCAGGGGGCCGAGGTGCTGCAAATGCCCACCCTGCGGATTGGCGATTGCCCTGATCAGCAAAAACAACTGGACGAGACCTTTGGCCGCCTTGACAGTTACAAGTGGCTGGTGCTGACAAGCCCGAACGGTGCCGAGCGCCTCTGGCAGGCCATGTGCGCCCGGGGCCTGGACTGGCGGCGATTGGCCGGCCTGCAGGTTGCAGCCATCGGTCCGGGAACGGCTGGGCGCCTGCGGGAGTTGGGGCTGCTGGTCGATTTGACGCCGGAGCGGGCCGTGGGCGAGTCGCTGGCCGAGGCCCTGCTGGCCTCGGGGGTGGGCTCCGGGTGCCGGGTGCTGCTGGCCCGGGCCCAGGATGCCCGGGACGTGGTTCCGGATCGGCTGCGGGCGGCTGGGGCCGAGGTCGACGTGCTGGATTTGTACCGAAACGAGGTGCCCGAGGAGGCCGACGAGCAAATTCTGGAACTTCTCTGCGGTGGCCGCGTAGATATTATTACCCTGACCAGCAGCAGCACGGCGGAGCATTTCGTCGAGTTGCTGCGACGCCACCTGCCGCCGGCCGAAGTGCCGCGACTGCTGAAGCGTCTGGCCTTTGCGGCCATTGGTCCGATTACGGCGGCCACCGCTCGCGAGCTGAAGCTGCCCGTGGTGATCGAGAGTCAACAGCACACGATTGAAGGCCTGGTTGAAGCCATTACCGGCTGGGCCTCGGTTGACAGGCAGCAATAAGGGCCGTTATTCAGGAGAATGGCAACGGATATCCCCCTGCAGTGCAGGGGGCTTCAAAGGCAACGGCAAAGGCAACGGCTTCACCCTCATCCGGCCCTTCGGGCCACCTTCTCCCGTCAAGGGAGAAGGGTGAAGCAGCCTTGTCAGCGGGGGGTATGTTACACTGCGTAATGTGGTTGCTGGGCGGCGGGCGGAATGTACCGAGAGAAGGACGGTTTTGATGAACACGAAGGTCGTGGGCTATTTTGCATTGATTATTGGCGTGGTTCTGGCCGTGCACATGCTTGCCAAAACGGTTGTCATTCTGCATCAGACAGCGGAGCTTCGGTGGCCGGACTACGTGCAGATGTTGCTGCGGCTGCTGGCGGCTATGGTCGGAGGCTTGCTGGCCTGGCGCGGCTGGCGTCGGGTGCGTCTGGCCAAGGCCCAGGAGATTGTTAAAGATGCGGCCCGGCAGGCCCTGGCCCGGCAGGAGCAGAGCCGTCAGGAGAATGGGCCGGCGGGCGGCGAGAACTCACCGGATGTCCAGCGGGACTGACGATTTTTCCCAGGGGCCGAATGGCGGCGCATTTTGCTTGAAGAAAAGGGCTCTCTGCACTAGAATTCCGCGTTGATCAAGGTTGTGCATTCGACGACAAAAAGGTGGCGCCGTAGCCAAATTGGCAAGGCAACGGATTGCAAATCCGTCATTTATCGGTTCGAGTCCGATCGGCGCCTCCAACATATATCAGTCAAAAGGGCGGCCTCTTCGCGGGGACCGCCCGATTTTATTTTCAGGCCATCAGGCACCCGGCCCTGCCATGAATCAGCCCGCCAACCGATTGACGCCGCACGGCAGTAATCCTATACTCGAATTGATGGCTGCTGTGATAGGCAGCTTGTGTGTCTGACGGCAGGCCGCAGCGGCTTGTCGTTGAAGCAAACTCAAAAGCACTAAGGAGGCTGGAGCAATGGAAGAGAAATGCACCAAGAAGATGGACCACAACGATCACCTCTGCCAACTGGTAGCAACTAACGAGCCGCTCGATAGCATCAAGGAGTTGGTGCGGAACCCGACGCACATCTGCCTCAACTGTCGTCGGGTCTCGAACAACTGCGCAAACCTTTGTAATCCGACCGAGTTGTAGCTGGAAGGCAGAGCGTGCCGTGCGGCGCAGGCACATTAAAAATTTCAGTCACCCATTGCGGCGGGCTACGGATCAGGCATCCGGAGTCCGCCCCTTTGTTTTGCCCCCTGCCATCATGGCAGGCGGCCTGCCGGCCTGCCATAGTGGCAGACAGGAGTGCCTGAGCGGGGGCTCGTCGCCGGTTGCCTGGTGCTCGTAACCGCTTGTGGTGCAGTGGCTTGCTCGAGTAGCGAGGGTGCCGCGAGTTTGGCACGCGATTTGCAATATTGCTATGGTAGATGGCTCAGCATGTGATGAGCGGGTCGCGATCTGCTTGAAACAGTGCACATGCTGCTGGCGACCAAGGGTTTCTGGATTCAGGGATACCAGGAGAGACAGTGGTAAAAGGGAGGTGAATGCTATGTTCTGGCCGACATTGCGAATGGGTTCGTGGGATCCGCTGGCACAGATGCGCCGCATGCAGCGGGAGATGGGTCGTATGCTGCAGGACACCTATCAGGGTCTGACGGGCGAGTTTCCGTCGATGAACATCTGGACCAGCGACGAGAGCGTGGTGCTTACGGCCGAGGTCCCTGGCCTGCGGGCCGAGGATCTGGACCTGACGGTGCTTGGCGATACGCTGACGGTTCGGGGCTCTCGCCGGGCCGAGGAGTTGAAGGAGGGCGAGCGTTACCACCGTCGGGAGCGCGGCACGGGCGAGTTCGTGCGCACGGTGCAGTTGCCTTATCGGGTGGATTCGGCGAAGGTCGAGGCCCATTACGAAAAGGGCATTCTGCGGGTCACGTTGCCGCGCAGCGAGGAAGATCGTCCGCGTAAGGTCAAGCTGCATCAATAATTGAGTTTACGAGGGGAGGTGAGTGAGATGTCCAACGAACGAGGTGACATTCAGCGTCGCGATCCAGCCGGCGTGAGCCAGAGCAGCGAAGGCTTGGAGGAGGCTCTGCTGGTTCCGGCGACCGACATTTACGAGCGTGACGATGCCCTGGTGCTGCTGGCTGACATGCCCGGGGCGGATGAGAGCACGGTTGATTTGAACATCGAGCGCAACGTGCTGCGCGTCAGCGGGCATTGCGCCTGCCAGGCTCCCGAGGGTCACGAATGCGTTTACAGCGAGTATTCGTGCGGGGGTCGGTACGAGCGGACTTTCACGCTGAGCGGGGAGATTGACACTCAGCGCATCGAGGCCTCGGTAAGCGATGGCGTGCTGAAGGTCGTTCTGCCCAAGGCCGAGCAGGCCAAGCCGCGGAAAATCGAGGTTAAAAGCGGCTGATTCGGGGTTAGTTCAAGGGCATGACGAGCTGGATTAAAATCAGGAGCCCGCGGCCATTACGCTGGTCGCGGGCTCCATTGTTGACTGCTGACCTCTTAAGGAAGATCAGTTGCGGCGCCTCTTGCGGAGGATCAGAGGCGCCAGGCCCAGGCCCAGCAGGGCCATGGTCGCCGGCTCGGGCACGACTGTGGTGTCGGGCACCAGCATGTGATTGTTGAGACTGCCGTTGGCGACGGGGCTTTCCGGATTGGCGGCCAGGAAGCCATTGTTCCACATCTGATTTCCGCTGGCCCCTTTGCTGTAGAAGTCGCCCCAGACGGCCTGGCGGACGGAGTCGAATTCGATTGTGGCGACCAGTCCGTAGGTTTCGTCAAACTTCATGCCCCAGAGCGGGCCGGGAATCATCGGGTTGCCGTTGGCTTCGGTGAAGGTGTCGATTTCAATCTCGCCGAACGGTCCGGAGAGGTTGTAGTAGTCGAGGGGTTCCTGCCCGAATTGCGGCGAAACGCTGATTATCAGGTGACTGATGTCCATCTGGGCCACAGTTACGGTGTACTTATAGTGCCAGTGGGTGTCATGATCGGTCACCCACCACTGAATGCCGGCATCGTCGGTATCCCAGACGCCGGTCGCGGTGACCTGGCCGCTGGCCACCGACATGCTGCCGGAATAGGTAATGGCTGCGTCAGCCGCGGCAGTAGTGCTGAGAATAATGGCGCAAATAAGCGCCAAAGCTGCAAATTTGGTCCTGTTGCTCATCTCTTGTTGCCTCCGTTCTGCATGTAAAAACAAAAAAGGCGATCCTCCAGGACTCCCCCGGAGATCGCCTTAAAGCGCGTAAACGCACCAAAATCAGATTGTGGGCCCGATGCAAAATGGCCGGCGGCCCGCCAACCCCCGTTAGACGGTACGCTTAACGACAATATAAAATGCAATCAGGCAGAAGTCAAGTCGGCTGGCCAGTCTCGTTTGACAGTCGTATCAGAAGTGCAAGGGCGACAGATACTTGCAGCGTCGCATATTTTCGACGGAAAAAATTATTTGCTGCCTTTGGCCAGTTCGCAGCCACAGGAGCGGCGATGCTCGGTCGGGCAGGCGGGGCAGTGCGGATGATCTGCGTCTTGCTGGTGGCAGTGGCTTTGCAGGAAGAGTTGGCCACAGCGCTCGCAGACGGCCAGGCTGTTGTGGTCATCGTCGGGCGGCAATTCGACCTGGGTCATGCTGACGTCGAAAACCTGTTCGGCCGGTGCCGTCAGCAACCAGCAGGCCCAGGCCTCTTTGTCCTGCTGATGGTTGCGACCGCGGGCCTCGCTTCGCAGGCATAGCCTGACGGCCGTGCCGCCAGGTACGAGGGCAAGCGTAAAGGCATGTCGTTCAAGGTTCTGGAAGATGAAGTTGCCGTTGCCCAGGGTGCAGCCGGTGAGGCACTGGATGGCGTCGACAGCGCAAGAATTGTTCTCGACGATAGCCAGCAGGCCATCCTGCGGGCGGCGAGCTTCGGCCAGATACTCCAGGGCGAGCATGGCGGCCCGATAACCGATGGCCAGGCCGGGGCAGAAGTGGCCATGGAAGATTATGGCCCGCTGCAGGTCGGGCTCGGCAATAAAGTCTGTTGGCGGCGTTGCGCATTGCTGCCGCTGGCTGCTGATCATGGCAGAGCAGGCCTCGTCCAACAACTTTTCGGCAGCAGAATACCGCTGGGTTGTGCTTCGCGTTACATCAGTCATAAACTCTTATCTCAAAAATCTCTGCTCGTGCAGCCCCCCACGTCGCTTCGGCCGCCAGGCGCAAACGGCGCGAGAGGACCGGCTCACTCAGCTTTAACACCAGCATGCGGCGGTGGTTATCGCGAATTTCGGCGACCATCTTCATTTCGCCGTCAACTTCCGCCAGCAGCGTAGCCTCCTTGAGCACGGTAGGCAAGGCGCTGAACGGAAAATCCATCAGCATGGTCGGAATCTGCATGTCAACGTCGTGCGACAGGTAGAGCCGGATTTCGCTGATACGCTGCTCCTGGGGCCAAGAGAGCTCGACCCAGGGCGATTCGCCGGCGTTTGCCGAGACCGGAGCCTCGCTCATCCAGACATTTGGCATAACGTAAGGCCGGGCGTAGCCATTGGTTATGTTCTCGGGCCGGTAAACATCCTGACCGTGCGACAGTCGGAAGGCGAACAGTTCGGTGCGCGGGTTAGGCCAGGGCAGTTCGTTGCCGCGCGAGGCCAGGCAACCGGTAAAACGGTCCTTGGCCGGGTAGAGCGACAGGTGCGGATTGGCCTTGACGGTAAACCAGATGTTGGCGGGCTCGGCGAGGGCCAGCTCAACTGGCACGCGCAGCCACTGCTGGCGTCCGGCCTTAAGCTCCAGGCGACAGGTATCCAGCAGATCGGTCGGGAAGTAGTGGTGCCCGGCATCGTTGCGGCGGAGTTCCATCTCCAGCGTGGTATCGGCGTCAACGTCGGCCAGAAGCTCAATCCACTCCAGTTGCGGCGAAGCAATCGGCAGCATAAGCCAGTGGTCGTGCTGATTGCAGGCCGTTGGCGTGGCAGCCAGGTTGGCCTCGGTTCCGTGCAGCACCATCGAGCCGCTGTCGCTGATGGCGGCGTTGCGGGCCATGTCGGCCGGGTCGCGGTTGGGCAGGTGGATGATGTGTTGATCGTCCTTGAGCAGTTGCTGGCTGAACTTTTCGAGCAGAGCCTTGTCGGCCACGAGTTGGTTGGCCGAGAGGTTATTTTCGAGGCAATAGTGGACGGCGGTGCCGACGGCCTGGCCGCAGACTGCCCCGGTGCCCATGAGCCTGATTGAGCCAAAGGCCACGTTGGAAGCGCTCATGTTGCGTCCGGACATCCAGAGGTTGCTGATGTTGCGCGAAAAGAGCGTGCGCAGCGGGATGTTGTACGGTCCGGGCAGCCCGATATGGCGGCTGGGGGCCTCCTTGCTGTGGATTCCGCCGGAGGGATGATGGTCGATGGTCCATCCGCCGGTGGCACAGGCATCGTCAAAGTGCGGCTGCTTGAACAGGTCGTGCTCGGTGAGCAGGTGCGGGCCCATCAGGCGATAGCTTTCGCGCTTGCCGGGCATGGGTCCGACCCACTCGAGGTCGAGGTTTTCGGCATCGGGGAACTTGCCGCTATTTTTGATGTAATCCCACAAGCCGTAGACGACGGAGGTAAGGTACCGTTTGATGTCGCCGGCCTCGTGCACGGTGTCGCGCAGACCGCCGTATTCCAGCCACCAGAGCTCGCAGCCCCTGATAGTGCCGGGGAATTTGATGTTGCGGATGCGTGGCGAGTCGGAAATATCGATGGCGAATTCGGGCCGCACATAGCGTACCGGGTGGCCGCAATCGCGCGAATACCAGTAGAGCGAGGCGCCCAGCAGGCGGGGGTCGGGCTCGTCGGGAGCGTACTGCTCGTCGAACTCGGCCCGGCCTTCCTTACCGATGCGGAATTCGGCTCCGGCATTGACGCCGACGATGCTGTCGCCGCTGCAATCGGCAAAATGGCGGGCGCTTATGGTGTAGCGGGTCTGGCTGATGGAGCAGTAGGCGCTGACGGAGTCGACCGTGTGGCCGTCGCCGCCCATGGTCAGGCCATCGACGGCGGTATCGAGCAGCAGGGTAATGTTGGGCTCGGCCAGCACGAAGTCCAGCAGAATGGCGTTCCAGACGGGCGGGGCGCTGTGCGGGTTGCGGTAGAGTTGCTCCATGAGCATCTCGTTGAGGATGCCGCCCTCGCGTGCAAAGCGGTTGCGGACGTGGCCCTGGGCCCCGCCGACCCAGACTCGGATTTCGCTCGAGGCGTTGCCGCCAAGCACCGGCCGGTCCTGCACCAGAATTACCGAATGTCCCAGGCGTGCAGCCGCTATTGCTGCTACAACTCCGGCCATGCCCCCGCCGACGACGGCAAAATCGGCCTGCATCTCCACGTTCCGCATCTCTGGTCGCTCCGCATCAATTGGTATTGCGGCTGTTGTCAGGTGCTCCGACAGTCGGATATGCTTTTGCGGCATTCGTCCGTTGGTTCACCGTAAATATTCTCCGGACGCTATTGTAACGGCCATCCTCTGCCTGACAAGACGCAAACCGGGGTGCGATAGTTGCGGCGACGAGAGAGGGTGGCCACGGTGATCCCCGGGCAGTGCCCGGGGCTTTTTGAGAAGAAGAAGCAGCAACAGCAACGGCAACGGCTCACCCTCATCCGGCCCTGCGGGCCACCTTCTCCCGTCAAGCCCTTCGACAAAGCTCAGGGCGGGTGAGAAGGGTGCGGCCACGGCGATCCCCGGGCAGTGCCCGGGGCTTTTTGAGAAGAAGAAGCAACAGCAACAGCAACGGCAACAGCAACGGCTTCACCCTCATCCGGCCCTGCGGGCCACCTTCTCCCGTCAAGGGAGAAGGGTAACAACAGCGGCGGCCGGAGCAGTGAGGGCAACTGCTCCTATGCTCGCTCCTGCCATTGCCATTTGTCGAAGCCGAAGGTGGTGGCGAAGCAGTCGAGAAAACGCTGGTGCACTTCGGCCATGTCGGGCGGTTGGCCCAGGCGGCGGGCCAGGCTGGTGACGCCGCGATCGCGAATGCCGCAGGGCACGATTAGGGCGAAATGGTCGAGGTCGGTGCTGACGTTGAGGGCCAGGCCATGATAGCTGACCCAGCGGGTTATGGCCACGCCGATGGCGCAGACCTTTTCGCGGCCGACCCAGACGCCGGTATAGGCCGGGTCGCGTCCGGCGGCAATATCCCAGGTGGCCAGCAGGTCGATGATGGTCTGCTCCAGCTTTCGCAGGTATTGGTGCACGTCGCGGCCGTGGCGGTTGAGGTCCAGAATGGGGTAGGCCACCATCTGCCCGGGGCCGTGATAGGTGACGTCGCCACCGCGGGAGCTTTCGTGGACGTCGAATCCGCGACTGCGCAGGGCCTCGGGCGATACCAAAAGGTTGCCGCTATCGCCGCCGCGGCCAATGGTTATGACCGGCGGGTCGTGCTCGACCAGCAGCAATTTGTCGGAGGCGCTGCTGGGGGCGGGCGGACCGTCGGGCACCCCGCCGGCACCGCTGCCCTGGTCGTTGAGCGGCGATGACTGGCGGGCCAGCTTGATCTGCTCGACAGCTTTCGTCTGCAGGTCGAGGGCCTGGGCGTAGGCCATGCGGCCAAGGTCGGTTACCTGGAGGTTGTGCTGTGGGCGCGGGTTCATGTTGCTGACATCATAGGAGACCTGCTCGCGGCAGGCAAGCGGCGTTGTGCTGATTATCCGCCCCTGGGGAAGCTGCCCACCATCACGTACAACTTTCCGGACGCACTTGGGGCGAGTCCGAGGAAAACAGAGACGAATGAGAGAGAGAAAAGGGGCTGAGACCGGGCTGGGTGCGTCTGGATGGTGAGTCCGACGAGTGGCAGTCCAAACCGGGCAAAAACCGCGTTTAAGGCCAGAAAAGGGCCAAAATGGCCGAAGCCCGCAGCTTGCCGGTCACGGGTTTCGTCACGCAATAGAGACGTTTGCAGCGAGTGAATTGGTGGAAGGAAAGCACCTATGGTCGAAACGTGCCAACTCGCTGAAGTGGCTGAAAACAAGGCATTTCCTGATCTTGCGACTCTTCTGCATGGCTACTGCCGGCCGCCGCCAACAGGCAAATGGTGCAACTACCCCTGGGCGCCTTCGGGAGAGACAGCAGTAACATATGGGCCGAAGACCAAGCTTCTTTCCGCCAGCGGCTGCATATCCTGCTGCGCCACTAGGTGGCAGCCAGCCCCCATAATGACCAGGCTGATGGCCAGGCTCGCCAGCAGAAATCTACTCGCCCATCCGGCGCGTTGCTTGTTCATTTCGCGGTGATCTCCTTCCGCCAAATCAATGCCCGCAACCCATTTCATGCGGCCGCGGCGGCCGGTCGGCCGGCCTTGCTCTGATGCGCTCAGATCAGTTGAGAAACCCCGAGGCGGCAGGCCAGTTCCGAGAGAATACGGTCAGAAGTTCTCGGCCGCCAGTTCGAAATGGACCTGCGGATGCTTGCAGGCCGGGCACTGCTGGAGCGCCTTGGCGGACTCGTGAACATACCCGCAGTTGCGGCAGCGCCAGCGGACCTTGTCCGTCCGGGCAAAGACGGTGCCGGCCTCGAGGCTCTGCAGCAGGCGCATGTAGCGGGCCTCGTGCTCCTTCTCGATGCGGGCCAGAAGGTCGAAGAGCACGGCAGCCTCGGTGAAGCCTTCATCACGGGCGGTCTCGGCCATGCCCGGGTACATGCTCCGCCATTCGTGATTCTCGCCCTCGGCGGCGGCCTTCAGATTGGCCCGCGTGTCGCCGATGCCTTCGAGCATCTTGAGGTGGAGCTTGGCGTGCTCCTTCTCCTGCTCGGCGGTCTCCAGGAAGAAGGCGGCGATCTGCTCGTACCCTTCCTTCTTCGCCACCGAAGCGAAATAGGTGTACTTGTTCCGAGCCTGCGATTCCCCGGCAAACGCCGCCAACAGGTTCTGCTCCGTCTTGCTGCCCTTCAGATGCGGCATGCTCCGTTCTCCTTTGTGGTACGTGCCATTATCGGCTCAGACCTCGCGGCGGCGCCAACACGCCCGGCCACTCACGTCGCAACAAGCAGACCAGATCGTCTGCCGACAGCTTTTGTCCACTCCTGACAGAGATTCAGGGCGGACCGCCATCAGGCCAGGTCGAACCGATCTAGGTTCATCACCTTGTTCCATGCAGCGATGAAGTCCTGCACGAACTTCTGCTCCGCATCCGCACAGGCGTAGACCTCCGCGACGGCGCGGAGCTGGGAGTTGGCGCCGAAGACGAGGTCCACCCGGGTGCCAGTCCACTTGAGTTCGCCGCTGGCCCGATCACGCCCCTCGAACAGGTCGTCCCCTTCCGAAGCCGGTTTCCACTGCGTGCGCATGTCGAGCAGGTTCACGAAGAAGTCGTTGGTCAGCGTCCCGGGCCGCTGAGTGAACACACCGTGCGGCGTCTGGCCGAAGTTGGCGCCGAGCACACGCAGGCCGCCAAGAAGCACCGTCATCTCGGGAGCCGTAAGCGTCAACAACTGGGCCCGATCGAGGAGCAGTCCCTCGGCCAACACAGAGAACCTGGTCTTGAGGAAGTTGCGGAATCCGTCAGCTACTGGCTCCAGCACCGAGAAGGCGGCCGCATCGGTCTGCGCCTGCGAAGCATCAGTTCGTCCCGGTGTGAAGGGAACCGTCACATCGTGACCGGCCTTCTTCGCCGCAGCTTCGACAGCGGCGCAGCCGGCCAGCACGATCAGGTCGGCCAGCGAAACCCTTTTGCCGCCTGCCTGCGACCGGTTGAACTCTTCGCGGATCGCATCGAGCTTCTTCAGCACCTTGGCCAGTTGAGCCGGCTGGTTGACAGCCCAGTCCTTCTGCGGTGCAAGCCGAATCCGGGCCCCATTCGCCCCGCCGCGCTTGTCGGAGCCGCGGAACATGGAGGCCGAGGCCCAGGCGGTCGAGACCAGCTCCGCGCTGGACAGGTCCGAGGAGAGTACCATGCACTTAAGATCTGCGATATCCCGGGCATCGATCAGTTCATAATCGACGGCAGGGACGGGGTCTTGCCAGATAAGCTCTTCGGCGGGCACTTCCGGGCCGAGATAGCGCGACCGCGGCCCCATGTCGCGGTGGGTCAGCTTGAACCAGGCCCGGGCGAAGGCGTCGGCGAACTCCGCTGGGTTCTGCTGATAGCGCCGGGCGATGGGCTCGTAGATCGGGTCGAAACGCAGCGAGAGGTCTGCCGTGGTCATCATCGGCCGGTGCTTCTTCGACGGGTCGTGGGCGTCGACGATCATGTCCTCTTCAGCCACGTCCCTGGCCAGCCACTGGTGGGCGCCGGCCGGGCTTTTGGTCAGTTCCCACTCGTACTTGAAGAGTATGTTCAAGTAGCCCATATCCCAGCGCGCCGGGTTCGGTTTCCAGGCGCCCTCGATGCCGCTCGAAATCGTATCGCCACCCTTGCCGCGGCCAAAGCTGCTCTTCCAGCCCAGACCCTGCTGCTCGATCGGAGCGGCCTCCGGCTCCGGGCCGACGTGCGTCGCACTGCCCGCGCCATGGCACTTGCCGAAGGTATGCCCTCCGGCCACCAGGGCAACGGTCTCTTCGTCATTCATCGCCATGCGCGCGAAGGTCTCGCGGACGTCGCGGCCGGAGGCCACTGGATCGGGGTTGCCGTTGGGCCCTTCGGGGTTCACGTAGATCAGGCCCATCTGCACGGCCGCCAACGGATTCTCGAGATCCCGCTCTCCGCTGTAGCGCTTGTCGCCCAGCCACTCGGTCTCGGCCCCCCAGTAGACATCCTCTTCCGGCTCCCAGATGTCTTCACGCCCGCCTCCGAAGCCGAAAGTCTTGAAAACCATCGATTCCAGGGCGCAGT
This sequence comes from Phycisphaerae bacterium, assembly GCA_041690105.1. GTDB lineage: Bacteria > Planctomycetota > Phycisphaerae > FEN-1346 > JAACEH01 > JAWLHX01. The sequence goes on from JAWLHX010000039.1 coordinate 22,771, forward strand.
TGCCGGCAAGGATCATCAAGTCAGCCCAGGAGATCCGGCGACCGTACTTCTGCTTGATCGGCCAGAGCAGGCGGCGTGCCTTGTCCAGGTTCACATTGTCGGGCCAACTGTTCAGTGGCGCAAAACGCTGGCTGCCCCTTCCGCCACCGCCGCGGCCATCCCCCATGCGGTAGGTGCCGGCGCTGTGCCAGGCCATGCGGATGAAGAGCGGCCCGTAATGACCGTAATCCGCCGGCCACCAGTCCTGCGAGTCGGTCATCAAAGCGCAGAGGTCCTGCTTCAGGGCCTCAAAGTCGAGCTTCTTGAACTCCTCGGCGTAATTGAAATCTCCGCCCATTGGATTGCTCTTAGCCGAGTTCTGGTGGAGCACCCTGAGGTTCAACTGGTTCGGCCACCAGTCGCGGTTCGACGTGCCAATGCCGACGGGGTGCTGGTGAGTCTTACCTGTTACCGGACACTTGCCTTCACTGCTCATGGGGCTGCCTCCTGTGGTCTCTTGGCTTTTGTCGCTCTGGACTGACACTTCCGGCAGCGCCCGCGCAATTCGACGTAGACGCCGTCCACGCTGCCCATCTCCGCCACCTCTGGCGGCACCGGGAATCGATCCAGCACATCGCTGTGGAAGTCACCGACCCTGCCGCACTCGATGCAGATGAAATGATGGTGCTGATCCGTGTTGGCGTCGAACCGGGCCCTGTCGCGCATTGAACCGACACGCGAGATAATGCCCTTCTCCTCCAACAGTTTCAGCGTGCGGTACACCGTGTCGAGCGAAATGGCAGGTATCCGCCGACGTACCCGCACGTAGACGGTCTCGGCCGAAGGATGCTCCTGGGCCCTGACCAGCTCTTTCAAGATCTCCATTCGCTGGTGGGTGACCTTCAGGCCCTGGCGGCGGAATATCTCCGCCAGGGATGCCACCTGCTGTCTGACCTCATCGCCTGAAATCGCCATCGGTCTGCCCCGCGTAAATAGGAACGGTTCGTATATCGTAACCGTAAGGCCATGTGGTGTCAACCCCCCATGACAGTATTCTGCGGCACCGCGGTGAGAGCTGTGTGGCAGGAAGAAGCATCGAATGCCGGACAAGCATCGTCAAGACATTCGCTCAGACGGCGCAGGGCAGGCCTGACCGTTGCCGGACTACCATCGCGCGACCACGACTCTCACCTGATGCTGTTTCAGGATATCCTGTGTGTCGAATGACGTCGACTGCTCACGGTCAGTCCTGGATCGCCTAAGTAATCCACCTTCTCCGGATGTTCCGCAGGCTCACGGCAAACAGAATCACGCAGAAGGCCGCCAGCAGGCCGAAGTCCAGAACCAGCGGCATGTGCGTCGGCCGGTGGATCGAGCCGTGCAGCAGGTCGGCCCCATAGGTCAGAGGCAGGATGTAGGACAGCAGCTGCAGCCAGACGGGAAGCGGCTCAACGGGCAGGAACAGCCCGCACAGGAAGAGCATCGGGAAGCGGAAGAAGTTCGAAAACGTCTGGGCCTCGAAGACCTCCTTGACCGAAACAGCGACAAACAGGCCGAGGAAGGTCGAACTGATGGCGATGAGCACAATGGCGGGAATGAGCGTCAGCCAGTTCACTTCAGCGAAGTCCGTCAGGAACGCCGCCATGATGACCGGCACGAAGGCGTTGGCGATGCCGAACAGGATCGCCCCGCCGGTCTTGGCCAGCATGAGGGCCACGGCCTTCTCTTTCTCCTTCTTCATCGCCGCGGCCTCAAGGCCAGTTACCTCAACAAACAGATCCTCCAGCGACGGGCGGACCTTGCGGGCTTCCGAGACCTCCGCACCGCGGTCTTCCAGAAGCCTTACCAGCGGCCCCACCCGAATTGGCTCAGGCGACTCCACGCGGATCTGATCCGTGTGGCAAAGGCTCACGGTCAAGCTGGATGCTGTTTCATGGTACATTCAGGGTAACGAACACGGCCGCCGCGACGACGGTGGTCCAGGAGCCGTCGGGCTTGCCTTCCGCGCTCTGGGCAACGCTTCGCGCCTTGACGATCTTGCCCGACATCCGATACATCTCCCTACGCTCGTCGTAGGCCCTGTCGGGATCAAACTCTATGCCCAGCGTTGTGGCCAGCATCGTCGCCGCGAGGTCCTCCGCGTAGTCACCCGCTTTCTCCTCTGTCATGCCGTGGGCGTGGTGCTCCGAAAGGTAGCCGTACTGCTCCCCAGCGGCGGGAACCGCCAGGCCGATGCTGGCGGCGATCAGACGCGAAGGCTCGTTGGTCGAGGTGTCGGCCATAACACAGTAGACGACCTGTCCGCGGCACAGTCGTCCGACGCCCTTGGTGCGGCTGACGATCCGACACCCTGGCGGAAAAATGCTCGATACGCGAACCAGGTTATAAATCTCGATGCCAGCGTCACGCAGTGCGAGTTCAAAACTCTGAAGTTTTTGAATGTGTGTGCCGACCCCTTTGGTCAGGAACATGGCTGACGGAACAAAGGTATTCATGGGCGTAGACTGCCTCCTTGGAGCATAGATCAGCCTATTGTCTCGTAGGGCCACATGGCCAGGCCGCCGTCCATCACACGTACGTCCTTGAAGCCAGCGTTCTTGAGGATCAGCGCTGCCTCGTATCCCCGCAGCGATATCTTACAGAACGTGACAATCATCCTGTTCTTCGGCAGTTCTTTGAGGCGACTTCGTAAGGCCCCCAGGGGAATGGGTGTGGAGTCCGGCAGGTGGACTTCTTCGTATTCGTCGGGGCTGCGCACATCCAGCAGAACCATGTCCTGCCCATCGTCCTGCATCCGTTTGACCTCCTCGGCGGTGACGCCGGTCATGTGGCCGTCGAGCTTGTTGCGGGCGACGTTGGCGGCAGTGATGATGTTGTCCATCGCCGGGGAATACGGCGGAGCGTAGCAGAGATCGGCGTTGGCCAGTTGGTCGACGGTCATTCCGGCCGTGATCGCCATGGCCGCGACATCGATCCGCCGGGCACCGTCACCGGGCCCCGTGGCTTGGGCGCCCAGGAGCCGCCGCGTGTCGGCGTCGACGATGAGCTTCAGGAAAAGCGTCTTGGCCCCTGGCATGAAGTGGGCCTTGTCCGGGGCCGGTGCCAAGACCGTGACCACGGCATAGCCCTGATTTCGAGCAGCGGTCTCCGTCAGGCCCGTGCAGGCCATACAGTAGTCAAAGACCTTGCAGACGGTGCTGCCCATCACCCCCGGGAATGTTACATTACCGCCGCAGATGTTGACCGCTGCGACGCGGCCCTGCTTGTTGGCCGTCGACCCCAAGGGAACATAGGTGGGCTCGCCCGTCAGCAGGTGAGTCATTTCGACACAATCGCCGGCGGCGAAAATATTGGGATCGGCCGTGCTCATTCGATCGTCGACCTTGATGCCGCCCGTCCGACCGATGGCCAGACCGGCACTGGCGGCCAGCCGCGCGTTCGGGCGGACGCCGATAGCCATGATGACCATGTCCGCCGGGAAGGCACCCTGGTCCGTGACCACGCGCTGCACCCGTTCGTCCCCCTCGAAGGCCATGACCTTTGTGCCGGTCATGACCCGTACCGCATGGGACTCCAGGTGCCGCTCCACCAGGTGGGCCATTTCCGGGTCAAGCATGCGCAGAATCTGCGGCATCATCTCGACAATGGTCAGGCGGCAGCCGTGTTCGGCCAGGGCTTCGGCCGTCTCCACGCCGATCAGGCCGCCACCGACGATGGTCACGTCCCGTGCTTTACCTTGGGCCAGAACGGCGCGAATGCCTTCGGCATCGTGCATGCCGTGCAGACGGAAGATGTTCTCGCTCTGTATGCCGGGGATCGGGGGCACGACTGGCTCGGCGCCCGTGGCCAACACCAGCTTATCATAGTCGAGCCAGGAATGGTCGCCGCCCTGGGTGCTGCGAATCCGCACCCGCTTCCGCTCGCGGTCGATTTCGAGGGCCTCGGTATGGTTCATGGCCCGGAAGTTCTTGACCTTCTGAAAGAACACCGGGTCGCGAACCACGCCGACCGGCGTGCTCATCAGTTCCTTCTGCTCCTTGACCACACCGGAGACGTAGTAGGGCAGGCCGCAGCCGGCGTAGGACAGGAACTCACCCTTATCGACCACCGTCACCTCCGCATCAGGCCGAAGTCGGATGATCTTGGAGGCTGCCTTGGGTCCGGCGGCCACGCCACCGATGATGACAACTCGCAACGGTTGGGTCATTCTGGGTTCTCCTTGTGGTTCGTGTGCGGTGGGCGGGTTACCTATCCTTGTGATACCGTTGGTCGCCGACCTGCGCCTGCATCCGGTGGAGGTCGTCCTTCAGTTCACGTACTATGTGAGCATAGGCCGGGACGTCGAACACGCTCCGAAGCTCACGGGGATCCCGTTCCAAGTCGAAGAGCTCCCACTGCGGCTCATAGGCCGGCTGGCAGGCGCCCTCCTGGCCAAGCGGGTCGCTATAGTAGTAGATCAGCTTGTACCGTTTTGTCCGCAGGCCATAGTGGGCATAGACATGGTGGCAATCGTCGTTGTGCATCCAGTAGCGGTAGTACATGGCTGTCTGCCAGCCTTCGGGCGTCGTGCTCCTCAGCAACGACCGAAAACTCCGGCCTTGGAATGACTCTGGGATTGCTGCCCCGGCCAGGTCGAGGAAGGTCGGGGCAAAGTCAACATTGGTGAGGATGTCCTCGTTTATGCTGCCCGGAGCGATTTCCCGTGGATAGCGGACGATGAACGGCATGCGCAGCGACTCCTCGTACATGAACCGTTTGTCAAACCAGCCGTGATCGCCGAGGAAGAAACCCTGGTCCGAGGTGTAAACAACCACCGTGTTCTCGGCCAGTCCCTCCTCGTCAAGGTAGTCGAGCAACCGTCCCACGTTGTCATCCACCGAGGCGATAGTCCTCAGATAATCCTTGATGTACCGCTGGTAGGACCAGCTCTTGAAGGCCATGGAACTCAAGCCTTCGGGCGGAGCGACCTTCCAGTCGCGATAGGTCATGTCGCGGTCGATCCGCATGTGCGCCGCCTCGGCCGCTCGGGCTCGGTGACTGTAGTCGTCGCGGAAGGTTTGCGGTTCGGGGATTTCCACGTCGTCGTACATGTGGGCGTGCTTCTTGTCGGGTTCCCAGTGGCGGTGGGGGGCCTTGTGGTGCACCAGCAGACAGAAGGGATGCTGACGGTCCCGCTGCCGCAGCCAGTCAAGAGACATGTCGGTAATCAGGTCGGTGACATAGCCGGTGTAGATCCGCCGCCCATTGGCGTCGATCATCTCGGGGTCGTGGTACAGCCCCTGTCCGGGCAGAACACGCCAGAAGTCGAAACCCGTCGGCTCATGCGCCGGTCCCTGGCCGAGGTGCCACTTGCCCACCAGCGCCGTCTGGTATCCATGCTCGTGAAGCACCTTGGGGAAAGTCAGCAGGCGGTTATCCATGTGCGTGGCCAGCGTAGTCACACCGTTGACGTGGTTGTACGTGCCGGACAGAATGGTTGCCCGACTGGGGGCGCAGATGGAGTTTGTGCAGAAGCAGTTGTCGAACCGCATGCCGCCCGAGGCGATGCGATCCAAGTGCGGCGTCTCGTTGATGCGGCTGCCGTAACAGCTCATGGCATGGGCGGCGTGGTCATCGGTCATGATGAAGATGATGTTTGGCCTCGTTTTCGACATCAGTACCTCCTGTTCGGCCCCACCAACTCAAAGCCTGAGTTTCACATGGATCTGCTGGGCGATGGTCGGGATCCCGTTACCTGCTCAGTCTCTCTTTTCGCCCGCCTGCAGTTCGTATTGTGTGATCAGGCGTTGCCACATGGCCGCCATGTCCCGGACTCGCTCCGGCTGCTGGTCGGCAAGATTGTGGAGTTCCGAGCGGTCCGATTCCATGTCGTACAATTCCCATTTGCCGTAATGGACCGCGACGAGTTTCCACTTGCTCACGCGAAGTGCCCGGTGGCCGATATGGCTGAAGAAGATGCACTCGCGCGTCACCTCGCGATCTTCGCTCAACGCAGGCGCCAGGCTCACGCCGGCCAAAGGCGGCGTGTCCGTCCCTCGCCAAGCCGGCATGGCCGACCCGCCGGCCAGGTCGAGCATGGTCGGCAAGAGGTCGACGAAGTGGCTTGGCGTGCGGCGCAATTCGCCGCGGGCCTTGATTCCGGCGGGCCAGTGGACGATCAGTGGCGAGGCGATGCCGCCTTCGTGAACCCAGGACTTGTGGTAGCGGAAGGGCGTGTTCGAGGCCGTCGACCAGCCGGGTCCGAGGCAGAGATACGAGCCACCCGATCCGGCGACGGCATTCTTGTCGTGCCGGTCGCCGCGGATGATCTGCTCGGCACTGGCGCCGTTGTCGGAGACAAACATGATGACGGTGTTGTCGAACTCTCCCATGGCCTTCAGTTTACTGATGACGCGGCCGACTTCGCGGTCGAGACGATGGATCATGGCGGCATGAATCTGCATCTTCATCGCCTGAAAGGCCTTCTGCTCCTCGCTCAGGTGCCGCCAACTATAGGCTTTGGCCACTTCGCCGGGGCCAATTTCGTCCTCGAGGGCTTCGGCCGACAGGTTCCACGCCGGAATCGTGTTCACCTGGCGAGGGGAAAGGTCGCAGTGGATGAGGCCCATCTCGTGCATGCGTTTCATTCGCTCTTGGCGGATGGCATCCCAGCCCTCGTCATACCTGCCACGATAGAAGTCGATGTCCTCCTGGGGCGCGTGCAGGGGGAAATGCGGGGCGATGAATGCCAGGTAAAGAAAGAGCGGTGTACCCGCGTGGTGTTGCTCGTGTTCTTTGAGGAAGTCAACCGCATATTGGCCGATGGCCGTCGAGGAGTAGTAGCCCGACCCAGGCTCGGCCGGTGGCAGCGGCTCGTCGTCCAGGCGGTGGTCGCGCACGGCGAAGTTGCGGTCATAGTCGCGAACGTAATAGGAGCGGTCGAAGCCGCCATAGGCTATCGGCTTCGGGAACTGGTTGACGTGCCACTTGCCTGAATGATACGAGCGATACCCCAGAGGGCGAAGGTAATGTGGAGCGGGCCGCCCCCAGTCAGGCAACCCGCCATCTGGCGGTACTTGGGGGACCTGCTGGTAATATTGGCCGGTCATGAGGCACGCACGCGACGGCCAGCATCGCCCGGCGGAGTGACACTGCTGTAGACGCAGGCCTCCGCCAGCCAGGCCGTCCAGATTGGGTGTGGAGATCTCCCCGCCATAGCAGCCGACATCGGAAAACCCCATGTCGTCCGCGACGATGAGGAGGAAGTTGGGTTTGTTCGTTCGCTTGCCCTGCATGGCATGTCCTTTGCTTTACGGTCCGTTGTCAATCGGCGGTCTTAAACGGCTTGCCTTGCCGATCCGTCGACACCAGGCTGAAATGGGGTTCACCGGTTTGCCGGGTGATCTATCATCATCGACCCTTTCCTTGCTCTTTCGTCTTCTCGAAGCCATGGAGCCATTTTAGGTCTTGCGGCAAGGTTGCCAACCCAGTCACGCTTAATCACTTGCCGGGCTCTTCGGGTCGTGTTTGCCCCGATAGAAGAGCTTGTTGCCGGAAGAGCATTTCTCGAGCAATTGCTCGGCATCAAGTTCCGCAATATACTTGATTACTTCATTGCGGTGCATGCCCAAGCCGTTTGCAATGTCTTCGACGGAACATGGCCTGCGCTGTACCATTTCCAGAACGTGTTCACGTCCCGCCTTGAACTCGCTCTGAGCATGAACTCCGTCGTAGTCGGCGATGACCTCGGCCGGCGGGTCGAGCAGCTTGGTCAGTTCCTCCATACGCGACCGGTGCACCATGACGGCCGAAGCCTCGGCGGCGGGGCGGGTGGCGGTGTTTAACTGTACCCGATCCGGCCCAATCCGGCGGACACAGTCACTGATGCTCCTCGCCGCCTCGTCGCTGTCGGTCAGGCCCGCCAGCAGGAAGACCTCCAGCCAGTACTGGCCGCGGTACTCCTGGCGAAAGGTAATCAGTCCGTTAATCATCTGTTCGAAGGAGATACTCTCGTGCGGGCGGTTTACCGACTGAAACATGCCGCTGTGCCCAGCGTCGAGTGACGGGATGACCAGGTGGGCCTTCATCAACTGCTGCCGTACCTCTTTGTCCCAGAGTAGAGAACCGTTGGTCAGGACTGCAACAGGGATGTCTGTCATGCTGCGGATACGGTCGATAAGTTCGTCCAGGCGAGAGTACAGCGTCGGCTCACCCGAGCCACTCAGCGTAATGAAGTCTGGCCTCGTGGTAAGCTTCTGCTTCAGTTCGTCCAACACGCCTTCCAGCGGCACCCACTCTTGACGCAACGTGGTTTTGCGCGTCGTCGGCCCAAGCTGGCAATAGATGCAGTCATACGAGCACGTCTTGAACGGGACAAGGTCCACGCCTAAAGAGCGGCCCAACCGACGAGACGGAACAGGTCCAAAAATATGCCCCATATTGCCACCTCACTCACACGTTGGCATGATTTATGATTCTGCCTTGGTCAGCGCCCGGCTCACCTGCCGGGCCACTTCCTCGCCCGAAAGTAACATGCCGCCGAAGATCGGTCCCATCCGGGGCCCGCCCATGGTGGCACAGACGCTCATGCCGGCCGTCCACAGGCCGGGATAGAGCTCCGTGACATGATCCACGACAAACCGTTCGCCCGCCGGGGCGTCCATGAGCCCTTCGCCGGGCAATCGATTCGGGCTCGCCTTGAGCAGTCCGTGCCGTTGGAGGCAGTGGGCCAGAACCGCCTCGTGGCCCGTGGCGTCGATCGCCGCTCTGCTGGCGAAGACGATCGGGTCAACAGGCAGGCTGTCTCCGATCAACGAGCGGTTGGCCACCACGCCGGTCACCCGGTCCTGGTGAACGCAGAGGTCCTCAACGGTCAGCAGGTTGAGCATCGTGGCCCCCGCATGGAGGGCCTTCAGGCATAAGGCAGAGGCCAATTCCATGGCATCGACCGTGTACAGCGGCC
>JAWLHX010000040.1:0-30001 GCA_041690105.1 Phycisphaerae bacterium
TAAACAGCGGGCTGATGCTGCTGTAGGGACTGGCCGTGGCACGGGCGTAGGCCCTCTGCTGCCGCACGGCCCGCTGCGTCGGGTCGACGGTCACGACCATGAACTCGGCCAGGCCTTCGTGCAGCCAGAGGGGCAATTGGCCGGACTGGCCATACAATTCGACTACGGCATGGCAGGCTTCGTGGACCAGCACTTCGCGCAGGCCGCGGTTGCCGTCGCGCTCGCTCTGGTAGGTGGCAATGTGCACCAGTCGCGGCCCGTCGGACATTCGCGCTTCGAGCACGAAGTATCCGCGCGAACGACCAAGCTCGTGCTGATCGAAAGCCTGAGCATAGCGGGCCAGGTCTTCGTGGTTGGCCAGCACAATGACCAGGCATTTGCCATCCCAGAGCCGCTGCTCGGCGTCGATATCGAGGCTGTCGAGCAGTTTGCTGTGAAAATCTTCGAGCCAGACCAGGATGGCGGTGCGCATGCGGCTGTCCAGGTCGCTGAAGAGCAGGTAGTTTTTGCTTTCGGCGGTAAACAGTCGCAGCCGCAGATTACCGGCTATGGCCTGCATGCGGGCCCGTTGTCGCTGGATGATCTCTTGCTGATCGAATTGCGGCAGAGTGGCTGCGCCGCCATTGGCGGGCCTTGCTTCAATGTCTGCCGGGCGGACTTCTTCGACTCTGACGATGCTCTGGGCCGACGCACTCGCGGGGCGCAAGGTGGCCACGGCAGCCGGGGCGGCAAAAAGGGCGGCGGCCAGCAAAAGGGCCATGGCGGCGGCTGGGACAACTTTCCTGCTCGTACTGTATTTCACGATAAACCTCCGGTTGTTCGTCCGGTCCATCACATGGGCGCGTCAGTGCAAAGCGTCGGGCTCTTCGGCCGAGAAATCATCTTCCGGGCGCGGCTTGCCGGCAGTCTGGCTGGCATTCGATTGCACGCGCCTGGTTTTAATGTCGGTCGCCCGGCCAGCACCTTCTTCCACAGTGACCTTCACTTGCGGATACTCCTGTAAGAGGTAATCGACCAGATGCTGGGGTAATCTTGTGCGAACACAGGTTTCGGTGTCGACGAAATTGTGCTCCATCTGTTCGGCGTGCCGGGCCACGGCGGCCTGCCAGTCGCCTTCGCCGGCCGGCCCGCAGAGCGAAACGCCGAGTACGGGGCCGGCCAGAAGCTCCTGCACCCGCTGCTGCAGCTTGTCGATGGCCTCGCCACTGTGAGCGCTGACGAAGACGGCATCGGGATAGCGGAACTCCAGCAGAGTACGCATGGCCTCGTTTGGCACCACGTCAATTTTGTTGAAGACCAGCAGCACCGGATTGCCGTGGCAGCCGATTTCTTCCAGCACAACGTTTACGGCCTCAATCTGGCCGTCCAGGTCGGGCTCGCCGGCATCGACCACGTGCAGCAGAAGATCGGCGTGGCGGGCCTCTTCCAGCGTGGCCCGGAAGGAGGCCACCAAATGGTGCGGCAGGTCGCGGACGAATCCGACGGTATCGCTGAGCAGCACCCGCAGATTGTGCGGCAACATCCAGGCCCTGGTCCGGGTGTCGAGGGTGGCAAAAAGCTGGTCGGCCACGTATGCCTCGTCGCCCGTCAGGCGATTGAGCAGCGAGCTTTTGCCAGCATTGGTGTAGCCGACGAGGCTGACGGAGAACTCGTTTTTGCGGCCCTGCACCTGCCGCTCGCGGCGTCGCTCGATTTCGGCGATGCGGCTGCGCAGATCGCTGATGCGTCGGCGGACCAGCCGGCGGTCGGTTTCCAGCTGAGTTTCGCCTGGTCCGCGCGTGCCGATGGCGGCCTTCATGCGGCTGAGGTGGCCCCACATTCGTCGCAGGCGCGGCAAGGTGTATTCGAGCTGGGCCAGTTCGACCTGCAGGCGGGCCTCGTGGGTGCGGGCCCGGGTGGCGAAAATATCGAGTATAAGCTCGCTGCGATCCAGCACCTTGCGGTCGATTATCTTCTCCAGGTTGCGTATCTGCCCGGGCGTCAGGTCGTTATCGAAAATGATAACGTCGGCGTTGCGGCTGGCGGCCATGCGTCCGATTTCCTCGGCCTTGCCGCGACCGATGTACAATCCGGAATCGATTGACGAGCGTTTCTGGGTAATAGTGCCGACAACCATTCCGCCGGCCGATTCGGTCAGCCGGATAAGCTCGCCGAGCGGCTCGTAATCTTTACCTCGCGGCTGCTCGGGCGTGAGCACCTCGACAAGTATGGCTCGCTCGCGAGCGACGGTCATTTCGGCCCGTTTTGGTTCGTGATGACTCAGTCTCTGTCCTCTCTTTCGGTTACGGTTTTCCGGGGCCGCCGGTAATTAAGATAACGTCTCCGGCGGCGGTGGTATTTCATGCTTCATTATAGTCAAGGATAATTGCAGGGGGCCAGCAATTACGGGTAAAGCTGGCGCGATTATTCGGCCTGCACGGCCTGCCGCGGAATGGCCCAGACGACCAGTCGCCCGAGATCGCGGCGGACGGCCCCGCTGGTTTCCAGCGATGCCCTGCCCGGCTGCCAGCCAACCACCAGCACGTACTCGGGGCGATACCATTGGCGGCTGACCCATTGCAGGGCCCGCCGGCGGAGCGGATCGGCCTGGGCCTCGCCGTCCGGTTGGACTGCGGCCAGGGCGAGGCGGCGCGGACCGGCCAGGGCGGAATACGTTTGCCCGGGTTGGACGTCGGCAAAATCCCAGAGCTGCCCGTCGATAATCAGCGAGACCGCCTGCAGCGATTCGTCAACGGCGAGCCGTGGGCGACCATCGGCCGAGGCGAAGACGCGCAGCCGCGGCAGTGCTGAGGGCGGGGCGGCGGACTGGCCGTCGGGGGCTGTCGGGGCGGCGGGCGGCAGGGGCTGATCGAAGGCGAAAAGGAGCAGGTGGCCGGGCAATATGGTCACATTTTCCAGCGACCATTGGCCCTGAAGGTTGCGGCGGGCGGAAAGGCCGGCGTAGTCGGCCCGGTGGTCGGTGCTTATCAGCTGGGGGCGTGGCGGCAGCGTAGGCTGGGTGGCGGCCAGGCCGACCGATTTTGTCCGCACGCTGGTGAGCATGGCGAAGTTGCGCTGCAGGCGGTGCCCGCTCTGGCCATCGCCATAGGTGACGGTGAGCGTCTGGACGGTGGCCAGGGTCGGCCCCTGCACCAGCAGGAGCAGCCAGATTGACGAGCCGACGACTATGACGGCGATTGATGCCAGCGACCAGGGGTGCGGCAAAAGTCGCCCGATGATGGCCAGGACGACCAGTAACGGGGCGGCCAGCAGGGCGGGCAGGAGCAGCTTAAGTCGCAGGGCAGCCGACGGTGACGGAATGGTAAAAAGCTGATCGGGCAGGCGTCCGGGCGGCGGATCGAGCGAGCGGTCGACCAGGTCGGGCCGCAGGACACTTGAGCTGAGCACGCGGTGCGGCAGTGCGGGCGAAGGCGAAATCTGCTGCAACTGGCCGCTGGGGCTCAGGGTCCAGAGCGGAATCATGGCGTACTGGGCGGCGCTGCGCAGGCGGCCGATGTTTTCGGCCCCTTGCGGGACAACCATGGCGGCCACCTGCGAACCGGCCAGCGTGGCGGTCTGCACAGCGCTCAGGTCGGCAAGCTGCAGCAGGAGCGGGCGGCGACTATCGTGACTGGCCACCAGTTGGCGGGGCTGAAGCTGGCCGAGGGACGGCTGGTCGTCGGCGGCGGCGTCGGCGAGTCGGGCATCGAGCAGGATGAGCCTGGCCTCGGGCTGAAGCGCCTGGACGGTGCTGGCGAAGGGCTGCCGGCCGGCCGCGGTGTAGCGATGGATGACCTTGTCGCCCTGGAGCAGTTGGATGGGCTGGAGCTCCAGAGGTCCGTCGAAATACCAGAGGCCGAAGTTGATCTGGCGCTGCTGGCCAGCCGGCAGGAGGGTCTCGATATCGAACTGAAAAAGCTGGTTTGTGCCGATGCGGACCGCGGTGGCGTCGGCACTGGTGGGATTAGTGAGCTGCAGGCTGAGCGGGAGCATGTAGCCTCCGCCGGCCCGGTCGAATACCGGAAGGCTGACGAGAGCGTCGCTTGCGGAGGCATCGCTTGCGGGCTGGCTGCCGGAGGCAGGCTCCGATTGTCCGGGAGCAGGCGCGGCGGCCAGGGCGGCGAAGAGCATGGCCATGATCAGGATCTGCTTCAAGTTGCTGCCTTTCGAAGGTTGGCTGTGCAGTATTATTATTACGCTTGAGCGGCCAGGGCAAGCGGGTAATTGCCGGGGTCGGCCAACTGCTGCAGCAATGGTCCATTACTACTGCTCTGTCGCGAGCAACTGGTAAATGGGTGCCACCTACAAGCGGCTGTTTGCTTGTGGGTGTCGACGAACACCCACAAACAACGACAACGACGTTTGTGGGTGGCACCCAAAAATTACGAGCAATGTAGCACTACTTTGAATCGGCCAGTTCGGCCATTTTGCTTCGCTCTTCATCGGTCAGCCGCAACTGCTGCTCGGGCATAAGATCATCCAGTTGCAGGGCTCGGGTGGCCTGCTGCCGCGCTTGCCGGGCGTGGCCGCGTTCGACCAGTCGGCTGGCGTATTGCGCCCTGATGGAGGCCTTGGTCGGATAGAGTTCGACGGCCCGCTTGAGTGCACCGAGGGCCTGGTCGACCATGGCCCGGCCTTGGGCCCGCAGGGCCTGCACGCGCTGATTGTCCACCGGCGCCGGCTCCTGGGCTTTGGCGGCGGCCATGGCGAATTCATCGGCCAGTGCAAAGCTGATCTGGGCCATGAGTCGCCAGGCGCTGATGGATCGAGGATCCAGTTGCAACTGCCGCTGCAGGGCCTGGCGGGCGGAGCGAAGGTGGTTGATTCGCTCGGCGGAGGCCGGCGGCGAGGCGGATGCCCGGGCCCAATGGCCGCTGGCCAGCATGGCGTGCGGCTCGGGCCAGAGCGGGTCGATGTCTGCGGCGCGCAGCAGCGATAGCCGCAATTCGGGCCAGCGAGCCCGCTGCAGGGCCAAACGCCGGGCTGGCGGCAGTCGCTGATCGATCGTGGCCAGTTGGCGGGCCTGGTCCATGGCGGCCGAGGCCCGGACTACGGGCAGCATCAGGCCAAGCAGGTAGGCAACAACGACGGCCAGCAGCGGGCCGAGCACGACCAGCCAACGGTCGGCCGGAATTTTCATCTGCCAGCGGCGGGGCGAGCAGAGCATCAGCAGGGCGGCGGCCGGCAGCAACAGGGAGGCCAGGTTTGGCAGCTCGCGGTAATTCATGCCCACCATGGCCTGCAGCCACCAGCCGATGATGACGGCCACCAAAGCTGCAGCGGGTATGATGGTGCTGAGGGAGTTGCCGGCCGCGGCTTGACCGCCATCGGCATCTGGCTGACCCGCGGCTTGACCGCCGGCGGCGTTTGGTTGCCCGCCGGTGGCGTTTGGTTGACCGCCGGTGGCGTTTGGCTGACTGGCGTTGGCGGCAAGGGGGCTGGGCTCAATCTTGTTGTGGAGCAGGCCGGCCAGAAAGCCGCGATCGGTCAGGCGGACCAGCATCAGCCAGCCAGCCGCAAAGAGCGTGGCGTCGACCAGGCCGGCGGCGCGGCCCAGGGCGTGAAAAAGTATTATTGTCGGCAGAGCCAGCAGCAGGGCCAGCACGACCTGTCGCGGTGCCGGCATCACGGCAATGTCGGCGGATGATGATGCAGGCGAGCGGGTCGCAGTTTGCCGCAAAGCCCGGGCGATGAGCAGGCCGCCGGCGAGGGCCAGGGCGGCCATGGCCGCAAGTCCGCCGATGCCCATGGTGGCGGCCGCCCAGAGGAAGGCGTTGTGCGGGTCGGCCACCTCCTCGGTGGCGTAGGGCAGCTTGTGCTGCGGATAGTATCGGCCGAAGTTTTCGGAGCCGGTGCCGGTGTACGGATTATCGGCAACTATGGCGGCCGCTCCGCGCCAGTAATATCCGCGGAAAGCGAGGCTTTTTACGGCTCGACCCAGGGCAGTGGAGTCGGCCTCGGGCCCGGTCGAGGCAGTCATGATGACCGCCGGCAGAGCGACCACCGCCAGCAGGCCCAGCAGCACGGCGGCCAGATGCAGGCAGCGGCGGCGCGGCCAGATGGCTATGAGGGCGAAGATGAGCAGCCCCAGGGCCAGGGCACCCATGGCGGCCCGGCTGCGGGCCAGGGCAATGGCCACGGCCATGGTCAGCAGTCCGGCAATCAGCACCAGGGCCAGGACAAAATCCCACGAGCGTTGCCGCCATGTATGGACCAGGGCGGGGATTATCAGGCCCAGGCCCACCAGCGCGGCCACCATGAGGTAGCCCGACATGAGGTTCGGGTGGTAGAAGGTGCCGGGCCGGTCGCCGTGCATGCGGTTCAGCAGCATCTGTTCTTCGAGCGAGCCGGGCTCGATGCCCATCTGCGCCAGCACCTGCAGGCGGTCGGCCTGATAATATTCGAGCGTGGTCTGCTGGGCGGCTTGTCCGCTGACGGCTACCCCCAGGGCAACGGCCAGGGCACCGGCCACCAGGGCGGCCAGCAGCCAGCGTCGCTTCCAGGGCTGGTCGGCCACCATCAGCAAACATAGCAGATAAATTGCGGCCAGGCAGGTACGTAGCGCCCCCAGCCGGGCCAAGTAGAGGTTATCGGCAAAGATGGCCGTGACGATGGCCACCGCCCCGAGCAGCACGACGGCCGGCAGCAGCCAGGAGCGGGGCAGGCTGAGGCCGCCTTGCCGCAACTGATCGACCACGGCCAGCAGCAGGGCCAGCAGGGTAAGCAGGCCGAACCAGACGAGGCGGACGTTGGATGACAGTCCGGCGCCGTCGGTGACAATAAGTTGTGCGGCCGCCAGGGGCATGGCAGCCGTGAGGGCCAGCGTGAGGTAGAAGCCGGGCACCAATCGGGCATCGGGAGCAATTGCCGTCGCGGCGGTGCGGGCGCCGGTGTTGGCGGCCTTGGCAGCGCCTTTGCCGGGCGATTTGCGTGACGATGGTTTTCCTCTGGCGGCGCTCATTGCTTAAGTGCTCGTTCTCCGGCTATGCGTTCGAAAATGGCGATGATGGCCAGCATGCTGATGGTCTGGACGAAGATCAGCGCGGCATCGGCAGCCGAAGCGTTGCGGAGCAGCCAGGCTCCGGCGGCGGTGGTCAGGGTGGCCAGGTAGATGACCAGCACGGCCGAGCGGCGACTGAGGCCAAGGGCTGCCAGGCGATGGCTGAAGTGGCTGGTATCGCCGAGAAAAGGGCTCTGGCCGCGATGCAGGCGGATGAGTGTAACGCTGACCAGGTCGTAGAGCGGAATGGCCAGCAGTACCAGCGGCATGAAGGGGCTGAAGGCGCTGTCGCCCATCTGGGGCCGGTAGTAGTTGGCCATCACCGTGAGCACGGCCACCAGATAGCCGACCGTCTGGCTGCCGGCGTCGCCCATGAATATTGAAGCGGGCGGGAAGTTGTAGATGAGGAAGGCGAGCACGGCTCCCAGCAGGACCAGGGCCAGGATGGGCACGAAGACCTGTCCGGCGGAGATTGCCACGGCGGCCAGCACGGCCAGCACAATGACGGCCACGCCGGCCGAGAGGCCGTCCATGTTATCCATGAAATTGAAGGCGTTGGTGATGGCCACGACCCACAGCAAGGTGACAATCTGCCCGACCAGCGGCACCGGGACGAAGAAGGTGGCATAACGTCCCATGCCCCAGACGAGGATGGCGGCGGCGGCAAACTGGGCCAGCAGTTTGGGCCAGGCCGGCAGCCTGTGCCGGTCGTCGAGCAGGCCCATGAAGAAAATAATGAGCGTGCCGGCCAGCAGCACCAGCGTTTCGCCGAGCCGTTCGGCAATGCCCCCGGCATGGGTGGCCATGGCCGGAGCGAAGGGCAGGCCGCGGACGAAGTCGGCATTTCGCAGGCCCACCAGCAGCAATCCGCCGCCAAGCACCACGATGATGGTAACCATGATGGCCACGCCGCCGCCGTAGGGAGTGGGGCGGGCATGAGCTTTGCGGCCGGCGGGCTTATCCACAAAACCGATGCGGCGGGCTATGGCGCGGGCCGCCGGCACGGCCAGCAGTCCAACCAGCAGGGCGGCGACAAAGGCCGCGATGAGCAGCAGGGTGACAGGATGCATGAGGCTTCCTATTCGAATACCAGGGCGAAGAATCCGTTGCTGCCATCGCCGGGCCAGGTCTGGGGCCGAAGCAGCGGGGCCGCCTGGCGGCGCAGCGAGAGAATCCAGATGGTGCCCCGTGGCGGGCGCCCGCCGAGGGCCTGGTATGGCAGGCGAAGGGCGATCTGCCGACCCATTGCTTCGCGGCTGAAGAGGTCGGCCCGGCGCAGCCAGACCGGAGCCATGACGGCAAGCTCCGCCGAGGGCTGGGGCTGAGCCTGCTGATTGGGCTGATCGGCTTGCGAGCGTGGCTGATCATCGGCTTGCGGTTGTGGCCGCGAGTCGGCCTGGGGCTGCTGGTTGGCGGCGAAGGGTTCGACCAGTAAGGTGCTGGCGTCGGCGTCAAGGTCGATCATCAGCCAGGTGCTGGCGGCCAGTTGTCGGTCGATCAGCACATTCAGGGCGTCGGCCTGTTCGATGACCGTGACCTCAGTTTCGGGGCCGACTGTGGCCGATTGCTGAATGAGCCCGTTCTCCTGGTTGCGCTCCAGGTGGACCATGGGCATGGGCGAGGGTTGGCTGCGGTCGGAGGCCAGCCAGAGATGCAGGCGGGCGGGCCAGGCCAGGTCGGGCGGCAAGTGGTCGACTGTGTTCTGCAGATCACCCAGCAACTGGGCCCGCACGGCCTGATCGGTTTCCAGCTTCAGCCGCAAGAGGGCGGCGTGGGCTTGCGGCGGGCGGCCGATGAGGGCCGAGAAGCCGGCCTGCAGGCGGGCCATCTGTTCGGCCGCGGCCCGAGTGTCGATGGTTCGGCCTGCCTCGGCGGGCAGGCCCAGGCGCGCGATCTCAGCACTGGCCAGGGCCTCCATCCGCCAGAGCAGACCTTCGGCCAACTGGTTGACGTCGACCGTGGTGGAGTTGGCGTTAATGTCCTGCCAGTCGGGCAACCGCTGCGGCTCGATAATGGCCAAGGCCTGAAGCGCCAGGTCGTCGCGCCCGGCCAGCGCCGCCTGGCGACCGACCTGCCAGGCCAGATAGCGGCCAAGGTCGTAAACTCGCGGCACATTCTGCAACTGCTGATCGGGCAGCACGGCCCGGGCCCGGGCGACATCGTCAACCAGTTCCAGAGCGGTCTCGATTTGGCCGCGCTCAAGCAGCAGGCCGAAGTCGGTCAGCAGGCGATGAGCGGACTGATGATCGATGCGGCGATCGGCCAGCGGCGCGACGGCCACGCCCGGCCCTCCGCGGCGGGTAGAGGCATCGGCCCGGCGCAACTGGGCCAGCATCCGCAGTTCGGGGCGTTCGGCATCGTCCGGCTGGGCCTGTTGCGGCCTTCGCTGACCGTAGCGGATGGTTTGCGGCATGGCGGTCGGCCATTGGCGGAAGATGGAACTGTTCCGGGCCACCAGCAAGGCGTGATGCAAGCCGTGCACCTCGCTGGGCAGCAACGGGTCGATGGTCATGAAGCTCCAGCCTGTGGGCGCCTCGGGCTGAGCGTCGGCGGCGGGTGAGTTGGCGGCGGTTGTCTGGTCGGCTGACTGGTCGGCGGCGCCTGGGGTGCCGGGCTCGGCCGGAGTGTTTGATGGTGCTGCCGGGTCGGAGGGCGTTTCGGCGGCTGGCGCGGGTGCGGTGTCGGGGTCGGTTGGGGCTTCGTCGCCCGATGGTTGCGAGCCGGCATTCCGCAGCCAATGATGCACTTGGAGTCTGCCCAGGGCCCTGGTTGCGGCCGCGCCGACGAACTGCTGTTCGGCGTCGGTCGAGGCATCGTCGGGCGTTACTACGACGGCCGGGCGCCAGGCCCGGGCTGCGCGGTTCAGGAGGTCGGCCGTGGCCTCGAATTGCTCTGCTCCATCGAAACCCGGGAGGCTGGGCAGACTCTGGTTGATGCTGAACATTGGCCGGCCGTCGCGGCGGGATGTAATCTGCGGGCCGAGGATGAGGCCGGCGGCACCCCAGCGCGGCAACAGGGCGTCGCGCAGGCGTCGCTCGGCCAGCAGCAGGGGCAGGCCGGAATCGTCCGGGCGCGTGGCATACCATAAGATGGTGCGGAAGCCGCGGTCGCCCGATAGCATGCTCAGCAGCGGCAGGTCGTCCACCTCGCCGTAAGGGGCGATAATCAGCATTGCCGGCCGGGTCTCCTGGCCGGAGACCGGCTGCCATGTTCCTCCGCCATCGGTTGTGCGGTAGATGGTGCCGAAGGGGCCGGCCAGCAGGCCGTTCCAGGCGTCGCGGAAATGAATAGCCCTTGGCGGCCCGGCCTGAAAGCTGCCCACGGCCCGCCATGATCGTCCGCCATCGCGGGTGAAGTAGGTTGACTGGGGACCGGCGGCCATGGCCCAGCCGATGCTGCTGCCCGGGGCGAAGCTGAAGGCCCTGATGCTGCCGGGTAGCGGTGGAGGATCGATGGCAGCCTCCTGCCAGGTTTGGCCTCCGTCGCTGGTGAAAACAATCCGCCCGTCCTGCAGGGCGGCCATCCATTCGTGCAGCGAGACTACGTGCATGGCCGTGGCGGGTCCGGGCAACTGGCCGGCCGGCCTGAGCGACGGACTGAGCCGCGGATCGTAAAGCAACACCTGCCCCCCGGCCGAGGCCAGTATGGCGGACAGGTCGGCTACCCAGGTGGCGCTGATGACCGGGCTGTCGAGGCGTCCGGCGACATCGCTCCAGGTGGCTCCGGCGTTGTCGCTGTGCATCAGTCCGCTGGGCAGACGGAGGTCGGGCTCGGCGCAGGCCAGCACGTATTGCCCGCGGGCCAGCACCTGCCAGATGCGTCTCGGCGTGTTCAGCCGCCGCTGCCAGTTGCGGCCACCGTCGCTGCTGTATAGGAGGCCGCCGGTACTGCCCAGCAGCGGGCCAACTTGCCGGCCACCGCCAACGTAGACGTCGTCGGCCCCGCCAAAGGCAATTGACTGCAGGTTCCAGGCCTCGGCCATGGGATGATCGACCGCTTGCCAGTTGGCCCCGCCATCGACGGTGGTGAGCAGTCGTCCGGCATCGCCGACGGCAAAGCCGCGGTCGGCATCGCGAAAGACAATCTGGTTGATTGCGGCATCGTCGCGCCAGGCCTTGCGCCATTGCTGCATAGCGATTTCGGCGGCCGTGACGGGCGGGGGCTGATCGGCGGTAGCGGGTTGCGCGGCGGTAACAGGTTGATCGTCATCGGCGGGTTGCGGAGCCTCTTCGGGTTGCGGAGCCACTGCGGGTTGCGGGGCCTCTGCGGGTCCGGTCTGGGCCGAAGCGGGCGGGGCGACGAGGGCAAGGGCCATCAGCATGGCCACGAGAATCAGTCGGACATTGAGGCCGCTGTCGGCAGCGGGCCGGCGAGGGCGCACAGGGGCCGGTTTGGGCGTTGCGGGGTTTGTCTGCGCGGCGAGAGTAGTCATAGCTCCTATTGTAATGAAGCGCCGCCAGATGACAACGGTTTGTCGGCGGCCGCACGCCCGTGCGGGGTCAGGCGGGGAGTTTCCCTATTGACCGCTGCGGGGACTGCCCTTATTGTGAAAGTTCAACCTTCGAGGAGAATTTTTAAGATGGCGCAACCCAGCACAATTCGTTTTGTAACCGATGGCACCTATTCCATCGAACAGGCTCGCGGCAGGCTCGAGAGCCAGGGCGTACTTACGGCGGTCGAGGAGGGCGGCTGGAAGTATGTGTCGGACGATCCGACCTTTCCTACGGTTTACTTTCTGCCCAGCGGGGTCATCGAGATGCATGGCCATGGCCTGGATGAGGCGGGAAACCGTGAAAAATACGCCCGACAACTGGGCAAGTTGCTGGGAATTGCGGTGCAGCAAGTCGGCGTGGGTTGAGATTCTCGCATCTCATCGACAGCCGATGGCCACGAGCAGACAACATGCAGGAGCAGACAACAGGAGGCAGCAGAGATCATGAACCAGTCCGGTGGCTCAAAGAGAATCAAGCGCGAAAAGTCGATGTTGCTGGTGATCGACCTGCAGCAGAAGCTTATTCCGGTAATGGCCGACAGCCAGTTACTGATGAAAATGTGCGAGCGTCTGCTTGCGGCCGGGCGGATTCTGGAGGTACCTTCGGCCTGCACCGAGCAGTACCCGAAGGGGCTGGGCGGGACGGCTGAGCCGGTATGCGCGCTGATTTCCTGCAAGGAGATTCGGCCGAAGATGCACTTCAGTTCGTGCCGGGCGGAGGGCTTGCTCGACGATTTGCGGAGCCAGGGGCGGCCGCAGGTGGTGGTCATCGGAATCGAGGCGCATGTTTGCGTTCAGCAGACGGTGCTGGAATTGCTGGAGGCCGACTTCCAGGTTTTCGTCTGCGTCGATGGCGTAAGCAGTCGCCGCCCGCTGGACCGCGATGTGGCCCTGCAGCGCATGCAGCAGGCGGGAGCGGTGCTGACGACGACCGAATCGGTCATTTTCGAGTGGCTGGAGGAGGCCGGGACGCCCGCCTTCAAGGAAATAAGCCGCCTTGTGCGGGAGGTATAGGCCGTGGGTGACCCGCTCTACCGTCCGCGCCGCTTGCGCGACAATGTGATTCTGCGCCAGATGCTGGCCGAGGTCGATCTGCGTGCTGATCAGCTCATAATGCCGCTGTTTGTCCGTCCGGGGCGCGGGCAGCGTCGCCCCATTGGCAGCATGCCGGGGCAGTTTCAGCTTTCGGTGGATATGCTGGTTGAGGAGGCCCGGCGAATAGCCGATACGGGCGTGCGCGGGCTGATACTGTTCGGCATTCCCGAGAGCAAGGACGCCGAAGGCTCCTCGGGCATCGATCCTTCGGGCATAGTGCCGCAGGCTGTGGCGGCCCTGAAGCAGGCGGTGCCGCAAATGCTGGTGATGACCGACGTCTGCCTGTGCGAATATACCGACCACGGCCATTGCGGGGTGCTGGCCGAGCGCGAGGGCCGGCAGGTTGTGGATAATGACCATACGGTTGATGTTCTGGCCCGCATGGCCCAGGTGCATGCCCAGGCGGGGGCCGACGTGGTTGCTCCGAGCGACATGATGGACGGTCGCGTGCGAGCCATTCGCCTGGCGCTTGATGCCGACGGCTACGGCCATGTGCCCATCATGGCTTACTCGGTAAAGTACGCCTCGAACTTCTACGGTCCGTTCCGGGAGGCGGCGGAGAGCCCGCCGCAGTTCGGCGACAGGCGCGGATACCAGATGGACTGGCGCCGACGTCGCGAGGCGGAAACCGAAGCAGCCCTTGACGTTATCGAGGGGGCTGATATCATCATGGTCAAGCCGGCGATGGCCTATCTTGATGTTCTTTCCGGCTTGCGGCAACGCATCGCCCTGCCTCTTGCGGCTTACCACGTGAGCGGCGAGTATGCCATGATCAAGGCAGCGGCGGAGCGTGGCTGGATAGACGAGCGTGGCACGGCGCTGGAATCGTTGACGGCCATTCGTCGTGCGGGGGCGGATCTTATTCTGACCTATTTTGCTCCTCAGGCGGCGGAGTGGTTGCGGGAAGAGCGGAGTGGCTGAGGTCAAGGTGGAAGGTTTTCGGCGGCCCTTTCGGCTTTGTGGGCTGAGGGAATCTATTAATTGTGCTTAAATGCCTTTCGCCTGGCTGAAGGCTGTATTGACTTGTCCCCCGCTGGGGCTTAAGCTGTGGCACAGGCGCGAAATCCTGCATTTCGCTTCCGTGCCTTTTTGAAGTTCGACCTCGTGAGTTCGAGGAGATAAAGCCTAAGGACGGGCGTAAAGAGCGGCAGGGATGCGCGCCGGGGGGCCTGCGAGAAAATTATGCGCGTCTTAATGCTTGGTTGGGAATTTCCGCCATTTATAAGTGGTGGCCTTGGTACGGCTTGCTATGGTTTGACCCGTGCCATGAGCGACGATGGTGTGGAGATAATATTCGTTCTGCCGCGTGCTGTGCGGACAGATCGCTCGACCCACGTGCGCCTGATAGCCCCTGCCCCGGCGCGAAAAGAATCCACAAGCACCACAACGACAACCAGCCATTCGTCGAGCACCGAGCGCAAAAGCGATGTTTCGCAGGTGCCGACTTTCCAGATCGACGAGATGGAGCATGTCACTTTTGTACCGATTGCGGCCGCCGTTACGCCCTATATGTCGCCCGATGATCAGCAGGCTTACGAGGCCGAGCTTTCGCGCATAACCAGCGTGCAGAGCAGCACCGAAGACGTGATCGAGATGCGCGAGATAACGCACGAAAGCTCGGAGACAACCTCGCGCAGCAGCAGCCACACGGCCGAAGGCGATGCGGAGCTGAGCGGGCAATATGGCCATAACCTGATGACGGAGGTTCACCGCTACGCCCGGCTGGTCATGGAGCTGGCCCCGAAGCTGGATTTCGACGTTATTCATGCTCATGACTGGATGACCTTTCCGGCGGCCATGGGTGTGGCTGCGGTGACCGGCAAGCCGCTGGTGGTTCATGTCCACAGCACCGAGTTCGACCGCAGCGGCGAGCGTGTAAATCAGCACGTTTACGACATTGAACGTGCCGGCATGGATACTGCCGACGCGGTAATTGCGGTCAGCAATTTCACCCGGAAATTCTGCGTGTCGCGTTATGGCCAGGCATCGGAGAAGGTGCACGTGGTTTATAACGCCATTGACTTAAATGGCGGCAGCGCCGTGCGCGAAGGTCCGGTCGAGTTCCTGCGCGATGATCGGCTGGTACTGTTCCTGGGCCGGCTGACGATGCAGAAGGGTCCGGAATATTTTGTGGCCGCGGCCAAGAAGGTTCTGGAGAAGATTGATAACGTAAAGTTCGTCATGGCCGGCAGTGGCGACATGTTCCGCCGGGTGATCGAGCTTGCGGCCGACCTTGGCATCGGTCATCGCATATTGTTCACGGGTTTTCTGCGTGGTGACGACGTGGAGAAGATTTTCCGCATGGCCGACCTGTTCGTCATGCCCAGCGTGAGCGAGCCGTTTGGCCTGGTGCCGCTGGAGGCCATGAGCCACAACGTGCCGGTCATCATCAGCAAGCAGAGCGGGGTGAGCGAGGTTCTGACTCATGCCCTTAAGGTTGACTTCTGGGACATCAACGAGATGGCCAACAAGATAATAGCCGTTCTGCGTCATGCCCCGCTTCAGGAGACGCTGAAGCAGAACGCCCATTTCGAGATCCGCAAATTTTCCTGGGGCGACACGGCCGCGGCCTGCGAGGCCGTTTACGACCAGGTTCTGGCAGCTCGTTAATTCCCGCAATCGGTGGTATGTAGGGGGGGCGGCCGCGTTTTTCGGATGCGTGCCAGCATCAGGCAATTACAACAGGAAGGTCCAACATGGCGTCAGTCTGCTTTTACTTCCAGGTTCACCAGCCTTACCGACTGCGGCACTACAGCGTATTCGACAGCGATCCGTACTACTTCGACGACTACAAGAATGCGGAAATCTGCCGCAAGGTGAGCCAGAAGTGCTACCTGCCGGCCAACGAGGTGATGCTTGACCTGATTCGCCGGCACAATGGGCGTTTTCGCATCTCCTACAGCATTACGGGCGTGGCCATGGATCAGTTTGCGGCCTATTCGCCCGAGGTCATCGACTCTTTCAAGCGTCTGCGCGATACTGGCTGCGTGGAGTTTCTGGCCGAGACGTTCTACCATTCGCTGTCATTTCTGTATAGCCGCGACGAGTTCCGCGAGCAGGTTCTGGCCCAGACCCAGAAGATGCGCGAGGTGCTGGACTACGAGCCGCAGACCTTCCGCAATACGGAGCTGATTTACAATAACGACCTTGGCCATTACGTTGAGGAGTTGGGCTACAAGGGCATTCTGGCCGAGGGTGCCGACCAGGTGCTGGGTTATCGCAGCCCGAATTACATTTACCGTCCGCTGGGTGCTCAGAACATCAAGCTGCTGCTGAAGAATTATCGCCTGAGCGACGACATTGCCTTCCGCTTTTCGAACCGGCAGTGGAACGAATGGCCGCTGACGGCGGAGAAGTTCGGCCGCTGGGTCGACCAGGTTAACGGCAATGGTTACACGGTAAACCTGTTCATGGATTACGAGACCTTCGGCGAGCATCAGTGGGAAGACACGGGCATCTTCAATTTCATGTCGAAGCTGCCGGAGGTTCTGCTGCAGCACCCGGACAACGACTTCCGCACGCCCTCGGAGGTGGCCGACAGCTACGACCCGGCCGGGGCGCTTGATGTGCCTCAGATGGTATCGTGGGCCGACGTTGAGCGGGACTTGTCGGCTTGGCTGGGCAATGCCATGCAGTCCAACGCCCTGCGCGAGGTTTACCGTCTGGAGAAGCAGATAAAGGACAATGGCGACCCTCAGTTGCTGCACGACTGGCGTCGCCTTCAGACCTCCGACCACTTCTACTATATGTGCACGAAGTGGTTTGCCGACGGCGACGTTCACAAGTACTTTAACCCGTACGATTCGCCTTACGACTCATACATCAACTTTATGAACGTGCTGGACAATATCCGTCAGCGCGTGCGGCGATAGTTGCCGGGGGCGGCGGTTATTTGCCCCTCCAAAGGTTTGGGAGCCGGAGCATGTGGACTTACAGCGTCAACCATCAGAATCTGCATCAGCCTGACTGGTCGCAGCGTCGCGAATATCTGCTGACCAACGGCCTGGGCGGCTATGCGGCACAGAGCATTCTGGGCTGCAACACGCGGCGTTATCATGGCTTGCTGGTTGCGGCCATGAAGCCGCCGGTTGACCGCCGGGTGCTGCTGTCGCATCTGGAAGAAGCGCTGATAGTCGGCAATCGTCGCATTTTCCTGACCACGACCGAATACCGGGACGGCTTTTTTCCGGGCGGCTACCGTAACCTCAGCGACTTCAGGCTGGACCCGCTGCCCATGTGGCGCTGGAATGTCGAGGGCGTGGAGATTACCAAACGCCTTGTGATGGTGCATGGTCATAACGCGGTGGTGGTCCATTACGAACTCTCGGGCGAAGTGGCCGACAAGCAGTTTGTAGTGGCCCCGTTTGTGGCCATGCGGAATTTTCATCATCTGCGCGGCAGTCGGCACGACCTGCATCCTCAGAGCCAGGCCGAGCAGCGGCAGTGGCAGCTTCCGGTCGACCCGGGGGCCCACCTGGTGCTTAAGAGCGACGCCGGAGAGTTGCATCACGAGCCGGTCTGGTACAACCATCTTTATTACCGCCTGGAGGCCGAGCGTAAGCAGGATGACTGGGAAGACCTGTTGCGGCTGGGCAATTACCGCTACGATTTGTCGCAGGGCGGCGAGTTCAGCGTTTCGGCCTGGGTTGATAACGGGCCTCCGCCTCCGGCCTTCGCGGCCGCCCGCCAGGCGGAGTTGCAGCGTCGGGAAGACTTGCTGCGCAAGGCCGGGGCCGACGGGCTTCGCGATTCGGCCCTGGTATCGGCGGCCGACCAGTTTATTGTCGCCCGGCGCCACGGTCATCATCAACTTACCAGCATAATAGCAGGCTACCCCTGGTTTGCCGATTGGAGCCGGGACACCATGATTTCGTTGCCGGGCCTGTGCCTGGCCACGGGTCGGCAGGACCGGGCGAAAGAGATTCTGCACCTTTTCGCCGGCCTCGTCGACCATGGCATGCTGCCGAACCGTTTTGAAGAATCGAATGCCGACCTGCATTACAACACGGTGGACGCCGCCCTGTGGTTTATTCAGGCGGTGGCGGCCTACATGACGGTGGAGCCGGACGACGAGGAATTCTTCCGCCAGAGCCTGTGGCCGGCCATCAGCGGCATTATCAACCATTACACGCGCGGCACGCGGTTTAACATTCATGCCGACAAGGACGGGCTTGTTATTGCCGGCGGTCCAGAGACTCAGCTTACCTGGATGGATGCCAAGAACGGTGATGTGGTTTTCACTCCGCGGCACGGCAAGGCGGTCGAGATAAACGCCATGTGGGTCTCGGCTCTGTACCTGTGCTCCGGCTGGGCCGATAAGTACGAACTGAGCGCCCCCAGCATTGTGGCCCGTCGCAAGGAAGTGCGGGCGGCGTTCAACAAGTTGTTCTGGAATGCCGATTGCGGGTGCCTGTACGATTGCATTATCGATGGCGACCCGGATGGCCGCATCAGGCCCAACCAGTTGCTGGCGGTATCGTTGCCGCACGCTCCGGTGGACGGCGAGCGGGCCCGCAGCATAGTTGACGTCTGCCGCAACAAGCTGCTGACGCCGGTGGGCTTGCGGACATTAAGCCCGGATTCGCCGGAATACCAGAGTCACTATCACGGCAACTGGTTCGAGCGCGACAGTTGTTATCATCAGGGGACGGTGTGGCCCTGGCTGTTGGGGCCGTACATCGACGCCCTGATGACGAGCAGCGAAATGCCGAGCCTGGCCCACGCCGAGGCCCAGCGGGTGATGGAAGACGCGTTGCACGCCCTGGATGATGGCACCTTGGGGTCGATTGGCGAGATTTTTGACGCCGACCCCCCGCACATAGCCCACGGTTGCTTTGCCCAGGCCTGGAGCGTGGCCGAAATCCTGCGCGTCAAGCGAAAGTATGGGCTGTAGCAGCGGCACACGCACGGCCTCTTGCGCGGCCAAAGACCCACCCTCATCCGGCCCACCTTCTCCTGTCAAGTTCTTCGACGGAGCTCAGGGCGGGATGAGAAGGGTAAAAGAAGCCGGTGCCGTTGCTGTAAACCCCTCCCCCTTGACGGGGGAGGATGTCTCCGGCGCATGCCGGAGACAGGTGGGGGTGCCGTCGCGCGGAAAACTGCCGCTCTTCTACACAAGCCAAAGCTTCACCCTCATCCGGCCCTTCGGGCCACCTTCTCCCGTCAAGGGAGAAGGGTGACGGCTCACCCTCGTGCGGCCCAGCGGCAAGAATCATTTCGGGCAATTCTTCTTTCTTGATGAAATATTTTCCTCCTGTAAAACGTTACTTAAGGATAGCTTTTGCCGACCTTTGCGCGAATCCATCAGCGGACGGCGGGGTTTAAAGCGGTAAACAGTCCCATTTTCCCAGGGGGGATAGGGGACTGTTCCGCCTTTGCGCTGGCATATCCGGCACTCCCGGAAGCAGGCGCAATGGCCATCGGGATTGACAGAACAGGCTGAGCCACGGGCACCAGTGGTGCGATAAGTGCTGCCGCCACGCATAATGCCCGCACACCTTCAGCAGCCGGCCCCTTGCTCAGCGTGCAAGACGTGCCGCAACATGCAGGAGATAGTCTCTGATGAGACTCACATTGATCACAGCAAGCACGATTCTGGTCCTGCTGGCCCCGCTGGCGGGGTGTCGCAGCTACTATGCGGAGCAGGCGGATCGCGAAGTTTACCAGGCGGTCGATTCGGCCCATGAGCGGGAGTTCGGCTATCGGCGCGACTTTACAATCGACGATGGGCCTTCGCTGAACATCGATAATACGGTTGAGCAGATCATCAGCGAGCTTCCGCCCGCCGGCCCGGTGCCGGAGATGCTGCAGGGCAGCCGCCTGGATGGCCTGCCGCTGCGGGCGGTGGATTTGCCGCTGGCCCTCAAGGTTGCCCAGGCGAACAGTCGCCGCTTTCAGTCGCGGAAGGAGCAGTTGTACCTTTCGGCCCTCGACCTGACACGCTCGGCCTATGCTTTCGATCCGCGCTATGCCCTTGGCGGCGATATTTCGCACGTCGTCACAGATCCCGACAGGCAGGAACTGCTGCTGACGAATGCCGACCTGACCATCAGCCGCCAGCTTATAACCGGCACAATCGTGGCCCTGAACCTTGGCTTGACCGGCGTCAAGTACATTAACAGCGAGCTTGGCACGCAGCTTGTTACGGCCCTGGACATGAGTATCGCCCAGCCGCTGTGGCGAGGCGCTCATCCGCTTATTGTCCAGGCGGACCTGATTCAGGCCCGTCGGAACCTGATTTACGATTTGCGGAGCTTTGTGCGCTTCGAGAAGGAATTCGCCGTCGACGTGGCGAGCGGTTACTACCAGGCGCTGCAGCAACTGGACGTAGTGCGGAACGAGTGGCAGAATTATCAGAACCTGACCTTTTCGCGCAAGCGGGCCGAGGCCCTGTCGGAAGTCGGTCGCCTGCCGCTATTTGAGGTGGACCAAGCCCGGCAGGACGAGCTGAGGGCCCAGAACCGCTATATTCTGGCGGTGGAGAGCCTGGAGGCCCAGTTCGACAATTTCCGCATATTGCTGGGGCTGCCGACCGATGCTCCGGTGGTGACGCAGTTTGACGATTTGCAGCAACTTGTGGCCCTGGGCATCGAGAGCATTGAGGCCAATCCGGACCTGGCCGCACAGGAAGCTCTTGGGCGTCGGCTTGACTTGCTGAACACGCGGCAGAGAATAGAGGATGCCGACCGGGACGTTTACGTGGCCGCCGATGCCCTGAAGGGCGATGTGCGCGTTGTGGGGTCGGCCGGCGTCGGCAGCCAACCGCCGAACCATGCCGGACGGTTTCTGTTTCATGAGGGCAGGTATTCGGTGGGGCTGGAGGTTGACCTGCCGCTGGATCGGCTGGTGGAGCGCAACAATTATCGTCGCAGCCTGATTGCGTACGACGTGGCTTTGCGGCAATACATGGACGGCGTGGACCAGGTGAAGTTGCAGGTGCGACAGGCCCTGAGGCGTCTGAACCGGGCCGAGTTGAGCTACGAGATCCAGCGTCGTGGTGTCGAGCTTGCCCAGCGGCGGGTACGCAGTACGCAACTGCTGCTGGAGCTGGATCGGGCCAGCACTCGCGATCTTCTGGAATCGCAGGACGCCCTGGTGACGGCCCAGAATGCTTTGAGCCAGGCCCTGGTTGCCCATACCATCGCTCGGCTGGAGTTTCTGCGCGACATGGAGTTGCTTGAGGTGACCGAGGACTGGCAGTTGCAGGAGGCTCGGGTAGTGGAGCTTGGGGGTGAGCCGGCAGTTGATGTCGATGCCATACCGGTGCCGGGTGTCGATGTCATCCCGGTGCCGGAGGTTGAGGAATAGTTTTACCCCCCGGGCCGTTGCATGGGCCGCGAGGTGCCGGGCACCATTGTTTGCCTGCACCAGAACCTAACGTGAATGCTGAGGGACGAGGCGAATGTTAGAACTACCAACGATTTTCGGGCGGATTACGGGCACCATCGGCAGTCGCAGCGTGGTGGCCATGGCGGCGCTAATGGTTCTGCTTGCCTCGGCTGGCGGTTGCTGGCCGGGCAGCGCCTCGGCCGATACCGATGGCGGCACGGCCGAGGCCCGCGTAGGCGAGCTGATTGTAACGGTGACCGATAACGGCACGTTGCGGGCGGCCGAGAGCGTGGACATTATCAACCGCGTGGAGGGCAGCGCCTCGGTACTGTGGCTGGTGGACGAGGGCAGCCATGTCCAGGCCGGCGACGAGCTTGTGCGGCTCGATCCGACCGAGCTTCAGGAGCGGCTGATTAAAGAGGAATCGGAGTTGCGTAACCAGGAGGCCTCTGCTGCTGCGGCAACGGCCGACCTTGAGATTACGCTGAACCGTGCCCTGAGCGACGTGAACAAGGCTGAGCTTGCGGTGCGGTTCGCGGAGATGGATTTGCGGAAGTACACTGAGGGCGATTTGCCGCAACAGCGTCGCAAGGCCGAGGCGGCCATCATAATTGCCGAGGAGGAGCTTCAGCGTGCCCTGGACCGGCTGAATGGCACGACGCGTCTGGAAAGTGAAGGCATTGTCTCGCGTCAGGAGTTGGAGGCCGATACCTTTGCGGTAAAGAAGGCCGAGATCAACCTGGCCGAGGCTAAGCAGTCGCTGGTCTTGCTGGATGAATTCGAAAGCAAGAAGCAACTGGCCCTGCTGGACAGTAACCACACGGAAGCCAAGCGGGAACTGGATCGCGTGAAGCAGAAGACGACCAGCGAAATTGCCCAGGCCGAAGCCACGAATGCCGCCCGGCAGGCCAACCTGACTATCCAGCGCCAGAGGTATCAGCGTGTGCTTGACCAGCTGGAGCATACAGTCATTCGCGCTCCGCAGGCGGGGATTATCGTTTACTGGGTGCCTACGCGTCGCTGGGGCGATCAGCGTCCGGTCGAAGTAGGATCGCAGGTGCGTTTCCGCCAGAATCTCATGATGCTGCCCGACGTGTCGAAGATGGTGGTCGATGCCAAGGTTCACGAGTCGCAGGTTGACCGCGTGCGCGAAGGCATGCCCGCCACAATCAGGGTTGACGCTTTCCCCGACCGGGTTTACCTCGGCAAGGTCGAGAAGATCAGCGTGATGGCCGATAGCGGCAACTGGCTGACGCCCGATGTCAAGGAATACAAGACCATAGTGAGCATTGATCCGGACCAGAACATGGAAGGCCTGAAGCCGAACATGAACGCCCGGGTGGAGATTATCGCAGCTCATCTGAAGGACCAGTTGCTGGTGCCGGTGACGGGTGTTCACACGCTGCGTGGTCGGCCTGCGGCCCTGGTGCAGAACGGCGAAGGGCTTGAGGTGCGGGAGGTAAAGGTCGGGGCGACCAACGACAGCATGATTGTCATCGAGGAGGGCCTGGCCGCCGGCGAGCGTGTTCTGATCTATCGGCCGGAAGTGCTGCCCGAGATTCCGTGGAAGGCCGACGACGAGGAAGAAAACGGTGCTGGCGACGAAGGAGTGGAGGCGTTGCCGGCGGTTCCGCAGATATCGCCCGTTTCGGCTCCATCTGGCGCTGACGGCGGAGAAGAAACCGCTACGCGCCGACGTCGTCCGGAGGGCGCGGCGGTTGAAGGTGGCGGAGCGGGCCGCGAACGTCCGGCAGGCGGTCGCAGGCCTCGCGAAGGGGCGGCAGGTGGTGGCGAAGGTCGCGTGCGTCCGGGTGGGGCTGGGGCTGGGGCTGGCGATGGGGGCGCTGGTGGTGGTGGTGGTGCGACATCGGGCGGAGCTGGGGCGAGTGCGGCCGGTGCTGCGGAGGGTCAGGCAGAGTGAGCGTGGCGGAGGTCCGAAATCTCAGCAAACGGTACCAGATGGGTCCGGAGACGGTGCACGCCCTGCGCGACGTGAGCATTGTCTTCGGCGAGGGCGACTATACGGCCATCATGGGCCATAGCGGCAGCGGCAAATCGACTTTGCTGAATGTGCTTGGCTGTCTGGACCGGCCGACTGGCGGAGAATATTTTCTGGGCGGGCAGAACGTGGCCACGCTGAGCGACGACCAGTTGAGCGCGGTTCGCGGCAAGCACATCGGCTTTGTCTTCCAGAGCTTCAACCTGATTGCCCAGTTGACGGTTCAGGAGAACATCGAGGTGCCCCTGTTTTATCAGGGTGTTGCCTCGCGACAACGTAGGCAGCGCAGTGCCGAACTGGCCGAAATGGTTGGCCTTGAGCATCGGCTTCACCATCGTCCGACGGAGCTTTCGGGCGGGCAGCAGCAGCGTGTGGCCATTGCCCGCAGCCTGGCCAACGATCCGCTGGTGATTCTGGCCGACGAGCCTACGGGCAACCTTGACACGGCTACTCAGCACGAGATTCTGGCGATTTTCGAGAAGTTGAATCGTGCCGGCAAGACCATCATCATGGTCACTCACGAAGACGACGTTGCGGCCTGCGCCAAGCGGCGCATTATTCTGGCGGATGGGCTGGTCAAGCGGACCGAACACGGAAGGCAGGTTGATTGACAGATGGCGGCCTTCAAGACGCTTGAAATCATCCGGCTGGGTTTCCGCAGTCTCACGCAGCACGCCCTGCGCTCGCTGCTTACCATGCTTGGTATTCTGTGCGGCGTGGCGGCGGTAATTGCCATGCTGGCCATTGGCGAGGGCACCAGCCAGGAGACCCAGGAGCAGTTTAGGCGACTGGGCGCCAACAACATCATATTGCAGAGCGTGAAGCCTGGGGACAAGCCGGCGGCGCGGGTCTTCGGCATGCCGGTGCTTGCTTATGGCCTGACCTATGCCGACCTCCAGCGGATGAAGGATATTCTGCTGCACGCCGAAGTAGTTGTGCCGCAACGGCGCATTCCGCGCGAGGTCCGTTACAGCCATCGCAAAATGCGAGCCACTATTGTGGGCACGGTGCCGTGGGATGGTGCTCTGTCCAGCGCCGCTTTGCGCGAGGGTCGGCGGCTGATAGCGGCTGACGAGTATCAGAACCTGAACCATTGCGTGCTGGGCTACAAGGTGGCCGAGGCCCTGTTTCAGCACGAGTCGCCGCTGGGTAAGGCTCTGCACGTGGCCGGCGATTATTATCGCATTGTTGGCGTGCTGGCTCCGCGGGGCATGGGCGGACGTAACCCCATGGGCGGCGATGCCGAGGATCTGGACACGCAGGTTTACATCCCACTGGCCACGGCCCGGACTCGTTTCGGCCAGGTGCTTATTGCCACCGATCCGAACGACCAGGCCAGCGAAAGCGTTGAACTGCACGAAATACACGTGCGCGTGCCGACGGTCGACCAGGTAATGGGTACCTCGCGGGCCATTGAGGAGTTGTTTGGCCGCACTCATCGCTACAGCGACTGGAGCATGTTCGTTCCGTTGCAGCAGATAGAGGAGGCCAAGGCGGCCGGCGAG
Source organism: Phycisphaerae bacterium (assembly GCA_041690105.1). GTDB lineage: Bacteria > Planctomycetota > Phycisphaerae > FEN-1346 > JAACEH01 > JAWLHX01. Next base: position 24,399 of record JAWLHX010000040.1, read on the forward strand.
CGTTTCAGCATAATGCTGGCGGCCATTGCGGCCATCAGCCTGCTGGTTGGTGGCATAGGCATTATGAACATCATGCTGGCCAGCGTGACGGAGCGTACCCGGGAGATCGGTATTCGCCGTGCCCTGGGCGCCAAGAAGCGCGACATTGTGCTGCAATTCCTGGTGGAAACGGTGGTTATAAGCTTTATGGGCGGCCTGCTGGGGGTCGGCGGAGGCATATTCATACCCTGGGCGATTACAAAATTCATGGAGCAGAAGACGGTGGTTACGCCGCAATCGCTGGTGCTGAGCGTGGCTATTTCGCTGGGTATCGGGCTGATCTTCGGCATGTATCCGGCCTGGCGGGCGGCGCAACTGGACCCCATAGAGGCTTTGCGGCACGAGTAGCCCAAGGTTTTCGCTTGCCTGAACCTCTTGCTCAGGCAACAATATAGTGACTGAAGCTGAAAGTCGGTACAAACCTGTCCCTCGAGTGGCATAGTGCGCAGCCGGTCTGCCTGCGGCTGCCATTGACTTTGCGAGCACAAGGAGGATTGGCGCATGAAACGCCAGAAGAGCGGCTTTACCCTGATTGAACTTCTGCTGGTCATAGTAATCATTACCCTGCTGATCAGCCTTCTTTCGCCGCTGGGGGGAAGTTTGCTGCGCATGGCCGACCAGATAAAGTGCCAGAAGCAGCTTGGCGGCCTCTCGCGTGCTTACCTGTCTTATGCCCAGATGAACAAGGGGGTCTTTCCGCCACTGGTCGACCAGAGCGAATTTCCCGGCAACGGCAAGTATCGTAGCTGGCTGCCTCCGCAGTATAATTACCTGACGGTTTACAATGGCCGCTTTCGCAGTGGCTTCGGCCCGCTGGTCTGGCATGGGCTGGTAAGCGACCTTGATTACCTGATCTGCCCCCGAGACAGGGAGCGGATGAAGGAACAGGGCCGCGAGTGGTGGACTTCGGGTAACCGTAATCCGCAGGAAATAAAGCGTGAAATCGAAAATGGCCAAACCCCCAAGGATATGAGCCGGGCCAGCTACAGCATTCGCTGCTTTATGCATCCGTGGCAGATGGCTCGACTTGAGTCGGGGTTCCAGGTGATTATGGACAATGGTCTTCAATTTGAAGCCGGTGGCGTGCAGGCGATAATGGCTTGCCGCATAAGTACTGTGGCCGATGTTCTTAATCGGCATGTTGAAGGTGCTCCTGTGGCCTATTTGGATGGTTCGGTCGAGTTCCGGAAGGACGAGATTCTGTGGGATGACAGCATCAACAAACTGGATGGCAATTTCCAGGTGCCGGCCAACCAGAAAGGCATGATGGAGGTCTGGCATTCGCTGGACGAGCGCTAAGCGGACAATAAGACACTTCTTCCGGCTTGCGGACTGAAGACAGGAGAGACCAGTTTTGAATCGCAATCATGTGATGATCGGCTTGATCGCTATCTGCCTTATAATCATCGTTTTTGTCCTCTTCGGTGGCAGTGGCGATAAGCATGTTGAAGACGCACTTAAGCAAGGCCTGAGATCGAATGTGGCCTGTGCCAACGAAGCCTGCCAGTGGACCAGCAGCGATTATCGGGCCCACGCGGACGACGCGGACTGGCCCAAGGAATGTCCGGACTGCAAGGACAAGACGCTCTATAAGGCCTCCATCTGCCCCTGGTGCGAAAAGATGACTTATATGAAGCGGGCGGAGGATAACGGTATCTACTGCCAGCACTGCAAGGGCATGCTGGTAGACCCGAACGCACCGAAGTTTGCCTATTAAGGTGGTTGGCCCGGCTGCCCGCGACATATTGTCGCAGGTGCTGCGGGCGTAGAGACGTGTGACGCGCAAAAATCAGCAGGCTCTGGAACGGTTCGACAGAAAGAATTGTTCCAGAGCTTTTTTTGTGGGTGCGGCGGGACAGTGCCAGCGGCGGTGGCTGGACATCCGGTAATCGGGACACACTCGGCTGCCGTGCGGCATGCGGCATCTATGGCATCATGAGGGATTACTACCCACAAACGTTGTGTCGTTTGTTTGTGGATGCTTCTGCCGACACCCCGTACTTCCCGGCACCCACAAGCAAACGGCCGCTTGTAGGTGGCACCCAACAAATCACACTACTATGGAGCAATACTCAGTCGCGTCAAGGTGTGGCAGCCAAATTGGCCTTCAATTGACGCACTACGTTACTGGTCGCAGGATTCGGGGGGTTCGCGTTTTACTTCGGCATAGACCATGGCAATGACGGCGGCCATGGCGGCTCCGACGGTATCGGCCACCCAGTCTCCGACGTCGACGGTGCGTCCGACGGTGCCCTGATAGAGTTCATCGGCCACACCGTAAGAGCTGGCGATGGCCAGGGCTACGAGCGGGGCGAAGCGGTATAGCCAGCGGTTGCAGGTGGCCCTGAGGCCGCGAAAGATGAGCAGGCAGAAGGCGAAGTACATGGCGGCATGCATGAGCTTGTCGCTGACGGGTACTCGCGGCACGCGTCCGCCGGGTATGCTGCTGAGGGCGAACATGAGTGCCATAAAGAGGATGGCGGGCAGCCAGTGCCATATCCAGCGACGCCAACGGATGGCCATGGTGGTCAGCTCCCTGCTGATTGGTCGGATCGGCAGGCAGCGGCCGGCTCGGCGGACGCATCGGCCGCTTCGGCGGACGGTTCGGATGGCTGGGCCTCGGCCTCGGTGGGTCGGGCAGGCTCATCGGACGGTTGGCTGTCGGGCTCGGTGGCCGGGGGTGCGGATGTTTCGGCCTGCGGCTCGGGGGCAGCGTCCGGGGTGGATGGCGCCGGCGTGCCGGGGAGCTCGGGGGGATCAGCCGGAGCGGCTTTGTCGGCCGGGGCAGGTGTGGGCTCGGCAGGTGCGGCCTCGGCAGTGGCGGCCTCGGCAGTGGCCGGCGCTATGGTGTTTGTGCTGGCGCGCTCCATAGCGGGCTCCGCTGCGGGCTCGGTGGTGGGCGCGGGTTGCGGGGCCTTCTGGCTGGCGAGCATGGCCAGCAGTTCCTGGGTCAGGTTTCGGTAATCTTCGGCCCCATTGCTGGTATTGTCGTACTCGTAGATGGTTTGCCCGAAGCCTGGTGCCTCGGCCAGCTTGATGTTGCGGCGAATGGCGGTCTCGAAGATCTGGGCCTCGGTCAGGAGCATATTTTCGTGTCGCACGCGGTTGATGTAATCGCGGACATCGGCCAGGACCTCGGCCGTGAGCGTGGTGCGGCCATCGAACATGCAGAACAGCAGGCCACGCACGCGGAGCTGAGGGTTGAGCCGCCGGCGGACGAGTTCGCTGGTTTCCAGCAGTTTGCTCATGCCCTGCAGTGCCAGGAAGTGGGCCTGGAGGGTCAGCAGGATGTCGTTGGCGGCCACCAGACTGTTGAGCGTGAGCAGCCCGAGCGATGGCGGGCAGTCGATGAGCACGTAATCGTAGCGGTCGGCGACGCGGGCCAGGGCATCGGCAAGAATTCGCTCGCGGGCCAGGGCGGTGACCAGTTCGACCTCGGCTCCGGCCAGATCGATATGGCTTGGCAGGACGTGCAGATTGTCGTTCCGCCTGACGATGAGCTGATCGATATCGGCCTGCTGGGTGAGCAGTTCGTAGGTTGTGCCTGGCACCTGGGTGTTGTCGATGCCAAGGTGGAAAGTCAGGTGTGCCTGGGGGTCGAGATCGACCAGCAGGGTTCGCAGTCCTGCGGCGGCCAGTCCGGCCCCGAGGTTGCATGCCGTGGTGGTTTTTCCGACGCCGCCCTTTTGATTGACGATTGCTATGGTTCGCATGGTGGCGATTATATCAGGGCGAGCTTTAGGTGGCAAAGCCCCCCTGCCCCATGGGAGGGAAAATATTTGGGATCGTTGGAGGGGACGACATTTTGTAACGAGCATGAGAAGAAGTAACAACGGCATCCCCCGGCAGCGGGCGGGGGCTTCAACGGCAACGGCAACAACGGCATCCCCCGGCAGTGCCGGGGGCTTCAAACGGCAACGGCAACAACGGCATCCCCCGGCAGTGCCGGGGGCTTCAACGGCGACGGCAACAACGGCATCCCCCGGCGGTGCTGGGGGCTTTAACAGCGATGGCAACAACGGCATCCCCCGGCAGCGGGCGGGGGCTTTAACGGCAACGGTAACAACGGCATCCCCCGGCAGTGCCGGGGGCTTTAACGGCAACGGCGACGGCAACAACGGCATCCCCCGGCAGTGCCGGGGGCTTCAACCGACAACGGCGACGGCAACAACGGCATTTCCCGGCCGCGGCGGGGATTGGTTTTGGCTCAGGCCTGGGGCGGGACGTCTTTGCCCTCATCCGGCCCTTTGGCGGCTTCGGGGGGCTCGGGCGTGGTTGCCTCCGCGCTGGCCTCCGTGGCCGGGGGTGCTGCCTGGCTTGCGGGCGATTCGCCGGTCGGTTCCGGCTCAACCTGCGTGGCCAGCATCTTATCCAGCCGCACGGTCATATCCTCTTCTTCGCCCACGTACACTTCCTCAACATCCTTGAAGTCGATCGTGCGGCGCAGCAGGAAGTAGATAATCGTCTGGCTCGACAGCAGGAAGCTCGGAATGAAGGCCAGCATCAGGCCCAGCAGCAGCCAGATGCCCACGGAAAAAAGGATGGCTGCCACGTGCTCGGTGCCGCTTGCCGGCGACGGCCACTGGTAGAGTTGCGTAAGTGTCGGCTCGGCCCATACCCGGGCCAGCTTGCCCGCCACCATCTCTCCGTCGGCGCTCTGGCTGCTGCGGCCAACCCAGGGCCAGATGCTGAGGGCCACGTACGGAAGCTTCAGAACCAGGAGGGCGAACATGCGCACCAGGACGAAGCTCAGGCTCAATATCAGCAGACTGAAGGCCGTGTAGAGCAGGTAACGCCACGGGCGGGTGAATACGTAGTTGACGCCGCGGCTGACGGCATCGAAGGCATCGCGACCCTCGGCCGCAATGGCCGGCATCTGCAGGCCGATGCTGCCCAGGCCGAAGACAAACAGCAGCGTCAGCACCACGCCAATCAGAATGACCAGAATAAAGAGCAGGCCCACAATCAGCTCGCCAACGGCCGGAATCCACAAGACCACGCTGCCGGCAAAAAAGACAACCAGGCCGATGATGGCCAGCACAATGAACAGGGCCAGCGGGCTCATGACCAGCGAGGCGTAACGGGCGGCCGTAAACTTAACTGCCGCCACCAGGCCCGGGCGTTCGTCGCGGGCAAACTGCAGAGCTGCTAGGCGGCAAACCGCGCCGCCAAAAAAGGTCCAGACAAGCAGGGCCATTATGGTGTTAAGCAGGGCAAAAAGGGGATACTCGGACCAGTAGGCGGCAATCATCCGCACCAGGTGCCGGACGGCTTCCAGCGGAGCATACCAGAAACCGCGCGAAACATTAAGCAGATGAGGCAACTCCATGGTCGCACTGGCGGGGTTATGCTCGTGGTAAATGCTGAGCCCCATATCGCGCAACTGATTAAGCTCGGCCTCGCGCTGCTCCGGGCTCATACGCTCCAGGCGTTCCTGCTGAAACTGCACCTGGCGCTCGGGTCGCGGCTCGATAGTGCGGCCAAGGGCGGCATGGTAGACGTCGACAAAATTGCCGCCCAGAGATTTGTTATATACGCTCGTCTGCCAGACTTCGTCCAGCAAC
>JAWLHX010000041.1:0-29183 GCA_041690105.1 Phycisphaerae bacterium
AAAAAGTAAAGATGGAGTTTGACAGGGCTCTGCCGGACTGTATAATCCCCCGGTCTTGAGGAAGTTCACTCCTGTAGTGAAGGCCTCAACAAAGCCTGTTGAGGCTTACCTCTGAAAAAAAGTTAATAAGGCGTTGACACGGCGAATGGAGTCTGTATAATCCGCCGGTCTTGAGGAAGTTCACTCCAGTTTTGGTGAAGGCCTCAGCAAAGCCTTGTTGAGGTTTGACCTCGAAAAAAAGTTAATAAAAGAAGTGAATTAAATGTTGACACTGCCTTGCTGCGGTGCTAACATTGGAAGTCTCGAATGAGGTTGCGGTCGCAAGCGACTGAGGCCTCGGATCGAAACCGAAATTTTGTTCTTTGACAATTAGGCAAGCAGACGTGTGAGCGCAAGGGCGTGGTTCCGCTCGGGCTTAGGCCCGGGTCGGTTTAAACGCAAGCCAGGCAGGCTAGTCCTGTCGGGCCCAAGGTAGTAGTAAAGCCGAACCATTCCCTTGTATTGTCCAGAAATGTTCAATTCAAGTAGTAATGGTTCTTAGCGATACAGAATCAAGCAACTTCAAATGGAAGGGTTTGATCCTGGCTCAGAATGAACGCTGGCGGCGTGGCTCAGACATGCAAGTCGAACGGTTTGAAAGACGGGGTAACCTGTCTTTCAAATAGTGGCGAAAGGGAGAGTAATGAGTAGATAACGTACCCTATGCACGGGGATAGTGGCGGTGCCTTCGGGCACCTACCGAAAGGGCCAGTAATACCCGATGATCTTACGAGGTTTGTAGACCTTGTAAGCAAAGGGCGGGGATCCGCAAGGACCTGCCGGTGTGGGAGCGGTCTACTTCCCATCAGCTAGTTGGTGAGGTAAAGGCTCACCAAGGCGACGACGGGTAGCCGGCCTGAGAGGGTGTACGGCCTCACTGGGACTGAGACACTGCCCAGAGCCCTACGGGGTGCTGCAGTTTCGAATCGTTCGCAATGCGCGAAAGCGTGACGACGCGACGCCGCGTGTGGGAGGAAGGCCTTCGGGTTGTAAACCACTTTTAGGGGGTATGAAGAGATGGGAGTTAACAGCTCCCTGATCTGACGTCAACCCCAGAATAAGCTCCGGCTAACTTCGTGCCAGCAGCCGCGGTAAGACGAAGGGAGCGAGCGTTGTTCGGTATCACTGGGCTTAAAGGGCACGTAGGCGGTCGGTTGTGTCGGTTGTGAAATCCCTGGGCTCAACTCAGGAATTGCTTCCGAAACTAACCGACTTGAGGCATTCAGGGGTGAGTGGAACTCTTGGTGGAGCGGTGACATGCGTAGATATCAAGAGGAACGCCGGAGGTGAAGACGGCTCGCTGGGAATGTCCTGACGCTGAGGTGCGAAAGCTAGGGGAGCGAACGGGATTAGATACCCCGGTAGTCCTAGCTGTAAACGATGTGCACTAGATCGTGGTGGTTCTGACGCCGTCACGGTCGAAGCAAAAGTGTTAAGTGCACCGCCTGGGGAGTACGGTCGCAAGGCTAAAACTCAAAGGAATTGACGGGGGCTCACACAAGCGGTGGAGCATGTGGCTCAATTCGAAGCAACGCGAAGAACCTTATCCTGGGTTTGACATACACGGATGAAACCGGTGAAAGCCGGGGACTGCCCTTACGGGTGAAACGTGAACAGGTGCTGCATGGCTGTCGTCAGCTCGTGCTGTGAAGTGTCGGGTTAAGTCCCTTAACGAGCGAAACCCTTGTCGTTAGTTGCCAGCGAGTAATGTCGGGGACTCTAACGAGACTGCCGGTGTTAAACCGGAGGAAGGTGGGGATGACGTCAAGTCCTCATGGCCTTTATGCCCAGGGCTGCACACGTGCTACAATGGGGCGTACAAAGGGTTGCCAAACCGCGAGGTGGAGCTAATCCCAAAAAACGTCTCTCAGTCCGGATTGCAGGCTGCAACTCGCCTGCATGAAGTTGGAATCGCTAGTAATCGCGGATCAGCTATGCCGCGGTGAATATGTTCCTGAGCCTTGTACACACCGCCCGTCAAGCCATGGAAGCTGATAGTACCCGAAGTCGCTGACCCAACCCGTAAGGGAGGGAGGTGCCGACGGTAAGATCGGTAACTGGGGCTAAGTCGTAACAAGGTAGCCGTAGGGGAACCTGCGGCTGGATCACCTCCTTTCTAGGGATAACTAGAACGTTTCGCTGACGAAAGTCAGTGGCACGTAAAGTCAGCCTCGCTCTTGCGACTCACACGCTGCTTGCCTATATTATATTTTCTCTGCTCGGGGTAGCGCTGCGGTTAGCCACTTAAACCGCCTACCACCCGATCGGCCGGACTCCAAAAACGACTGATACGGGTGGGCTCATAGCTCAGTTGGTTAGAGCGCACCCCTGATAAGGGTGAGGTCGATGGTTCGAATCCATCTGGGCCCACCATCTCCTTTTTACATCGAAAGGACATCCGGGCAAAGATGAGCCCTGAGATCGTTGAGAGACTGGTCTGGGCCCTGGCGGCCTTCGTCGCAGGTGCTGTCGCTGCCCTGCTGATCGTCGGCCTGCTGAGGATCCTGAAAGATCGAAGACAACGATCATACCAGGACCAGGTGAGCCACGGTGAACGTGGTGGCCGCGAACCTGATGACCGCACGGGGACGTAGCTCAGCTGGGAGAGCGACTGGTTTGCAACCAGTAGGTCGGCGGTTCGAGCCCGCTCGTCTCCACCAGAGAAATAGACTTTGCCGCCCGATGAGGACGGTAAGAAGCTGTAACAAGACACGCCGGTGCTAGACTGGCGGAAGAAGCTCTTTGACAATTCAATAGTGTAAGGTTCGTAAAAGCTGGAACGGCGATTGATTTCGCCATTCTATATGTAATAAACGACTTCGGGTGATGTAAGCACCTGAAGTTGGAGAACCGAGTGCCCTTTAAATAACGGTGCGTCCACGGGTTTTTGTCTTCATGGCAAGAACAATTGTGGTCAAGTTACTAAGGGTGCATGGTGGATGCCTTGGTGCCAGAAGCCGATGAAGGACGTGGTAGGCTGCGATAAGCTCGGGTTAGCTGTCAAACAAGCGTCGATCCCGAGATGTCCGAATGGGGAAACCCATACGGGGCAGGCAACTGTCCCCGTATACCGGCGGTTGAATGTATAGACCGTCGGAGGTAACGCAGGGAACTGATACATCTAATTACCTGCAGGAAAAGAAAGAAACCTCGACTTCCCAAGTAGCGGCGAGCGAAAAGGAATGAGCCCAAACCGGGATTCGTCCCGGGGTTGTGGGCCTGAACACATGAGGGTTACAAAGTTCAGCATAGCGGAAGGTGATCTGGAAAGATTACACCACAGAGGGTGAAAGTCCCGTACGCGAAATGCTCGGACCCCTCGTTCAGGTACCAGAGTAGCGCGGAGCTCGTGAAACTCCGCGTGAAGCTGGGGGGCCCACCCCCCAAGGCTAAGTACTTTCTGGCAACCGATAGAGAAAAAGTAGGGCGACTGAAAGGTGAAAAGCACCCCTTTAAGGGGAGTTAAAAGTACCTGAAACCATGCACTTACAAGCTGTCGGAGCCCTATGGTCCCGATTCGTCGGGACAACGGGTGACGGCGTACCTTTTGCAGAATGGGCCAGCGAGTTACTCTGTGCGGCCAGGTTAAGCCCTTCAGGGGCGGAGCCGAAGTGAAAGCGAGCGCTAACTGCGCGAACGAGTCGTACGGAGTAGACCCGAAACCTCAGTGATCTACGCATGGCCAGGTTGAAGGGGATGTAAAAATCCCTGGAGGACCGAACCCACTAACGTTGAAAAGTTAGGGGATGAGCTGTGTGGAGGAGTGAAAGTCTTATCAAACTGGGAGATATCTGGTTCTCCCCGAAATAGCTTTTGGGCTAGCGTCGGGCAACTACTCTATGGGGGTAGAGCTACTGAATGAAAACGGGGGGCCCCAAGCCTACCCGTTTCAACCAAACTCCGAATACCATAGAGACTATCCCGGCAGTCAGACCTTGGGTGATAACATTCAGGGTCAAGAGGGAAACAGCCCAGATCGCCAGCTAAGGTCCCAAAATCATGCTCAGTGGTTAAGGAAGTTCAGATGCTGAGACAGCCAGGATGTTGGCTTAGAAGCAGCCACCATTTAAAAAGTGCGTAATAGCTTACTGGTCGAGCATTTGAGCGCCGATAAGGATCGGGGCTCAAGCATGATACCGAAGCTGCGGATTTGACACACCTTCGGGTGTGTTGACTGGTAGGGGAGCGTTGCAAGCTGCGTCGAAGGCATACCGTGAGGAGTGCTGGAGCGCTTGCAAGTGATTATGCTGGCGTGAGTAACGATAAGACAGGTGAAAATCCTGTCCGCCGTAAGCCTAAGGTTTCCTGGGGAAGGTAAATCCGCCCAGGGTTAGTCGGCACCTTAGTCGAGGCCGAAAGGCGTAGACGATGGACAGCAGGTTAATATTCCTGCACCAGCTATGTAACGTTTGCACGTGCGGAGTGACGCGAATCCTTTGGAAGAGAAGCCGATCGGAAATGGCTATCCCAAAGGCAAGACTGTCGGTAGGCAAATCCGCCGACATCAAGTCAAGCCGTAGGGCGAGCTTCGCTTTAGAAGCGAGTCTTCGCGGGATTCGTCAAGAAAACCTTCGTGCGGAGGAGCATGGCTGACCGTACTAAAACTGACACAGGTAGGCGAGGCGAGTAGCCTCAGGCGCTCGAGAGAATTCCATCCAAGGAACTAGGCAAAATGACCCCGTAAGTTTGCAATAAGGGGAGCCTCCTCTCTTCGGAGAGAGGCCGCAGTGAATCGGCTCTGGCGACTGTTTACCAAAAACACAGGTCTCTGCTAACTCGTAAGAGGATGTATAGAGACTGACGCTTGCTCGGTGCCGGAAGGTTAAGGAAGTCGGTCAGCGGGACTTGTCCTGTGAAGCTGACGACTGAAGCCCCGGTAAACGGCGGCCGTAACTATGACGGTCCTAAGGTAGCGAAATTCCTTGTCGGGTAAGTTCCGACGCGCATGAATAGCGTAACGACTGGAGCTCTGTCTCGGATGGAAACTCGGTGAAATCGCAGTGGTGGTGAAAATACCACCTAGCCGCGGCAAGACGGAAAGACCCCGTGAACCTTTACTGTAACCTGATACTGTCGTTTGGATATGCTTGTGTAGGATAGGTGGGAGGCACTGAAACCCCAACGCTAGTTGGGGTGGAGCCGTCCTTGAAATACCACCCTGGTGTATTTAAACGTCTAACCGTTGTCCGTGAATCCGGATGCGGGACAATGTCAGGCGGGCAGTTTGACTGGGGCGGTCTCCTCCTAAAAGGTAACGGAGGAGCCCAAAGGCAGGCTTGGCACGGTTGGCAATCGTGCTGTAAGGGCAATGCTATAAGCCTGCTTAACTGCGAGACCGATAGGTCAAGCAGGTGGGAAACCAGGGCATAGTGATCCGGCGATTCCATGTGGAAGGGTCGTCGCTCACCAGATAAAAGGTACTCCGGGGATAACAGGCTGATCGCTCCCGAGCGTCCATAGCGGCGGAGCGGTTTGGCACCTCGATGTCGGCTCGTCACATCCTGGGGCTGTAGGCGGTCCCAAGGGTTCGGCTGTTCGCCGATTAAAGTGGCACGCGAGCTGGGTTCAGACCGGCGTGAGCCAGGTCGGTCCCTATCTGCCGTGGCCGTACGATACTTGAGATGGTACTTCTTTAGTACGAGAGGACTTTGAAGTACGGACCTCTGGTGAACCAGTTGTCCTGCCAAGGGCACCGCTGGGTAGCTAAGTCCGGAACGGATAAACGCTGAAAGCATCTAAGCGTGAAGCCTTCATCAAGATTAGGTATCGATGCTCTAATGAGCGAGAGATCCCTGGTAGACTACCAGGTTGATAGGCGGGAGGTGTAAGCACAGAAATGTGTTCAGCTTACCCGTACTAATGATCAAGCACTTGACCACAATTGTTGTTGTCATGGCTCAAAACCAGGACAAACCGTAATTTGTGGCACTCGGCGGCTTAGTCAACCGCCAATCCAGCAAAAAAACGACCTGCACTATTGAATTGTCACAGCGCTTTTCCGCGAAGCTTGGAAAAGTGCCGCAAATTTTCCGGTGGCAATACGAGTGAGGAAACACCTGATCCCTTTCCGAACTCAGCCGTTAAGCTCACTTCGGCCGATGATAGTGTTTAAAGCGCGAAAGTAGGTGGCTGCCGGGAATTTTTCTTAAGACCCTCGATCGAAAGATCGAGGGTCTTTTTTTTGTGGGTGCTCATCCCGTTAAAAATGGCAGCATCAGGTTCCATCCGCGCCGGTCGCGCCTTCGGCGAACTCTTCGCCGACGACTCCAAACTCGTGCGCGGGCCGCGGCGCAACGCAAGCTCCAGACCTTCGGCCGCACTGCCCGTTTCACCGCCCAGCAGGTGGCCGCCGACATGTGCCCGCAGAATCTTTACCAATCGCCCCCTAGTAATGCGACTTCAGAATTTATAACTGCTGAGTTTACGGGAAGTTGACAATCCCAAAAGTTCTATGTATTATGCTGCAAGATGATAGGCTCTGGCGGGCTTCATGTGAGGAGGTCTGATGGGCAGGCAGAAGGACGCGCAACCACCTGTGTCGCGTACTCTCAGGGTGTTCGTTGCCATTCTCATCGGCCTGCTCGGCTCCCTCATCATCTGGGTTGCCACTCCTTACAATAATTTTCTGATCGATGCAGGCTTTATCTCCGATTCATATCTGCCAATCGGCGCCCTGTTTCTGATGCTGCTGCTGGTAATGGTCGTCAACCCCCTTCTGCTGAAGCTTGCCCATCGCTGGTCTCTTGATTATCGCCAACTGGCCCTGATCATGGGCATGCTGCTGATGGCCAGCGTCATTCCGGGGCAGGGCTTGCTGCGGATGCTGCCTTACGGACTGGCCCGCACAAACTGGCACCTGACTCAGCAGGAGTCGCTGTCATCGGCCTTCCAACAAGCCGAAACGCCGGATGAACTGTTCCCCGACAGCACAAAATTCGGCGATCCCGCACCGGCCTCATACACCTTCCTGCAGGAATTACCCGCGGACGAGTCCATTCCCTGGTCAGCATGGCTGGGCCCACTGGCCTCCTGGGGCGGGCTCATGCTGTTTGTTTTCATCATGATGATGGGCCTGAGCATGATTGTTCTGCCGCAATGGCAGCGCAACGAGCGGTTGGCCTTCCCACTGCTGGAGTTGGAGCGTTCGCTGATAGAGCAATCGGATTCGGGCCACATTCTGGGGCCGCTTTTCAGGAGGCGCAGCTTCTGGATCGGGGCAGCGCTGGTCTTTGTTATTCAGCTCCTTTACGGCCTTAACATATACTTCCCGAGCGGTGTCCCGGCTATTCCCCTGCAGTGGAATCTGAACGACGTCTTCACCGAGGAACCGCTTGTATACCTACACCACACCATAAAGAGCGGGCAGATCTATTTCCTGCTGATTGGCGTCACCTTCTTCATGCCCACCCGTATCAGTTTTTCCATCTGGTTTTTCCAGTTGGCCTATGCAGCCTATGCCGTTATTCGCCAAGCCTATTTGCCGCCCTGGCATCAAGACACGGTCGTTGATCATCGGACCGGGGCCATGATAGCCCTGTCTATTGGCATAATCTGGCTTGGCCGGCGCCATTGGTATGAAATCATAAGGTGTATGATCAGTCGGCCGGCATCGGATGAGCATCGCTACAACCGCGTCTCCGGCCTGACCTTTCTGCTGGGGCTTGGAGGCATGTTCGCCTGGTTGGTGTGGGTCAACGTGCAGCCATTGGTGGCCCTTGGCTTTGTGACTATCGCCTTCATGGTAAGCCTGCTTATCAGCCGCATTGTCGCCGAAACCGGCTTGCCCTTTGTGCGTATCGATTCGGCTCATGCCACCCAGCTTATGCGGCTGTTGCCTGTCGGATGGTTTACGGCGGCCAGCGTCTTTTTCAGCGGCATCATGGTGTCGCTGTTCCAGTTTGGCTCGCGAGTCAATGCTGCCGCCATGGGCACGCATGCCATTGCCCTGGACCCTGATGCCAATCCGCGGGCTCGCGCCCGGATGGCCTGGCTTTTCGTACTGGTGATGATGATCGGCGTGGTCATCTGCGGGGCCGTGCACCTGGGCATGAACTACAATCACAGCATCAGCTTTGCGGGAGATGCTCCGCTGAATTCAGGCGGAACCACGCAGTTTGCAGGAGCCGAACAGATGCTCCGCGAGTGGGATAAGGGAGCGTTCAACGAAAAGCCCTACAATCAGCCGGCACACATCGCTTTTGGTCTCGCCCTGGCCGGAGCCCTGCAATGGGCAGCAATGAACCTGCCGAAGTGGCCGCTGCATCCCGTCGGCCTGCTGTTGGTCTTTACCTTCTACTCCAATACCATGTGGCTCAGTGTGTTGCTTGGCTGGTCGCTTAAGTCGCTGATTCTGCGCTTTGGCGGAGCCGGACTCTATCGGCGGGCAATTCCGCTGTTCATGGGACTGATTGTCGGCGAAATCGTGGCCACGGCCCTGTGGTCAATCGTGCCGGCGATGATGATATTCATGGGAGTCGCCCCGCAAGACCTGCAAAAGGTGCTCGTGCAGCCGACCTAGGAGCAGGGTCGTGTGGCGGTATTGGCACTGGCGAGATGCCGGAAAACTGTGTGGTCGTACTCGGGTGGAGCAATTGATGGGGTCATTTGTGCCACAAGTAAAATACGCAGTCCTGACTGTGGCAATAGCCATGGCCCTGGTCGGCGCCCGAGCCTTCGGCGCAGACTTTACCAACGATGACGTCGAAACCGTCCGCCGAGAGACGCAACGCATTGCCGGCGTGCCGTCGCGCGTAGTCGGAACACCCGGCCACGGCCAAATTGTGAAGGGGCTGCTGGATGAGCTTCGGGAGATTCCGGGCATTCACGTCTGGGAGCATCGTTTTCCGGTGGTCATGCCACAGGTGCAAGGGGCCGAGCTGACCATTGCCGAGCCGGACGAATTGGCAGGCCGACATCGCCTTTACCCGCTGTGGCCGGCCAATGTGCGGCTGAACAGCACACCGGCGGCAGGCATTACCGGGCGGCCCGTGTACATCGGCCAGGCGAGTATTGATGAGGTTCCGCCAAATTCGTTGCGCGGCCAGATTGCCGTAATGGAACTCAGTGGCGGCGAAGGCTGGCACCGTGCAGCACAGGCGGGTGCCTCGGCCATCATCCTGCTCGATGACGGACAGGCCAGGCAACAGGACGCTGCCAGTCATTTTCTAATGATTCCGGTCAACATGCCTCGCTTCTTCGTGCCCCAGGGGCCGCTGGCCCAGGCTCTGCGCAGCGGACGGTTGACGAGCATCCGCCTTGACAGTGCCAGCCAGTGGGCTGAAGTCGAGGCGACCAACATCTACGTCCTGGTCAATGCCCGCGAGGGGCTGCCGCCTCGCAACGCCCTGGCTATTGCCGCCCAGATCGATTCCTCCGGCGTTGTGCCCGAAGTTGCCCCCGGAGCCGATGCCGCCGTTGATGCCGCAACTCTGCTGGTGGCCATCCGCCACTTCGCCGAGCATCGACCCGAGTTGCCGCTCGTGTTCTCTTTTGTCGATGCGCAATCCATCAGCCAGCTTGGCGTGCGGCAGATGCTGGGCGCCATGTCGGTGCAGTCCGACGACCGGCGGGACAGCCTGAAGGACGAGGCAACGGTGCTGGAGGAATATCGCGAACTGCTGCAACTGTCCGCCCAACTGGAAAGCGATGGCCATCCGCTGGACCATCTGCACGCCAATCGTTATCGCAGCCTGCATCGCATCGTGCGTAACGAGGTGGACCAGGACATCGTCATACTCGAAGCCGAATTGCAGTCTCTGCGCCTTGAGAAGCTTGTTGCCGAGGGCGACCGCCTTGCGCAGATTGAGGATCGCATTGCCGTGCTGCTCGAGAAGCGGACGCACTTGAGGGGCGCCCAGAGAAGTATGCTCACATCGCGGCCGATGACCGAAGGCCTGCGGGCCACATCGGAGGGCCTGTGGCAGCGCACGCGCAGCCGCATAATCGCTCAGCACGAACAGGCGGTGGCCGTTGGCGACCGGGTGGACGATGTTGTGCAGATGCGCAACGAGATGATGCAGGCCCTGGGGCTGAGTGCCGACTCCAAGGATACCCCCATTATCTTCCTGCTGGGCATCGACATTTCGGACGCCGGAGTCATGGTCGGCCCGAGCCGCAGTTGCGGCTTCCAGCGCATTGACGAGACTGGCAATGCCCGCATCCTGCGCGAGTGGATTGTGCAAGCCATCAAAGATGAGGAGCGGCCAGTCTGGCCCGCGGATTCCCGGCCTTATGTCAACCTTGATCCGTTCACCAAAATTGCCCGACACACCACCCACGTCATCGGCCTGGTGCCCACGCTGACTTCGCCGGCCACCAGCCTTGGCATGCCTGCCGTTACCTGGACGACGCTGGAAGCCGACCGGGTGCGCGTCGACACACCATCGGACAGTTACGAGCGGCTGGACTGGTCACGCCTGATTCCGCAGATCAAGGCCACGCTCGATCTGCTTAAGGCCCTGGCCGCCGATGCCGATTTTGCCCGCACGGCCAAGCCCGGTCACGCCAAGTGGTCGCGAGTCGGCGGTTCGGTGGTCGATTTTGCTCCTGGCGAACCTGTAGCCCGCCTGCCCATGACCGGCTATCTGGTCAACCTGGTGCCCGGCAGAAGTGGGCCGGATCAGTGCGTGCCGGTGCGGACCGCCAAGCCTGCTGCTGGCGTGCGGCGACAGGAATTCGTCTTCACCGGGGCCGATGGTCGCTTCCGCTTCGATCTGCTGCCGGCCCGACTCCCGGGATGGACCAAGCTGTTCGAGGTCTACCTCCAGGCCTACCACATCGAGCAGGACGGCAGCATAAGCAGGGCCGTGGACTATCGGCGCACGGGACGTGGCTCGATGCTCACGGCCAACCTGAACGCAGGCATCAAGTCGATGACTATGAGGGCCACGCCTTTCACCTCTCGCGAGATATCGGCTTTCGGACTGATTGATGCCCGCTTCCTGATGCCGCTGGAGTCGGGCAGCCTGCTGGACGCCCGTTCGATGAGCGCCGCCAAACGCAACAATGTCAGTTTCAGCGAGGGCATGATGGCCGCCCAGGTTGAGCCCGAACTCCAGTGGTTGCTTATTCTGCGAGCCGGAATAACCCGCAATCGAATGGCGCTGCTCAACATGGCCGACCCCGAAGAGCAGGGGACCACGGCCCGCGATTTAGCCAGGGGATTTGCGACCGGTGAGCCGCTGCCGCACGAGCCGGCCTTTATCGGGGCTCGCGACTGGTATCGCCTTAACGAAGTGCGGCTGGAGCAATACCGCAGGGCAGGCATTACCAGCCTGGCTATCGAGCAGATTCGACAGAACACCGATACCTTCCTGCAGCAGGCGGAGGAGGCTCTTAAGGACGATGACGGCCTGCGCTATCAGCAGGCTGTCGGGGCGGCCATGGCCAATGAATCCGCGGCTTATCAGGCGGCCCTGGATACCGCGTCCGACACCATACGCGGGGCTATCTTCCTGCTGCTCGCCCTGGTGCCATTCTCCTTTGCCATGGAGAGGCTGCTGCTGGCCTGTTCCAGCGTCTACCGGCAGATTCTCAGCACAATGGCCATCTTCGTCATTATGACCGGCATACTCTGGAGCTTTCATCCGGCCTTCCGCATAAGCAGTCAGCCACTGACCATCATCATGGCCTTTGCCGTCATCTGCCTGGCGCTGCTGGTTATCTCCATGGTCTACTCGAAGTTCTCCAACGAGCTTGAGAAGATGCGCAGCGGCCGAGCCGAAGAGAGCGGGGCCCGCACCAGCCGCACCGGCGTGCTCAGCACGGCTATCCGCCTGGGCATTGCCAACATGCGGAAGCGCAAGTTGCGCACGGCCCTGACCGGCCTGACGGTTGTATTGATTACTTTCGCCCTGCTCTGCTTTGTCTCCACAAGCCGCTATGTCGACTATCGTCAGAATACCCTCGATGCCGAGGCCCGCTTTAACGGGGTGTTGCTACGCAATGCCGGCTCGCGGCCTATGCCTCCATTGGCGGTTGATGAGGTGGCAGCATACCTGACTCCGCATCATCAGATTGTGCCCAGGTACTGGTGGGTGCAGAACAACAACGTGTGGCGCCTGAACGTCTACAACCGCAGCAATGGCCACCAGGTCGAAATCAACGCGGCGCTGGGGCTCGATCCGGGCGAGAGCCGACTGGGCACTATCGCCTCTGTCTGTCCCAACTGGCAGCGCTTCGCCGAACATGGCGGCTGCTACATGGCCGAGGAGCGTGCCAGGCAACTGGGCGTGGAGCCCGGGGATACGGTCATTGTGGCCGGTCAGCCGCTGGAGGTAATCGGCCTGTTCGACCCGCAGCAGTTCGACAGCCTGGTGCACGATCTGGACGACCAACCGCTGACGCCCGCTGACTATGGCGCGCTGAGCCTCGATCAGATCAAGGACATTGACAACACCGACCTGGCCCGCCTGGCCCACGAAGAGCGCGGCGGTTCCGGCAGTGGTGAAGACAGTGGTCTGCCGCACCTTTCCAGCGACTCGGTGCTCATAGTTCGCGGCGATATGCTGAAGCAGTACGTCGGCGGGGGGCAGTTGCGGAGCATTGCCGTTGCCACCGCTGATGCCGACGAGGCCGCCGACGTAGCTCGCAAGCTGGCCGACCGCTTCGCATTCATCGTAACCCACGGAGGAATTGGCCGGCCCGCCACCATTCTGGCCCGCGTGCCCCTGGTGCCCACCGCACCCAGAAGCCTGATCATCCCGCTGCTGATCGGCGGCATGATTATCTTCAATACCATGCTGAGTTCCCTGGCCGAACGGCGACGCGAAATCTACGTGTATACCAGTCTGGGGCTGGCCCCACTGCACGTGGGCTTTTTGTTTCTGGCCGAAGCCATTACCTACGGCCTGATGGGAACCATCTTCGGCTATGTGGTTGGCCAGGGCGTGGCAACAGGCCTTAGCGAAATGGGCTGGCTGGGCGACATCACGCTCAATTATTCCGGCACTCAGGCCATCATGATTATGGTCATGGTGCTCATGGTCGTCATGGTCTCCTCGCTCGTGCCGGCCTACCTGGCCGGCCGCCTGGCAGCGCCGAGCAACGTACGTTCCTGGCAGGTTCCGCAGCCCGAAGGCGACACCATCACCGATTTCCTGCCCTTTACCGTGACTTCGGGTACAGCCTCCGGAATAGCCGCCTTCCTGCACGATTTTCTTGATGCCCACAAGGAAGGCGTCATCGGCGATTTCAGCACCGATGATCTTCGCATCCTGCCGCCGGAGTCGGAAGATATGCCCGGCTTTGGTGTCGCCGCCACGGCCTGGCTGGCACCCTACGATCTGGGGGTGCGGCAGGATGTGACGTTGACAATCCGCCATGGCGAGCAGGAGGGCGTATATCGCATTCACGTGCAGATTCGCCGCGCCAGCGGCTCGGTGGCCACCTGGCACAAGTTGAACCGTTCATTCCTCGGCAGCCTGCGGCGGCAACTGCTCGGCTGGCGAAAGCTGCTCACCGAGCGCATTCTAGCTTACATAGATCAGGGTCAGGCCGCCCGTGCGGCAGCCATCGCAAAACGACAGCAGCTTATGGACAAGAGAACTGAAACAGCAGTTACCAAGGCACCCGAAGAAGGCGCAGCGCTGAGGACCAAGGGCTGATGAGGGAAGATCGCGAATTTAAACAGTTCCGCGACCTGATGCAGCGGCCGGACACGTTCCAGGACGGCATCAACTGGGGAACGGCCATCATGGCCCTGTTTGTGGGCCTGCTGATGACGCCGACGCAACTGTACATGCAATTGGTGGCCGGCATCGAGATGGGGCCCGCCGCCCAGTGGGTCACCGTTATCCTTTATGTTGAAGTGGCCCGGCGGGCCATGAAGACGCTCAAGCGGCCGGAGATCTTCGTCCTCTTTTACATGTGCGGGGCGGTGGTACACGCTGGCGGCGGCCTGCTATGGCAGCAATTTGTGGCCCAGAGCGAAGAGATGCGCAAGCTGGGCATTACCGAGTACATTCCTCACTGGTATGCTCCGACAGACCCCTCCACGCTGGCCGAGCGAAGCTTCTTCGTGATGGCCTGGCTGATGCCTATTTCGCTCGTGGTGCTGCAACTGCTGATTTCGCGGCTCGACCACTTCGGCCTGGGTTATGTGATGTTCCGCCTGACGAGCGACGTGGAAGAACTGCCGTTTCCGCTGGCTCCTGTAGGGGCCATGGGCATGACCGCCCTGGCCGATGCCTCGAATCAGCGCGACAGTTGGCAGTGGCGCGTCTTCAGTATGGGGGCGGCCGCGGGGCTGGCCTTCGGCACCATATATCTGGCCGTACCCAACGTGACCAGCGCCATCTTCACCAACAGTATCCAGATTCTTCCATTGCCGTTTGTAGACTTGACCAACTATACCGAGTCGCATCTGCCCGCAATGCCCGTGATGTTCAGCTTCGACCTGTCATTTGTCGTTCTGGGCATGGTGCTGCCTTTCTGGGCCATGGTGGGAGCCTTTGTCGGGCTGCTTGTAACCGTTATTGTCAATCCCATCCTGGTGCACACGGGCGTGCTCAAAGGCTGGGAGCCCGGCCTCGGAGGCATACCCACCATTCAGTCCAACACCATGGACTTCTACTTCAGTTTCGGCCTGGGACTGGTCATGGCCATAGCCGTGATCGGTTTCTGGCACATTTATTCGACCGGCCGCAAAAAGCGCCGCGAGGCGGGCGTTAGCGGGGGCGGAATCCAATGGCAGAAGCTGTTTAAGCCACCCCCGGGGCGCGGCGATTTTTCCATCTGGATTGCTCTTGGCATATACGCCTTGTCCACCACAGCCTACATCAGCCTGACCTATTGGCTGGTCAACGCAGCCATTCCAATACCCGAGGGTGGCAAGCCGTTTCCGTTATGGCTGCTGATCTTCTACGGCTTTGTCTACACGCCCATCATCAGCTATGTCTCGGCCCGAATGGAAGGCGTGGTTGGGCAGGAGGTGGCAATACCCTTCGTTCGCGAGGCCAGCTTTATCATGTCCGGATACAAGGGGGCGGCAATCTGGTTCGCACCCATCCCGCTGCACAATTATGGAATGCAGGTGCGGCTGTTCCGAACCACTGAATTGACAGGCACCAAAATCTCCTCGCTGATCAAGGCCGAGATGCTCATCTTCCCCATAATGGCCATTGCCACGGTGATGTTCGCCCAGTTCATCTGGTCGATTTCCGCCGTGCCGAGCGACCTGTTCCCCTACGCCGAAAAGTTCTGGGAACTGCGGGCCTTCCGAGAAGGCCTGATCTTCTCCTCGACGCTGCCCGGCGAGGCTGTCAGCCCATTTCAGGAAGCCTTCGTCTGGCAATACGCCGCAGCAGGCCTGGGCATCGCCCTGATGGTCTATGCCACGCTCAGCCACTTCGGGCTGCCGATATTTCTGGTCTATGGCGTCGTGCGAGGACTTGATCAATCCTTACCACATGCTATTGTTCCAATGTTCATTGGTGCTCTGCTGGGGCGATACGTCTTCGCCAAACGCTTCGGAGATCGCTGGCCGCAATACCGGATCGTCTTCAGTGCCGGTTTCGGTGCAGGCATCGGACTTATTACAATGCTCAGCTTGGGCTTCGTGCTGATGAGCAAGAGCGCCGTCCGGCTACCGTTCTAGCCGGCTGGTTGCGATAGTGGTATTGTCTCCGCTGGCCTTGCCCCGCCCGGCAGTAGGAAGCGCAAAGGCCGAGGATCAGGAGTTTTTGCCGTGAAGCGAAATCGTCACAACCCGGAGTCGCTCCACTGCCTGGCCTGGGCCGGTTGGCAGATGAAAGTCCCGGGCACCTGGCGGCCGGTATGCATTGAAGGAGACTATCGCTCCGGTCACATTATTCTGGCCGATGGCACGGAAGCTATCATGCAGGTCAAATGGTGGCGACCGTCGGGCAGGCGGTTCGATGCCGACAGATGGTTGAGCAAGCGCCTGGCCTCAATCAAGGCCGGCGATCGGCAACTGGCCAAACCGGTGGCGCCACCGGGCTTCGAGCCGGTGGCCTGCGTTGCGGCCGGCGGGCGCCGCAAGTGGCAGAACTGCCTGCTCTGGTATGGCTACAATCGGCCGGCCGAACTGGTTCTGGAGGTGGCCGTCCGCCAACAGACAGCCGGCGGCAGCAGCGAAGCGGCGCTGAAGAGGTTGCGCTCGCTGATGGCCTCGCCGGTTGGCGAGCCAGACAGGTGGGCCCTGATGGGCAGCAGCTTTCTCGCACCGGTGGGCTTTAAGCTCAAGCATCACAGTCTGAGGCTTGGCGACATGGCCCTCCGCATGAGCGGGCCGAAAGGCCAGACGCTGATCCTGCGGCAGGTCTACCCGGCCGACCTGGCTCTCAGCAGGCGCGGTCTTAAAGACTGGGTCAACACGGCGGCCTTCCTGCAGCGCCGAAAGTATCGTTTGAAGCGCGTCGTCACCGACTGGGTGCTTGAAACCGACGATGGCTGCATGGAAGGCGTCATCTGCTTCGGGCAGAAGCGGCTGGCCTTTCCGCTGGGCCGCCTGGCTTTGCGCCACACGGCAGGGGCGGTGGTTCACGATCAGACCAGGGGCCGCCTGCTGATAGCCGAGCACGATGCCCGCCAACCGGTCGACGAGTTGCTGCTGAAGGTGGCCCTGGCCCGTATGAATCGTGATGACGAACATTGGCAGGAAAGGACACCGTAGTGGCTTCAACGCGACCTTCCACAATTGACCGTAACTCGGCTCTCAGAGGCCGGCCCCTGCGTGTGCCCCCGGTACAGGTGCAGGACAGGCCCCAGGGCGGAAGGCTGGTTACCATCTCCGTGCGGCCAAAACGGTGGCAGCGCTGGCTGGGATTCCCCTCCGCCTACCAGCGCACCTACGGCCTCGACGTAGTCGGCAGCCAGGTGTACGATGCCTGTGACGGGCAGCTTACCGTCAGCCAGATTGTCCGCCGCTTTGCACGTCATAACAAACTGCAACAGGCCGAGGCTGAAGCCGCCGTAACGGCCTTTCTGAAGTCGCTCATCGCCCGGGGGCTGGTGGTAATGCAGGTCAAACGCCCCGCCACGGCTGCCGCGCAGCAGACTTCAACAGCGAAAGGCAGCAGGAGCAGGCAATGAAACCCACTGCCAACAAGGCAATCCAGAAACAGGCTCATCTGCCATTAATAAAGTGCCTGAAAATGGCCTGGCAGAGCATCAGGCTCCGCCCGGGGCGGTCGTTGCTGGTGGTCAGCGGCATTGTCCTGGCCATTGCTTTTCTGACCAACATCCTCTGCAGCGAGGCCCTCAGTGTCAACGCCTCGCGGGTGATGGACGCTCCCTCCGCCGCCGCAGTAACTGCCACGGCTTCCGACGACCCGGCCGACGCCGAAGGCGGATCGAGCTTCGAAGCCCGTTGGATGGCTACCCTGGCTCTCATGATAGCTTTTATCGGCATCCTCAACGCCATGCTGCTGAGCGTCACCGAACGCTTTCACGAGATCGGCACCATGAAATGCCTGGGGGCACTCGACTCGCTGATCATCAAACTTTTTCTGCTCGAAAGCCTCTTTCAGGGCATTGCCGGCACCTTGGTCGGCATTACCCTGGGCATTCTGCTGACCATGGTTGAAGGCTGGTTCGCCTATGGCGCGGCCGCCACTTCGCTGGTGCCGGTCGGACAGTTCGTCAGCATGTCGCTTATCTGCCTGCTGATTGGCATTGGCCTGACAATTGCCGGAGCTCTTTACCCTGCATGGCGAGCGGCGCGAATGGCGCCCGTCGCCGCACTTCGTTCGGAGGTCTGAATTCGATGGATGAGAAGCCCTCTTCGTCCGCTCCCGTGGACGACGTCTCAAAGGCCCTGCTCGATTCGCAAGTCGTTCGGGCCATCGGCGTGAAGAAGGTCTACGAGCTTGGCGGCGAACCGGTCCATGCCCTGCGCGGGGTCGATATTTCGGTAGGCCGCGGCGAGTACCTGTCCATCATGGGTCCCAGCGGATCGGGCAAGAGCACCCTGTTTAACATGATTGGCGGATTGGACAAGCCTGACGAGGGCCAGGTTTTCATCGACGAGGTCGACATTGCAGCCCTCGACTCGCTGGAACTGGCCTGGCTGCGCTGCCACAAAATCGGCTACATCTTCCAGACCTTCAACCTTATTCCCGTGCAAAGCGCCTTGGAAAACGTAATGCTGCCCATGCTTTTTGGCGGCATGACCGATTCCGATGCCCAGGACAAGGCAGCCGGACTGCTCCGCAAGGTGGGCCTGGCAGACAGGTTGCTGAACAAGCCCACACAGCTTTCCGGCGGACAGCAACAGCGCGTAGCCGTGGCCCGGTCTCTGGCAAACGATCCGGCAATAATCCTGGCCGACGAGCCTACCGGCAACCTCGACCTGAAGACCGGCGAGGAGATCATCCGCATACTGAAAGACCTGACCAGCGATGCCAACGTGACTGTAATCAGCGCCACCCACGACCATAAAATGCTGGCCGTCTCCGATCGGGTTGTCTACCTGACCGATGGCCAGATTACCGACATAAAGCGCCGCGATCAGCTCGACATCCAGATCGGCACCATCAGCAGCGGGCGTGGCCACTGATTGCCAGTTATGCCGAAAGTTGCGACTTATATCGCCCGCGCCGCAGCAATGTGAATTGAGCGAACTCCCTTGCACTTCACGCACTTTCATTGTGAGCCACTAAGTTGCCTGCCTGGAGCATCCGAAGCCTGCTGGATGCCACGTGTTGTACCGGTCGAAATCAGCGGGCCTTGCGGGGAATACGGCGAAACCGGGATGGTTTTCGGGGGGTGACACTTCATGCCGCCAGCCAGGAAGCTTTTTAGAAGCAACCTGGACGAATGGTCAAAAGCGTTGACCCAAGTGATCCAAGTTCCAGGCAATGCCGAAGCCGTGGTCAGCACGTCCATACAACGGAGCGGACATCGACGGCCGAGTCACAGGCAAAGACGTGCGCCACAGTCTTCGTCAGATGATAGGCCGCCAACCAATTCGGCCACGAATCAGCAGGACTTGCCGATCCAGGCGACATGCTTCTCAATCGCGCTGCCGGCAAGTGCGTTCACGAGGCGAAGATCGGCGCACATCATGACGCTCCTGGTTCGCACCGCCAGCGCCAGATAAAGGCTGTCGTACACGGTCCGGTCAAGGCGGATGGACAGATCCAAGGCGTCAGGCAGCAGCTCCGCCGTTGGATAGATGTGCAACGGCAACTGCAGGGCCTGTGCCAGAATCTCCGCCGCTGCGTCCGGGCATAGATCGCCACGGCGCTGGCGTTTCCAGATGACGTTGGCCGTCTCGGCCCATATCAGGTCGGGGGCCAGCAGCTCCGTGGCCTGCGCGACGCATTTTTCAGCCGCCTTGGAATGCTCTTCCTCGAAAAAGAGCTTCACGACCACGCTGGCGTCAACCACCAGTTTCTTCATCGCTCGCGATCCTCGCGGATCAGTTCGGCGCTATCGTCAAAACGCCGACCGAGCTTCTTCCGCCATTGCCGGGCGCTGGCCAGGACCTCGGCGACGGACTGGCCCGCGGCACTTTCAAGAACGATCCGTGCTTCCCCTTGGAGCGACCGGCCGTGCCGTTTGGCGCGGGCTTTAAGACGCTTCATTGCCTGGTCGTCGACGCCACGAACAAGAATATCTGCCATAGCTGCACCTCCTGCAAAAAGCTAGCCCTCTGATATCATAATGATATCCAATGCATCGCTTGCTGGCAAGGGAAAATAGCGGCAACGATGAACGCCACGGCCGGGGGACCGGGGGTGTGTGAAGGGAATAATGGTAAGGATGGTGCGGGCCAGCTTCTGGACAAGGCCCGCATTTGCCGCTTGCCGAGTGGCTGACGGTTGAGTAACATCCCACTTCGTCTCGGCACTTGCACACCACTGTCCGCAAACCATGATTACTAAAATGGAGCAGGATTCAGATGACTTCATCAACGACCGCCTGTTTTTTTGCCGCGATCATTCTTGCAGCCTGCATGCTGTCCACTGTCATCTTCTGCGGCTGTGGTGCGGAAGTGGCCGCAACTTCCGCCGGGCAATTGCCGGCCGATGAAGGCAGCCGGCAGTTGTCAGAAGCCGACTTGGCGATTGTCAAACAGCGGATGCTGTCGTTGCTGCGCGGTGGCGACGGACAGGGGCAATATCGGCAACTGGCCATGGAGCGGCTGGCGGAAGATGCCCAGCAACTGATGTCCCGCCCCCCGCAGACACTGGCCTGGGACGATCCGGAAGACCCCAACTTTGTACGAGGTCTGATGCGCTATGCCGCCGATACCCGACGCCTGGCCGAAGCCTGGGGCAGCCCGCACAATCGCTATTACCACGATGACCAGGTGCTGGCCCGCGTGCTGCACGACTTTGAGCACATGCTGACGCACTTCAACCCCGACACCCCCCGGCCGGGCAACTGGCATTCGTGGCTCATTGTCATGCCCGAGCGGCTTGGCGCCACTGCTCTGCTTGTTGAGGAAGCCCTGCCCGGCGAACTCCGCCAACAGTTGGAGGAGGCCCTGGACGCCCAGTTAGCCCAAATGCACCTGGGCGGAGCCAACGCCGCCTGGGAGGCCCGCAACCATACCCTGCTGGCCCTGCTCCAGAACGACCCCGTCCGCCTGGCCGCGGCCGCCGAGGTGGCCCTGCGAACCGTACGCCTGACCAGCGATGGCGGCATTCGCGAGGACTACGGTTACATGTATCATGGACACATACCGTACGCCGGCGGTTACGGCATCGGCTTTGCCCACACCGTCAGCCAGTTCATGTATCTGCTGGATGGCACCCGCTGGACTGCCGGCCCCGAGCAGCGACAGATGATGGCCAACCTGCTGCTGGAGCACTTCCGCTGGTTCAGCGTCAAGGGCACTTGGGACATTAACGTCCGCGGCCGCATCTACGAGTCGCCGGGCTCGAGCGGGGCGCTGCTGGATTCAATGCTCTTTATGACCAGCGTCCAGAACCCCCGCCAGGACGACCTGCGCGCAGCCTCCGCCGCCTTCATTGCCGAGGGCTACGCGCCTTCGGCCGGCCTGGCCGACCTGGCCGACGCCATTGCCGACGTCGCCCCGCAAGCTGTCAGCGGATTCAGGTACTGGTACACCTGCGACATGGGCGCCTATCGCGGCAAGGATTATCACGTCAGCTTCCGCCAGTATTCGCGCCGCGTGCAGGATTACGAGTACCTGAACCGCCAGGGCCCCAAGGGCTGGAACTTGGCCTACGGCTTCACATACATCACCCGCACCGGCCGCGAAATTTACCGCCAGGCGGAGGGCCGTTCGCTGGTCGACCTTTACGATTGGCAGCGCCTGCCGGGCACCACCAGCCGCATCGGCGCCCATCCCGAGAACCACCCCGACGGCCCCGAGACCGGCCACAGCCTGAATTACGGGCGCAGCCAGTTTTCCGGCGGTGCCGGCCTTGATGATGTTGGCGTGGCCGCCTTCATCCTGATGCCGGCCTATGGACAGTTCGAGGCCCGCAAAAGCCTGACCTTCTTCCCCGGCGGCTACCTGGCTATGGGCTCCGCAATCACGTCCACCGCTGCGCCCGAGGAACGCCGCCCAGTGCAGACAACCATCCTGCAATGGGCCGCCGAAGATGCCACCGTGCCGCTGCTGCTGGATAATGGCGACAGGCCACACCTGACCGAAGAGCCCCAACTGCTGCGCGGAGTAAACTGGTGCTTCATCGACAATGTCGGCGTCATTTTCTACGAGCCGACCGACATCTACGCCCGACGCGCAGGGCCCATAACGACACTGTGGCTCGATCACGGACCAGCCCCGCAGGATGCCGGCTACGCCTTCGCCGTGCTGCCAAACAGCACTATTGATGAGGTGCGGGAATTTGTCGAAGCGAGGCAGATCAGTCCAGTGCAGCGTAATCGAGGCGTGCACGTGGCTAAGATCCATGATGTTCTGGCTAACTCCGTGGTTGTTTTCGAGCCGGACGCTGTGGCCGATCTTCCGGACTCCTTCGCCAATCTTGTCGATGCTCCGATGATTGCCTGCATGCAGGCCAAAGGAGATGCGGCATATGCCCCTTTCAACTTCGAGGGGGAGATACTCATGCTGCTGCAGTACAACGTTGACATTGCTGTTCAGAATCCCCTGCACAGTCGGGCCACGCTGACTCTTACGCTTCCGCTGGAAGAGATGAAGCCCGTATTTCTATCACCGGACCGTGAGGTAAGGCTGAGCAACATTACCATGCCTGCCGCCGGAGGGGACCCCGTGAAACCCTCCGTGACGGTCGCCATCGACACGCTGCTGGGGCGTATCTATCGTCTGAATATTGGCGGCGGAGAAGTGCAGTCCGTGCCGCGCGAGAATCTGGAAGAACTGTACGCCTTTTCTGTCGAAGCCGACAGCAACCCCGCCGAAACCATTCTCAACGTGCGGGCCGCCGAGCAACTGCTGCAAGCCGCCGACTACCGCCTGCAAATCAATGGCTTCAAGGGCCACCCCATAGCTCAACTGGGCAAGGCCGACATTTTCGACCGCCCGGCCCCCGGCCTGACCCGCTACAGGTGGCGCCGCTCCGATGGCGCCCCAGCGGCCTCCGCAGCCACGATCCGCAGCCAGCAGCGCGAGGGCGACTTCCGCCTGATCCTGCGAACCGGGCAATTCGAGGCCGTTACCTACTTCACCGTACCCCGCTTCGACGCCGACGGCACCCCCGGCTATCCGCCCGACCTGCCACAGGACAGAAACAAGTACCCGCAGCCGCCGGTGGATGTCGGGTTGCCGCAGGTAACTGACCGGTAGCCGCAGGCCCAGGCGGCACCGCCACCGTCAGCCTTCCTGCGCAAATTCTGTCGCCGGAGGGGCAGGGTGGTTACAGTTTCTAATTGTTGCCGCTGAGTTGGGCTGCCCCCTCTCCCGAGGCCGCAGCTATCACCTGGCCACGGCCGGCGACCCCAGCTGCGTAGGTACTACCCACGTCGCTAATAAGACTGCGTCACATCTCCCGCCTGGTTACCAGGCTCACCCGGCCCATGAGCCCGCTATCCTGCGGCGTCTGCACAAACAGGTTGGTCATGGTGTTGGCAATCCGCAGAGTAAGCAGATTTCGCCCCGGACGCAGATAATCCGTTAACTCCGTAACATAAGGAGCCCAGGGCAGGGCTGCAACCTTCTTGCCATTCAGCAGAACCTCCACGCTGTAGGCCACCTTTTCCAGCTCCAGGAAGATCCGTTCGCCGGCCAACTCGGCAGGCAGCTCGAATTCCTGCTCGTAACGGCCGATGCCCGAAAAGTATGGGAAGCCCTGGTGAGCCCAGTTACCCGTCTGAATGCTGGTCGTGGCCACGCTCATCACTTCGTTCTCGCCCTGACCGGCAACCGTAAAGTCCCCCGCAATGTACAGCGGCTGATCAACATTAAGCCCACTGCGGAAGTTGCTGGCCGACTCGATCACCACCTCGTTCATGCCCTGACGCACCAGGCTTGTCACGTCGCACTCAGGCACCAGCCGATCGTAATGCGTCCCTTCGCGCCACTCCTGAAGCAAATGGCCATTCAGCGAAATCCGTACCTCCGGCTGCACGTTGTTCACAATCTGCAACTGGTCGAACAGGCCATCGGCCAGCAGCACCGCCCGACCCGGGCTGATGGCCGCATAAAACCGCGTACTGTAACGCTTACTGAACAACGCCCAGTTTCGCGACCCATGGCTGCCGCTTATCTCCAGTTGCCAGCGCGGCAGTGGAAGATAATTGCCACCCTCGGCCGTAAATTGCCAGCTGTCGGCCAGTGGCAACCGCTGATTCTCGATACTCACCATCGGCGGGGGCGTCATCTGCCGGGTCAGCCGTCGCCGTGAAAACATCAGCAACTGCGAGCTCGCCGGCGGCAAGTCCAGGTCCAGCTCTGTCCACTCATCGTCCTGACTCACCGGCTGCACAACCGTCAACTCGCCAGTCAGCGTATCAAGCAGATGCACCGCCCCAGTGGCCCGCACCCGAACTCGCAGACGCTCAAAACCACTGTCGCGATTCGTGTTCACCACCAGCACCACCCGCCGGCTCTCCTTGTCCTTCATCAGATACAGAATGTCCCGCGCCTCGCCAACGTCAATATCCGGCTCAACCCGCGACTTAAGCTCCCGAATCATCTCCGCATCAGCCGCCGGAGCATGAAATACGTTCGGCAGCGCCAGCAGGTCCGACATCTGCTGAGCAAGCCGCGCGTCCTGCCCCTTCTCCGGCGACATGCTGGGCATGGCCTCGACAAACACCACCGTCAGCCCGTCCCGTGCCCACTGGCCGATCAGCTCGGCCGTCTTCTGCGACAGCGCCTGGGCGCTTGGCAGCACCAGGGCACGGAAACTCTCAATAACCTTGCCCTTGGCCCCCCGCACCTCCAGCGTGCCGTCTTTGCCAATCGCCGAACGCTGCAGAATATCCTCGTTCAGCAGATCGAAATCCATCTGGTGCCGCGACAGTGTCTCGACGGTGCAGTCATACGTATCGGTAATCTCCTTGGTGCTCGTGTTCTCGCAAACCTGGGCCCACGGCTTGCGGTTCGTGGCCGGGTCCAGATTCGCCGCAACGGCGGCTACCGGCGACAGAACGGCCACCGGTGCAATATGCCGCCCGCCATGCAGCACGGCGCTCAGCCGTGCCATGTGATCGGCAAAATATTTGTAGAACGGCCAGTAAGCGCTGTGGTACGAATGATCCGGCGGACACTCCCATTTGCGGAAGCCGGCCAGCGAATAGTACGATGCATGGGGCATAAAATAGTTGATGCCCATGACCGCCTGAAAATCCGCCAGCCACTTCAACGTAGGAAGATTTATATCCCACCCGGCCGCCACGCCGAAGGCCTCGGCCATGGCCCGCTCGCGCTGCAGAAGATGCTCGGCGCTGCTGGCCAGCTTGCAGGCCACGTGATTGTTGGTATAGCCTTCCTTGCGAAATGTCGTGTCGAACAGCGTGTCCACGCCGGCATAATGCATCTCGCCGGCACTGGCAAAATAGTCCAACTGCTGCTTCACCTGGTCGGCCAGCTCTCCCTCGGTGTTAACATGGCCGATGGACCGAATCTTGTGCTTCTCGCACCACTGGTATATCGGCCTGAAGAACGCCTCCATGTACATCTCTTTCAGCGTGCTGTGCAGGGCCAGGCGAATTTTCGGCGTCTGCGGTCCGGCCTCGAAAAACAGGGCCGGCAGGGCATCTGCGAGCGATATGCCGTGCTCCTTCTCGAACCGTTTTGGCAATTCCGGAGTAAACTGAATGCTGCGGCCAACGTTGCAATAGCAGGTGCTCGGCTCGTCGGTAAAAATCCCCTTAATGCTGCGGCCAAGGTACTTCTTCACCCGCTCGGCATACTTCTCATGAGTCTCCTGAATAAACCACTGGCAGGCCGTCTTGCTCAGGGTATCAAGATAACCACCCGTAAAGGTGCCGCGGAACCAGACGCGGGCGAAAACCAGCACCTTCTCGTGGGCCCGCGAGGCCGTGTAACTCAGCCGACCCTTCCTCACCTGCCGCGTCAAATCCTTCGTCCGCCCGGCACTCACCTGGCCGTCGTCCACGGCCACCGCCAGCACGCAGAAAAGCTCGTCCCCGCTCTTCAACTCACGGTCAATCGACTGGCCCTTCTTCAGCTCTTCCTCGTCGGCAATTATCAGCTGACTCATCCTGAATTCCGGATGCTCACGCACCAGGCGCGGACCAACCGTGCCCGAAGGCCAGTTGTCCTCATCGTACAGCCAGGCCCACATGCCCTCACGCTGGGCCACGGCCGCACAATGCTCCGTCGCCTTCATCCACTCTTCGCCCATGTAGGGCGTCAGCAGGCCGTGCCGGGCGTGCATAATGAAACCGCCGAAACCCTTCTCCTTCATCTCCATTATCTGACGCTCCAGCTCCTCAAGCTTCAGCTCATGATTCCAGAACCAGAAGGGAGCGATGCGGTACTCGTTCGGCGGATTGCGGAAGTTGCGTGTCAGGCTCATGTGGTGGCTCTTTCGGTTGCCGATGCAGGTGAATTTGTGTTGCCCCAGATGCTCTGGCTGGTAATCTATCACGCTAAGCCGCAAAGGCAAGTATTTCCAGCCAATCGCCTGCCCGAACTGCAGCCATCGCGGGCGATCAGGACGCACCACCAGGAGCCCGGCCACCATGAGCTATCGAGACGACTTCTTCACCGCACTCAGCGGCGGCCGGCCCAAAGGCCAGGTGCCAGTCTGGGAGTTGGAATTTCATGCCTGGGATTCCGCCTCCGGCAGGCACGTGGTGCTGGGCGAGGAGTTCGCCCGACTATCGCCCGCCGAGCAGGACAAAGCCATCAACCGCAATGCCGAGATTGTCCTGCTGGTCGCGCAGCAAATGAATTACGCCGCCGTCACCGTGCCCAACGGCTACTGGTACGCCGCCCCCGGCCAGTTGGCTTATCACATTCTGCCAAACGAGGCTCGCTTCCAGTACATCCGGGCCCTGCGTAAACTTGCCGGCGACAGCCTGGTGCTGGTGGCCAGCGCCGGCGGCATTATTGGGGCCGACTACAGCGAAGAGTTCTGCCTGCGCATCTTCCAGGACCCCGACAGCGTGGATGAGCAGGCCGAAAAACTGCTCCGCGGCGGCCTGGAGGTGGCCCACAAACTCCGCGATTGCGGAGTCGAGGTCGTATTCGCCGCCGCCGACATCGCCGACAACAGCGGCCCCTTCTTCAACCCGCAGCAAATGCAGCGATGGCTCTACCCATACCTGACGCGCTGGGCCGAGGCCATCCACAAGGTGGGATTACGCTGCCTGCTGCACAGCGACGGCCAACTCATGCCCTATCTGGACCACATCGCTGCCACCGGCATCGACGCCCTGCAGGCCATCGATCCCGTGGCCGGCATGAACATGCGACAGGCCAAACAGGTCGTCGGATCGCGAATCGGCCTCTGCGGCAATATCGATTGCGGCCGGCTCATCATGGGCACCCCCGACGAAGTCTTCCGGCTGACCTGCGACCTGCTCGAATTGGCCAGAGCCGAGGGCGGCATCGTCCTGGGGGCCTCAAACGCGGTGGAAGGCCAGGTGCCGATCGAAAATTATCGTGCCATGATTGCCGCCCAGCGACAGTTTGGCTCGCTGGCCGATGAGGGCGAGTAGATCGCGCGCCGCACCGGTTGCAGTCAGGTACGCGGCCCAAAAGACAGACAAACACTAGAGGGAGTAGACCTATGGCCAAAGGCAAAGCGGCAGCCCCGGTGAAAGAGGTTTTGCGGCGGTTGCGAAAGGCTTATCCGGCCGCCCGCTGTACGCTCGATTTCGACAGTCCGCTGCAACTCATGGTGGCGACGATTCTCAGTGCTCAGTGCACGGATGAGCGCGTGAACAAGGTAACGCCCGAACTGTTCCACAAATACCCTGATGCCAAAGCCTTCGCCCAGGCCGATCTGGACGAACTCCAGCAGGACATTCAATCGACCGGTTTTTTCCGCAACAAGGCCAAGGCCATTCGAGCGGCGTCGCGGCGGATAGTGGATGAGTATGGCGGCGAAGTCCCGATGGAGATGGAATCGCTGGTGGATCTTCCGGGCATCGGTCGAAAGACGGCGAATGTGATACTGGGCAACACTGGTCATCGGCCCGGCGGCGTGGTGGTTGATACTCACGTGGGTCGTGTGAGCAGGCGCCTGGGCTGGACGAACGAGACGGATGCGGTGAAGGTTGAGAAGGAGTTGAGCCGGGTGATTCCGCCGAAGGACTGGGTACGGGCAGGACACGAGCTGATACTTCACGGGCGGAAGGTCTGCGTGGCGCGAAAGCCAAGGTGCTCGATCTGCCCGTTGAACGATATTTGTCCGTCGGCCTTCGAGGTGTAAGCGCCGGCGTTGTAAGAGGCAGGTTTTCGATCCTGAAGAATGGGCAGCATGGCGGTCATCCAAAGGAGGTGGCAATGATTCGGCGGTACAACAACATCAGTCTGGCGCTTGGTGTCCCTGGATTGGCTCTTCAACTGGCGGGGCATTTTGTTCAACTTTATGCGTTGATCTACCTGGGCGTTCTTCTGCTGATGCTCGGTCTGGCTTACTATGCCAAGGCCAAAGGGCGCAATCCGGCCTGGTGCCTGCTTGGATTTCTGTCAATAATCGGAATGATCATTCTGGCTGTGCTGAAGGATAAGGCTGCAGAACCGACAGCGGCGCCGGCTCAGCCAAGAGGTGCGGCTGAAATATCTGCCGAGGAAGGCGAGGCATAAGGTTCTGGTCTGGTGATGGAAAAATCAGAGGCGATCCGAGGTTAATCGGACCGCCTCTTGTTTTTTGCGGGTGGTACCTGGAGGGAGGCGCCACCCATGTTGCGGGGATTGAAGCCACTGTTAATGCCGCCCTGGAGAGAGCGGTACGGATGCCTTGCAGCCATCCGCGAAGCCGGACTTCTGATTCACTTTTCGGCCCTGCGACTCTTGTCCGTCGCCGGACCCCAACTGCCTCAAATCAGCACATCCTTACTTCATATCTTACTCCGCCTGCGGCCGCCAACCGGCTGGCCTGCTGCGGGTTGATCTCTAAGCCCGTCGCTTAGAGTGTGAAGGGGGTTTGGCATGTCGCGTGAGACTCGCACCCGGGGGAGGGCTTATGCGGGATCTCGTTGAGCGAAAGCCAAGCGAGCGGGCTATGCCCTATAGTTATCGCAAGTGCCGTGCCAAAAGCAGAAAAGGAATTGTGATTTTTTCAGGAACAGCGGTAAGGTAAGGTGCCACAGCCACTTACGCATAGCATCGCAGGCTCCGCCAGCAACTCGCCAGTCATCCGACGAAAACGCACCATGTTGCAAAACGTAAACGCCGCACTCGAAAAAACAGCCATCAGCAGCACGTAACAGATTGTGTACCAGTAAGTTACGCGGAGTGTAGTGCCGATTCACCAGGTGTTGTAAATTTCTATCGCCCCACAGTGGCTAAGCATCCTGCCCATGGCCGTTGCCGCTAACCCCTCTCCCTTTTAAGGGGGAGGGTGCCCCGAGCTTGCTCGGGGCGGTGGGGGTGCCGTTGTCTTTACCTTGCTTTTAAAGCCCCGGGCACTGCCCGGAAACTCGCCGTTGCCGTTAACCCCTCTCCCTTTTAAGGGGGAGGTGCCCCGAGCTTGCTCGGGGCGGTGGGGGTGCCGTTGTCTTTACCTTGCTTTTAAAGCCCCGTACACTGCCCGGAAATTCGCCGTTGCCGTTGACGTTAACCCCTCTCCCTTTTAAGGGGG
>JAWLHX010000042.1:0-29039 GCA_041690105.1 Phycisphaerae bacterium
CCGCTCGGCCGCCTTTACCAACCTGACTGCCGAGCACCTTGATTATCATCAGAACATGTCGGCCTACAAGGCGGCCAAGGGGCTGCTCTTCTCCGCCCTCCAGGCCGATGCCACGGCGGTGCTTAATGCCGACGATGCCGCCAGCGAGGACTATGCCGCCACCACTCGGGCCAGGGTGCTGTGGTTCTCGCTGCTGCGGCAGGCCGAAGTTTGCGCCGACAGTCTTTCCAGCGATATCCGCGGCACGCGATTTCGGCTGCACCTGGGCGATGAGTCGCACCCGGTGGCCCTGCGGCTTATTGGTCGGCACAACGTCTGCAATGCCATGGCCGCTGCCGCTGTGGCCCGCGGGTTGTCGATTCCGCCGCAGACAATCGTCCGCGGCCTGGAGTCGCTGACGGCTGTGCCCGGGCGGCTCGAGCCGGTGGACGCGGGGCAGCAATTCGCGGTGCTGGTGGATTATGCCCACACCGATGATGCTCTGGAGAATTGTCTGGCCTCGGTGCGGCCGCTGACCTCCGGCCATGTAATTGTCGTCTTCGGCTGTGGTGGCGACCGCGATAAGCTGAAGCGTCCGCGAATGGCTGCTGTGGCCGAGAGGCTGGCCGATAAGGTCATCCTGACCAACGATAATCCCCGTAGCGAAGTCCCCTCGGCGATTGCCGCCGAAGTGCTTGCCGGCTTCGCTCGCCCCGATGCGGTGACCGTTGAACTGGACCGGGCGGCAGCAATTGCCCTGGCCATACGCCAGGCGCGGCCGGACGATGCCGTGGTTATTGCCGGCAAAGGTCACGAGAATTATCAGATCATCGGCAGCCAGCGGCACCACTTTGACGACCGGGAGGCAGCTCTGGCTGCGCTGGAGGAATGCGGACATAAATCGGTGGCGGGGGACGCTTGATGCAGTTGAAGGTGAGCGACATCATCGGCGCAACGCAGGGCAGGCTGGTGGCCGGTTCGCCGCAGGGCACTGTGTCCGGCATCAGCACCGATACCCGCGGACTGCAAGCCGGGCAGGCTTTCCTGGCTCTTGTCGGCGAGCGGTTTGACGGGCACGATTTTCTGCGCCCGGCAGTGCAGGGCGGGGCCTCAGCGGTCATTATCAGCAGGGGCGACGTTGCCGACCAGTTGGTGGACTTCCCGGGGGCGGTCATTATAGTTGCCGACACGCTGCGAGCACTTGGCGAACTAGCGGCCTGGCATCGCAGTCGCTTGCGGGGCCGCGTTATCGGCATTACCGGTTCGTGCGGCAAGACGACAGTCAAGGAGATGCTGGGGCAGGTGCTGAGCCGGCATCTGCGGGGGCATTATCCGGAGAGCTCGTTCAACAATGCCATCGGTCTGCCGCTGACGATTCTGCGGGCGGAGGTGGATGACGATTACCTGATTCTGGAGATGGGCACCAGCGGGCCGGGCGAAATTGCTCACCTGGCCTCGATTGCTCGCCCCGACATTGGCGTTGTCACCTGTGTGGGCATGACCCACCTTGCCGGGCTGGAAACAATTGAGGGCGTGGCCCACGAGAAGGAAAACCTGGTTCGCGGTCTCTCGGATGGCGGCGTGGCAGTACTCAATGCCGACGATCCGCGCGTGGCGGCCATGGCCGAGGTGGCCCGCGGGCGCGTTGTCAGCTTCGGCCTGGGCGAAGGCGACATCAGGGCCAGCCGGCTGGAGACCGACGCGACTGGCGGCGCTCTTTTTGTGCTGAACGACGGGCCCCAGGTGCATCTGCCGGTGCCGGGGCGTCACAATGTTTACAATGCTCTGGCCTGCGCCGCAGTTTGCCGCGAAATGGGCCTGTCGGATGCAGCCGTGGCCGAGGGCCTGGCGGAATTTCGACCGGCGCGGCATCGGCTGGTGCGGCACGAGTTGGCCGCCGACACCGTGCTCGTCGACGATTCCTACAACGCCAATCCGACCAGCATGCTGGCGGCCCTCGATGTGCTGGAGTATCTGCCGGTTCTGGGCAGGCGGATACTGGTTGTTGGCGACATGCGCGAACTCGGCCCCGAAAGCGCCGCCATGCACGGGCAACTGGGGCAGGCCATTGCCGATTCGACAGTCGATGTGCTGGTGACTGTGGGCGAAGAGACTCATCACACCGCACTTGCAGCCATGCGCCGCGAACGATTGGAGCGTCACCATTTTGCCACTTCGGCCGAGGCCGCGGCAGTCGTCGCCCGGCTTGTGCGGGAGGGTGACGCGGTACTGGTCAAGGGCTCGCGGTCGCTGGCCATGGAACAGGTTGTGTGGGCCGTGCTGAAGCGCTTCGGCGCAACGGGTAATGACTATTAATCGACTGTGGCTCCTCACTCGCCTGCGGGAGGCGGTCTCCCGCGCCCTTTGCGGGGATCAGGTAAAACTCCTGGTTGGCTCCGGCGAGTAATTCTCCTGGGTCGCTCGTCTGACTCAACCAGGAGGCGAGTGGGGAACGGCGAACGACATCGGCGCTGGATGCTGCCCTGCCAGTGTAAGCACGAAGGACAAGGGGCTGTTTTGGAAATCCGGTTATCTGTCATTTCCGCCGCCATGGTCATAACTGTGATGATCTTTGGCGGATGTGATTCAAATAGTCACAGGGTGGAGACGAAGGCCGAGTTTGTACGTGAAGGAGAAGAGCACTTCTTTGTTGTGTGTGAAAACGGGGTGGAGGTAGCAAGAGAGTTTCTTTCGGATGGAAACATTTTCAAGGCGGAGTTGGAGACGCCAGTGGATTTTGACGGTGACGGTAATAACGAGTACATTGTCAGCACTTGGGAAGGACAAAATAGCGGGGATTGGGTGCTCATAGTCGGCAAGAGCCGTGGAATTTGGTCAGTTTGGCACAGTTTCCTGCGTCATGAGTTTACGAGCCGTATCTGGCAGGACGAGGCAGGCGTGTGGACTGTTGAGACGCCGCCGGGGAAACATTCTGGTCTTGCCCAGAAGTGGCGCTTCATTAATGACAGATTTGTTGAGCAATCAGCTCTGTAGCAGCACCTGCAAGAAAGCAAAATAATGTTTTACTGGCTGACAACTTTCGATGAATTCTGGCGGGCGAATCCGCAGTGGGGACGCTTCGTCAACGTGTTTCAGTACCAGACCTTCCGCATGAGCCTGTCGGTCATCACCGCCTTTTTCATCATGATGCTGATCAGTCCGCTGATGGTACGGGTGCTGATGCGGACCAAGGTGGGCAGCAGCGTCGATTTTGACCATGCCAAGATAAACGAGCTTTACGCCAGCAAAAAGAATACGCCGACGATGGGCGGGCTGATCATCCTGATATCGGTCATCGGTACGCTGTTGTTGTGGGGTAACCTGGGCAACTTCTACGTGTTTCTCGGCATTCTCACGCTCGTCTGGCTCGGGGCACTGGGCTTCGTCGACGATTACCTGAAGATGGTCGTCCGCAGTCGCAAGGGGCTCCGGTTCTGGGAGAAGCTGGTGTTGCAGATAGGGCTGGCCGTGGTGCTGGGGGCCTTCATCTGGAGCTTCGGCCGCCATGGCGTCATCATGCCCGAGTCGATTCCCTTCCCGGCAAGTGGGGAGGCCATGCCCCTGGCTTTGCCGCTCTGGAAGTATCCGATTCCGCTGGGCATTGCCGGCTTCATGCTGGTCTCGGTACTGGTCATCGGCGGCACCAGCAACGCCGTCAACCTGGCCGACGGTATGGACGGCCTGGCTGCCGGCTCGGCGGCCCTGGTGGCGGCCGCCCTGATGCTCATCAGCTACATCTCCGGCCGCGAGGCCTGGAGCAACTACCTGCTGTTTCCGCACGTTCAGGAGGCCGGCGAACTGGCCGTATATTGTGCGGCCATACTGGGTGCTACGCTCGGCTTTCTATGGTTCAACTGCCATCCGGCCCGGGTCTTCATGGGCGATACCGGCAGTTTGCCGCTGGGCGGAGCCATGGGCCTGGTGGCCATGGTCACGCGGCAGGAGTTTCTGCTGTTTATCATTGGCGGCGTGTTCGTCATGGAAGCCGTCAGTGTCATCATGCAGGTAAGCTACTTCAAGCTGACGGGCGGCAAACGGATATTCCTGATGACGCCCATACATCACCACTTTCAGTTGAAGGGTTGGACCGAGACGCAGACGGTGGTGCGCTTCTGGCTGATTGGTGCAATTTGCGCTGCCGTGGCCCTGGCCACGCTCAAGCTGCGATAGGAGACGGTAAATGTCGAAAGTCGAGCTGGCCGCTGACGGGCCGCAACTTTCCGGGTGGTCGCTGAATGCCACCACGCGACTGCTGCTGATTAACGTGCTGGCCCTGCTGGGTGTCGGCATCCTGATGGTGTATTCCACCAGCCTGTCGGTCAATCCCGACGAGCGCTACGTGGCCTTCGGCAAGCACATGCTTTTTGCTCCACTGGCCGTGCTGGGCCTGCTGGTGGCCATGCGCTTCCCCTACCATAAGCTGAATCGTCCCTGGGTGGCATTTGCCGGCATAAGCGTAGCCCTTGTTCTGCTGGAACTTGTCCGCCACATTGCGGCCGATACCAACGGAGCCCGCCGCTGGTTCCGCATACCGGTTGGCTCGTTCGAGCTGAGTTTTCAGCCCAGCGAGTTCGCCAAAGTCGCCCTGATAGTATTTTTTGCCTGGCTGCTTTCGCGGCAAAAGTCGCACGAGAGGCCGTTTGTCGGGCTCTTCCTGCCGCTGACCGGCGTACTCGCGCTGACCTGCGTATTCATCGCCCGCGAAGACCTCGGCACGGCACTGCTTGTCGGGCTGGTGGGCTTGGGGCTGATGCTGGCCGGCGGCGTAAAACTGCGCTACCTGGCTCTGCTCGTGCCGCCGGCGGCCGCCGGAATGGTCTACAAAATCATGAGCAGCAATTGGCGCATGGGGCGGATGACCGCCTTCATGGATCCCTTTGCCGACGCCCAGAACACCGGCTACCACACCGTGCAGAGCCTGATTGCCATTGGCAGCGGCCGCTGGGGCGGGGTAGGGCTGGGCAACAGCATGCAGAAGCACAACTTTCTGCCCGAAGATTCGACCGACTTCATTTTTTCCATCATCTGCGAAGAGATGGGGCCCGTGGGCGGCATTATCGTCATCGTGCTTTTCGTCAGCCTGCTGCTGCTTGGCTTGCGCGTGGTGTCGCGTTCGGGCGACCGCTTCGGAATGCTGCTGGCCATGGGCATTACTCTCTGGGTGGCAACGCAGGCCATCATCAACATTGGCGTGGCCACGGCTTCCATGCCGACGAAGGGCATCGCCCTGCCGCTGATCAGCTATGGCGGCACCGGCATGATTCTGACCAGCGGGGCCCTGGGCCTGTTGCTGGCCGTTGCCTCGCGGTCGCCGTCGCTGGCAAGCCCGCCAGTTGAAGCCGAGCTCCCGGCCGCGCCCATAATCGCAGCCGAAGGTACATGAAGGTCTGGCCGGATATGAAAAAGACGAATCGACGATGGCGCGTACTGCTGGCTGGTGGCGGAACTGCCGGACACCTTTATCCCGGGCTGGCGGTGGCCGAGGCTCTGGTAGAACTTGAGCCCGACCTGGAGGTGGCTTTCAGCGTGACCTCGCGGGCCATCGACCGCTGCGTGCTGGAGCTGGAATCGTATCGCACCCATTACGAGGACGTGCTCGGTTTTTCGCCCCGCCCGTGGCACTGGCCCAAGTTCACCATGCGCTATCTGGCCGCCCTTCGACACGCCAAAGAGTTGCTGCGCGACTTCAGCCCGCAGGCCGTGGTCGGGCTTGGAGGCTTCGGATCGTTCGCCCCGGTCTACCAGGCTCAGCGGATGGGATTGCCCAGTTTTGTGCTGAACCCCGATGTGGCTGTGGGCCGAGCCAACAAACGACTGGCGGCCCGGGCGACGGTGCTTTTCGCCCAGTTTGCCGAGACGGCTTCCAGCATCCAGAGCAGGGGCCGCAAGGAGGTCGTCGGCTGCCCCATCCGCTCCCGTTTTCTGACGGCTACGCCCGAGCAGGGACACCGGTTGCTGGGGACCGATCCGGCCCGCAAGCTGCTTCTGGTTGCACCGGGCAGCAGTGGAGCCAAAACGGTCAACGCGGCCATGGTCCTGCTCGCCTCGCGACTGAAGCACCTTGCCGGCTGGCAGGTCGTGCACGTCACCGGCCGCAGCATGTACCAGCGGGTGCGACAGGAAATTCCAGCCAGCGTGGAGCACTACCAGGTGCGGGATTACGTTGACGATATGCCGGCCGCCTTTGCCGCGGCCGATCTGGTGCTGAGCAGGGCCGGAGCAGGCACGGTGGCCGAGTTGACGGCCGTCGGTCTGCCGTCGGTGCTGATGCCGTATCCGTTTCATCGCGATCAGCATCAGAGGCACCATGCCGAGATACTGGCCCGGGCCGGTGCCGCCGTCATGGTAACCGACGCTGTCGACCCGCTGCAGAATGCCGATGCCCTGTGGAAGGTGCTGCCCGTGCTGATGGAGGACGATGCCCGCCGCAGCAACATGGCCGAGTCCGCCCGCAGCCTGGGCAAGCCTCAGGCCGCCCACAGTGTGGCTCAGGGCATTCTTGATGTGCTGAAACGATGAGATTCTTCCCGGCACGTTGGCCACAAGGGCTGCGGGGCGGGCAACATTTTGCGGCCATTTTTTGTCGCGGTTGACACTTCAGAAGAAAGGTTCTAAACTGCCGCCATGCACGACCAGAAACAAAGCGTATCGTCCGCCTTTGCGGCTCCCGACCATGTCGCCAAGGAATTGCTGACTCTGCCGCCCTGTCCGTTTCGCGGGCAGCGGGTGCACTTCATCGGCATAGGCGGTTGCGGCATGCGCGGGCTTGCGGCCATGCTTATCCGCGAGGGGGCGGTGGTCTCCGGCAGCGACCGGCAGGGCAGTTCCAGCCTGGAATACCTGGAGAGCCTGGGAGCGACGGTCTGCATCGGCCAGCGGCCCGAGAATCTGCCCGACCAACTGGACCGTGTGGTGGTAACCGCTGCCATTAAGGACGAAAATCCGGAATTACAGGCGGCACGTGCCCGCGGCATAACGGTCGTAAAGTACGCCGGCTTGCTGGGTGAAGCAATGCGCTGCCGGTGCGGCCTGGCCGTGGCCGGAACGCACGGCAAGAGCACGACCAGCGGCCTGCTGTCGTACATGCTGACCCTCGGCGGTGCCGATCCGAGCTTTGTCGTCGGAGCCGACGTGCCGCAACTTGGCGGCGGCAGCCGGGCCGGCGGCGGCAAGCATTTTATAGCCGAGGCCTGCGAATACGACCGCTCGTTCCTCAGCCTGTATCCGCGACTGGCGGCCATTCTGAACGTCGAGCACGATCACCCGGACTGCTACGATAATCTGGAAGAGGTCAAGGCCGTCTTTGCCGCCTTCGCCGCCCTTGTGCCTGCCGAGGGCAAGCTCATCGTCAATGGCGAAGACCGCAACATGGCCGACGTGGTTCAGGGCATCGGCGCCCCGGTCGAGACTTTCGGCCTCAACGATGCCCGCTACGACTGGCGGGCCACCAACCTGACCACATTCCGCGGCGTCTGCCGCTTCGAGCTGCATTACCGCGACCTGAAGCTGGGCGTGGCTCAGATGAAGCTGCCCGGGCGGCACAGTGTGATGAACAGTCTGGCGGCGGCGGCTCTGGCCTACCATGCGGGCATCGACCGCGACGCCATTCTGCGGGCCATGGCCACCTTCAGCGGCGTGGGTCGGCGCATGGAGCTCAAGGGCGTCTCGCACGGCATTACGGTGGTTGACGATTATGCTCACCATCCGACGGAGATCCGGGCCTCGTTGCGAGCCATTCGCGATGCATACGAGCCCGAACGACTGTGGGTCGTCTTCCAGCCTCACCAGCACAGCCGGACGCGCTTTTTGATGTCGGACTTCGCCAAGAGCTTCGGCCTGGCCGACGTAACGCTGGTGCCCGACATCTACTTTGTGCGCGACAGCGAGGCCGAGAAGCAGCGCGTGAGTTCGACCGACCTTACGAGCGAAATCCAGCGCAGCGGCGGCGATGCCCGCTACCTGGCTTCGTTCGATGATATTCTGGCCGTGCTGAGCCAAGAGTTGCAGCCCGGCGACTGCCTGGTGACAATGGGTGCCGGCAGCGTCAACGAGATAGCCGATTGCATGCTCCAGAGGCTCAGTGCCCTGGTGGGTGCGGTCGGGAAATAGGCAAAATGATGTTTTTTGGCAGGTATCGGCCGCGGAGAGGTTGCCGGCGGCCGGGCGAGTCCGATGAAAGGGCCATGACGCATGAAGCTGTTCGAAGGTCTTGAAGAGATAGTCCGCCAGGAGCAGGACATGTCGGCCGTCACCACCTTTCGGCTGGGCGGGCCGGCGGAGTATTTCATCATCCCGCGCTCCGAGGACGAGCTTCGCGAGGTGCTTGCCCGCTGCGCCAAGGGCGAACTGGCCCTGCACGTGCTGGGCAATGGCTCCAATGTGCTGGTAAACGACGAAGGCCTGCGCGGGGCGGTTATTCAGCTGGACCCGAAAGGCTTTGGCGGCCTGACCATCGAGGAGAACCTGGTGCGCATCGGGGCCAGCAGTTCGCTCAGCAAGCTGGTTTCGGGTTCGGCCGAGGCCCATCTGTCGGGCGTCGAGCCGCTGGTCGGCATTCCCGGCTGGGTAGGCGGAGCGGTAAAAATGAATGCCGGCGGATCCTTCGGAGACATCGGCCAGGTGGTCGAGCGGGTCAAGGTGATGGATACCCGCGGCACAACCTTCTATCGCGAGAAGGACGACCTGGCCTTCGGCTATCGCAGCAGCAACATCAGCGCCAGGTTTATTCTGGAGGTCGAGTTGCGGCT
Organism: Phycisphaerae bacterium; assembly: GCA_041690105.1. GTDB lineage: Bacteria > Planctomycetota > Phycisphaerae > FEN-1346 > JAACEH01 > JAWLHX01. Next base: position 8,727 of record JAWLHX010000042.1, read on the forward strand.
GGCCGAGGATGACGAAAAGCGCATTGCCAAGTTCATGAAAGAAATCTGGTTCGCCAAGAAGAATTCGCAGCCCATGGCTAATCGGTCGGCGGGCTGCGTGTTCAAGAACCCGCGCGGCATGAGTGCCGGGGCCCTGATCGACCAGACCGGCCTGAAGGGCACACGGGTGGGCGGAGCGGCGGTATCGCGCAAGCATGCCAACTACATAGTTGCCGGCCCCGAAGCTACGAGTAAGGATGTACGCGACCTGATTGATCTGATTCGTACGCGCGTCCACGAGCGCACCGAGACATACCTGGAGCTTGAACTTGAAATCTGGTGACGTGGCAGCATCTGTACCCTCCGCTAGCATAACTCGGCCGGCCTTTCTTGATCGGCTGGAGCCGTGCGACCCGGCCAACGTGTCGGTGCTTGTGCTGATGGGCGGACCGAGCGCCGAGCGCGAGGTGTCGCTGATGAGCGGGCGCGAAGTCAGCAAGGCTCTGCGCCGCAGTGGTTTTCTGGTGCGGGAGATGGATCTGGGCGGCCCGGCCGAGATCGATCGCGTGGTCGAGGCCGGATCCGACGTTACCTTTATCGCCCTCCATGGCACATTTGGCGAAGACGGTACCCTGCAGGCCATGCTCGACGAGCGGGGCGTGCTCTACACCGGCAGCGGCAGCCAGTCCAGCCGCCTGGCCATGGATAAGCTGGCAGCCAAAAAGCGATTCGTGGCCGCCGGTCTGGCCACGCCCGAATGGCGGGTCGTGCATCGGGATAATCCGCAGCAGGCGGCCGAGGCCGTGGAGGCCCTGGGCCGCGAGTTGGTGGTCAAGCCGCTCGATGAAGGTTCCAGCGTGGCCGTGACTATCGCCACCGACGAGGCCGGTTATCGCCAGGGGCTGGAGCGCGTGTTCCAGTTGCGCCCGCAGGCTCTGGTTGAGCGGCGCATTGTGGGACGCGAGTTGACTGTCGGCGTGCTGGCCGACGAAGCGCTGCCAATAGTCGAAATTATTCCGGCACACGCCTTTTACGATTATCAGTCCAAGTATTTTGACGATGCCACACGCTACGTGGTCGATCCCGAAATGTCCGCTCCGCTCCGGCAACAGGTGCAGCAGGTTGCGGCCGCAGCGCACCGGGCCCTTGGTTGCCGCGATTTCTCCAGGCCCGACGTTCTGCTTGATGCCGACGGCGTGTCCTGGGTGCTGGAGGTAAACACCATTCCCGGCTTTACCACTCACAGTTTGCTGCCCAAGTCGGCGGCTGCTGCCGGCGTCACCTTCGACGCTTTGTGTCGCAACATCATCGAACTTGCCATGGCCCGCCGCGAGGTTCCGGCCCAGTCCTGATTTTCAGCACTGAAAACAGTTGCAGGAAGTTGTTTTTCCGGGCTAATCTTCCGCAGATGGATTGCAGAAAAGCAGCCCGCCCAGCCGATAATAACACTGATATGAGTATTATCCGACGGATATTCGGCGGTCAGGAAGGCCAGGAGCCTGCGCCCGTCTGGCTGCGCTTCCTCAAGGGGCTGCTTATCGCCATAATTTTTGGCGGAGCAGGCGTGGGGGCCGTCTATGGACTGCATCAGCACAGGGCCGAACAAGCCTGGAGCGGCGAAAATTGCATCTATCGCGACGAGTTGCGGCTTGTGGGCAGTGGCTGGATGACGCCGCAGATTATCGCTGAAGTCAACGCCTCGTTTCAGGAATTGCCGCCACGCATGAGCCTGATGGACTCCCGCACCATGTCGCTCATCTGGCAGTGCCTGGAGCGTAACCCCTGGGTGCGGCGGGTTGTACGGGTGCGGCTCGACTCGACCCTGCAGCAATCGCCGGGCCGCGGGCTCGAGGTAGTCGTAGAATTCCGCCAGCCGGTGGCCTTTGTGCAGGTGGGGGGGCTGGTCACGCAGCCATCGTACGTGCTTGTTGACGGCGAGGGTGTGCGGCTGGGCGTAGCCCCGTTTGCCGAGCCAGTGCTGGGCAACCGCCTGCTGCCGACAATCGAAGGTGTGACGACCGATGCTCCGCCGGCAGGTTGGCGCTGGGACGATCCGGCGGTACTGGCCGGGGCCGAGGTAGCAACCTGCCTGGGCGCCGAGGCGGCCGCTATGGGGCTGGCAGCCATAGACGTAACTAACGTCGGCGGACGCATCAATCCGCTGGCCAGCGAAATTACCCTGCGAAGCCGCAGCGGGACGCTTGTCCACTGGGGTTCGCCGCAAAGTGTGACGGCCGACGCCCTGGAGGGCACTCCGCGGCAGAAACTGGCAGTACTCAGGCATGCCTGGCGCAATCCGGGCCTGGATAAACTGGCAGAGGTGCATCTTGTGGAGGGGTGGCAGCGCCGCCATGCCGGCCGCACGGCATCCGGACGCGGCCTGCACAGCAGGCGATGACCAAGACTACGCGACAGAATCCGGCCTCGCCCACGCCGCTTGCTTCGCACTCCCTGCGATTTGCACACCTGGCCCCACTGGCCGGGGCCAGTGCCTTCGTTCTGCTGATTGCCCTGCTCATGCCGACTCTGCTGGAACCTATAAGCGAATATCCGAGCTACTTCACGCAACACGATAACGCACTGACAATGGTAGCCGTGACCCTGGCCGCCTTGCTGTCGCTTGCAGCCCCTATCTGGCCGCTGCGGACAGAGGAACGCGACTTCCAGCGGCGCGATTACTGGCGACGCCTGCCCGAGCGCGTGGCCGAACCGGCCATGGTGCTGGCTACCGGCATACCGTTTCTGCTGGCGGCAGCGGTTTTCAGCGGCCATTCGATGTGGCGTATAGCAGAAGTGTTTACCGGTCTGCTTGGCACCGTCATGGTGGCTGCTGCATGGCGCACAGCCCTTACCGGTGGCTATCGCTGGTTGCGACGTTTTGCCCAACTGGACCTGCTGGTGACGACTCTCGGACCAATCGTACTGGGCTATCTGCTGCTGGAGGGCAGGGGGCTCGACATCGGCTGGCTGTGGCGGCTCTCGCCCCTGTCGATTGCCGCCGACCTGGCCCGAAGCGGGCTGCAACCGACCAGCGCCGCCTTCATCATCGGTACGCCGGTCTACATGGCGGTCAGCCTTCTGCTGCTGCTGTTGATGCTTCCCCCGATTATGCGCCCCCGCCTGTAGAGCGTGGCCTGCAGATCGCAGGAAACAACTGCTGCAAATAAGCCAAGGTATCTTTTCTCAATAGAGCATCATGATTTTGCAGCAGCGGCCTGCCTGGCGCGTTGGCGGTTAAGCTGCTTGAGGGCCCGTTCCGGCGGGGTGCGCCAGCGGCGGTGCATCCACAGGTATTGGTCGGGGGCCCGGGCCACCAGTTTTTCGATGCCCTTGTTGTATCGTTGGGTGATGTTGAACATGGCCTCGGGGTCGTCGGCATAATCCTGCGGGTCGATAATGTCGACTACCTCGGCACAGAACTGGAAGCGGTTGCCCAGCCGCCAGGCCCCGCCGACAGCTATGGGGCAATTCTGGGCCATGCTCAGCAGGGCGATGCTCTTGTAGGCGCTGGCCGGCCGGCCGAAGTAATCGACCCACACGCCGCGCGATCCGGCATGCTGATCGGCCACAAAACAGAGTGGCTGCCGCGTCTCGACCACCTTGACCATCAGGTCGGTTGCTCCGAATTTGTTAATGATCGTCTGGCCGGTCTCCTGCCGGTGGGTCAGCAGCCAGCGGTCCAGATAGGGGTTATCAATGGGCCGGGCAATAGCGTAGCTGCGAATGCCAAGGGCCCCGATGGCGTAGCCCAGGACCTCCCAGTTGCCGAAGTGACCGGTAATAAGCAGCAGGCCGCGATGGTCCAGCATGTGCCTGATGGCCGGCTCCACGTTGACCAGCTTGACGTAGCGATGCCAGTTGTAATGGTTGATGAGCTTGGCCAGGCTCATTATCTCCATGCCCAGCATAAACATGTGCTCGCACGACTTTATGGCCGTGCGGCGCACGCGCTCCTCGGACCAGTCAGGGTGCGAGGCGGTGATATTCTCCAGGGCCACGCGGCGGTGCTTACGGTCGGCAAGGAAGAAGAGCCTGCCCAGGCCGCGGGCAGCCAGTTGCAGAACCTCAATGGGGAACATCTGGATGAGCATCATGCCCGTGCGCACCATCACGTAAGCCAGGTATTGCAGGCAGCGCTTGCCTATTGGCTCAGCGGGCTTTTCGTCGTCGCCGGCAGCAGGCTCGAAAATGTTAGGTGCATCGTCGGCGGCCATATTGTGCAGGTAATCCTGTGCCAGTTGTGGTTGGTTCGAAACCGTTTGAGCAGGCGTTACTTTACCAGCGGGAGACGCTTATTGCAACGGGGCGTTGCCTTAACTGTGGCCAGAAGATGGAGCCCCCATAAAAGGGGCAACGCCCGGAGCGGTGCGGTTTGGGCGGGTGGCTCCGGGCGTCTTGGGTAGCTATTTCAGATTAAGCTGATTATACCGCGCCGCCTGTGCCTGTAAAGCGAAAATTTGCGGTTTCGCCCCCTATGGGATTGGGTGCAGCCTTGAGGCGCCGATGGCGGAAAACCAGCACAATCGGCCAAAAGAAAAGGGGCCGCAACTCTCGGGCAGGATCAGAACATTCAAGCCTGTTCCCGCAGGAATTGCGACCCCTGTTTTTCGTGGTGACCCTAACGGGAATCGAACCCGTGCTGCGGCCTTGAAAGAGCCGTGTCCTAACCGCTAGACGATAGGGCCACTTGTTTGCGTCGCACAGCAACTTCTATTCATTCCGTCGCAGCTCGTCACTCACCTGCGATTCGGTCGATACCTCTGGTGAGGGAGCTGGGACTCGAACCCAGGACCTACTGCTTAAAAGGCAGTTGCTCTACCGACTGAGCTACTCCCCCGTCGGCTTTTAGGGCGATTAACGCCACTGCCGGTGGAGCGCCTTATTATATCGCGCCTTGTCCGCTATGCAACCAAAAGAGCAGAAAAAGTAACCTCGCCCGCGGCAGTTTCGCCTTGCTCTAGTCAGGCGCCGAATTTGGCCAGCTTCTCGGCGTGGGCCAGGGCCAGTTGCATCAGGTAAACCATTGGCTGGCGGCCCATGCCGCCGCAGGTGCACGAAACCTCGTCCCACTTGCTCACGCCGTCGCGGCGAATGGTGGCCGGAGCCCACAGCAGGGCAGGCACCGGATGCCAGGAGTGGGCCTTCATCTTGCTGGGGGTGCTATGATCGCCGGTAACCACCAGCACGTCCGGATTCAGGCTCTTCAGGGCCGGAATGGCGGCATCAAGCTCCTCGATCCGGGCCACCTTCTTATCGTAATCGCCGTCTTCGCCGGTCTTGTCGGTGTACTTGAAGTGGATGAAGTAGAAGGTGTGCTCCGTCCAGTGCTTGCGGGCCACCTCGATGTTTTCCAGCAGCGAGTCACCCGTCTCCAGCAGCTTCATGCCCACCAGGCTGGCCACGCCACGATACATCGGGTAGTTGGCAATGGCGGCCGCCTCCAAGCCGTACCTCTCTTTAAAACTGGGCAGCTTCTGGCTGAGGGCGAAGCCGCGAGCCAGAATCGAGTTGGCCTTCGGCTCGTCGCTCAGGGTAGCAAGCACCAGGTCCACCACCTTCTGCACCACAGCCACCGTCTTCTGTGTTGCGGCCGAGTCGTCGGTGCCCTTGGGCGCCAGTGGCGGCACGCCGGTCTCCTGCGGATCGGTATCGATCAGATTGTCGCTCAGGCCTTCGCCCCTGAGGACCATGACCGCCCGGTGCTCGGCCTCGGTCTCCAGAAAAACCTTCACGCCGTCAATTGTCTCGGGCAGCTTTTCCTTGACGCGCTTCAGCACGCGCTGGTTCTCTTCGGTGCTGATGCGGCCGGCGCGGCGGTCGGTCACGTTGCCACTGCGGTCGATGGTGGCAAAATTGAGCCGGGCGGCAAGGTCGCCGGCCTGCAGGGCAAAGCCAATGCCCAGGGCCGAGAGCAGACCGCGGCCAATCTGGTATTCAATCGGATTATAGCCGAACAGGCCCAGGTGTCCGGGGCCGCTGCCGGGCGTAATGCCGGGCATCACCGGGTCCAGCAGGCCGCACTCGCCCTCGGCCACAAGCTGATCAAGATTAGGCGTCTTGGCCTGCTGCAACTCGGTCAGGTTATTCGGCCCGCTCTGAATGCTGCCAATGCCGTCAGCGATCATGAAAACAATGCGCTTGTCGTTCTTCTGAATCAGTTGCGTAATGTCCAGGCTCATGGTCGAAACTCCTTCCAAAGTTGTCATATCCGTCATAGCTGCCGCGGCGGTTCAGGTGGTCGCCAGGCTGCGGCCTCGAATCGCCCGTGCCTACGCCCCACGGCAATTCATAGAACGGTATTTTAGCCTCTTTGTGGGATCAGTCACAAGCGCCTTTCGTCTCATCAGGACAAAAAGGCGCGGCCGTTTTACAGTGGCATGGGCATCCTGCCCATGATGGTTGGCATGGCGTGATAATGGGTAAAGCGTGCCCCACCAGCAGGCAACTTCTCCATTAATGGTAATTTGTTGGGTGCCACCCACAAGCAGCTGTTTGCTTGTGGGTGTCCGTCAAGCACCCTCAAACGAACGACGTTTGTGGCTGGCGCCCAGATCATATAGCTGGCGACAAAAACGTTAGTCCTTCAAAGGCCAGAATCGAGTTGCCGTCCCGGGTGTGTCGACATCGGCAAAGGCGCTGATGTCGCGACGCGGACGCGGAACGCCTTCGTTGTCGTACCAAGGCTCAAGCAACTCCGGCCTTACGCTCGGCAGATTCTTGCCCGGCACCAGTCGCTGGCCGTCGGTCAGCCCGTCCTGCGGCCGCTGGTTCAGGACCTTGACTAGTTCGCCCCGCATCTGCTCCAGCAGGTCGGCCGAGGCTTCCTGGTCGGCCAGATTCACCATCTCCTGCGGATCGTCCACCAGGTCGAAAAGCAACTCGCGACCATTGCCCGTATACCAGGTGTATTTGTATCGGCTGCCTACCAGAAACTGCACGCCGCCGGCTTTTGAGCCCGGGGCGGCATGCTCGCCGTGCACAAACTGTCGCCAGTCGTTGCCCTTGTCGTCGCGCAGCAGGGGCATCAGCGAACTGCCCTCAACATGCTCGGGCACCGGCAGGCCGACCATCTCCAGCAGGGTCGGCATGAGGTCCATGTGCGTGACCGGCAGGTCGGTGGTGTGCTTCGTCGCCAGCTTGAATCGAGGCGGGGCGCTGATGATGAGCGGAATCTTCGCCGAGCCTTCCAGCGAGGTGGTCTTGCGGAACGTATCGTGGTCGCCCAGCAATTCGCCATGATCGCTGGTGAAGACCAGGATCGTGTTCTTCATCAGGTCCACGCGGCGCAGGTAGACCAGCAGCCTGCCGATCATCTGGTCGATATGCGAAATCTGCCCCCAGTAGGCCCGCCTCTGCCGGTCGGCCATGGCCTTGGGCAGCCGCCCGGATCCGGCATTCACGCCGTCAACCGGATGATTATGTTCCGCAGCCCATTTGCCTCGCGGTATGGGCGGCAGCGTGGCGTTATCGTACATGTGAAAGTACTCGGCCGGCGGATCGTTCGGCGGGTGCGGCCGATGGAACGAAATGTTCAGGAAGAACGGGCGCATGGGGTCGCGGCGGCGGATAAAGTGCAGAGACCGCTCGATGGTCCACGAATTCACATGCAGATGCTCGGGCAGGTGGCTCGGCCGGGCAATCCAACTGTTGCTGTCCAGGCCGTGCATCTGCTCATCCCACGGCCCACCGGGTTGCTGCACCAGCCAGGCATGGTAATCGTTGATGAAGTCGCCATCCTGGTTCTGCAGGGCCTCATAGGCCTCCATGCTGTGAAAGCCCAGGTGGGCCCGCTGCGGGTAGAAGTGCGTCTTACCCACGCAGTGCGTCTGATACCCGCCCGCGGCCAGCTCGGTCATCATCGTAGTTTTGTAGCGCCACGGGACGCTGTCCCGGTAACCCAGACGCCCCAGCGTGCTGGGCGTCTGGCCGCACATCAGGGCAGCCCTTGCGGCTATGCACGACGGGCAGGCAGAGTAGGCTCTCTGGAACCAGGTGCCGTTGCGGGCTACCTCGTCCAGGTTGGGCGTTTCCAGCACCGGGTGGCCGGACACGCTCAGGCAATCGCCGCGCCACTGGTCGGTTATGATGAAGATGATGTTGGGCTGCGTCATCAGCATGCTCCTCTTGTCAACGCCTTGGCCGTGGCCGCGAAAGCTGTCGCTCAGCGGATCGGCCCCATGTGCAGCGGCTCGTCGAACATCTCCCGGTAGACGGCCGGATTGTAGAGCGAGAATTCCAGCGGCCGCTGGTACTCCCACGGACCACTGCGGTTAAGCGACTCGACCATCGAGGCAATCTGCTTCTGGCTGCGGAACTCGCCGACAGCCTGCAGCTTCTTCTCCATGGCCCAGTCCGGAGCATGCAGCCGCAGCTTCGGCGGCGACGGGAAGTTGCAGTAAATGGCCAACTCGTGCAGATAGGGGATGCCGGCCAGCGGCTCGCCAAGTTCCGGCCAGATTCTGCCGGCGGCATGGAAGCAACTGATCAGCATCTCGTCGTGCACCAGCACATGGTCCGGATGAATATCGGCCTTGGTCGGCATGAAAATCTGGCTCGGGCGCACCTTGCGCAGCAACTCGGTAAAGCCGTTCTGCATGCCAGTGAAACCGTAGCTCTGGGCGGCATCCTCGGCCGTGGCCGGACGGCGGCCGCGGTAGCGAGTCAGCTGACAGTCCGGAAAGCCCAGCCAGTGAATGTTCTTCTGCGGCACGCCCAGCACCTTGAAGGCGGCAAAGGTCTCCTGCCGGCGGATGTCGCTGATGGTATCCTTCTCCTCCATCGAGCAGTAGCCCATGGCACCATCGGTTACCACGGCCACGTAAACCGGCACCTTCTCCTTCAGGGCCGATTGAATCATCAGGCTGCCGCCGATCACAACATCGTCATCGTGCGGACTGACGAACAGGAAGCACTCTTCGCCATGCTTCCAATGACGCGACACCGAAGCGAGGGTGGGCCCCACACGTCGCTCGGCCCCCACCAGGCGAACGAACTCGAAAGGCTGGCGGCGCCCGCGGCTTGGTTTAGAGGGATTTGACTGGCCATTCATCTTAATTCTCCTAGGAAATATGCGGGTAAGACGGGCATTTTAAACCCGCTGCCACAGGTGTCAAACGGAAACGGCGGGCGGAGTGAACATGGCGGCCAATTAAGTGGCGGCAAGCCATTTTAGCCGTTTTAACCCCTCCCCCTTGACGGGGGAGGATGTCTCCGGCGCACGCCGGAGACAGGTGGGGGTGTCGCGGCGCGGAAAACTATCACGGGTGCCCAACGTAAAATTTTCGGGTGCCGTCAGCCAGCACGCGGAAAACTCTTCGCACCCTGCGCAACCTCACCCTCATCCGGCCCTGCGGGCCACCTTCTCCCGTCAAGCCCTTCGACAGGCTCAGGGCAGGTGAGAAGGGTGAAGAAACAGACAACCTTTACAGGGCCAAGATGCAGCCACATGCAGCGCAAAATCAGCCACAACAATAAGCACCTCTGGTGCTGACGCCGCTAGGACTTCGTCCGCTGGGGCTCGGCCACGGTAAGAATGCTGCGGCTCCGGCGGCCGGCTCTCAGCAGAGTAAGGCAAACGATCATCCCCGTAACGACTACCGCGGCGCTGATGATCAGCCCGGGCACATAGCTGCCCACAACATCGTGCAGAGCCCCGCCTATGAGCGGGCCGACGCTGCCCGAGGCCCCGTAGGCCATGAAGATTATCGGGTAAATGTTGGCCACCCGCTCGATGCCGTAGCGCGAGGCGGTGTCGGCGGCGTAGATGACGAAGCATCCGCCGAAGCCGAAGCCGATCAGGCCGGCCACTATGACGAAGAACATCTGGCTGCCGAGTGCTGGCAACATCAGCAGCAGCGACAGGGCCAGAAATGCCAAGCTGTGCAGCATGAGCGTGCGGGGAACGCGGTCGGCCGCCAGGCCCCACAATACGCGTCCGGCGGCATTGCCCACGGCAAACATGCTGATTGCCACAGCCACCATGCCCGGAGTCAGCCCATTCTCCAGAGCCATCGGCCCCAGCGTGCCGACAACCAGCAATCCGCCGAACGTGCCGCAGAACATGCCCACCATCAGGGCATGGAAGACGGGATCTTTCAGCAGAGCCCGGAAGCTAATTGGCAGCCTGGCGCGGGAGCCGTGCAGCGGGGCCGGAGCCTTCAGCATCAGCGACGACAGGACAATGGCCAGGCCGTAAAAGAGGGCGATCCAGCGGAATATCAGCAGTACGTCCATGCCCTCGTGCAGCAGGGGCTTGCTGATGGCCGTCAGCAGGACCGCACCACCGCCGAAGCCGGCCACCGCCAGCCCGGTAACAAGACCCTTATCCCTGGGGAACCAGCGGGCGCAGATGGCCAGCGGCACCACGTAGCCGAAGCCTGTGCCAAGTCCGGTCAGCACGGTTATGCCCAGCAGCAGGATGATAAAGCTTCCGCCGCTGTAGGATGCCACCAGGTAACCGGCCGCAAACAGCAGTCCGCCAATGGCCGCCAGAGGCTTTGGGCCGAGGCGGTCGAGCATGCGCCCGGTAAAGAACATGGTCACCGTGAACATGGCGATCAGGCAGCCGAAGATAACCTGCACCTGGGCCCCGCTCAGGCCGTAATTGTCCTTCAGATACGGAACGAAGGTCGTCCAGGCATAGAGGCCGCCAAGGCAGATCTGGATAATGATCGAGGCGATGAGCACCAGGTATCTCATTCTGTGGTTCTCCCGTCCGATAATCCCCCACCCGTGTTATTGCCGCCTGTGCGACTGCGGGCCGCAGCCCGGCGCAGCCGATCGTTGATGGCCAGACCCAGCCCCGACTCCGGCACCAGCTCAGCTATTATGAGGTCGAGCCCAAGGGCGTCAAGCCGATGCATGGCGGCAAAGAGTCCCGCGGCCGCCTGTCGCATGTCGCCCGACGGCGAAAGTACCTCCACTGCCGCAAAATTCTCGGCATCGCAGGGTGTGTGCAGACTCAGCAGGCCAATTCGCTGATGCCCTTGCTCATCGCCCGGCACCGCCAATCGCTCCTTGCCTTCCGCCGGCGACGTTGGCCGAATTTCACCGCCCTCTGCCATTGGCCTCAGCACCAGCGGCGTGCGCGGCGAATAGTGCCGGGCAAGCTGTCCGGGAGCCTGTGGCTGATCGGTAGCTGCAATGGTCGATGAGAGCAGGAGCGGGCCCGTCAGGCGCTGGATTTCCTCAATCGGCAGGCCGCCGGGGCGCAGCAGGGCAGGGCGAGGTCCGACCAGTGAGACGATGGTCGATTCGACCCCCACCTGGCACGGTCCGCCGTCAACTATCAGGTCCACCTTGTTGCCAAGCTGGGCCTGCACGTGGGCGGCGGTTGTCGGGCTGATGCGGCCGAAGGGGTTGGCGCTCGGAGCGGCCAGTGGCAAACCGGCAGCGCGTATCAGCCTGAGGGCCAGCGGGTGTGCCGGCAGGCGGATGGCCACCGTGTCGAGCCCCGATGTTACAATGTCCGGAATTCGCTCGGACCGCGGGAGGACGATGGTCAGCGGCCCGGGCCAGAAGGCATCGGCAAGTTTGCGTGCCAGGTCGGGAATTTCGGCTGCGACCTCGGCGGCCTGGGCCAGGTCGGCCACGTGGACAATCAGCGGATCGAAGTGTGGCCGGCCCTTGATCTCGAAAATGCGAGCCACAGCCACGGCGTCAAAGGCGTTTGCGGCCAGGCCGTAGACGGTTTCGGTCGGCATAGCCACAACGCCGCCGCGGCGAATAATGTCCGCGGCCCGGGCGATACTGGCATTTCCTCGCCCGTGGGCGTGCAGGCCGTCATCAGGCCGATTGGCGTTGTCGCCGTCATCGGTCAACTTTCAGGCTCCTGTCATTGCCATTCGTAATGGTGAATAAGGGCATCAATAGCTGCGGGTGGCACGGTTCGTTGCGTCTGCGTCCTCATTCTATAAAGGCGCCATGGTCGTGGAGTTCCTGGACCATGGCGCCGCTAGTCGTGCTGCATATCACGTCAATCTTCTACTATTGCTTCGTCGGCCTCGTGCCGCGTGCGGCAATCAGCCCTGATCAGGCCTTCTGTAGCTCGAGCTTGTCCGGCGAGATAAAATCGCCGTACTGCTTCTGTGCCTCCAGCAGACGCTGACGCTGGGCGGCCAGTACGTCGAACACCGCCTGCGGCGAATGGTCAACATTATTGCGGTGGAAATCCTCGACCCGGTCCATCTTGGCCAGGTTCTCGGCCACGCGAATGGTGAACTGCTTGACGTAGTCCTCGCGGGTGTAGTCCTTGTCCAGAACCTGCTTGAAGAGCTTCTTCAGATCTTCGTAGCAGGGAATGCAGCCCGTGGGCGTGACCAGGCAGCCAACCTCGTTATGCACACGCTGCTCCATCCACTTGACCCACACGTGCTTGTCGCGGACACCGTTGACAAACTTGCCGTTCTCGTCGCGGAGGAAGTAGTTGACGCCGAAGACCAGCGGCACCTTGGTCAGCTTCTTGCCGAAGTCCAGATTGTTGCTGACATACTTGCCCAGCGGAATGGCCACGAAATCCTGGATGCTCATCAGGTTGATTTCCGGCACGCCCTCTTTGCCGATGGTGGCGAAGGTCGTCTCGGTCTCAAGCGAGGCGCCGTAAGCGACAATGCCGTGCTCCCAGTCGAAGCTCTGCTGCACCGGCACGTAGGCCTTGGCATCGCGGCCCCCGTACATAATGCCCGAAAGCTCCACCCCGGCCGGGTTATCAAGCTCGGGGTCGCAATTCTGCAGAGCATGCAGAGTCACGGCGTAGCGGGCGTTCTTGTGGGCACAGGCAATTTCGGCGCCCTTGGCGTCCTTTTTGCCCTTGAACCAATGGCCCGAGAAATTCTCGCCCTCCTCCGGCGGCTCTTCGCCCATACCCAGCCAGTAAGGCCGGCCGTCCTTCAGCAGAACATTGCTGAAGATGACCTCGCCGGGCTTGGTCAGAACATCCCAGATGGCCGGGTCGTCCTGGGCGCTGACATTCTGGATAATGCCGAAGATGCCGCTCTCGGCGTTGGCCGCCATGCAGCGACCGTCCACAGCCCGGAAGTAAGCAATATCGTCACCCAGAATGGTCTCGCCCGGCAACATGGCGGTCGATGTTTTGCCGCAAGCGCTGGGGAAGGCGCCGGCCAGGTATGTCTTGCGGCCACCGGTGCCATGAACGCCCGAGAGGAACATGTGCTCGGCCAGCCAGCCTTCGCGGTCGGCTTTGCGAATCGTCAGCCGCAGGGCCAGCTTCTTCAGCCCCACGGTATTGCCCGCATACTGAGTGTTTACGCTGTAGACCGTATCGGTCGTGTAGTCGATGTAAATGCGCTTCTTGTCAACGTCGGCGCTGGTCATGCGCTCGTCCAACGCACCGGCCGAGTGCATGGTGGCAAAGAAGTCGGCATTCTCGCCCAGACGCTTGAATTCCTGATAACCAAGCCGGTAGAGCAGGTTCAGACTGTGCGAGACGTAGAACGAATCGGTGCACTCCACGCAGGGAATGCTGAAGTCGCTGTTGTTCGGTCCAAGAGTCATGAAGCGGACCACCATGATGCGGCCCTTCATCGAGCCCTTCAGCAGGTCGCGAACTTCGTCCAGCCCCGCCCGACGCTCCATCTGGTTCAGGGCCGAACTGAACTGCTCGCCCTGCGGCACAAGGTAGCGGGTCACTTCGCGGTCGCGGCCCTGGTCTTCCATGCCATCAAAGTGCATGGTGTGACCGGGAATGTTCAGCGGCTTCTCTTCGCCCAGCTTCACGCTCATGGTGCGCGTGTATTCCACGTCCTCGGCCGAATCGGTGCTGACCCACACGCTGTCGGGCTGGCAGACTTCAATGGCATCGGCAACAAAGGCATTCAGCTTGGCGTTGGACAGTGCGGCCAGCTTCTGGAAATTTGCAGCATCCATTTTCGATTTTAAAACTTCTGTGGCATGATTCTGTGTCATCTGCTTGCTCCCTGGTTCCTGATTGAGCCGACTTGTGAAGGTTGCCAACATTATTTATGACAGCTCTTCCCGGAATACAAAAATCAGCATTACGTCGCCACGCAAGGGGTCAATGCTGACCCTGCTCCGCAACACCCGGCGACCTAGGATTGCGGCTATAGAATTCTCAAGCTGCTCTTTGGCGGCGTTATAAACGTCAATGTAAAGCTCTTCCAGCCGCGTGTGGGCCTCGGGCTCCTGAACGTAAAGCCGCTCGGCCTTGCACAAAGCCTGGCGGAGGGTGACCAGCAGGTAATCGTCAGTGTTGTCGATCAGCACTTCCGACGGACCGGTAGCCGTCAACTGCTCCTCGAAACGCTGAACAACCTCCGCAATCTGCCTATGTGCCTGATCTTGGGCACTCATTTTGTACCTTTTCCGACAGGCAAGAAAAAAGCCGGCGCAAAACTCCGCTCTAAGCGAAGTCGCATGCCGGCCTATTAAGCAGCAGGTTTTCTTCGAGGAAAACCCCCTGTCAATCCGCCTGAGACTGTCCGACAATCGTGCCGAACCTTCTATGACTCTACATTGTGGCGTCCAGCCACACAATCGTCAAGCTTTAAGTTGAGGCTGGCCGTCAAGCGTGAAAAGAATGATCCGTTCGCCGGTCGAGGTGCTGATGTCGGTATGCAGGCTCAGCAGGCGACAACCGGTAATGTCCTGGACCAGGGCTTCCAGCATGCCGCGAGCCTTCTCCAGCAACTCAATCCGCACCTGCTTAATCAGCGTGCGACCCCGAGTGCTGCTGTCAATCTGCGTCAGGTTGCGCTCGGCCGGAGTCAGCACGCCGCGCAACCGCACCAGTACCATGTCGTCAATAATGTAGGCCCTGGCTTCTTCTGGACCGCGCCCCATGAATTCACGCTCGAACCGAATCAGGGCGTCGCTGATCTCAGCCTCCAGTTGTCCTTTGGTCTTCATCCGCTGAGCCTCACAGTCATTCCAGCCGCACCACAACATGCTCCGGCAGGCCAAGGTACTTCAGCCACCTGCACTGCCGGGGGATACAGACAAACACAAAGCCCTGATAGGATAACCATAGTTGGCCGTTGTCGCAAACGGATTTACGGATGAGGGTGAGTTATCCCCTTCCTATCCCGCCCCGGGCTCGTCGAAGGCTTGACGGGAGAAGGTGGCCCGCAGGGCCGGATGAGGGTGAGGCTTTGGCTTGTGCATAAGAGCGAGGAGTTTTCCGCGCGGCGACACCCCCACCTGTCTCCGCCATGCGCCGGAGACATCCTCCCCCGTCAAGGGGGAGGGGTTTCTGTTTTTACCCTTCTCCCTTGACGGGAGAAGGTGGCCCGCAGGGCCGGATGAGGGTGAGTCTTTGGCCTTGTGTAGAAGAGCGGCAGTTTTCCGCGCTACGACACCCCCATCTGTCTCCGGCATGCGCCGGAGACATCCTCCCCCGTCAAGGGGGAGGGGTTCCGGTCCATCGCCCCTTAAGGCATCCACTGCATAAGCACGCGCGGCGCGGCCATGCGCTGCAGGGTGTCGGCAGAGATGCTCATGTCAGGCGCCGCACGCCCCGCACTCAGGCCCAAGACATCCAGCAGGCCTACCTGCCGCTGGTACTGCACAATGGTCGCCTCTTTCAGCCGGGCCCGACCTTTGGCATATTCAATGGCATCCTCGCGGAAACCGACGGCATCTATCAGCCCCAGTGTCTTGGCCTGGTCAGCATTCATTATGCGACCGTCAGCAACTTCGCGCAGTTCGCTCTCGTCCAGCGACTTGCGGCCCTCCATGATGACCTCGATGAAACGCTCGTACATGGGCATGACGATCGTCTCCTGCAGGTAGCCATACTCTTCCTGAGTCATGTCGCGGAAGGGCGAGCCGACCGTCTTGCGCTCTCCGCTCTCGATTATGTAGGTCTCCACGCCAAGCTTCTCGCTCAGCAGGTTTTCCAGAGAGAAAAACTGAGCTACCACGCCGATGGAGCCCGTAATTGTCGTCGGCTGAGCAAAAATGTATTCGCCGGCCATGGCCACGTAATAACCGCCCGACGCCGCCAGCGAGCCCATCTGCACAACCACCGGAAGCCCCCGCTCATCGCGCAGGCGACGCAACTGCTTCAGAATCATGTCCGAGGCGCTGGCACCGCCGCCCGGAGAATTCACAACCACAACCACCGCCTTAACCCGCTCGTCGGCAATAATCTGATCCACCTGTTTCTTGACAAATTCGTAATCGGCCCCGCTGGGCGTCAACCGCCCCGAAAGTTCCTCAACAATAATGCCCTCGATGCGAAGCAGTGCGATGCGCTTGCTGGTATCGGCCGACTCAACAACAACCTCCTGCAGTTTCTGTTCGCGGCCTTCGCTCGGGCCGCCCCTGACCAGGACCATCACCGCCATCAGCAGAAGGAAGTTACCCACCAGGCTCACGGCCAGCAGAAAGGCCAGAATCCAGAAACCCGTCCGGCCGCGCCTGGCCGGTGGCGGTGGCGGAGCATACGATACACGCTGGGTGTAATGCGGCGGCTGGCCTTGGGCCCCCTGCTGTTGCCCAGGCTGGTGCGGCTGGTTTGGGTTGTATTGCTCATTGCTCATCCGAAATCTCCTGTATACAAGTCAGTAAACCTGCTCATTTTTCACGCCTCAGCAGCATCCGCCTCGTTATTGATCATAGCCAGAAATGCACCTGCCACGCAAGGACGATGTCCGATTACCTTGACATGTGACGGTCGTGGGTCTACATTCGACTTGATCAGAAACCGGCAGAAGATTATCCGGAAATGGACGCTGCGCGACACGAATCGACATCGAACAGAGAGAGGGAATACCATGCCGGAAGAGCTCAGCAAACGCGAAAGACTTCTGCGGACCGTACACGGCCAGCCAGTGGACAGGTTGCCGCTCAGCGTCTGGAGGCACTTTTATCCGGAGGAAACCAGCGCCCAGTCGCTGGCCGAACGCCTGCTGCGCTGGCACAGGCAATTCGACTTCGACTTCATGAAGATAAACGTCCGGGCCCAGTATCATACCGAAGGCTGGGGCTCGGCCTTCGAATACTTTGATGAAGAACACACCAAGCCCGTCCGCAAAGCCCTCGGCGTCCAGAAGGCCGAAGATTTCAAGGCCCTCCAGCCGCTCGACCTGGACAAGTGGCCACTGTCGGAGATGCTCGAACTGATTCGCCTGCTGCGACGCGAACTGGGCCCCGATGAGGTCATGCTCATGACCATCTTCAACCCCATGAGCATTGCTCACGACCTGGTCGGCGGAGCCGAAAACCTGCGGGCCATGATCGAGACCGACCCCAAGGCCGTGCACCAGGGCCTGCGGACCATCACCAGCACCTTCCAGGATTTTGTGCCGCAATGCATCGACCGCGGTGCCGACGGCATCTTCCTGGCCACCACGCACGTGGCCTCGGCCCGCAACTTCACCCGCAATCAGTACGAGGAATTCGGCCGACCATACGACCTGGAGGTGCTGGAGGAGACCCGCGGCGCCTTCTTCAACATGCTGCACGTTTGCGATAAGGACAGTTACGTTAAGCTGCTGAGCGATTATCCCCTGGTGCAGGCGTTGCATTGGGATACCAACGACTCGCGCAACGTGACTCTGCAGGACATGGCCGGCCGCCTGGGCGACACGGCCCTGGCCGGCGGGCTATCCTCCGAACTTTTCGCCGAAGAGGGCGGCTGCGTGCAGTTGCTCGAAGAGCTTGAACTGGCCCGGCAGATGATGGGCGATACGCCCTTTATTGTCGCTCCGACCTGCACAATTCCGACCCAGGCTCGCGAAGAGAATATTGTGGCCGTCTGCCATGCCGTGCGCAATAACTGATGAGTTGGCCACTATCCATTTGTCGCCGATAATGTCGGCCCGGGAGACGCTGGAGCATGATAGATTCTGGCAAGACTCGCAATCACGATAAGACAATCACCGTCTACGGTGCGGCCTGGTGTCCCGATTGCGACCGCGTTAAGCGCCTGCTGATAGAGCAGGGGCTGGACTTCGAATACGTCGACATCGACGCCAACGCCGACGATCGCCGCGAGGTGGTCCAGCTGACCGAGGGCAAAAGGATCATTCCCGTGGTAGTGGCGGCGGGCTTCAAAATGGTCAACCCGAGCAACGAGGAGTTGCTGGAGACTCTGGGCCTGCCTCCGGAAAAGGCCGAGACCAATATCTACGACGTGGTGATAGTGGGGGCGGGTATGGCCGGACTCAGCGCCGCCATCTACACCACCCGCGAACGCCTGCGCACACTGGTGGTTGAAAAGATGGTCTCCGGCGGGCAGATTATGACCACCGCCCGGGTCGAGAATTACCCCGGTTTTCCGGAGCCGATCAGCGGGGCCGAGCTTACCGACCGCCTGGTAGCCCAGGCCGAGCAGTTCGGAGCCCAGATTGTCCAGCGCACCGAGGTCCAGAATATCGAGAACCGGGATGACCACTTCATCCTCAATTGCCTCCACGACGATGAGCCTGTCAGCTACCAGGGACGCACCCTGATTCTGGCTGTCGGCTCGCAATATCGCCGCCTCGGAGTGCCCGGCGAAAAGGAGTTTACCGGCTACGGCGTCAGCTTCTGCGGCACGTGCGACGCTCCATTTTACCGCGACAAGCACGTGGTTGCCGTCGGCGGCGGAAACACGGCCGTCGACGAGGGCATCCATCTGCTCAAGTTTGTCAATAAACTCACCTTCGTGCAGAAACTGGGCCACATGACCGCCTCGCCGTTTCTGGTCGAGGAACTGATGAAGCACAAGGGCCAGGTGGACATCCTCTATCGCCATACGGTTGAAGAAATCAGGGGCAAGCCCGGCGAAAAGGTGACCAGCGTAATGGTTCGAAATCTGGAGGATGACACGACCTTCGAGTACCCCTGCGACGGCGTATTCGTCTGGATAGGCATGGTGCCAAATACCGGTTTCCTGTCCGAACTGATCGAACTGGACGATTACGGCTTTATTGCCGCCCCCCAGTGCAGCATGCGGACCAGCGTCAAAGGCATATTTGCCGCCGGAGATTGCCGCAGCGGATCGAATAAGCAGATCGCCACGGCCGCCGGCGAAGGTGTGGTGGCCGCCCTGGTAGCCAGCGAATTCCTGAAGAAGCAGAAGACGGCCGACGAATCCGAATCAATAGCCGAACGCAGCGTCAGCTAAGCCAGCGAGAACCCTCCGTTTCTTCTGCCGTTGCCGTTGCCGTTGTCGTTGCCGTTGCGTTGCCGTTGAAGCCCCCGGCACTGCGATTTCTTTTTTACGTTGCTATTGCCGTTGCCGTTGAAACCCCTCTCCCGTTTTACGGGGGAGGTGCCCCGAGCGTAGCTCGGGGCGGTGGGGGCAGCCCGCCGCAAGAGAACCGTAATGAAAATATTCGCTGCCAAATTCATAGATGCAATTTAGCCAACGTGCCGAAAAAACAAGCACGGCGGATCAGTTCATAACCCGCCGTGCTCTCTGTTTTTACTGAGTTAGTCCGCCTCGTGCTACAGCCGACTCTACTCCACCACCAGCGGGCTTTCGGCATAGCCTTCGCCGAAGCTCCAGCGGATGCGATACTTGCCCGCCTCCAGCCTCTTGCCGTCCACCTTCAGGTCCCACGGCAGAATAAACACGCCGGCATGGCCGTCGCCGCCGCCTTTTACCTCGCCGCTATGCAGCACGGCCAGCTTGTCCTTGCCATCGGCCGACACCAGTGTCACCTCCAGCTTGCCCGGCACCACAGCCTTGCTGATCAGGGCCGTCTGCTTGTCCTTCTCCACCACCATTGGCAGAGCAGCGGCAAGAGTCAGGGCAGGGGCCTTGTTCGGCAGGGCCTCGAAAACCGTCACCGGAAGTTCGTCGTGATGACGATCAAAACCGGCCGCCTTCTTCTTTGTCACGTTCTCGTAATAAGCGCGATTTATTTCCGCCACAATGCCGCGACCGCCGGCAAGCTGACGCTCGTAAAGTTCGCGGATGGTCGGATCGAAATCGACCAGGCCCGTCCACAGTGTGCCCGCCCGACCCTCCTTGGCGTATTCGTTGGAGGCCACGGCTGCATCGTGGGCCTTCTGCTGCTCGGGCGTCAGCGGCACGCTGGGCAGCAGGGCGTTGGAGTTACGGAACTTCGGCGACTCCTTGTCGCCATTCCACATGACCTTCAGGTTGGTGGCGATCATCAGCTCAATGTCGCCCTTGTCGAACGTCAGCCCGCTATGATAAGCCTCGACAATCTTGCCAACTTCGCCAGCCTGGTAGTTACGGTACGGGTGCGTGGCCACCCAGTGACGCATACCCGATCCGCCAGTCTCGCGGGCCTTCAGGTCCAAGTCCATGGGGCCCATCGGCTCCCAGTAATTCCAGGTGTAATGGTCGCCGTTGACCATCATCCGCGACTTCTGGAAATTGTAGATCTTGCGGGCCCGTTC
>JAWLHX010000043.1:0-28598 GCA_041690105.1 Phycisphaerae bacterium
ACCGCCGGCGCCGTGGTGTCGGCCGTCAGTATCGGCCTTGGCGTCATTGTTATGGCCATATTGATTGCAATTCTGGTGCCTGCGATTGCCGCGGCTCGAGAGGGCGCGGCTGAGGCAACGATGAAGATGAAGATGACGCAGCTATCCAGTGCACTCCGCACGTATGAGCTTGACAACGGCAGGCTGCCCACAGAGGAAGAACTTCCGCAGGCCCTCGACATGCACCTTGGTATGCCTGCAGAGGAACTCATGTACGTGCCAGGCACCAATGAACGCATTCTGGCTTTCAATCGAGCATTATTCCGCCAACATGCGACCAGCTACTGGAACACAGTAGTACTGTTTGAGTGCCGGCCCGGCTCGCCTGTTATCGGAGGAGAAGAGTTGGTGCCTGATGAGCCGCGTTTCAGGCGTGGCTATCTTGTGCTGTACGGAGATGGCCGTTGCGAATCGGTTTCAAGAGACGAATTGCTGAGGGGCTTGCGGTCTTCCCGTTGACGTTGAGCATCGGACGGCCCCCATACCGTGAACCTGTTACGGCCCGGCGCGGCAGAAGCGTCGGGCTGTTTCTTTGCTGCGCGACACCCACATTTTTCTCTCCTTCCAACGAAATTGTGCGACAGAAGATGGCTGATCCTACAATCCTGTCGATAATCTGCCGTTATCAACTCCACGCACAAATCATCAAAATAGCCTCTTAAAGCCCTGCCAGTGCGGTAGTTAGGAAACTTATCCGGGTTTGGCACGGCACTTGCATTTGTATCAGGCAACCTGCCCGGGTTGGGGACAGGCTACAGAAAGAACGGTCCCAACAAGGAAGTTGATTCAAGGAGAGCACTTGCAATGGCTATGACAAAACAGGATGTGCTGAAGGCGGTCGCGGACAACAAGGTCAAATTCATCAGGTTGTGGTTCACCGACATTCTGGGCATGCTGAAGAGCTTCGCCATTACGGCCGAGGAGCTTGAGCTGGCCCTGGACGAAGGCATGGGCTTCGACGGTTCGAGCATTCAGGGTTTTGCTCGAATCGACGAGAGCGACATGGTTGCCATGCCCGATCCGAACACCTTCTGCCTGGTGCCCTGGCGTCCGCAGAACGAGAACGGCGTGGCCCGCATGTTCTGCGACATTCTCACCCCGCAGGGCGAAAACTACGTCGGCGACCCGCGCTGGGTGCTGAAGCGCAACCTGGCCGAAGCCGCCAAGCTGGGTTACACCTTCTATGTCGGACCGGAGCTGGAGTACTTCTACTTCCGCGACAGTTGCGGCACCGAAATTCTGGACAAGGGCGGCTACTTCGACCTGACGCCGCTGGACGTGGCCAGCAATCTGCGCCGCGACACGGTACTGGCCCTGGAGAAGATGGGCATTAAGGTCGAGTACTCGCACCACGAGGTGGCCCCCAGCCAGCACGAGATCGACCTGCGTTACTCCGAGGCCCTGACCATGGCCGACAATGCCATGACCTATCGCCTGACGGTCAAGGAAATCGCCATGCAGAACGGCGTCTACGCCACCTTCATGCCGAAGCCGCTCTTTGGCCAGAATGGTTCGGGCA
The DNA here is from genome assembly GCA_041690105.1 of Phycisphaerae bacterium. GTDB lineage: Bacteria > Planctomycetota > Phycisphaerae > FEN-1346 > JAACEH01 > JAWLHX01. The sequence continues at coordinate 1,559 of JAWLHX010000043.1, forward strand.
TGCACGTGCACCAGTCGCTTTTCAAGGGCGAACGTAACGCCTTCTACGACAAGGGCGACAAGTACCATCTTTCCAAGGACGGCAAGGCTTACATCGCCGGCATTCTGCGCCACTCGAAGGAAATCGTCAGCCTGCTGGCCCAGTGGGTCAACAGTTACAAGCGGCTGGTGCCTGGCTACGAAGCTCCGGTCTACATCAGCTGGGCGCGGCGTAACCGTTCGGCCCTGGTCCGCGTGCCGATGTACAAGCCGGGCAAGGAAAACGCCACGCGTATGGAGCTGCGTTGCCCGGATCCGAGCTGCAACCCGTACCTGGCCTTCTCGGTCATGCTGGCGGCCGGCCTGAAGGGTATCCGCGAGGGTTACGAGCTTCCGGCCCCGGTGGAAGAGGACATTTTCGAGATGTCCGGCGCCCGCATGAAGGAGCTTGGCATCGAGGCCCTGCCCGGCAGCCTGGGCGAGGCAGTCGAGCTGACCAGCAAGAGCGAGCTTGTCCGCGAGTGCCTGGGCGACCACGTGTTCGAGAAGTTCATCGCCAACAAGCAGATTGAAGTGGATCGTTATCGGATGCACGTCAGCCAGTACGAGCTCGATAATTACCTGCCGATTCTCTAAGGCGGGGCTGGCTGTTTGACAATGGTGTTTCAGCGCGGCCGTCCGATCTCTTTTCCCGGGCAGATGAAGAATCGGCGGCCGCGATTTTTCGACTCAGGTGGCCTAAGATATGAGCAAGGAATGCTTGGATTTTCAGCGGCGAGGGGTGCTGATCTATGACGGATCGGCCGAGGACCTGCGTCGGCTGGCCGGCCTGCTCGAGCGAGCGGCCACGGCCGAGGTCGACCCGCCAGGACTGACGGTGGCCAGCCCCGAGGCGGCCGAAGACATGGTGCGGACCCTGCTTTCGGGTTTGTGCGGGGCCTATGCCGCCGAGCCTGGCAACAACGATTCCGGCGTCTACCGGCGAGTGCTCAAGCTGGTTGACCGCAGCATGGTTGAGGCCACGCTCCAGAAGTGCGGCGGGTGCCAGCTCAGGGCCGCCGAGATTCTGGGCATCAACCGTAACACCTTGCGGAGCAAGATGCGCGAACTGGACATCAGCAGCGACGATTTCGCCTGAAGGCCCCGTCGCCACGAAGAACACTGCCTGTAGCTGGGTGCAATGTATAGAGGACACGGATTATGACTCAGGACATCTGGCGGCGAGATGCGCACCGCAAGTGGATCCGGCCCGAAAAGGACCAGAGCGGATGCGCCATCAGCGGCATTATGAATGAGGACGGCTCCCGCATCAGTGGCGAAGCCATCATCACCAGCATCGAGAACATGCACGACCGCGGCAACGGCCTGGGCGGCGGCTTCGCGGCCTACGGCATCTACCCGGACCTGCCGGACCATTACGCCTTCCACGTGATGTACGATAACGACGCCGCCCGCGAGAAGACCGAGCGCTACCTGGCCGACTTCTTCGACGTCGAAAAGAGCGAGATGATCCCCACGGCCAACCTGGCCATCATCCGCCGCCGGCCGCTGCTGGTGCGCTACTTTGTGCGGCCGAAGGACGAGGTCAGCCAGCGCCATTACGATTTGACCGAAGACGACATTGTTGTCAGCAACGTAATGTACATCAACGCCGACATCGACGGTGCCTTCGTCTTCTCCAGCGGCAAAAACATGGGCTGCTTCAAGGGCGTAGGCTATCCGGAAGACATTGGCCGCTTCTATCGGCTGGAGGAATATCAGGCCTGGATGTGGACGGCTCACGCCCGCTTCCCGACCAATACCACCGGCTGGTGGGGCGGGGCACACCCCTTCGGCATTCTGGACTGGGCCGTGGTGCACAACGGCGAAGTCTCCAGCTACGGCATCAACCGGCGTTATCTGGAGAACTTCGGCTATCACTGCACCATGCAGACCGATACCGAAGTCATCGGCTACCTGTGGGACCTGCTGGTCCGCAAGCACAAGCTGCCCATTCACATTGCGGCCAAGTGCCTGGCGCCGCCGCTCTGGAGCCAGATCGAGCGCCTGCCTGCCGAGGAGCAGGAACTTCTGCGGACGCTGCGCATCGTCTACGGCGGAGCCCTGCTGAACGGGCCCTTCAGTATCGTGGTAACGCACAGTGGTGGCATGATCGGCCTGAACGACCGCATCAAGCTGCGGCCGATGGTTGCGGCCCGCAAAGGTCAGACGCTTTACGTGTCGAGCGAAGAGGCGGCCATACGCATCATCTGCCCGACGCCGGACAAAATCTGGCGCCCGGCGGGTGGCGAGCCGATTATCGGCCGACTGCAGAGCAAGGAGGTGGTCAATGCGTAAATGGCTGGTTGAGCAGGAGTTTGTGGCCGAGCGCGATGTCGACCGCTGCATCAACTGCAGCGTGTGCGTCAGGCAGTGCGCCAACGACGTCCACCTGGTTGACGAGGAGACGGGCTGCGTCCTCAGTGACAGCCAGTCGTGCGTTGGCTGTCACCGCTGCACCACGCTTTGTCCGACCAAGGCCCTGACCATAAAGTCGGCCCCGCAGGAGTTCCGCGAAAACGCCAACTGGACGGCCGACCGCATCCAGGGCATCTACAAGCAGGCCGAGGGCGGTGGCATTCTGTTGGCCGGCATGGGTAACGACCGGCCCTGGCCGGTGCTCTGGGATAACATGGTGCTTAACGCCAGCCAGGTAACCAATCCGTCCATCGATCCGCTGCGCGAGCCGATGGAACTGACCACCTACCTGGGCCGCAAGCCCGACCGTATCGAACTGGAGAGCGACGGCAATGGCGGAGTGAGCCTGAAGACGCAACTGGCCCCGCAGTTGAAGCTGGCCATCCCGATCATGTTCTCGGCCATGAGCTACGGAAGTATCAGCTATAACGCCTCGCTGGCTCTGGCCCGGGCGGCTCAGGCCATGGGCACCTTTGCCAACACCGGCGAGGGCGGCCTGCACAAGGATTTCCGCCAGTACGCCGGCAACATGATTGTCCAGGTGGCCTCCGGTCGCTTTGGTGTCGATGTGGATTACCTGAACATAGCCAGCGCCGTCGAGATAAAGATAGGCCAGGGGGCCAAGCCGGGTATCGGCGGCCACCTGCCGGCCGAAAAGGTCGATGCCCAGATCAGCGCCACGCGAATGATTCCCGAGGGCTCCGACGCTCTGAGCCCCGCCCCGCACCACGACATTTATTCCATCGAGGATTTGCGGCAACTGATTTTCGCCCTGAAGGAAGCCACCCGCTACACCAAGCCCATCAGCGTGAAGATCAGCGCCGTGCATAACGTGGCGGCCATCGCCTCGGGCTGCGTCAGGGCAGGGGCCGACATCGTGGCCATCGACGGCTTCCGCGGCGGCACCGGTGCTGCGCCGCTGGTAATCCGCGATAACGTGGGCATTCCCATCGAGGTGGCCCTGGCGGCGGTCGACACCAGGCTCCGCGAAGAAGGCATCCGCAACCAGGCATCAATCGTCGCCGCGGGGTCGTTCCGCAGTTCGGGCGACGTCATCAAAGCCATCGCCCTGGGCGCCGACGCCGTCTACATCGGTACGGCAGCCCTGATCAGCATGGGTTGTCACCTGTGCCAGAAGTGCTACACCGGCAAGTGCAACTGGGGCATCGCCACGCAGGATTCGCGGCTCACCAAGCGGCTCAATCCGGAGGTGGGCACACGGCGGCTGACAAACCTGCTTCGCGGCTGGTCGCTGGAAATCAAGGAGATGCTCGGCGGCATGGGCATCAACGCTATTGAGAGTCTGCGGGGCAATCGCGAGCATCTTCGCGGCGTCAACCTGTCCGACCGCGAACTGAATATCCTCGGCATCAAGGCCGCAGGGGAGTGAGGTGACATAATGAAACGAATTTTTGCCCGAGAGGAATTGTGCATCGGCTGCCGACTGTGCGAAATCCACTGCATGGTCCAGCACTCGCGCAGCCGCCGCATTCTGACCGCCATGCTGCACGAAAAGGACATCCTGACGCCGCGCGTCAAGGTGCAGGAATCGGGTCAGCTGACCTTCGCCCTGCAGTGCCGCCACTGCGAGCGTCCGCGATGCATGGAAGCCTGCATGACCGGGGCCATCACCCGCGATCCAGCCACCGGCATCATCAAACATGACGAGAAGCGCTGCGTTGGCTGCTGGATGTGCGTAATGAATTGCCACTGCGGAGCCATTGTGCCCGGGCGCGAAAGCCACGTGGCCAGCAAGTGCGACCTGTGTGCCGGCAGCGACACTCCGGCCTGCGTTGCCAACTGCCCGAATGAGGCGCTCATTTTCGAGGAGCGATAACTGTGAACTACACTATTGTCGGCAATTCAAGTGCGGCCATCGGAGCCGTCGAAGCCATAAGGGCCATCGACCCCGACGGACAGATTGTGCTTATCTCCAGCGAGACGGAGCATACCTACAGTCGCCCGCTCATCAGCTATCGCCTGGCGGGCAAGGTGGACGATGATCGCATGGCTTACCGCCCGGACGATTTCTACCATACCCAGAAGGTTCAGACAATGCTGGGCGAGACGGTTGTGGGAGTCGATACCGAAAAGAAAACGCTGCAACTGGCCTCCGAGCGCACCCTGAGCTACGACAAGCTGCTGCTGGCCACCGGCGGCACGCCCATTGTTCCGCCCATCAAGGGGCTTGAAAAGGCCATGGCCGGCGTCTTCACCTTCACCAGTTACGGCGACGTGCGCGAGATAGAAGCCTACCTGGACAAGCGCGGCAACGTGCGAGACGCCATTGTCCTTGGCGGCGGCATGATAGGCCTGAAGACGGCCGAAGCGCTGCTGGCCCGGGGGATGAAGGTGACCATCGTCGAGCTGGCCGATCGCCTGCTCAGCGCCTCGTTCGATAAGACCGCCAGCCAGATGATGGTGGAGGCCCTGGAGCGCAAGGGGGCGGCCGTCACGCTGCAGACGACCATCGCCGATGTCTTCGGCGGCTCCAGCGGCATCAAGGGCGTGCACCTCAGCAGCGGGTCCGAAATCTACTGCCAGATGCTGGTGCTGGCCATCGGCGTGCGGCCCAATGTCGGCTATCTCAAGGGCAGCCCGGTTGAGGTAAATCGCGGCATTGTCGTGGACGAGCGGATGCAGACGAACGTGGCCGATGTTTACGCCGCGGGCGACGTGGCCGAGGCTTACGACCTTCTGCTGGAGGCCAAGCGACCGATTCCCATTCTGCCGCTGGCGTACCGGCAGGGCATGATTGCCGGCCGCAACATGGCCGGACACGACGAGACCTATCGTGGCGGGCTGGCCATGAATGCCATTGAGGTCTGCGGGCTGCCGACTGTCTCGCTTGGCGAATCGGGCCGCGAGGAAGATCAGGAGTACGAAGTTATGACCTTCCTTGACGCCAGGGCCGGAGTCTATAAAAAGGTTGTCATTCGCGGCGGGCGCGTGGTTGGGCTGATTCTTGTCGGCGAGGTTGATCGGGCCGGAATCTATACGGGCCTCATCGAACGCAAGGTGGACGTGTCATCGGTCAAGCATATGCTGCTGAGCGACGCCTTCGGACTGCTGTCGCTCGATCCGCAATATCGCAAGCACATGGTCAGCGGACCAGGAATTGAGGTGTGAGCATGAAAACTACCATCAGCAAAGCCTGCGACCAATCGGAGGTTGCCCAGCGACGCTTCAGCATCGATGCTGCCGGCAAGCATTACCGCCAGCTTAACGAAGAGATTCGCCAGGCGATGGAAGCCGACGGCGCCACGCAGATCGAAATCCTCAACTGCATGGGCCACCGATACATTGGCTGCGGACTGGCAGGGCCAATAGTTGTCACCATCAACGGAACGCCCGGCAACGATCTCGGGGCCTTTATGGACGGAGCCGAGCTGATTGTCCGCGGCAACGTTCAGGACGCCACCGCCAACACTATGAACGCCGGCCGCATTGTCGTCCACGGCGACGCCGGCGACGTACTCAGCAACGGCATGCGCGGCGGAACCGTACTGGTGCAGGGCAGCGTTGGCTATCGTTGCGGCATTCACATGAAGAGCTTCAACGAGAAGCGCCCGGTTGTGGTGGTCGGTGGCACGGCCGGCGAGTATCTCGGCGAATATATGGCCGGCGGACTGCTCGTCGTGCTCGGACTGAATCGGCAGCCTGGCGAGCTTATCAGCGGCATATACACCGGCACAGGCATGCATGGCGGCAAGATCATTCTGGGCGACGATCTGGACCAGGCCTACCTGGGCAAGGAGGTCGGCAAGAGCCCGCTCAATGATGACGACCGACGCGAATTGCGGCAATATGTCGAGCAGTACGTCGAGGCCTTTGGCGGCGACGTGGAGCAGATAATGTCCGCCAACTTCGTCAAACTGCTACCCGTGTCGCGCCGGCCTTACGGGCAGATTTACGTCTATTAGGCAAGGCGCCCGCGGCATCGAGCAAGGATGTCGCCGTTGGCGTCAGGCAAGTGGCCCAGAGGATCAAGGAACCAACACCGTCAGCAACGGCGGAGCGCTTCGTCGGCCGGAATGTCGGCTGGGTGGGCTTTGTGCGGCCTGCTCAGATGCTCTCCTGGGCCAGCGTCAGGTCTACATCGTACTGGCAAAGGGCCTGCATTGTCAGCAGATAGCTGAGGGTCGACTCCGCGCCTTCGTTGGCATTCGGACCTTCGGCATGCAGGCCGTCGCGGCAACTGCCTCGGTCAATGTCGGCCACGGGAGCCGATAGCACGTTGCCCCCCACAAACCACCGTCCGCACATGGCCGCCACCTCCAGATAATCGCGACTGCCGGTGCTTTCGAAGGCGGCAATGGCGGCGGCGCTGGTTGACATGGCCTCTATCGGCTGCTGATCGAACTGGGCCCTGTGGCCGTGGCGCTCGTACCAACCGTTGCTGCCTACCGGGTCGAAAATACCATCGGCAGCCGTTACCGAAATCAGAAAATCCATCGACCGCCGGGCAATGTCCAGGTAGCGCTGCTCGTCCAGCAGAGCGTGGGCGGCAAACATGGCGTGCGGCAAGCGGCCGTTGGCGTAGGTCAGCTTGTCCTCAAACCATTGCCATTGTCCGTCGGCATGTTCGTCGAAGGATTCGGCCAGCCTCTCGGCGGCCCGGGCGGCAATGCGGCGGAAGCGCTGCTCGTCGCGCACGCTGCAGATTCTCTCCATCGCCAGCAGCGTAAAGCACAGGCTGCGCAGGTAGTGGATCTTGTCGAACCATTCGATGGCCCGGGCGAACATGTCCCACACGGGCATGCGGATGTGTTCGGGCATGGGCGAGTCCAGCGATTCGGCCAAAGCCCACAGGCAGCGACCCTGGCAATCTTCGCCGGCAGGCAGCCCGGCCCACGACCTGTCGTAAAGCATGAAGTTGCGGAAAAGCCCGTCGGCACGTTGGGCGTACTGCAGAAACGACAGGTAAGTGGTGGCCAGGTCGATTACCTCGTCGCGAGGCGCCCGTCGCTGCTCGCGGGCCATCAGGATAAGGGCCCGACTGTTGTCGTCGCTGCAGTAGCCATCGAGCCGTCGCGGCACGCCGAAGTATGCATGCTGAAAAAGCCCTGTGCCGTCGGTCAGACGCCTCAGGTGCTTGAAACTGAGCGGGGGCACGTAGCGCCGCACCTGCACGTGGGCGTGGTGCTCAAGCCGAGATTTTTCTTCAGAAGCTTCAGGCATAAAGTTGATTTACCGCCTGTTTAATGCTTTCCACCCGATTCTTTGGGCAGACAAGCGTGCCATGGGCTGTGTGCACCACCACCAGCCCTTCAACGCCAATGCAGACCAGCGGCCGCCCTTGGTCGGTGTTATAAACAATGCTGTCGTGGCAGTCGTTCAGCATCACCTGTCCCAGCACATGATTGCGGCCGCCATCGCTCTGCAGCCGTTCGCCCAGGGCCGTCCAGCCGCCCAGGTCGCTCCACTTGAAATTCGCTTCGACGACCGTTGCCCGGCCGGTACGCTCCATTATGCCTACATCCACGCTGATGCTTTCGATGGCTGCATAGGCCGCGGACATCTGCTGCTGGAAATCGGCCCGGCCCCAGGCATCGGCCAAGGCCGACAGTTGCCGCTCGTGCTCCGGCAGAAATTGCCGGGCCTCATCGAGCAGTACGTCAGCCGGCCAGAGGAATATTCCCGCGTTCCAATAAAAGTTGCCCTTTTGCAGATAGCCGTTGGCCCGCCTGGAGTTTGGCTTCTCGACAAACCTGCGCACGCGATATACACGCAGGCCGTCGCCGGCCGGCAAGGGCTCGCTTCGCTCAATGTAGCCGTAACCTTCAGCCGGATACAGCGGAGGTATGCCGATGGTGCACAGCGACTGCTCGCGCCTGGCCACCGTTGCCGCCTCGCGCACCAGTTGTTGAAACTGCTCGGTGGGCTCGATAACATGATCCGCCGGCAGCGTCAGCACGGTTGCCCCGGGCCACCGTCGGCTGGCCAGAGCAGTGCCCAGAATGGCCGCCGCGGCCGTGTCGCGTCGCTCGGGCTCGCCAATAAGATTGCGCGGGTCGAGCCCCTCGAGCCCTGCCGCCGATTGCTGCACGTGCTGCTGCCCGGTAATCACCAGTCGCCGCTCGGGCGGCACCAGGCCGTCGAGTCGCCGCCAGGTGCTTTGCAGCATGGTCTCCTGTCCGGCAATGGTCAGAAACTGCTTGGGCTCCTGCGGCGTGCTCAGCGGCCAGAATCGCGTTCCCGATCCTCCGGCCAATATCACCGCCACCAGCGGTGCCGGCTGCTCCGGCGCAGAACTATGCCCTTGTTCGCCCCCCATGTCTCCCCCTCTGTCTCGGCTTGCTTCACCTTGGTGCTGCATCACGTCAATTATGAGGCCCGCGACTGGCGCGAGGCCATGCTCAGGAACAGGTCGCGGTATTTGGCGCCGACATTGCTCCAGCGCATCCGGCGGCCATAATCGAAAGCCCGTTTTCGCAGCGCCTTGTGATAGGCAGGGTCGCCGAGAATGGCGCTGATGTTCTCGGCCATGCTGTGGGCGCTTAGAAACTGGGCCAATCGTCCCCGGCCATCGGCCAGCACCTCGCGGGCATAAAGGTAAGGCGTGCTGACAATGGCGCAGCCGGCGGCCAGAGCATAACTGAGCGTGCCGCTGGTAATCTGATCGCGGCCGACGTAAGGCGTCACGTATACGTCGCAGGCCTGCAGCCAGTCCATCAGCTCCTGGTCGGCAATATAGCGGTTTTCCAGTCGCAGGTGATCGCTGACGCCCAGCTTGCGGGCCAGACGGCACAGTTCGTCACGATAGCTTTCGCCCTCTATCCGCCGGATGGCCGGATGCGTCTGCCCCACCAGCACGTACTGGGCATGCTTGTGACGGGCGACAATCTCCGGCAGAGCCTCGATGACATGCTCGATGCCCTTGCCGCGACTCAGCAAGCCGAAGGTCATGATAATCTTGTGACCGTGCAGGCAAAGTTTTCGCCGCAAGCGGCGGCGGTCGCGCTGCTGGAAGTCGGGCACCCCGTGCTGAATGAAGGCCAGCTTGTGACGGCCGATGCCGTATCGCTTGACCAGCAGGTCGATGCCTGTCTCGGCCATGACTACTATCTTTCGACAGTGCTCGGCCATGGCCGACATGACCTTCAGCTGCATCGAATTCGGCTCCGGCAGCACGGTATGCAAGGTGGCCACGATGGGCTTTGTACAATTCTGCAGCAACTTCAGCAGACCAATGCCCCACTGGCCGGGAAACAGTCCATACTCGTGCTGCAGCGAAACGACGTCGAAGTTGCTGGAGTTGATGAAATCAACCAGGTGCAGGTAGGCGTGCGGGTCGCTATTGTCAATGCGATATATAACCCGCCGATCGAAAGCCGGCCGTTCATTATGCGGACAGATTGCGGCTACGGCCGAAGCCGAAGTGCCGACCGCCTCGTCAACGGCATCGGCCAGACTACGGGCGAAGGTGGCAATGCCGCAATGCAGAGGCGGATAAGTCGAGACGAATAGAACCCGCGGTTGCTGCATTGCTGCCCCCCGAAAGACGATGCCGATCGCATAAAGCGGCGTCCATGTAATGTGATTATATGGCCGATCCCGTTCGGCTGCAACGGTCAGACCGCAGGCTACTGCAATAAGGCTTGGGGCTGGGCAAGGGGTACCGGGTGGCGAGGGGGAAAGATGCGTTTGTGGATCGGGATTAGCTACTTATTGCCGAGCTGACGACTGCGGTCGGCCGCCGCCTGCACAGCACGCTGGACAAGATCGCTGAAGCCGCCGGCGGCAAAGGCCTCCAGGGCCGCAGCAGTTGTGCCGCCCGGACTGGTCACCCGGCGACGCAACTCGGCAGCCTCAACGTCGCTCTCTTCCAGCAGTCGGGCAGCCCCGGCGAAAGTGCCCGCAGCCAGGCGGCGCGATTCCTCCGGCGACAGGCCCACGGCCACGCCCGCCGAGGTCAACGCCTCGACCAGCAGGAAGAAATAGGCCGGCCCGCTTCCGCTGACGGCTGTCACGGCATCAAGCTTATCCTCGGGCAATTCAAGGCACTCGGCAACTGGCTCGAAAACGCGCAGCACAAGCTCCAATTGCTCCCGGCTGACCGACTCGCTGGTGGCGATGCCAATCATGCCGCGGCCAACCAGCATGGGCGTGTTCGGCATGGTGCGGATAATCGGCATTGCGGCCGGACAATGACGGGCCAGCCGCGATATGGTGATGCCGGCAGCCACACTTACCAGCAACTGCTCCGGACGCAGGGCGCCTGCGATCTCGGCCATCACCTGGTCCACCACCTGCGGCTTGACCGCCAGGAGCACAACATCGGCCTGCTGTACGGCTGCGGGATTATCGTCAGTAGTGCGCACGTCGAGCAGGCACTGCAGTTGCGAGCGACGCTCCGCCCGCGGTTCGCTGACCAGCACATTTCGCCCGTGCAGCACGCCGGCCTTGATGCCGCCACGAAGAATGGCCTCGGCCATGTTGCCGCCACCGATCACGCCAATGCGGAGACTGTTCATCTGCTCGGCTCGCTTTCCTGAAGGTCCGCCCGGGCCGCAGGCTCGCCGAGTTCGGTCTGATCAGAATTACTGCTCAGCGGCTGACCGAGAAGGCGCCCCAGCGCGTAGTAAATGGCAATGGCCAGCAAGAAGACAATGCGGATGAGAATGAGGAAGGGCAGGAAGCGGGCGGACTCATAACCCAGCCGGGTCAGTACGCCCATGGCCGACAGTTCGCTCAGGCCCACGCCGCCCGGCACCGGGGCCAGAAACATAACCACGGCATTAACGGTGATGACGGCCACGATGACCAGTACCGTCACCGTCTTGTCGCCCGGGCCTGTCGGCACCGAGGCCTGGGCCAGCGTCCAGTTCGCCCCGATCATCAGGGCCCAGATGCCCACCATAAGCAGGCACATGATCAGGATGGGCAGAGGGCGCAGCAGACGCTCGTTGGCGCTGTAGAAGTCATCCAGCCCCGCCTCGCACCGGCGGCACACGTTGTCGACCAGCCGCACACGACGCAGAGGCGAAATGGTCCACAGCCCCAGGCCAATCATCCGAGAGGCAAGCCGCCGCCTGCTCAGGATGAACATGACCGAGACAAATCCAAGGAGCACCAGGGCCAGCCAGGCCCAGACCATGGCTCCGGCATCGCCGGCAAAAACGAAGGCCAGCACGAAGAGCCCGATCACCAGCGTCCAGAAACTTTCGATCAGGCGATTGACCAGGGTTACGCCCATCAGCCTGCTGCCCCCGCTCATCAGCATGGGCACGGCCAGTTCGCCCGCCCGCCCCGGCGTAAATGTGCCCAGCAGATACAGGACCGAGAAAAAGTGCAGGCTCTGGCGAAATTTCACCCGGGCACCCGCAACGCGAGCCATCAGTTGCCATTTGAGCTGAAAGCAGAAGAGCGTGGCCAGCATCAAAACCATCGCGGCGACCAGCAGCAGCGGCTGGCCCGAGGCCTGCCACAGGGCGTTTTCGAGGTTCTCGCTGTCCTTCCAGTAAGCCCAGCCAATCATCAGGCCCAGAATAACCAGCCCGACCAGCAGCCACAGGATGTCGCGCCCGCGGCCCTTGACAGCCTTCGCGCTGCCAGCAGCGGCGGCGACTTCCGGTTGATCGATGTGGTTAGGTTCGCTGTTCATGTCGCTCGATTGTAATTGCTGCACAGACTGACAAAGGCCGCGGCCGCCGGCAACCTGCACCACCCGCCCGACTCGCTGAAGAAACCCGAAAGATAGTAACGGTAGCCGCAGGCGGGCACAAGTTAAAACGCCGCCATGTTTCGTAAGGGTGTGGCCGTTTTACAGTGGCATGGGCATCCTGCCCATGCGTTCCACGGGCATCCTGCCCGTGGTGGGTTTTGACATTGTGTGATCATGGTAAAGCGGCGTTTGGGTCATTGTGGCCTGAGTCATGCCACAGCACCAAATGAAGAAAAGGCAACAGAAACAGGCCGAGGGGCAGGATGCCCCCCGGCACTCACGGCCAGGATGGCCGTGCCACGGTAAAAAAGGCCACACCCTTTCGTAAGGGCACGCCGCCCGCTGCCGGGGGATCAATAAGTCGAAAACTGCCCGTCCGCCGGGTGCCACCTACAAACTTATTTGTGGGTGCTTGTTTACGGTTGTCGCCGGGCCGCCTGTACCCTGGCCTCATTCCGGAAACTGCATGTCTTTGACACGCTCGGCTCCGGCCGTCCAGGGCATTACTCTAAAGCTTGCCACCGGCCGCTCGCCTTCGCCGAAGTCGCCCTCGATGCTGATCGTCTCCACCGTCGACGTGGCCCCCGGCACCCTCTCCACCGTCACCGTCAGCGGTTGCCGATCCCAAGCGTCGAGCACAACCCGCTGCGGCGAAAGCCTCGCCCTGATGCCGCTGGTGGTCTCGATCTTCAGCCGCCCTTGCCGCAGCTGCTCGCTCAGGTTGTAGACGAAGACGGTAATCTCCTCCGCTGCATCGTCGCGAATGCGGAAGGCGGATTGATCAATGTCTATGAGCTCCGGATTCCAAGTCGGCTGCAGAATAATCGGCGAAGCCTTGCCGGCAATCCACTCCGGCATTGGTGGCGGAGGAACAAGCTCCATCGCCTCGTGAGTACCCACCGGCAGAATGGCCATTACCGTCTCGCCGCGCACGGCTACCGTGCGGCCGCTCACCGGAACAAGGCGGCCTATGTGATCGTAAACTGCCTCGGGCTCCACCGGCAGAACGAAGTCGTTATGGGCGCTGCCCCAGATGACCAGCACCTCCCGATCATGCCCATCGGGCCGAGCCGCCAGAACCACGCCATTGATGCCTGGTGCGCCGGCCTTCAATCGGCCAAGCGGCCGGGCATCCGCCAGCAGACGTCCCGATGCGGCCAGGGCCAGGTACGCCGGGCGCGGAGTCATATCAGCCCGCAGCACCCCCTTCTGATCGCCATGATGAAAATCGCCAAGGATGAAGTAGAAGACGCTCTGGCATCCCTCGTAAATGCTCCAGGCATACACCCGCGGAATCCGCTCGGCCTGTGTCCGCATGTCGGCCGGACTCGGCTCGCCGGTCTCCTTATCTGCCGGAACTCCAATGCTCGCCTCGGTCACCCACAGCGGACGCCCGCCGCTGGCCGCCCGGTGCGGCTCGTAGATGGCCGGCAGTCTGCTCGCCTCGCGGTAGTGGTGCAGGTTGGCCGTCTCCATGTAGGCCCACGGATTATTGGCCGCAAAATCCTGCAGAGTCGTCTCCCGGTGGCGGCTCGGCACGGCCATGCAGACAATCAGCTCTGGCGATGTGGCCTTCAGCCCAAGGTAGCAGGCCTTCTGATAGGCGGCGATTTCCGCCCCGGTATGGCCGCCGAAAATGTCGATATCCGGCTCGTTCCACGGCTCCACCGATGTCAGCAGACCACGGAATCCGGCCGCAAACTGTCGGCTGAAGGTGTAGGCGTCGCGCAAATCGGTCGGAAAACGCAGCTTGTGCGGCGCCGCCCACGGCGGAGCGTCGTGCCAGACCGTCAGCACCTGCAGGCCAGCCGCACGCTGGGCGACCGCGGCCCGCATGTAACGCTCCGGAATCTCCATCGGCTCATCCCCGCTCTGCTGGCTTTGGCCCCAACTGTAGCGGTCGCGAATGCGATTGATTCCTGCCAGAGCTGCAAAATTGCTGGCCTGGTCGAACATCCCGCGACCCTCGAACTTCTCGGGCTTGAACTCCCAGCTCATGGCCACGTCGAGGCATATCGGCGAGGTCAGCGGAGTCGGCACTCGCAACCGGGCCAGCACGCCGATGGTGGTTTTCCTGTTCGGGTCGCTCTTGCTTCGCAGTTCGTAGAAGCCGACAGGCAGTACGCCAAGATCCGCCCGGCCATTGTCGTCGGCCCTACCTTCGCGCAACACATTGTTATCGTAATCCAGCAGAGCCCATTGCTGTCCGTCCCCGCCGGCCGGGACATTGGCCGCAACCGGAACGTCAACCATCACCTGCTGACCCTCGAGGAAAATGTTACCCGGATTACCCGCCAGCGGTTCGGGAATGCCACGCTCAATACCTTGGTCAACATAGTGCTGCCAGGGCAGGGGGGCGCCTTCGGTGCCAGCATTAGCCTGACCGGTGCCGGGGCTGACGGCCGGCCGTTCGGCATGGTCCGGCGGTGCACAGGATGCAACAAACGCTGCCAGCAGGAAGACGATGGCTGACCCGGTGGAGAGCCTGTTGTTAATCATGAAGAACCTCGTATTCGATAATTTATGATCCGCTACGGTGCGCATTCTAGAAAAAATGGCCATAAGATACGAGCAACAAATGGGTGGCGCAGGAGTACCCGTAACTTTCTCAAAAAACTTTTCGCGAATGTCAAAATGGCTGTAACAACTGATCCTGGAAGAGCATAGCCGAGAGGGGCGGGGAGTTGGCAGTCTTAACTGCATTTTCCCGCCATTGACACCCCGGTGACCCTTACGTATCATGCTGCTGAAGCATTGTGCAGGGGCAACCTCTCGCGCAGAAAAACGTATCCTGAAAAATCATAGCAAGCATCTTAAGTGCCTGCTCGGCCAGCAGTTACCCGCCGCCACAGGCTCTTTTGCAGGCAAAAAAGGACTCGCCCACATGACCACCACCCCCTTTGTTCACCTGCACGTCCACAGCGAATACAGTCTGCTGGACGGCGCCTGCCAGATTGGCAAGCTTATTGACCGGGCCAAACAGCTCGGGCAGCCGGCCCTGGCCCTGACGGATCATGGCAACCTTTTCGGGGCCATCGACTTCTATACCTCGGCCAAAAAAGCGGGCATCAAGCCAATTATCGGCTACGAGGCCTACGTGGCTCCCGGCGACCGGCGCGTCAAGGAGGCTGGCGGCGACGGCGTGCGCGATGCCGGATTCCACCTGGTGCTGCTGGCCCGCAACCTTCAGGGGTACCAGAATCTGCTGAAGCTGGCCTCCACGGCCTACATCGACGGGTTCTACTACAAGCCGCGCATTGACAAAGAGATTCTCGAGGAGTGCAAGGACGGGCTCGTCATCCTCAGCAGTTGCCTGGCAGGCGAAATCCCGCAACTCCTGCGCAAGGGCCAGCTGGCCGAGGCTCGTGAGGTGGCCATCTTCTACCGCGACCTGGTCGGCCCGGAGCATTTCTTCCTCGAGGTCCAGAATCACGGAATTCCGGAAGAGCTGCAGGTAATACCGCTGCTGGCCGACCTGGCCCGCGATATCGGCGTGCGGCTGGTGGCCACCAACGATGTCCACTATCTGGATGCCGACGATACCGAGGCTCACGACGCTCTGCTCTGCATCTCCACGGGTAAGCTCATCGGCGACGAAAACCGCATGCGATACCTGCCGCGGCAATTCCACCTGCGCACGGCCGAGGAGATGCTCGACCTCTTTCCCGACTACCCCGAGGCGGTCAGCAACACGGCCCTGGTGGCTGAGCTTTGCGACCTGAACCTCAACTTCGACAAGCGGCACGCGCCTATCTACCAGCCGCCCGAGGGTTATACAGACGCCACCTACCTGCGTCACCTTTGCGAAGAGGGCATAAAGTGGCGCTATGGGGAGATGACGCCCGAGCTTCAGGAGCGGCTCGACCGGGAACTGGAGGTCATCCAGTCCAAGAGCTTCTCGAGTTACTTCCTGATTGTCTGGGATTTTGTCAATTACGCCCGCCAGCAGAATATTCCCTGCGGCGCCAGGGGCAGCGGCGTCGGCGCCCTGGTCTGCTATGTGCTGGGCTTCTGCGATGTCGACCCCATGCGCTACGGGCTGCTGTTCGAGCGCTTCATGGATCCCAGCCGCGACGAGATGCCCGATATCGACATCGACATCTGCCAGGACGGCCGGGCCCGCACCATTCAGTACGTGCGCGAAAAATACGGGCTGGAGAACGTGGCCCAGATCATCACCTTCGGGACGATGGCCGCCCGGGCCGTGGTTAAGGATGTGGGCCGCGTGCTGGGCATGACCCTGCCGGATGTTGATCGGATTACAAAGCTGATTCCGGCCGAACTGAAGATGACACTGGACAAGGCCCTGAAGGCCGAGCCGGAGCTGCAGAAGCTGTACGATAGCGATCCGACGGTTCACAAGCTGATGGATATCGCCCGGCGCCTCGAAGGCACCAGCCGCCATGCCTCCGTGCATGCCGCCGGCGTGGTCATTGCCGATGCTCCGCTGGTCAACTACGTGCCGCTCTGCATCGTCAGCGGGACCGACGTCACCACCCAGTGGCCCATGGCCATTGTCGAGAAGGTCGGCATGCTCAAGATGGACTTCCTGGGCCTGCGTACGCTGAGCATCCTGCAGCGCACGGTGGACCTGGTGAAGGAGGTCGGCGGTCCGGCAATCGACCTGGAGACGCTGACCACGGACGATCCGAAGGTGTTTGAAATTTTCCAGCGGGGCGAGACCAAGTGCGTGTTCCAGTTCGAATCGTCGGGCATGCGCGATTTGCTGCAGAAGATGAAGCCCGACCGTTTCGAGGACCTCATTGCCGCAAACGCCCTGTATCGTCCAGGTCCGATGGAACTGATCGACGACTACAACGATCGCAAGCATGGCCGGGCCACATGGAAGGCTCCGCACCCCGTCATGGAGGAGGTGCTCGGCGAGACCTACGGCATCATGGCCTACCAGGAACAGGTCATGCGGATTCTCAACCGCCTGGGCGATCTGCCGCTACCCCGCGCCTATAAGCTGATCAAGGCCATCAGCAAGAAGAAGGAAGACACTATCGCCGCCGAGAGCGAGACCTTCTTCGAGGGCTGCAAAAAGAAGAACCTGCCGCAAACGCTGGTCGATGAGATCTGGCAGATCATCATGGCCTTCGCCGGCTACGGCTTCAACAAGAGCCACAGTACCCGCTACGCCCGGGTCGCGTACCAGACGGCCTACATGAAGGCCTATCATCCGGTGGCCTTCATGGCTGCCGTGCTGACTTACGAAATGGTTTCGACCGAGAAGGTGGTCGAGTACATCGAAGAGTGCAAGCGGATGGGCATCGAGGTCCAGCCGCCCAGCGTCAACGAATCGGCCGTGGCCTTCACGGTCGTCGATGATCGCATCCGCTTCGGCCTGGCCGCCGTCAAGGGTGTCGGCGAGCGGGCCGTCGAGGCCATCATACAGGCCCGGCAGCAGGGCGGGCCGTTCCGCTCGCTCTTCGATTTTGCGGAGCGAGTTGACCTCAAGCAGGTTAACCGCAGCGTCGTCGACAGCCTGATCAAGTGCGGCGCCTTCGACGGTCTGGGCGCTCACCGGGCCCAGATGCTGGCCGGGCTCGAACGGGCCCTGGCCCAGGGTTCGCGCGTGCAGAGCGATAAGCGCAGCGGGCAGGAAAGCCTCTTCGGCGGGGGCGGCGGCAGCGACGCCGGCAAAGATAACCAAGCTCTGCCCGAGGTGCCCGAGCCGCAGCCCAACGATCTGCTGGCCATGGAAAAAGAGGTGCTCGGCTTCTTCGTCTCGGCCAGCCCACTATCGCAGCACCAGGATATTCTCAAACGCTTCAGCCGCACCACCACGGCCGATCTCAAGGAGAAAGTCGACGGCGACCCCGCCCTGATCGGCGGATACATTACTTCGCGACGCACCAAGCCCACCAAGCGCGGCAAAATGGCCATCTGCCTGCTGCAGGATTTTGACGGCAGCGTCGAGTGCATAGCCTTCGACAAGACCATTGCCGATTACGACGCCCTGCTCACCGAAGACCAGGTTGTGCTGATTGTCGGCGAAGTAAGTCGCCGCTGGGAAGAGCCCACCGTCCGCGTTCAGGCCGTGTACGCGATTGAAGAAGTGCCCGAAAAGTTGAGCGAGGCTCTTTGCATCCGCCTGGCCCCCAGCGTGCTGGAAAACTCGGCCACCAGCGATGATGGAAACCGTTCGGCTGGTGGCAACGGTAATGGTCATGACGGCAACGGCAAGTCCACCGGCGGTGGTAACGGCAGCAGTGCTGCCGGCAACGGTCACAAGACCGCGACTCATGCCGGCGGCAACGGCAATGGCAATGGCAACGGAGAAAATGGCGGTAATGGCAACGGCCATGGAGGTCATGGCGACCTGTTGCTCAGGCTGCGCGATCTGCTGGCCGGCCACCGCGGTCGCATTCCTGTCGAGATCGACGTAAGCGCCGCCCATTGCATGCGGGCGGTCATCAGGGCGGGCGACAATCTGCTGGTGCAGCCCAAGGCGTCGTTGCTGCAGGAGCTTGACTCCATTCTCGGCCAGGGGCATGTTTTCTTTCGTCCCATGAGTCCGGCTGCTGCCCTCAGCGCCGTCGGCGGCGGCAACGGTAATCGGCGGCAATTCTGGCGCAAGCAGTAGCGTCTGCCAAGCTCTCTGGCCAGTCTGTGGTAGGGCTGTGTGGCGCTCGGGCGATAAAAAATCGTCCAACTGCGGCATTGACAGCATTTCCCGCTCCGAGTTACCATCTGCCGGTAGGCTAATAGTAAACGAGGCAGAAATCGGCGTTTCGGGAAACCATCTTTGTTGGAGATTTTGAGCATGGAAGCATTTGACAGGTTGAAAACGTTGGTCGAGCAGGCCGAAGCTGATGTCGAAAAAGCCCAGAGCGGCAACAAAGCCGCCGGCACTCGCGTCCGCAAACATATGCAGGACATCAAGAAGGCCGCCCAGGAAGTGCGGGCTGGCGTGCTGGAGATGCGCTCCGACGGCGAAGCCGCCAACGGCTAGCGCGGTGCTCGCGGGCACAGGGCCGGCGCATGACGGGAATCGGCCCGAGCCGGATGTAAACCATAATTTCAAGCAAGCCGAGGCTGCTCAGGTTATACAAGAGCCTGAGTAGTCCGCACCGAAGCGCAGCGGAATGTCGCCGCACACCACGGAAGACATCTGCTGCGCTTTACCTTTTCCAGCGCCTCAACCTTTGCGCCTCGCCCCGCTCTCTGTCAGGCACCCCTTTTAAACCCTGCGCTGCCGATTTCGCCGGCGTCTGCCGTAGCAGCCCAGCGCTGCCATGCCCATGGTCCAGGCCAGTACCGTCAAAAGTTCAGGAATCAGCCGGGCATTGTTTTCGAAGGTGTAGTTGCCGATCGCCCGGCCGCTGCTGAGTCCGTAGGTGTGGTCGAACATGAAGTGAATGCCGCCATATATTCTGCTCATGCCGGCCTCCTCGGCGGCCATCGATATGCTGTCGTACTCCCGCATCACGCCCGGCAGAACCTCCCAGCCGGCCGGAATTTCGAAGGCTATATCGTCCGTGCCGAAGAAACGTATCAGCACCTCGCTGCCGGCTGCGCTGAAAGAACTGTGTCCAGAAGTATAGGTCGGAAATGGCGGACTCGCCCACAGTGGCTCCCACTCCGGGTCGGCCTCGGTCAGAGGGTTGCCATCGAGGTCGGCCAGGCGGATGGCATCCTCCGGGCGCCACATATCGTAATGGAATTTTGAATACCACGACACCGTGCCGGTGTCGGCCATGGCCATGTTCAGCAGAGCGAACATGCGGGCATTATCCTCCAGCGTGTTATTCTGCTGGGCCGAGAGGGTCTGAGCTATGACATTCCATTTTCCCGGCGGTGTGGCCGTGACGCCCGGGTTATCGTTCCAGAATTCCGCCACCTCGGTCTGGTCGGCCGTCCGCACCGAGCTTACGCGCCCGCCTATTTCTTGCACCTGCTGCAAAGCCGCTGCGTACTCAGCACTATCAAGGGCAGGGGGCGGAGGCGGAACGAACTGCTTAAGCGATTCGCCGGTGAAGGGCCTGACGTAACCCCATTGCGGCTCAAGCGGGGGGGCGTAATTTGGAGGTGTCGGTCGCCAATGGCCCGGGGCATCGGTGGGGATGTAGTGGCTGGGACCGTCGGTGCCGTCACCATACCGCCATTGAATGGTAGCGGCGGCAGCGGCCTGACCAAGCAGCACGCCCCGCGCGACCGCGTCGCTTTGCGGCAAAACGGCAAGGTTCTGTGCCATCTGCTGGTCGAAGCTTGCCGCACGCTCGGGAAAGAGCGCTTTGAGACATGAGTTGGCGGCCGATACAACTGCCGCCCGTTCCGAAACTTCGCCACTGCCCGCGTAAAGCCGGCTTGAAATCGGTGTATAGCGGCCGGTGATCGAATTCAGGGCATCGAAAATCGAAATGTGCATGATTGACAGGTTGTATGGAACGCGCGGTGGACTTGTGCCTTCCGTGCGCATGACGTCCAGGGCCGTCTGGTTCCACTCAGTAATCTCATCAGCCACGGCATCACCGCACGCCAGCGACAGTACAAGCAGAGCAACCAGCGCTGGCCGCAGCAGTGATCTGCCTGCAGGAAACTGCCCGTCCGCCATCCGCGCAAGTATTGCTTTCATCTCATGGCCCCCCAAGCGTCACTGTGCCTGATCAGCAGCAGAAATCGCATCAGGCCGATCGAAATCAAGCCAGCGATTCCAGCCGCACTGACAGTATCGCACAATGCCTGTGCCGCGACCATGGGAGGGTCGTGGAAATGGGCTTAATACCAAGTATCATAATGACTTAAGAATCGCTCAGAGAGGTCAGTCGTCCGCCGCCCCAGCGATGGTCTGCGAACTCCGGGTCCAATCGGCCGGCCTGCAGCAGAAAAACCAGGGCCCAGTCCTGATCGTTGGCCAGCGGATCGGCAAAGCGTCCGGCCTCGCCGTTGACGGTATCAGGGTAGATATAGGCGCAACTGGCGCTGCCATCGCCGTGGAAGTGGCTGAGATTGTTCATCAGGATTTCCCCGGCCCGCCGCCTGTATTCTTCGTCGCCGGTGGCCTGCCAGTACCTGTAAAAGGCCCAGCCGGTGCTGGCGCTCCAGTAGTGCGGGAAGGTATCGCCCCACGTTGTGCGCTTGCCGAACCAGTAGCCGTCCCAGTGGCGGATGGCGATTTCATGCAGGCGATGATCCGGCTGACGACCACCGAAGGCCTCCAGGGCCGGCATCAACTGCCGGGCGCACGTCAGGTATCGCTCATCTCCGCCCGAAAGGTAAGCTTCAAGTGCTATGATCACCGCCGGCGATACTATCGTCTGCTCGTAATTGACCTCGTGGGCCGGCAGGCAGGCCCCATTGGCTGCAATGTTATCGGCGTGATCGGCAAACCATGCCTCAAGCTGGCCGGCCTTGCGCCGCATGCCCGCCCCCCGGAAGGTATCGACCGCATCGAAAATTGGCAGGCCGATGGGATAAAACCGCCCGCCGCCCCGCTGATAGTAGGCCCGCAGCGTCCGGTAGCAGTCTTCCAGATATTGCTCGTCGCCCAAGGCCCTGAACATCTCCAGGTGCAGCTGGGCTACCCACGGGAAGTTGTAGAGCCGCCGACTCGTACCGCCCACCTGGTCCAGCACCGTGCCGTCGCTCTTCTGCAGCTTACTGCGGACAAACCCGTTATAGCGCCGCACCGCCTCCGATAGCGCCTCGTCCGGCCACAGGCCAAGGGCCATGGTCAAGAGCACGCCCATGCCCACGCGCTCGCGGCCCTCGTTGAAGTCGCAGCGGTGACCGCGCACCAGCTGCGCCGCCGATTCATTGTCGTAGCAGACCAGGGCCCCATCGTACGGGCTGCCCGGGCGGTTCACCTGCTGGTGCTGGCGGATAAAGTCGACCCGGCGCCGCACGACAGTCTCCACCGGATCAACAAAGTTCAACCGCAGCCACGTCCGCCGACCTTCTCCATACTGGACCTCGACCGTCTGCTCGCCGGAAATTGTCGGCGGCTCCTTCATCCACACTTGGGCCGAGGACTGGCTGGCGCTGATTCTGGGACGCTCGCCCACGAGGCAGGTGTAATGATCCGCCACCAACTGAAGGAATGCGGGAACAGTCCGGGCCGCGGCAAAAAAGTCCTCCCAGCCGTCGTGCCAGAAGAAAACCCAGGCAACCCGATGCGTCTGCCCCGGCTGCAGAACGAGCCCCGGGATGTTCATCACAAAGCAGCCGCGATTATTCGAGCCGCCGTGCGACAACCCGCGCCCCTCGATACTGTAACCGCCAATGTAGCCATCGCTCAGCACCAGCCCCATATGCGGGGCCTGACCGCCCATGCGCAGGCAGCAGGCATAGGCCGTATTGCCGCCGCACCATAGGTGAGCATTGCAGCGGCGGGTCAGGCAGGTTTCGGCATCGGGATAATTATCGTTGAAGGGCGTGCAGATGCCTATGCCGTTGATCTGCTGGTCGGCCTCGCCCGTGTTGCGGAATTCATAGGATTCTTCCAGCCGTCGGCCCCGGAGACGTCGTGTAACGGTTACCTGCACGGCCCCAACATTATAGGTGCTGCGAGCCGTCGTCCGATTCACGCTCACCGTAGCCGCCCGCTGCCAGCGATGCGGACCATTGCGGCCGGGCAAAACAATGTCGCCCAGCCCCCAACTCCTCGATTCCAGCATCGCCGGATTCTCCGAGCTCTCGCTGATCCAGTTCATGCCATGGGCATCGGCCGGATGGCTGATTCGGGTCAGCGCTCCGCTGTGCCGGTCGACCTGCACCAGCCAGTGCCGGTTCTCCAGACATTCGCTCTGATGCTCCTCGTCCGCCTTCTGTTTCATGATTTTGCGTCCAATCAGGTTCTGCCGAAAGTGACGTCCAGTAATAGCCAGCGACGATTCGCGCCATGAGCAGGAAGATTATGTCACTTTGCCTGCCAATTCAACATCCAATCGGACTAGCCGGAGGATCATTTTCATCTTGACGCAAAACGGTATAATCAGTACCCTACTGCGCTCCACAAGCGGGGGCGATGAGCATTGGGGGCCCTGCTTTCAGATATTAGCAGCGTGAACACTGTTTCTGGCAGCCGGCTTCAAGCGTCCTGCGGGCGTGCGAAGTGCAGGTTCAAGTGGATTATAAGGGAGCCTCACCTATGGCGTTTCACAGTGTTGTCCTGGTCAAGCAGGTGCCGGACACGAAGGCCGTCGGCCCGAAGGCGATGAACGACGACGGCACGGTCAATCGTTCGGCCTTGCCGGCTGTATTCAACCCCGAGGACAAGTTTGCCCTCGAAGCCGCCCTCCAGATCAAAGACCGCCTTGGCGGTACCGTTACGGCCATCACCATGGGCCCGCCGCAGGCATGCGACGTGCTGCGCGAGTGCCTCTACCTGGGTGCCGACCGCGTAATCATGCTCACCGACCGTCGTGCAGCCGCAAGCGACACGCTGGCAACAAGTTACATACTGTCCTGCGCCGTACGCAAGCTGGGCAAGGTCGACCTGGTCTCCTGCGGTCGCCAGGCCATCGACGGCGATACAGCCCAGGTTGGCCCGCAGTGTGCCGAAAAGCTCGGCCTGCCGCAGGTAACCTACCTGGAAGAGATCATCGACGTCAGCGAAAAGTCGATCACCGCTCGCCGCAACGTCGGCAACGGTTACGAGATTGTCGAGTGCAGCCTGCCGGCTCTTGTCACCGTGACCGACACCTTCGCCGAACCCCGTCCTCGGGCGGCCAAGGCCATCATGAAGTGGAAGCACGTTCGGGCAGCGGTCGAGCTTCAGCGCGATGCCGCCGCCCAGGGTGGCGACAAGGCCGCACAGGAAGCTTATGTGAATGAGCGCGTGGCCGAGTTGCAGCAGGCCGGCATGCTCATCGAGCAGTGGAACCTCGACGATATCGAGGCCGACCTCCAGTGGTGCGGTCGCGATGGCTCACCCACCAAGGTCAAGCGGATCCAGAGCGTCGTTCTCAAGGGCGCCGGCTACAACGAGTTCCAGAACAGCGACGAGGACATGCACCGTCTCGTCCACATGCTGATTGAAGATCATACGATTGGATAACCGAATGAACCGTGTTAATCGCAAAGGCGAAGTCTGGGTATTCGCCGAACAGGAAGATGGCAAGCTGCACGATGTTGGCCTCGAACTGCTGAGCAAGGGCCGCGAACTGGCCGACCAGCTTGGCGTCAAACTTGGCGCCTGCCTGCTTGGCTCCGGCGTCGAGATTTTGGCTCCCACGCTCATCGCCCACGGAGCCGACAAGGTGTTCCTGGCCGACGACAAGCATCTGGCTCATTACCAGACCATTCCTTACACCAAGGTGCTGGTCGATTTGGTGGAGAAGAACGAGCCGCAGATTTTCATCGTCGGCGCCACGCCGCTGGGTCGCGACCTGGCCCCGCGCTGCGCCTCGGCGCTGCGGGCCGGCCTGACCGCCGACTGCACCGACCTTGAAATCGGCGAGCACACCGAACCGAAGGACAAGCAGACCTACACCAACCTGCTGCAGCAGATTCGTCCGGCCTTCGGCGGCAACATCATCGCCTGGATTGTCAACTTTGACCGCTGGCCGCAGATGGCCACCGTCCGCGAAGGCGTCATGCGCATGCCCGTGGCCGATCCGAAGCGCAAGGGCGAGATCGTCCGCGTAACCGCCAACGTCTCCGAAGCCGACCTGCTGCTGAAGATGCTCGAGCGGCACCGGGCCGAGAAGCGTGTTGACCTGAAGAAGGCCCGCGTCATTGTGGCCGGTGGGGCCGGTGTCGGCAACAAGGATAATTTCCGCATGCTGTGGGATCTGGCTAACGTGCTCGGCGGGGCTGTCGGCGCCAGTCGCGCTGCCGTCGATAACGGCTGGATCGACAAGGACCATCAGATCGGCCAGACGGGCACCACCGTCCGACCGGCGTTGTACATTGCCGCCGGCATCAGCGGCGCCGTCCAGCACCGTGCAGGCATGGCCGAATCGGCCAAAATTCTGGCCATTAACTCCGATCCCAAGGCGCCCATCTTCGACGTTGCCAACTACGGTATCGTTGGCGACATGAAGGACGTCATCCCCAAACTTATTCAGGCCATCAAGGCAAAGGGTTGATTTCATGCCGAATTTCTATCTTGATAATGACGACATCCTCTTCCACATGAAGCACCTGCCGCTGAAGGATCTGGCAGCTCTTCAGGAAGACGGTTTCACCCGTGACCGCGATTACGACTACGCGCCGGCCGATGCTGACGATGCCGCGGACAATTACGCCCGCGTGCTCGAACTGGTGGGCGACATTGCCGGCAACCAGATCGCCCCCCTGAGCGAAGAGATCGACCGCGAAGGCTCGACCTTCCAGGATGGCTGCGTGACTTACGCCCCCGGTATCCGCGAGTCGCTCGACCTGCTCAGCCAGGCCGACATGATGGGCTTCACCCTGCCGCGAAAGTACGGCGGGCTGAATATGCCCAGCACCGTCTACGCCGTCGCCACCGAGATGGTCTCCAGGGCCGATGCCGCCCTGATGAACATCTTCGGCCTGCAGGGTATTGCCGAAACAATCAACGCCTTCGCCGATGACGACCAGAAGCAGCGCTTCCTCCCGCACTTCTCCAGCGGCGAGTACACCGGGGCCATGGTGCTGACCGAACCCGACGCCGGCAGCGATCTGCAGAACGTCCAGCTCAGGGCCTTCCAGGACGAGCAGGGCCAGTGGCGTCTGCGCGGCGTAAAGCGATTCATCACCAACGGGTGCGGCGAAGTCCTGCTGGTGCTGGCTCGCAGCGAGCAGGAGACCGGCGGCATGGGTCTGTCGCTCTTTTTGCTGAAGAATAACCCCGAGGTGCAGATCCGCCGCATCGAGGACAAGCTCGGCATCCATGGCTCGCCCACCTGCGAAATGCAGTTCAACGATGCCAAATGCGAGCTCGTCGGCGAACGCCGCCGCGGCCTGGTCACCTATGTCATGGCCCTGATGAACGGTGCCCGCATCGGTATCGCCTCGCAGGGGCTGGGCATTGCCGAGGCCGCCTTCCGCGAAGCCCGGGCCTACGCCTACCATCGCACCCAGTTCGGCAAGCGGATTGAGCAGCTTCCGGCCGTCGCCGACATGCTGGTCGAGATGAAGACCCGCCTCGAGGTCGGTCGTTCGCTGCTCTACTACACCTGCCTGGTGGTCGATCGCGACATCAACCTGCAGCGCCGCCTGGAAGAGGATAACTACGCCGACAAGGACGCCCGGAGCGTCGACAACAAGGCCCAGAAGGCCACTAAGCGGGCCGCCGCTCTGCTGACGCCCATGAGCAAGTACTATTGCTCGGAGCTGGCCCAGTTCTGCGCTAACGAAGCCATCAGCGTAATGGGCGGGTCGGGCTACATGCGCGATTACAAGTCCGAGCAACTGTTCCGCGATGCCCGCATCACCACCATCTACGAAGGCACCAGCCAGCTTCAGGTCATCGCCTGCATTCGCGGCATCACCAGCGGCACTGCCGAGAAGCTTTTCGTCGAACTTGACGAACGCCCGGCGGCGGACGATGCCGAGCGTCATCTGCGCGATGCACTCGGCCAGATGCGCGGCCTGCTGCAGAACTCGGTCGACATTGTCAAGAGCAGCGGCAACGATTACCTGGATCTCACCGCCCGCCAGCTCGTGGATGTGGCCATCGACATCCTGGTCGGCTACCTGCTGCTCGACCAGGCCCAGCACAGCGACCACAAGAAGGCCGTGGCCAAGCGATTCATCACCCAGGCCCTGCCGCGAGCAAAGGCCAAGATGGAACAGGTCGCCAGCAAAGAGCGCAGCACGCTCGACAGCTACGAGGCAATCGTCGGCCCGCTGGTCGAAGTCGGCGAGTAAACGTCGCAGTGCACCTGTCGCAAAGCAGCGAGCAGGTCGAATCCAGAAAGTCGCACTCCATGGCCATGCTCAGCAGCGTGGCCATGTTCTTTGGACGGAATTAAAGGTGTCAGATTGGCGGCAGGTGCACTCCCGCGGAATGATCGGTTTGAGG
>JAWLHX010000044.1:0-27878 GCA_041690105.1 Phycisphaerae bacterium
CGATGCCCGGGCCAACCTCATGTGGTGCGCCACCCACGGGCTGAACGGTCTGCTTGGTTGCGGCGTGCCTGGCGACTGGTCCACACACATGATAGGCCATGAGCTTACGGCCGAATATGGCCTGGACCATGCCCGCTCGCTGGCCATTGTGCTGCCGGGCGTGATGCAGTATAAGCGAAGCCAGAAACGGGAGCGCTTGCTGCAATACGGCCAGCGGGTGTGGGGCATTGATGCGGGGGACGAGGAGTCGCGTATTGACGAGGCCATTGCCCGCACCGAGGCCTTCTTCCGCTCTCTGGGCTTTGCAACCAGGCTGAGCGAGAGCGGACTGCCGGCGGAGGCCCCGCAGGTAATTGAGCGGCGACTGGACAGCCGCGGCGCCCAGCTTGGCGAGCACAAAGACATTCGCGGCCCCCAGGCACGGGAAATTCTATCGCTTCGTATCTGATTATTAAGGATGGCTATGATGTCGAAAATGACTTCGCACGAGCGGTTCAAGCGGATGTTCGAGCATCGGGAGGCCGACCGCGTTCCGATTATTGATTCGCCCTGGGCGGGCACGGTGGCCCGCTGGCGGCGCGAGGGCATGCCGCAGGAGATGCCCTTCTGGCAGTACTTCGACATTGACCATGTCGGCATCATCGGCACCGACACCAGTCCGCGATACCCGGTGCGGATTGTGGAAGAGAATGACCAGTGGCGCATTATCACCACGCGCTGGGGCGGCACGCAGAAGGAATGGAAGCAGGAAGATTCGACGCCGGAGTTTCTGGATTTCAAAATCACCGGGCCCGACGAGTGGCGCGAAGCCAAGGCCCTGATGCAGCCATCGGAAGACCGGGTCAACTGGGCCACACTGCAGGAGTCGTATCCGCGGTGGAAGCAGGACGGCCTGTGGGTGCAGGCCAATTGCTGGTTCGGCTTCGACGTTACGCACTCCTGGATGGTGGGCACGGAGCGGGTGCTGATGGCCATGGTCGAGCGGCCCGAATGGCTGCAGGACATGTGGAATCATGAACTGGACGTGCAACTGGCCCTGCTGGAGATGATTCTTGAGCGCGGCTACGCCTTCGACAGCATCCTGTGGTACGACGACATGGGCTACAAGCAGAACCAGTTTTTCTCGCGGACGATGTATCGCGAACTGCTCAAGCCGGTGCATGCCCGGGCCATCGAGTGGGCCCACGCCCACGGCATCCGGGCACATCTGCACTCCTGCGGCGACATCAGGCCCTTTGTACCGGAGTTGGTGGAGATTGGGCTGGATGCCCTGAATCCGCTGGAGGTTAAAGCCGGCATGGACCCGCTGAAGCTGAAAGCCGATTACGGCGACAAGCTCGTCCTGCATGGCGGCGTAAACGCCGTGCTGTGGGATGATGTTGAAAAGGTGACGGCCGAGATGCGCCGCCTGGTGCCAACGCTGAAGTCGAGCGGCGGCTACATCTTCTCCAGCGACCACTCGGTGCCGAACACGGTCAGCCTGGAAACCTTCCGGGCGGTGACTGACCTGGCCAAGCAGCTTGGCTCGTACCAGTAGCAGCCGGGGGGGGCTGAAACAATCACCCGCACCGCCGCCGCGTGTGCTTACTATCGCGGCGGCGAGTGCATTCTATCTGGCATCCGGCGCCAGGCGGCGCCAACCACTCACTTTTCCTGACCTTCTGCTTTCGTACCGCCAAGCACAACAAAATCGTCCTCTTTCTTGACTATTCGAAAAGCTTCGCGTTGCCGCTCGCCCTCAGTGACTAACACACGCACGCCCCCTTCCACAGGCTGCGGCTCACAATAGAGCGGCAGGGCGGGCAGATCAACAATGACCCGCGGAAAGACATCACGTTTTCCTGGGTGCAGCACCTTTGGTGGCGGATCATCTTCAAACAATCTGCCAAGACTGAACTGCGGCCGCTTCATTGAATATAAGACTACTTGCCACTCATTCTGCCAAGAGAAACCATGAATGCCGAGCTCAGGTTCGAAGAACAGGAACTCATCGGTGCCATCGTTGTCCATGTCACAGATGAAAGGAGTCTCATTTGTTTCCGGATCGAACCAGAAAAACACATACGGATTTCCCCACTCTCCACCTGAACTCGCGGAGTAATCGTTTTCCTGATCCTGCAGGCCGCTGACACCCCCAAGAGGTATCCAACGAACTCCAAACACGTTATATTCGTAGCCCACGCGACCTATATCGGTGACTAACAAGAGAGCACCAACCTGCCCATCAACCTTCAGCGGCAGAACTCGAAGTCCTGCCCACAAAGCCCTCTTGTCGCGACCTATAAGTAGCGCTTGTCGGTCGCTCGACAAGACTATGTAGTCGCCGTACCTGCTGAGGTGAGTAAATTCATGAGTCTGAGAAAGCAGGTGTGGACTTTGTTCGATGGCCAGGGGATCATGTCTCAGATCGGTCCACGCCCGCTGCCAGACCTCCTGATTATCCAAAGTAACATCGCGCTTCTCGCTGACACATCCGCCTGCGATGGCCAACGCCGGCAGCAGAACAAGAAGGACGGTTTTCATTCAAGGCTCTCCGATCTCTTGATCAATCCACAGGAAAAGGCGGATTGCGTGGCATTGGCATCCGGCTCATGGCAAAACAGTCGTGTGCGGCAACAAGTATTTCAGTCGTTTATTGCCATCTTCTGTAATTTCTGTGCGACCTACGAGAAGTGACCCAAGCCCTTTAATGGCTGCCAGATTATCGACAGCCGCATCGTCGATTTTCGTCCTGGTCAGTAACAACGTCTTAAGCCAAGGAAGTTCTTGCAGGAGTTTGACATCATCGCTCTTTATGTCCAGTTTGCTTAGATTCAGAAATGACAGCTCCTGCAAGCCAGCTAAAGACTTCAGGCCCTCTCCATCAACTCTGGTGGCTTCCACATTCAAGTGCTGAAGCTTTTTCAGCTTACCGATCTCAGCAAGGCCGCGATTTGTTATGATCGACCCGGAAACGTCGAGTACCTCCAATTCGGGCAATGTACCAATCACCGCTGCCCCCTGGTCTGTAATAATGCTATTCCGCACTACGAGCCGCTTCAGCTTTTTCCACGACGCAATGTATGCTATTGCTTCGTCTGTGCCATGATTACCTGATCCCATCCATTGGAACTTCTCGATGTTCGGCAGCCGCGATAAGTGGGCAAGTCCTTCGTGGGTAATATTCTCAGGCAATGACAGTTCCCGCAGGGCCTTCAGATTCTGTAGATGGCGCATGCCTTCGTCATCCATGTTACAATATAGAAACAAGACCTGAAGCTTTTCGAATTTTGCGATTTCTTCAAGGCCCGCGTCTGATACTGAGGTACCGCCCAAAGAGAGCTCGCGAAGTTTGCCGCCGTCGCCAAGGAATTCCAAGCCGCTGTCGCCCAAGCTACCCCCGTACATCCACAAAACCTCAAGCTCTGCCAGTTCGTTGCCTGCGGCAATATCCCCCTCTCGTAAATTCATGTTCGATATTTTTAGGATTTTTAGCTTGGGCAATGTTGAAAGATGTTTCAGTCCCTGAACCGAAAACTCTCCTGTTAAAATTTGCAGGTCCTGCAATTCTTTGTGAAGTGCTACAGTCGCCAAGGATACATCATTAAATGGGCGCGTCGACATCAGCGAAAGAACACGCAGGCGGCCATTAGGTTTCAAGGCTTGTAATCCGTCCTCCGAAATATTGCCGCTAAGATGAAGCTCCTCCAGTTCGGGCAGTGCAGCCAGATGCTTCAGCTCGTCGCCCTCCGCCAGTACTTGAGATACGGAAAGCACCCTCAGCCGCTTAAGCCCCCTGAGCTGAGCCAGCTCACCTCCGCCCATACTTTCGAACGGAAGCATAAGCTCTTCAAGGTTTTGCATTTGTCCAACAAGCTTAAGTCCATCTTCCGTCAGCTCCGTACTGATAAGTGACAGCCGACGCAAATTTTTAAAATGCACAGCGACGATTTTCATGTCCGCGTCGCTTATGCGCTTCCCCAAGGACAGACCGTCAACATTGAGGCCAGGGATATATCGCAGCCCCTCGCCGCTTATCAAGTCATTACTTAAATCAAGGAATGACAAAGCCTCGTGCCGTCCCAGCGGCAAAAGACCTGCATCAGTAACCATACTGTCTGCTAAAAACAGGTATTTGATTCTTTTCGCCCGGCAAATTTCCGCCAGGTATTGGTCGCCTGCAGATTCTGGCAACTGAATACCTGGAATATCGAGCTTATCCATTTGCTGCACTACAAGCCTGGGCTCAACGTGCCTCGCCGGTTTGATATACCAAAAATCAATGCCGTCGGGAATTCTGAACGCTGCCCCAGTTCGTGCAACACGTTCCACTTCCCGTGTCATCATGTAGCGGTCGGCATGAACTACAAAAACTTCCGCCGCAATGTCCAGCCTGAGCTTCTCTGTGCCTGCTTTCTGTGATTCTGGCACTGGTTCCGCCTGGGCAGATACAGATGCCACAGCCAGCAACGCAAAGAAGCTGATGGCTCTAAAAATCATTTTGGCTGAGGTGCTCATTAATTGCTCTCCTACGGGCCTGCCGACACTGTTGCCGTGGCGGCTTGCAAACCACACGCGGCAAGAACGTGAATGATTGTGCTGCGCGGTTTTTAACCGATGCACCCACAAAACGAGTTTGTGGGTGGTACGCGAAGCATTATCCGCCTTTAAGAGCAGCATGCCCTCTGCTATTACGGTGAGGCGAGAAAAGTCTGCCAGTTGTCGGCCAGCCAGATGCGGTCGCTGGATGCGAAGCGGCGGAAGTCGTTCGCGGCCGGCATTTCGCGGGTGGGTACCCAATAATGATCGGCGTGGCCGTTGCGCCAAGTGAGCAGCCATGCAATCTTCGGTGCGTCCGGCCCGACAAGCAGCGGCAGTACCCTGCCCGCCCAGAAGTCGTTGCCATTGTACTTTGACAGACCATCGCGGTAACCGAGTTCGGTGGCCGCGGCCAGCTTGCCGTGCTCGGTGGCCAGGCGTTCGACAATCTGCATGTCTTTCAGCAGGCCTGCCATATTGGACACGTCGTGGACGTAATGATCGAAGCCCAGCACATCGACCCACTCCAGGCCCGGAAAGCGGTTGTTGAGGTAATCCGGCTGGCCATCCAGGGAAGAAGCCGGCGAGATGACATAAATAAGCTGGTGCACGTCGCGGGTGTCGCGAAGGTACTGGACTGTGAATCGCCACAGTTGGATGTACTCCTCGGGCGTTCCGGACTTGCTGCCCCACCAGAACCAGCCACCGGTGTGTTCGTGCCATGGACGGAACAGAACCGGGATTGGCCTGCCCTGCCCGTCCTTCAGGCTGAGCACAAGGTCGGCAATCTGGTCGAGCCAGGTTACGAGTTGCTGGTGGCCCTCGCCGCCAGGCAATACCGCCCTGATCGAATCCGGCCGTTTGTCCATGTATTTACCGCCCGTGACCGGATTATCGGGGTGCCAACTCAGCTCGATCAGGCCGCCGGCAGCATGTGCATCGAGCATTCGCTTGCGGGTCAGTTCGATTCGGTCGGGCCAGAAGCCGAAGCCGAAGATCGCCGGCCAGTCGCCAACGGTCGACCTGACATCGCTGCGGTTGGGCTCGCCCTTCCATCCGAGGCCCTCGATGTTGGCATTCTGGTGGCCGAAAAGCACGGCCTGCTCCTTGGAGCGGTGCAGCGCTCGCCACAAGGCACGGGTCTCGGGGGTGGCCTCGGGGTCAACGAGCGGCGCAATGTTGAGATTGGAATGTGCTACGTCCTCTGGCGCCAGGTGAGATGATCGAGGCTCGCAGCCTGCAGTGGCAGCCAGCGCGATGAGAAGCAGACAGGGGGCCATTGTGACGACAGGCGTCGGCACGTCCATGTTACCCTCCCTCGGCCGGTGGCCGGATTAACGTTTTTGCAACAGATGTACAATAGCATGAGCGTCCAGCGTCTGCAATAGTGATGTGAGGCCCGGTTGCGGGCCAACGAGACCTCCGGCTGGGGCCGCAGGTGGCGCCTGATTACGCGACGGTCAGGGATTGTTCGGCCGCTTTGACGATTCTGGAAAGTTCGCGATCAAGGTCGGGCGGTAGCGGGTCGACCTCGTGCTCGGCCAGCAGTTGGTTTTTGCGTCGGCGGCAGCGGATGGCCATGCTCTCGGCACCGTCCTCTTTCCAGGCATTGTAGAAGCGCCGGTCGAGCAGCGTCGGGAACCACATTTCGCGGCGGAAGTTCTCGACGGTGTGCATCTCGGCGATAAAGTTGCCGCCCGGACCCACACGGTCGATTACGTCGACGGCAAAGGTCTCGTCGGTAAAGTGCATTTTGCGCATCACGCTCTCGGTATAGGCGATGATTTCGTTCTGCATAACCAGCAGGTCGGGAGAAGCGGCCTGGTCGGCACCACAAATGCCCATGTGGCCGAAAATATCGGCCCCGGCTGCCGCCGCAAGTTGCAGGGTTATGCCGCACTCGGCACCGGCCTGGGCGTCGGGTAGTTTGGAATCCACCAGACCGGTGTTCACGTAGACGGGCAGGCCGTAGTGCTTGCCAATCTGTGTCATGGCCACACCGAAGATGGCCTGTTCCGGACCGCCGAAGACAATCTGCGTGGTGGTCATGTCGAACGAATGGCAGATGCCGCCATAGCAGACGGGCAGGCCCTCGCGGACGCACTGGGTGATGACCAGTCCGGCCAGTACCTCGGCGTTCTGCAGAGCCATGGTGCCGGCCATGGTGGCCGGGGCGCTGAGGCCCATTTGGGCCATGGGGCCGATGGGCACGGGCAGGTTGAGCCGAGCGGTTTCGTAGAGGAGGTCGATGCCGTCGAATGGAAATCGCAACGGGCTGATTGGCTCCAGGAACGGGTAGAACATGGGGAATCTGGCGGCCTTGTCCTCAGAGCCGCGAAGGGCGACCAGCAGTTCCATGAGGAAGCGTGCCGAAGCCCGGTCGTGGAGCCAGAATGTGATTGGTTTGGTGGTATTGCGGATCATCTCCGCCGCCACGGCCACGCAGCGCCACGCTGTCGGGAGTTCGTGCGGGTCGGACATGGCCCCGGCAACGGTGATGCTGCCCAGGGCGTCGGCCAGACGAGCCGCCGTGGCTACGTCCTGGAGCGTTGCGTATCGGCGGTTTTCTCCGGGCACGTCGACCCACGAAGCCTGTCCGCTGGCACTGTTGTAGTTGCGGGCAGCCTGGCCGAACATGGCTCGTTTGGACATGTCGCGGCCATAGAGCATAAACTGTTTGCCGCAGGTATCGAGGGCCCACTGCACAAGGTCGGCCGACATTCGCACGCGCTGCTCTGCGCGATCGACCCTGGCTCCACGGTCAGCAAGCCGAGAGAGCATGTCCTCGTGCGGCACGACAACCCCCACACGCTCGAGAATGTTGAGCGAGGCCTGGTGGATGCTGACAATCTGTTCATCGGAAAGAACGCTGCAATGCATGCGAAGGCTCCATTGGTTTTGCTTTGATGACTGCCCGGCGCCGCGCCGCCTGGCGGATTTCTCAAGATAATCGAGAAGAAAGTATGCTGCTTAATGCATAGCTTTCGCGGCAAGTATTGGAAGCAACTGTGATATCCCGTCGCCTGGAGTCGTCTACTTGGTCAGCACCTCCAGCTCGGTAATGTTGAACCAGTTGGCAAACTGCGGGTTGGTGTTACCGTGGCCGACGAGCCGCACGTAGCGGAGTTCGACGGGCTCGATATCAAAGAGCTCGGGCTCAAGCGTGGTTCCGCCGCTGGCGATTTTTTCGGCTGCGACTTGCCAATCATCGTCAGACCCGGTGCGGCTCGTCAGGATATCGAACGTGTATTTTCGTTTGTCGCCGCCGACGAAGGCGACCTTTACGGCGGTGGCGGTTCGGATTCGACCCACGTCGAGCTGAATCCACTGGCCATCGCCCTCGGCCCGCCAGGAGGTCTTCAGGTTGCCATCGATGGCCATTTGCGGCGGGAAATCGGCAAAGCCGCCATGAGCCTTCTGCTCCCAGTCGCTGGCCGTGACGAGCGGGGCGCTTGGAGTGACGGCGGGCGTGGTCTCGACAGGTTGAATGACGGCCGGCTCGGGCGCCGGGGTGGCGGCCGGGGTAGCATTGCCGTCGCATCCGGCTGCCATGATGACCAAAGCAGCAGTCAAGGCGGCGAGCGTGCAGCGGGCAGATGTCCTCATGGTGAGTCTCCAGTTAAGTCGAATGGGCTGAGTTAGCTGCGACTATAGTAGATTGGTGCGAAGAGTACCACTGTAATTGTCGCCGATTGTGACAACGGCCGTCATGCTCCTTTTACTGAAATTGGCATGCGATGAAATTGCGCAGCTTGGTGGGTGTGCCCGCGCCCGCTTATCGAGCACACGGGGGCGCCTGCGACGAGGCTCGCGGAAGCTCGTCAAGCTTCACCAGACCACAGCCAAGGCTTAAGCTGTTGGCGCAGGTTGGCACAGGCACGAGCAGTATTGTCGGTGGGGTCACACTCGATGCACTCTCTGGCCAATGCCAGATATCATTTGATCATGTCCTGCATGGCGTACCTTGCCTCTATGCTTTGCCCAGCAGAAGTGCGGCCGTTCCTGTGTCGTGGCGGTCGGTGTCGACCAGGCCGAAGCCGCCGCGGTAGTCCCAGTTGGCGAAGGCGATTCCCAGTTCGTCGAACACGCTGACGATGTCGCGATACCAGCGGGTGCGGGCCGTCTCGGGAGTGACCAGTCGGCAGCCGA
The DNA here is from genome assembly GCA_041690105.1 of Phycisphaerae bacterium. Classification (GTDB taxonomy): domain Bacteria; phylum Planctomycetota; class Phycisphaerae; order FEN-1346; family JAACEH01; genus JAWLHX01. The sequence continues at coordinate 8,668 of JAWLHX010000044.1, forward strand.
ATTCGCCGCAATAGAGCGGGCGGCCGGTACGCTGGCGGACGGCCAGCGGCTTGGCAAAAGTGTCCAGCATGGCCTGGCGATCAAATGGCTCGTTCAACTTGCCCCAAGCCTCGCGCCGCTCGGCCGGAAGCGAGGTGAAGGTCTCCTCGGGAATCGGGCGTCCGGGATACTGCACCGGGCCGTCGTAATCGCAGCCGCCCCGCCACCAGGGGGCGCGGTAGTGGGTGATGAACATCGGGCGGTAAAAGTGGCAGGAGAGAATGAGCCGCTCGCCGGGCTCGGCCTGCTGGTCGGGTACTTCCAGCTGGTCGAAGGTATCGCAGGACTGAAAATGGTTGGAGCCCAGCACTACCGTGCGCTCGGGTTCGCGCTGGCGGACGGCGGCCAGGGCGGCCAGGGCCACGCGGTTCCAGTCCGCGGGGTCCGGGGCAACGGGCTCGTTCAGGAGCTCGTAGGCAACCATCTTCGTGGGGCGGCCGGCCAGGGCATTGCTCAGGTCGGCCCAGAGATCAGCAAAGTGTCGGGCCGCGGCGGGGTCGGTGTAGAGGACGGGCACCGTCTCCTGGTTGAAGTAGTGGGAGCGGAGAATGTGCAGGTCGACGATGGCCCGCAGTCCGGCACTGGCGCACCAGTCGAGCCCGGCCTGGAGCAGGTCGAAGGCCTCCGCCTCGCGCCGGCCGCTCTCGTCCCAAAGCTGTTCTTCGTCCACCGGCAGGCGGAGGTGATCGAAGCCCCAGTCGGCGAGGCGTCGCACGTCGTCGCGGGTAAAGGCTTGTCGCCGCTCCTGGCCGCGCTGCTTCGACTGGCTGAGCCAATGCGAGATGTTGGTGCCGCGTCTGATCTGGAAATCCATGGCATTGCTCCAAAAGGTAATAGCGGTGCGTGGGTCTCGTCTGCGCTGAGTCCAGCCTGCACGACTGATGTTACAACCCTCCACCGGGTAGCACAATGCGAAAAAAGCTACGACCGTAACCGTTGCTGTCAGCGCCCGCCGCAGATTGCAAATCGGCCTCGCCCGCCACGATCACAATGCACAGATTGAAAGCATGCAGGGCGGCAGCGGGCTCATTTGGAGCGGCTAGTCGCCCGGGGCGGCTGTCGTCGGCCAGGAAAATATTTGCCGCAGACATCCATTGCGGTAGAATCATCAGCACGCTGCGGACGGCGCCCGCCTGTGGGCATCAAGAGGCAACCCGGCTTGGAGACAACTGCGATGAAAAACGCTGTGCTGCGAAGTGCGTTTGCCTTAGGACTTGTTCTGTCGATGGCTGCCGGCGTGGCGGCTCAGGACTCTAGCTGGAAGATGCTGAGGGATAACTTCGGCGATCTTACGTTTGAGGCCAAGGCCGAGACAACCTTCTTCCATACCGACGTGCGAGACCAGTCGACCGACCTGAACTTCTTCGACCGGCGGGTCGATATCTCTTTGCCCCTGGCCCAGGACGGGCGGCAGGAATGGTCGCTGGGCGGTACGTTTGGATCGACGGAATTGGACACGCGTGCCAGGTGGCCCGACACGGGAGAGCGGCTACCTGATGAGCTGTGGGATCTGGGCCTCTGGACGGCCTATCGCCGCAAACTTGATAACGGCTGGACTGCCGGTGGCAGTTTTTTATTCGGTTCGCCGAGCGACAAGCCGTTCAACAGTCGCCACGAGATGGAGGTTGCAGTCAACGGATTCCTGCGCATGCCGACCGGCGAAAGCGATGCCTGGGTGGCACTGCTCAACTGGTCGAACAACCGCGAGTTCGCTCCGGGCATCCCGCTGCCGGGACTGGCTTACGAGCTGAATCGCGGGCGCGATTTGCAGGCCTTGCTGGGGCTGCCCTTCTCGTCAGTCCGCTGGCGGGTAGATGATCGTTGGACGCTCTCGGCCTCGTACATGGTGCCGCGAACCGTACACGCCAAGGCAGCCTACGCCCTGACCGATAACCTGAAGGTCTTCGCAGCCTACGACTGGCAGAACTGGCGGTGGTTCCGCCACGACCGCCAGGACAACGACGACCGGCTTTTCTACTACGAGATGAACGCCACGAGCGGCATCGAATGGCAGATCAGCAAGCATACCTCGCTGGTGGTTGGTGCAGGTTACGGCTTTCAGCGAATGCTGTTCGAAGGTGACCGCGACGAAAACCGCATCAACCTGGACGACGGCCCCCTGTTCTCGCTGAATTTGGTGATGGCGTTTTGATTGTCCGGGTGGGGCCATGTGTCGTTGACCCAACCCGACGCGTTCGTGAACCAATTACTAATGTAGCATCTGAGAAAGCAAGAAGCCACGTGCCATGTCGCATAAAGTCAGCATGGCCTCCCCTCTTGACAGCCTCGGAGGAGCTTTCGTCGAGCATTCATAGCACACGGCGAAGCTGACGTTATCATGGCCTGCCTTCGTCAGACCATGGCACCTCGGCTCTGCTGCGTCATTTACGATAGCTCGCATGTCTCCACTGAAGCCAAGGCTGACGGTCTGTTACTCATCCCGACGCCATTGTTCCATGGCATCTTCGGCGTACTTGTCTGCGTACTGAAGATTCTCAAGGTAGTACTGTCGATGCTCGTCACGTTTGCCCTCCAGTGGGCTCAAGTCAAGCGCTTCACGGTAAGTACGATAGCCTTTCAAGTACTCCATGCCGGCCGGCATCGGCCCCAGCTGATGCAACACGTAGTTTGTCCTGGACAGCACCGCCATCCATCCCCTGTCCTCGAACAGGTGCTGCTGAGCTCGCCGGCCGGCACTGATCGTGGCCTGGACAAGCTTTTGCTTCTGTTCGGGAGCCACCTGTGCGTAATCCCTGACGCTGTCCAACAGCAGATACAGCTTCATCGGCGCATCAGCTTCCGCGGCCATCAGGTCCAGCAGAACGGGGATCGCGCGAGGATCGCCCCGGCTGGCAAGATGATTGACCATGACGTAGCGTCCAAACGCTCCCGCATGTTTAAGCACGCTGTCTACTTCTTCGTCGGTGGGACGAAAGGCCTCCTCGTCCAGAACGTGAGCCGCAGCGAAACCGGCCAGGCGCAACCAGGTGGGGTCCCAGTCAAACCCGCGATCAGGTTCCTTGATCGTCTGGTAGAAGGCGGGTCGAGCTTTTGGTCCGAGTTGAAGCAGCCGCGTGCGGCCAACGCCCTGATCCACCTTGACCGGAGGGTCCTCCTGCACGGCGTAGAGTGCCATCGCTACCTTTTCCTCCTCCGTTGCCTCAACCCAGGCGATGTCGTACCAGATTTCGCTTGCCCTGGAATGAATGCTGAACAGCATGGGCGAAAGCGGACTTCGGGTTTCCCAGTAGTCCTGGCTGTTGAGTAAAGCTTCGAGAACAGGCAGACTCTCCTTGCTTCCGGCTTCGGCAATTCTGTCGAGGCAGGCCAAGTAAAAGAGGCGCTCGTTGGAACTGTCGCCGCGAATACGAGCCAGAAACAGAATCGGTTTCTCAAACGCACTGACGTCACGCTCGTCGTCGGAGGCGACGACGTTCACCATATCACGTACCGGTTGCGGGACCGCCTTCTCTTCATCCTGGGCAGCCGCCGACAGCACAGACAGCAGCAGAAGTGCGGCCACCAAGCCGAACGTTCCAAACACAAAACCCGGGCGGCGGCATTTACGACATGGCAATCTCATTGGCACGGCCTCCTGGTTGGCCTCGATTCGCATCATTCCTCTTCCGATTCTTTCCAACGCTTGCCTGGATCCGACCGGGTGCCCCTACCCGACACCCACAAGCAAAGAACGCTTGTGGATGGCACCAATCAAACCGCGGGCGCTGGTGCATTACTCCTTCTCCGCCGCTGCTTTTATGACCCGGACGGTGGCGACGTAGAAGACGCTGATATCGGCTGCGTCATCGGCCGCGTTCTTGTCCACGAGCTTAGCTGGGACGGTGCCGCCAGCGATAATCATCGGGCTGTCGATGGGCAGGTTGATGGTGCCGGCCTGGGCGTCGGAGGCAATCGTTGGCAGATCGAACGCGGCCTCCTGCTTCTGCAGCACCGTCGTCACGCCGTTCACCCCTTCCCGCAGGGCCACCGTACGCGACATGATCAGCCGGAAATCCAGCGTTGCCGTCTTGCCGTCGGTACTCATTGTCGGCTGAACCTCCACAGCCAGTCCGTCCGTAAGAACGTCCACCGTCGCGTTCAACCCCGCGGCCAAATCCGATATTACCGGCTCAAGTTGACTGACGTAGCTGTGCGTCAGTCCCCGCTCGTTGGACAGCACCTGGCCATCCGTGCCCGTCAGGACCACGTGCTGATGAACCTTGCGTATGGCATTGTTCAGGGCTGCCCGCTCAGCGTCTGTGCGAGCCACGAAGCCGGCGGCCGGACCGTCGCCGAGCCCCTCGCCCTCCAGCTCCACCACCTTGATATCCACCACAACACTGCTCTTGCTGCCCGGCAGGACATGCTTCAGTATCTCGACTATCTGCTGGTGACCGTCCGGTGTCGTCTTGACGAACATCTGGCCCCGGCTGCTTAAGAAAACAATTGAGCCGCGGCCACCATGCACATCCCACGGTTCCTTGGGCGATACCAGTTGCTGTATCAGGTCGCTGAGCTCCCGCTGCCGGGCGCGTGACTCCTGCAGGTAATCGGGGTCGGCATCAGCCACATCGAACATGCCCGCGCCAGTCGTCCCTAACGTTCCGCTGAGATTAAACTTCGGGCTCATGGCCTGTTGGTCGGTTCCAGGCACGCGGGCGAAGTTGTAAATGGGCGTCCGCTCCAGAAAGGCCTTTATGTCGTAGACCTTCAGTTCCATGCCCGATTCCTTCCAGGCCTCCTTGCTATCCTGGGCTGCAACCGACGACGCCAGCCCCATCGCAAAGATAACCAACGCCGCAAGTGCCAGCACAACCGTTCGCCTCGATGCCATTGGTATTTCTCCTTGTGAGCCAAGTTTCCCACGTCGCGCAGGTGGGCCTCGCCGGCCCTTCGCGACTCGAGCACCAGCAACATTCTACTATTGAATTAAAACCAGCAGGACTTGCTAAAGATTTTTGAAAAACGGAAGAACCGGATGATTTTCCGAGCCCATGCTGCGCGCCTCACGACAATGTATTAACGACAGCCATTTTCTGCGTCAGCAAGAGAAAGCCGCAGGAGTAGTTCCCCCATGGCCTTCACAGGTCATAAGTGGGCCAGTTGCAATCATCGTAAGATCAAGCAGATGCTGTTCTGAAAGTATGCCGAGTGGCTGCACATAGTGTTTAAGCCGCATGCCTGATGGGTGGACATTGCACCGGTCATGACGGAGGGGCAGGTCGCGCATCAGAATGCCCATATGATGCGACCGGCGGCGGGCAGGATTGCAGGCGTATTTCTTAAAGAACTTTGGTCTTGCTCTCTGCGTTGGGGGTGAATATGCTGCTAGTCAGGCCCATCGTGAGCCTGGGCGGCCGCAAGGCCGCGAGCGAGCACATCTCGGCAACAGGAAGTCCCGGAGAAACTCCCATGAAATCGATTGCGCAATGGTTAGTGGTCGGGGCAATAGTGACCCTCTGGAGCTTGTCGGCCCAGGCCCGCACATGGTCGGGCGTGGTGGTGGATGCCCGCACGGGCCAGCCCGTCAAAGGCGCGACGGTTATGGCCGGAACACAGGGCCGCGTCGATCCGTTCACGGAATACAAAGCGGTGACGGGCGACAACGGGAGGTTCCGTATCACCTGGCCCGAAGAAACCTGGAAAAGGGCGATGGAGGGCCGGCCCTTTAACCACTATCTTCGGGTACAGCCGCCGGCGGCATGGAGGCCGGGCCATCCGGCGGGGTACTGGAATGTCACCGTCATCCGTAGCAGCCCGACGGAAGTAACGGTCCGCCTGATGCCTCGCAACGCCTTCGTCAAGGGGCGGGTGCTTTCGGCCGAAGACGGCAAGCCGCTGGGGGGCGTTTGGGTCAATCTGGGCATCAGGAATCCCGGAGCAGACGCAGGGCGCTATGGAGCAAAGCATGGGACGAGGACAAAGGATGATGGGACTTTTTCCATCCCACTGCCCGATGGTGCGCCTCCGGTCGGATTTGTGGCCGACAGCGCGGCTTGGCCGTCGACTCTTTTCGATGTTCCGGCAGGTCTGGCCCCGAAGGGAAGCGAGGATTTCGACAAGCTGCTGAAGGCGCCTGACCCAATGTACGATTTCGCTGTAATGATCGGCGACACCGCGTATCCAATCCCGCGCGATCGGATCACCACATCGATTAACGACCGGGTGCATACCTACGTCGTCATCCGCCACCCGGCCAAGGACAAGCCCGCCCACGCCCAGCCCATTACCGCCGAGCAGCGCGGCCTGCCGGACGCCCAGACCGCAACAACGCCTCCTTCGACAACGGGGCCCGAGGGGAGCGACGTCGCGGCCCCGGCTACCTCCACGTCCGGCACCCTGCCCAATTTGAGCGGCGAGTGGGTGATGATCGCTAACAGTCACCGGACCACCATGAAGCTGGACCACCAGGGCGGCCGGCTGACCGGTAGCCTGTTCAACGTCCCTTTGCGGGAGGGCAATGTGCTCGCCGATGGAACGGTGAAGTTCATCCGCAGCGGTACCAATCAGGTGTATACGGGAAGATTCAGCCGGGAACCGGACGGCTCGTGGAAGCTTAGCGGCACTTTCGACTGTCCAGTGACGCGGACCACAGGCAACCGGTGGACAGCGACCCGGCGCGGGTCTCCGAGCGCGGATCCGGCCCCTGGGCCTGGACTGGCGACTCCGTCAACCGCTGTGCCGGCAGCCCCCGCTGCGCCCGGCGAGCCGGCCCGTGTGGAGCAGATGACATTGCAGGCAGGCACCCGGCGGGCGCAGCCGGGAGAAACCGTAACCGTGCCGGTGTGGCTGATCCGGGGACAGAAGGTGGCCAACATAAACGTGAACCTGCGCTACGATCCCAAGGTGGCCGCGGTGGTCGGCAATGTGGCCAAGGGCAACCTGCTGGGGTCGGCCCTGTTCGAGGCCAATGCCCGCGATGCCGGCCTCGTCCGCCTCGGACTCGCTCAGTCGCAGGATCTGGGCGGCACGGGCACCATCGCCCAGATTCCGTTCCGGGCAACGGGGAAGCCGGGTGACCGCACCACCCTGCGTCTGGAGGTCGCCACGATCAGTTCGGCATCCGGAGCCCGCCCGCAAATCGCCGTAATCACCGGCGAACTCGTGATTGTTGACAGTAACGGGCGGATACCTGGCGATGTGCGTGGCGACGGTGTGCTTACCGCCCGCGACGCCATGGATGCCCTGAAGATGTCGGTAGGAAACCTGGCGGTGAATATGGTGGCCGATGTGGATAGCGATGGCACGGTAACCTCCCGCGATGCAACCATCATTCTCCAACGCGTTGTCGGACGACAATAGGAAGGACTGCCATGAACACGCGAAATCTGGCGATTGTTTGTGCACTGTGCCTGGCGGCGGTTCCGGTATCCGCTGCGGAGGTAACGCTTGCAGTTTCGCCGGGAGCCGCAGGTGCCCCGGGAAGCGAATCCGACGTTCCGATTCTTCTCCGCGACGGCCGCGGCCTGGGGTCGCTGCAGTTCGAGCTGACCTACGACCCCGCGGTTCTGGAGGGCCGCAAGGTGACTGCCGGACCAAACATGCCCGCCATGCTGCTTGAATTTCACGAAGTGTCGCCCGGGCGAATGCGAGTGGCGCTGGCGGGCAACGAAGCGATGGTCGACGACGGGCAACTCGCGGTCAAGTTCTTCGTCAAGTCGGCAGGAACGTCTCCGTTGGAGATCGAGAACGCCCGCGCTTGGGATCAGGAGAGTGGCCACGACATGCTGCTGCTGGTCGAGTCCGGGCAGTTCGACGCGACGGCCCCGGCCGGCGGAATGATGGTGTGGCTGGCAGTTATTGCCGCTGTCGTGATTGTCTTGCTCATTGTGATGATCGCCATCAGGCGGGGGGGCCGGAGACCTCGCCATGCCGGGCAGTGACCGGACCGTTATCATGGCCTGGCAAAGTCAGGCCATGATAACGGTCCACTTTGGGCGCCATTGCCGCGCGACGGCGAAGGAGTAGCCAAACCTTTTCGACCGAGCATAAGGGGATACGGTCTTATGACCCCGGCAAACGTTCTCTGGATATTCGTCGATCAGCTTCGCGTGCAGAGCCTGTCGTGTCACGGCGACCCCAACGTGCGCACGCCGAACCTCGACCGGCTGGCTGCCGAGGGCGTCGACCTGACCCGGGCGGTCAGCACCTGCCCAATCTGCACGCCGGCCCGCGGCTGCGTGATGACCGGGCAATATCCGCATACCACCGGCATCCTCTACCTGGGCGACCTGCTCCCGCCGCATCAGACGACTGTGGCCCACGCCTTCCGTCGGGCCGGGTACCGCACCAGCTACGTCGGCAAGTGGCACCTGGCTAGTCAGCAGAACCCCTTCGGTCACAACGAGGGGGCCGAATATTGGGTGCATCCGCTGCTGCGCGGAGGCTTTGAAGACTGGTTCGGCTTTGAGCTGTCGAACCATTTCTGGCAGACCCGCTACGCCACTGGTGACCGCATCTGGCCGCCATTGGAGATAGAGGGCTACCAGACCGACGGGCTGACCTCGCTGTCGCTGGAGTATCTCGAAGGCACGGCCCAAGGGCTAAGCCAACCGTGGTTCCACGTGATGAGCCTGGAGTCGCCGCACCACGGCCGCGACCAGCACGGCGTCGCCAGTGTTACCGTGGGTGAATACGAGCACACGCGGCACCCCGCGCCGCCGGAGTATGAGGCCCGCTTCGACCCGCAGGCCCTGACGCTCCGCGACAATGTGCCGGCCAGTCACGAGCAGGTGGCCCGCAGCCAGCAGGCCCAGTATTGTGCGATGATTGAGAACCTGGACGATAACATTGGCCGCGTCCTCGACTGGCTGGACAAGACCGGCCTGACCGAAACGACGCTGGTGGCCTTCTTCTCGGATCACGGCGAGATGGGCGGCAGCCAAGGCCATTTCCAGAAAACCAGCCCCTACGCCGAGAGCATCGGTGTACCGCTCATGATGCGGCTACCGGGGGCACTACCGGCAGGACGCAAAGTCACGGCCCCAGCCAACCTGGTCGACATATTCCCGACTACGGCGGCCCTGTGCGGCGTACCGGTGCCGGCCGAGGTGCAGGGGATGGATCTCAGCGACGTGCTCACCGGCCAGGCCCCGTCGCGCCGCAAGGCCACCCTGTGCCAATGGTTCGGCAACCCGCGCTATTCGCCGGACCCGAACGTTGCCACACCATGGCGAGCGATTGTCACAGAGCAACATACCTACGCTGTATACCAGGACGGCTCCGGTTTGCTGTTCGATGACGAGGCCGACCCTGCCCAGAAGACCAACCGTTTCAGCGACCCGGCCTGCCGCCAGCAACGCGACCTGCTGCACGGCCTGCTGAGCCGCGAGTTGCTTCGCGCCGGCGAGGTCGTTCCGGACTTCGTGCAGCGGGCTGGCGGTTGAGCGGTGCATGGCATTCGGCAAGTTAGCGCCTGCCGTCCAACATCTCGTCCATCATTGCCAAGTAGTTACTGACCTTCGCGTAGTTGGCGATGGAGTTGGAAGAGGCCAGCAGAATGCCGCCCACCGGGGCGGCGGCCCAGACAGCTTTGACCTTTCTGACCGCTTCGCGCGTTTCGGCCTCGTTGCCCAGGCTCAGGATGTTCAGGTCGATGTTGCCGCTGAAGCTGAGGGTGTGTCCCCAGTCGCTCTTGAGTTGGGCCAGATCGTAAAGCCCGGGCGGCAAGGAGTGCAAGCAGTTGACGCCGCATGCGGCAATGTCGCCCATGATGGAATTCAGGTTGCCGCAGGAGTGCAGGATAAAGGGCACTCCGCGCTTGCGGCACATGCGGCCCAACTCGGCGTAGACCGGGAAGACGAACTCCCGGAGGTCGTCGGGCCGCAGGAACGGGCCTGAGTTGAACCCCAGATCGTCCGACATCCAGAACGCCCCGACGCCCTCGACAGCCATGCATCGAGCGGCGGTGCCGATGCACCACTCGGCCCACTTTTCGAAGATGGCCGCAACTAGCTTGCGGTCGTCAACCAGCAGGTAGCAGAACGGTTGCAGGCCCACGGTCCATGTAGCCTTGGAGAAGTAACCGCACGAGAGGAAGGCGTTCATTCCCATGCCATCCGGCAGCAGGGCGCGGTAAGCGTCGAAGGCCGACAGGTCCACGTCCTCGGCTCGTGGCCAGTTGAAATGCTCGAAGTCTCCCCAGTTCTGCACCGGGCCGGTTTGCTCGTTGACGTAGGTTCGCTCATCGGACGACACCTGATGCTCGTCGCCGAACACGTCGCCGGTGGGCACGACCAGCACATTGACGTAATCGTATCCCATGCAAGCCTGGAACTGGACGTGATCAACCGGGTCCCAACCCTGGCTGACCGAGGTGCCCGAAGAGTCGGCACTTACCTTGCCGCGGCCCAGCACGGCCGCGATAATCTCCGGGTCGCAGTGCTGCTCGCCGGCGGCGATACGTTCCGACGGGCCATCGCGCATCACCGAGCGAAGGAAGCGGTTGTAGTTGGGTTGTGGGCTTTCGAGGGGTACGCGCATTGCTTGCACTCACTTTCACAAAACACGCTGGCCCGACATTTCTCGCGCGGCTCTGCAGGCCATCGCGGCCAGGCTCTTCAGCCGTCAATATGACAAGTTTCTGCCTGATTATCAAGCTGGACGGCTGGAGACCGTCCACCGAATTTATCAGGCCCGACCATCCTCCCGTCTGGCGCACGGTCCTGCAGGCGCATCTAATGTCAGGCACGCTGTCAGCCGGCCTTGCGCCACTGCACAATTGGCCCGAAGATAATCTGCAGAATAATGAAACTTAGGCCGACTCAGGCGCATCAAACTTTCGGAGCAGTGTGGGCTTTTGGAGTTACGGCGTCGCGCAATTGACGAAAGGCACTAGAAAATGAAGAATTTGCTTACGACTGTGTTGATTGGCGCTGTGGCCGGCTTCCTTGTTCTCGCCGCCATGGCACATCCGTCAATGGCCTGGCAGAATGGGCGGGTCCGACCGGGCCTGGCCCCGGCGCCCCAGCCTGAAGAGGGTCCGGGCGTTCGGGACGTCCGCCCCGTAGAGCGGCGACCGCGCATGGCGGCTGCGGAGAACGAGGCGGCGGAGTTTATCTTCGTGGGCCGCATTGTCAGCACCCGCCAAGGGCCGGTAGCCCAGAGCATGCCGCCCATTTACACCACTTATTTGCGGGTGCAGGTGCAGGAGGTACTGAGGGGCGACCTGCAGAAGGGGGACACCATCAGCGTGGTGAGCCAGGCCCGGCAGTTGGAGGCCCCGCAGTACAATGACGATGAGGTGTACATTGTTTCTGCTCGCAAGAGTAGAGACGCCGAGCAGCTTACGGCCATCGAGCTTAAGGCCGCCAACGAAGCATCAGTAAAGGAAACCCGGCTGCTGGCCTCGCTGCCGGTGGGCTGGAAGATTGTCGATGACAAGGTGGTCTCGCCGTGGACTACGCCATGGCCAAAGGAGGCCGCGGTAGCCGAAGGTCAGCCAGTCTGCTCCAAGACGGGCCGACCGGCACTGCTGGCCGGAAAGGGCATTGTGCTGAAGGCCGAGCCGGTGCCGCCGGCGGTGGAGGTCCAATGGTCCAATCCCGATGGCGACGGACAATACAGGATCAGCGTGACCAACAGCAGCGACAAGGCGGTGGACGTGCCGGCCCTGCTGAGCGATGAAACAGGTATCCTCTGGACACAGAGTCTGCTGGTCTTCTGTCAGGGCAAAGCGCAGGCATTGCCGGACGCGGCGGCCCTGAAGGCGGGCATCAAGGCCACGCGGTTGGAGCCCCGGCAGACTGTTTCGACGGTGGTCAACATCCTCACGCTGCCCGACATCGACTGGCCGCGCGGCGGCTATCGCATCAGCTTTACCTTCTGCCTTGGCGAGCTGGCCAGCACGCAATCCTTCTATTACATGTCGCGGCACCACGACCCTCTGCGGCGCAAAGCTACCGAGGCTGCGCCCACTGCTATGGATGATTTGCCCGCACCGGCGCAGAAACTTCCCGACGCGCCAGCACCGGACCCGAACGAGAAGTGACGACAGATTGACGATTCCATCTGGAGAACTGGGGCTCGGTGTCTTCCTGCTGAAAAGAGGATGCTAGCGGCTTGCATGGCGGATGTGGACAACAGGAATGCCCGCCCCTCGACAGGCTCGGGAATTTATCGAGCGGCATGGCAAGGAGCATACTTTGGCGCCGGCCACATGAATAATCTTCCATGGCCTTTCATAGATTGGTAGCGGGCGCTTGCTGCAGCCCTCGGGGAGATCAAGCGGATGCTGTTCTGGGCGGTGTGCCGTGTTGCGTGACGCGGGCGTCAGCATGGCCGCTTCTGGACGACACCGGGCCCAGCAGGCCCCATGGCGGCTGAAGGCCATGGAGCCTGTGGGATCAGATTCAGTGCTCAAACGCCTTCAAAGTCGAGCCGTACATCCTTGTCTGCCAACTTCTGGCGCTTAAGTACGTACCTCATGATGGTCAGCATCACAAGCAGCGCACCGAAAACATATAGCGGCAGCAATGCCACCGCGGGGCTTACAATCCCCGTTGCTTCGTTAACTGAGCGCCCCAGGGCGGATTGGGGGTCCAGATACTCCTTCAGTTCGTTCAGCCCCAGAATCATCAGCCAGGCGTGGCCGACTAATGCGGCCAGAATAGCTATCGCCATGGAGAAGCTGAAGGCCGCGCTGCGCCGACTGCTACTGGTACTTTTGCCATGCAAGGCAGCCAACAGTTCATTTACCGGCATAAACAGGGCCAGGAAAAGGTAAAAGATTCCACCAAGGCCCGTTCCAGGAATTCCGGCGGCCATTTCAGTGTCCTTTCTCGTAGGTTAGTAAGGGTTTGCGCAATATCCACTCCTTCCACATCGCTTTCAGCATGAAAATGCTATTGACGAAACGAAGCACAAAAAACGAAGGTAACGAGGTTAGTGTGCGCCACAGCTCTCCCCGCCGGGCCCCTTTATATACCACAGGCACGACAACCGCGGGAATGTCCACCAAGTAACCAAGCAGGAAGAACGGATTTACCAGCAGCGCCAGTAATGGCAGCAGAATCAGATAAGCTGCTGAAGCGATAACGGCGTCCCAAAGAGCTACGGCCACAACCCAGCGCAGAAAATCCAATTCCGCCAGCCCCTTCCAATGCATGCTGACATTCTGAATAAAACCATGCGACCAGCGCTTCAGCTGCTTGGACATGAAGTGGAAGTCGTGCGGTTCGATTGGATAGCAGACCGCCTCGGGGACAAAGCGGACCTCGTACTGCTTCTGGTACAGGCTCCAGGTAAGGTCCATATCCTCGGCCATGGTCCGCATGGACCAGCCGCCCATACTGCGCAATATATCGGTGCGGTAAGCCGAGAAACATCCGCTGGAAATCAGCGGCTTGCCGTAATAGTCCTGGATTGGCTTATAGAACACAAAGGCGAAAAGGTATTCCACGTAGCGCCCGCGTTCCCACAGCGATTTGACATTTCGCGGCAGCACGAAGCCGCAGGCGGCAGCAACGTTTTTCTGCCTGAGGGCGGCAAGCAGCTTTTCCACACCATCGGGCGCCAACATGGTGTCGGCGTCAACGGCCATGGTGAATTCAGTGCAGACCGAGTCCATGGCAAAATTCTGAGCACCGGCCTTTGAGCCGGTATTCTGTGGCGGACGCAGAACGGTCACGCCAAGGCTGCGGGCAACTTCAGAGGTGCCGTCAGTCGAGCAGTCATCAATAACGATGATTTCCTCGGGCGGAACTGTTTGTGTCTGCAAACTGCGGATAGTGTCGGCCAAGCTTTCGGCTTCGTTGAAAGCCGGCACCAGAACCGTCAGACTACTGCCCGTGCTTTGACAATTGCTGCTTCGACCGCAAGTGCCGGCCATCTTGTGCCCCCCAATTGTACTGTTGTGCCCGCCGAGTGCTATTGTGCCCGCAGGCTAACCTTTCAGTATGATGTGTGGCAGGTAACTGCGTCAGCAGCCAATTATTAATCGGCTCCCGTACGGGCACAATTGGTTAAATCCAAAAAATAGTCAACACGGTCCGCTTTTCTTGAAACCGGGCCAATGCTTCCAATTCGATCCATCGCGAGCGTTGCATGGCACCCGGCAGCCTTCCAAGCACACTTTGACGCCGGCTGCGCCGTCGCTCCAAGTGCGGCACCCGGCTTTTTATGGAAACTGATGTGCTGCAAGAGGTTCGGGATATAGCGAGCAGGAAGCAAACTGGCGCCTGGTGGCTGCGCCGGCTATATTAGTTTGCTTTTGCCTTCTTCTTGTATTATACTCTAATCGTAAGCTTCTGTTTTTAGCATACTCTTTATGTCTGTACCCGCAGAGCCATTTGCGACTTAAGTCTGAACTCTCAGCAGACCCATTTTATATACTGCCGCCGGCAATGACGGCAATAAGGGCGACGCAGTCGCCAGGCATAGCTGTGGCAGTTTCGTATGAAAGACCTTTTCAGGTGAGCCATCTGCAGTCGGTTGGCTTGGTTGGCGCGGTCGCTGTGCTTGCACGTCTGAAGAAACAATGCAGGTTCCCTCTTGCTACTGCCATTTTCGGCGAAAGGATGGTCAACGATGAGATGCCTGTTACTGTTTGTCCTGGTCATTGCCTGCGCTTCTGCCCCAGCAATGGCGAACGTGGTGACATTCGAAGGCTTGGGGCCGGCGAATACCTGGCAATCTTCCGGGGGCTGGTTCGGCGGCACCTTCGCGCAGACGTGTGCCGTACAGTTTACCCCGACGGTCACCGGTTCTTTTGAGGAGTTGTATGCCGCAATCGAACCCGACCCGTACGCCACCGACCGCTCCTACACGCTTAGGATTCTTGCCGACGTGGGCAACTATCCCGGCGCTTCCCTCTGGGAGACGAGCGCTTCGGTCTGGCCCGTGCCGAACGGTGAGGTCTTCCATCTTGAAGACCTGGGCGGTCCCATGCTCGTTGCAGGCCAGCCTTACTGGCTCCAGGCCGACAAGCCGCTGGTCTCGGAGGCCGGCCATCTCTGGAGCGCGAATGACCAGGGCTATAAGGGCTCCATCGCCCTCGCCCACTCTGGCAATCCATGGTCAATCCACGATAACCAGGACATCTATGGCTTGCGCGTTCTGGTGGCAGTCCCTGAACCGGCGACAGTGGGCCTGCTGGCCCTGGGGCTGGCGGTTATGACTGCCCGCCGAAAGAAGGCTTAAGGCTCCGGCCATAAAGCAACAAAAGAGGGCGGCTCCTCACGGGGGCCGCCCTTTCTCATTGCTTCGGTGGGCTTTGAAGCCCGTAAGGCCAAAAGGTTTCGCGATCCTTTGAAGCGCATTCGAAGCGTCTAATGGGGTAGCCGGCCTTTCGCGAGACTACCGAACTTACCATCGGCACACTTTGGCGCCGGCTTCGCCGTCGCATTAAAGTGCACCCGGCAGGGGGTATGGCGAAAACGGCATTGGCGGGCAAGTTCCCTCATTCTGGCCGACAAACTCTGACATAGGCGTTCGTACAGCCCTTGTCACACCTAACATACTCCAGAATGCTATCATCAGCCGGCCTCATCTCCAGGCGAAGCTCGCCGCCGCATTCCGCGCAGTATGCTCGCTCTCCTGTTCTAAGCAGGGCCACCTTGGCCAGCAACTCCTGCCAATCGCGGCATCCTCGGGCCTCCTCCTCTGCCGCTCTTCTTCGGGCTTCAGGAGTGTTGGCGCAAAGCCTTCTGACTTGTGCCGTAATAATCATCATCGCTAGGAGCAGACCCACTGGGGAAAGGAGGACATATGCCAGCGACCTAAGCCATGGCCAGCAGAAAGACAAAGCTGCGCAAACCAATCCGCCAAGAGCAAGAATGAAGATTGCGTCAAGAACTAGCGTTCCCCCGATTCGATTGCATCCTCGGACAAACCACTCAGGCATCGGCCATAACCATAAATCACTGTGTCGTCTGTTCCACATCGGGCCACTCCACATTGCTTATCTGGAAAAGTCCAACAGAAACAGTCTAGAAAGCCGAGCTTATTGGCACAATGCTTAATCCTGCTGGCGGGTGGCGGGTGGCATGGCCACGCTCGCGTGGCCATGGATATTGCGGGTCGCAAACCAACCGCGGCAGCACAAAAAGATATTATCAACCATCCCCAGTCAAACAAACAAAAAAGGCCACAGGAGTTCTTCTCCCATGGCCCATCGTAGGTTGGTAGGGGCGTCTGCTGCAATCCTCGTGAGAATCAAGCGGACGCTGTTCTGGAGGCTTTATCGGGTCGGCGTGATGCGGGAGTCAGCATGGCCGCAAGCGGTTATGGCAGCCGACCTTTCGCGAGACTGCCGGACTTACCATCGGCACAATTTGGCGCCGGCTTCGACGTCGCTCCAAAGTGTGGCAGCCGGCAACTACCCACGACCGTGGATGACAGGTCTGGCATGCGGTTGCATCGATTCCCCTGCCAGTAAACTGAACACCGTCCGCCGAACCCACCACGCCCAACCATCACCCGTCTGGCGAACTGAGCACGCCCGACCTCCTCATAACCCGAGCCCACGTTCTCGGCAGAGACGGAGAGACTTTCGGCCAATCCAATTGCCCCAGCCGTTGTTTTGTGGAGCTGGGCGACACCGGCCCGTAGCACGGCGGCTTCGCTAACTCCAGTAGGTGTGGATTTCGACCTTACAGGTCGACGGATCAACGATGACTTCCGCGAACTGTGCCCCGCCACCAGGTGTGATGTCGTATCGCTCGCGGCCGCCGCCGAGAACCTCGGGCACTACACTGCTCGTGCCGGGCGAGGCGGCCAGCCACCGCCGAACCTCCACTATCGGAGCGGTAAACCGGATGCGGAACTCTCGCGTGAAGGCCGAGCCTTCGGTTTCGATGTCGTCGAATTTCGCTGACGCCGGATACGGTGCCAGCCGAGCCCATTCGCGTGTCGTATCGAGGGCGCTACGTTCGTCGACGCGGCCACCGCGTGAAAAGAACATGCCAGTCACAGCAAGAAGCACCACCGCACCTACGACAATCAGCACGCCACCTGCAACAAGCCACCTCCACATGCTGTCACCTCCCCATGTGACCTTGACCCGGCACTGCAGCCGATTTTTCCTGAGGCCAATGTTACAGATCTCCGCATGTCCGTCAAGCGGGTTCACCCCTCCCTCGGTCAGCGTCCGCCGAACCCGCCACGGCCAACCATCCCCCGTCTGGCGAACTGAGTACGCCGGACCTCCTCATAACCCGAGCCCATGGTCTCGGCAGAGACACAGAGACTTTCGGCAGATCGGGCGGCCAAATGCGGTGACATCGCCGCGGCGGCATGTCTCCCATGTGTCTCCGGCCGAAACGAGAGAGGCCGGCCCCAGTCGTAACCCGTTGCCACACAGGGCGTAAAAAGCGAAACGCCGCGACCTGTCGGCCACGGCGTTTCTGATAACCTCAGGGGAGCGGATGTTTGCTCCCGGATTGGTTGGTAGCGGGGGCCTGCTACGCACAGTTTCACGCGGACGATACCCTTGCCGTGACCTTCTGGCTGCGGTTTGGGCGTGTAGCGTAGGGTGAAGACGGACGACGAGCGTGATCCCGTCTGCCCCTGACACTCAGAACCCAAGCAGTTGCTGCCACATTCACTTTCTTCCTTGACGGCGGCAGTGGGCTTTGTCAGAATTAACGCTATCACATCTGTTGGGGGAATGACGCTGAGCCGAAAGAAGAGAAAACGTTCGCTTTCATCTGTGCCGAAGGAGCCTCGTCGCTCCTGGGCTCGTCGCCACGCCTTCTGGCTCGGCCTCGGCTTGCTCGCAGTAACTACCATCGCCACCGCCAATTATCTCCCCGGCTTCATCAGCAACCAACGCTCGTCTACAGCAGCCGTACCCGGGACACCTAAGCCTATCGCCGCGACTGTTCAGAAAACCTTCACTCTCGACCATCTTCTGACCATGGTGCCAGATCAACTGGCCGAGGTGGATATAGCCGAGATGAACCTGCTCTGCGCCACCGGTCTGCCAGGAGCCGAGAATCTCGACATTGCAGAGTGCATGGCCCGCCTCGACCAGTGGGCCGTGAAGGTGCGCTACGAGACCGAGCGGCATCTTTATCGGGCACACGATCCAAAGTGGGCCGACCACTACAAACACTCCGAGAACTGGCTGCGGGCTGAGTTCCTGGCACAGGTGCTCCAGGAGGACTGCGGCGTTCACTACAACATGGACCTAGTCCGCGACATCGACTTCACCAAGTCCAAGGACCTTTTCATCCACGGAATGATTGACGACGGAAACGGCGGCACTTGCTCATCGATGCCCGTGCTGTACGTCGCGGTGGGCCGTCGCCTGGGATATCCACTGAAGCTGGTTACCACCAAGGCCCACATCTTTGTCCGATGGGATGACGGCAAGGAATCTTTCAACATCGAGACCACCAGCAATGGTGGTACCAGCAGCTACAGCGACGATTACTATCGAAGCTGGCCCGAGACGTGGACCGACGCCGAGGCCAAGGCCAATCGCTACCTCGTCTCCCTCACGCCCCCCGAAGAACTGGCGCAGTTCTTGGGTAATCGTGGTCATTGCCTGCTGGACAACGGCCGGGCAAAGGAAGCGTTTGACACATATGCTGCGGCGCGAAAGCTTGCCCCACGGGACCCGGCGTATTCGTCGTGGGTACGACAGGCAGAGGCGCGGCTGAGGTCTCCAGTCTATGCCGCTGATCGTCCTCCGCGCCGCGGGCCGGGCACCTATCAGCACGACCCGTGGGTCGAGATCGGTCGCATTAATGCTATAAATCGTGCCAACATGCAGCGCATGGCTCCGCAGTTGCCGGCGATGCCTAGCACGTACCAGTCTTACCAGCCGCCTGTTACAGGGCAGCCGCCGGAGTAAGCGACACGGACTTCACGAAGCACCAAAGGTAGCCGAAAGGGGCGCTAACATGAAACGGACGCATCTAATCGCAGTGCTGGTTGCCATTATTGCCTTGAGCATATTTGCCGCTAACGCCTCGGCCTACTACCACCCCGGCATGGGGCGATTTACCAGCCGCGATCCTGGGCCTGGTGCGGCAACGCAAGTCGGCGGCGGTGGCCCTGCCGTGGCAGGTGGGTTCATTCCACGAGACCCAACCGGCGGCGACCAGTATGTCGATGGAATGCACTTATACCAGTATGTAAGTAGTCAGCCATTAGCTTCTCGAGACCCGACGGGGTTGGTCGCGTGGAACCCCAACGAAGATACAGGGCACGATGTTAAGCCATGGACA
>JAWLHX010000045.1:0-27182 GCA_041690105.1 Phycisphaerae bacterium
CTGCTGATTTCCGGCTCGCTGATAAACGTGCACTGTCCGCGCATCAGGCGGTTCAGCCCCGGAGCCATCAGCAGCATGTCGCCCTTGCCCAGCAGTTTGTCGGCGCCCATCGAGTCGATAATCGTACGCGAGTCGATGCGGCTGGCAACCTGGAAGGCAATGCGGCACGGATGGTTACTCTTGATCAGGCCGGTTACAACATCCACGCTCGGACGCTGCGTGGCCAGAATAAGATGGATGCCCACCGCTCGCGACTTTTGTGCCAGTCGAGTAATGGCCGCCTCGGCCTCCTTGGCTGCCGTCATCATCAGGTCGGCCAGCTCGTCGATGACCAGCACAATGTACGGCATGTGGTAAGTCAGCCGCATCTCGTCTTCGGGGCTGGTGGGTTTGAAGCGCTCGACAATCTGCTCGCGCGAGAGGTTGTTGAAGCCGACAATGTTCTTCACCCCGGCCTCGGCCAGCATGGCGTAACGCTCCTCCATCTTGCCGATCAGCCATTCCAGAATGCTCTGCACCCGCGACATGTCGCTGACCACCGGGCACATAAGGTGCGGAATGCTGGCGAACATGGTCATTTCGACCATCTTCGGATCAACCAGAATCATCTTCACGTCGCGGGGGCTGCGCGTGTAAAGGATGCTCATAATTATGGTGTTGAGGCATACGCTCTTGCCGCTGCCCGTGGTGCCACCGATAAGCAGGTGGGGCATCTGCGTCAGGTCGCGGACCAGCGGATTGCCGGCCGAGTCCTTGCCCAGAAAGAGCGGAATGTTGGCCTTCTTGCTCCCGCTGAGACCGTCCTCAATCGACTCGCGCAGCCGCACGGTCTTACGATTCTGGTTGGGCACCTCAATGCCGATAGTGCCTCGGCCGGGCAGGGGGGCCACAATTCGCACGCTCGGAGCCTTCAGGCCAATGGCCAGGTCGTCCGACAGGCTGATGACCTTGCCCACCTTGATGCCGGCCCCCAGACTCACCTCATATTGAGTGATAACCGGCCCCGTGTCGATGCCGACCACCTGGGCCTCGACGCCGAATTGCTGCAAGGTGGCTTCCAGGTTGCGACCGTTGGTCCTGATCGACTCTTCTTCGGCCGAGATGTCAAAGTCTTCCGGCGGATCGAGAATATCGAGCGGCGGAAAACAATAAGCCGGGGCGGTTTCGCCGGGGCCTTCGCTGGAATCGACCAGTCGCATCTGCCCGCTCGAGCCGCCACTGTCGCTGCTACCGGAATTGGAATCGGCTGCCCGTTCGCGGGTGCGGATTTTGGGCACAGGGCGTTTGGCCGGTTGGCCCGCGGCTGCTTGCGTCTGGTCTTCGGCATCAAGTTCCGCAGCAGCCTGTTCGGCTTTGCGGCTCTGCCCACTACGCAGAGGAATATCAACCGCCAGGGCGCTCGACGCTTCGTTTTCTTTGGCAATAGCCGCCTCGGCCTTGGCAGCTTTAGCAGCCTCTTTCTCGGCCAGGCGTGCAGCTTTAGCGGCCTCTTTTTCGGCCAGCTTCTCGGCCCGGGCAAGTTCGCGGGCCTCGGCCTTGGCCGCGGCCTTCTCGGCGGCAGTCATTTCCTTTTTGCCCCGGCCGCCGCCGGCCTTGGGTTCTTCGCCATTGACCACTGCCGACAGCCCCAGTCGCAAACGCCCGGCCGCCCCGCGCAGTGCGTCCATCCGCGACATGCGACGCTGCTTCAGGTATTGCCAGATAGCCGCCGGCAGGGCGAACAGAAGGGTGTCGGTAGCAAGAATAAGGCCGGCCAGGGTCATAAAGATAAGGGCCAGGTAGGTGCCCAGCGGCCCGAAACTGCCGAGCAGCAGGCCGCCCATCCAACTGCCAAGGGCCCCGCCGTCGGCAAGTTGCAGGTGTTTCTGCGGATCGATCGTCGTCACCTGCTCCTGGGCCAGCACGTGGGCCAAAGTTGAAACAACCGCCATCAGCACCAGCACGCCTGCCACCCGCAGCAAACGGTCCTTCGTCTCGTGGCGGGCAATCATCATAATCGACGCCACCAGAATGGCCAGCAACCCCACCCAGATGCCGACGCCAAGGTAAGTCAGCAGGTAATGGCCGATCTGCACGCCGATAAAGCCGCAGGCATTGTTGTATTGGGCAGGGCGATAGCGGTGCGGGTCGGTGGCTGCATCGAATGACAGGACGCTGAGGATGACAATGCTGATGCCAGTCAGCATAAGCACAATTCGCAGGAACCGGCCGGGCACCTGCCCGCTGATTACATAGGCGGCGATGATGGCAAGCCCCGCCGCCAGCAGCAGATAGCTGGCCACGCCCAACGAGCCGAAGAGGGCATGGGCAACATGGGCGCCCACCACTCCGCAAATGTTATTAATCTGGCGCGAATCGCCGGCCGGCGGATCGGCCGGGCTGTAGGTTACAAGGCTGGCAACCAGAAAGATTGTCAGGAAGATGAACCCGGCCGACAGGACGCGGAAAAGGAGGGCTCGTTTTTCGGCAGTCATTATTCTTTGTTCCCTTCCGACAGATGGCCGGCCTCTGGCGCTTCGGTGACGGGAACCCAACTAGCGAGTCCCCGTGTGGCCGAAACCGCCGGCGCCACGCACTGTCTCGTCCAGCGTCTCAACCACGTGCACCTCGGCCTGCGTCACTGCCGCTATAACCAACTGGGCAATCCGACATCCGCGCTCAATGATGTAAGGCTCCGAACCGATGTTGCCGACAATTATGCCGACCTCGCCGCGATAATCGGCATCGATTGTGCCTGGCGCATTCACCAGCGTAATACCGTGCTTCAGGGCCAGTCCGCTGCGAGGCCTCACCTGGCCCTCGTAACCCTCCGGAATGGCCACGTAAAGCCCGGTAGGTACAAGCTTTATCTGCCCCGGGGCAATGGTTATGGGAGCCTCGTTGGCAGCGCATAAATCCATCCCCGCCGCCGAACTGCTCATGTATTGCGGCAAGGGCAAGTCATCGCAACCGGCTTTACGGCGAATCATAAGTTTTATCGGCATTATCGGACCTTTCGTTTGAGATAAATCCTGCAAAATCAGCTTCGCGCCCGCCGCGACTGGTGCAACTCCCGGGCTATGCTGATCAATTCCTCCGCCACCAAGCCCTTGGGCCCCATGACGCGCCGCGGCACCTGGTCATCGGCGAAGTAGACCACCACGTCATTCTGTTCGGCGCCAATGGCCGAGACGGCATTCAACACGATGGCATCGAGCCCCTTGCGCCGCAACTTGTCTCGGGCGTTCTGTTCGCCATCGGCTGCCTCCAGGGCGAAGCCGATTATGGTCTGCCCCTCTTGCCGTCGCTCGGACATCTGGTGCACTATGTCCGGGTTGCGAACCAGTTCCAGCAGCAGGGTTTCCTGCTTTTCGCGCTTCAACTTGCCGGCAAACTGCTCTCGCACGCGGTAATCGCTAACCGCGGCGCAGGCCACGAGCACATCGGCCGCTGCAAATTCCTGTTCCACCGCGGCCAGCATCTGCCGGGCGCTTTCAACCCGATGCACCTGGATCAGGCCCGCCGGCGTCGGCAGCGAGGTCGGACCCGTCACCAGCGTGACGGCATGGCCGGCAGCCACGGCAGCCGTGGCCAGAGCGTAGCCCATGCGGCCGGTTGAGGCGTTGGACAGGTAGCGGACATCGTCCAGATATTCGCGGGTTGGACCGGCAGTAATCAGAATGTTCACGGGGGATCAGCTTTCGCTAAGACAGTTATTGCGGCGGCCGGCAATCATCGGCCGCAATCTTCGGAATCGCCCAGCATCTGCCGGTTGCCATGGTCTGATGAAGTCAGGCCATGATAGCGTTTTGAGGCACAATCAGCGACCCGCCGACCGGCTGTCGCCCAGCATCTGCTCCAGAGCTGCGATAATCTCCTCGGGCTCGCTCATGCGGCCGGCCCCGCTGGTGCGGCAGGCCAGCCAGCCCTCGGCCGGACCGACAAACCTGTAGCCCCAGCCGCGCAACGTTTCAACATTCTCCTGCACTTGCTGCTTGGCCCACATGCGGGCATTCATCGCCGGAGCAAGCAGAACCGGGCAATCCATGGCCAGCAGGGTGGTGGAGAGCAGATCGTCGGCCAGCCCCATGCGCAACTTGGCCATTATGCTGGCCGTTGCCGGAGCCACAACGCAAGCCTCGGCCCAGTCGGCAAGGTTGATGTGGGTCGATTGGAAGTTCTCGGTCCCTTGCCACATGCTGGTATGCACGGCGTTGCAGGACAGCGTCTGGAAGGTCAGCGGAGTGACGAAACGGGTGGCCGAGTCGGTCATCACAACCCGTACCGAAGCCCCGCGCTGCACCAGGCGGCTGACGAGCGTGGCGGTCTTGTAGGCCGCAATGCCGCCGGTAATTCCGACCACAATGCGACGCGAGTTGAGGATGTCTGCGGCCTCGGCCATAGTCTCATAACTCAGCAGATTGTGTGGCTGGTATTCCGTTCAGACCGTGCTTCGCCCAGGCAAGACCACGAAAACGGTCGCCGGAAGGCCCATGCGGGCGATGAAGAGGCCAGGCATCAGCCGCGCCCCCGGCAGCAGCAGCGGGCGAACCGTGCCGCTCTGTTGCGCTCGCCTCCGGACAATCAGTCTTCCGCCGACTCTTCTTCGGTCAGGGCAGGCATTTCGGCTTCGGCCTTGGCTCCGCCTTCGCCGCCGTCGCTCAGGTCCAGGCTGATCTTGTCTTCGAGAATCTCCTGCACGATAGCCTCGGCCAGCGTTTTGTCTTCCATGTCGACCAGCAGCGGAGCGCCGAAGGCCACGTCGATCATCCGCTTCTGCATCAACACCGCAAGCTTGAACCGACCGCCGACCTTGCGCACGATTACGTCACTTTTCAGAGCTTCAATCATTAGACATCTCTCCGATATTCCTCAACAAGTGCTGCGACGCGATCAACCGTCGCCTCAAGTACGTCGTTAATTACCTCAACATTATAGGCGCCACTTTCGCGGGCCATCTTTAATTCCGCTTCAGCCTTCGAAAAACGTCGCTCAACAACCTCGGCGCTCTCGGTGCCACGGCCGGCCAGACGCCGGCGAAGCTCATCCATGCTGGGCGGCACAATCAGAATCATCAGCGCCTTGTCGAACCGCCGCCGCACCTGGATGCCGCCCTGCACGTCAATCTCCAGCACCAGCAACTGCCCGTGGTGTGCCGCGGCATCAAGCTCCTCCACCGGCGTACCATACTGATTGCCGAAAACCTCGGCGTGCTCGATAAAACGCGCCGCTTCAACGCGCCCGGCAAATTCCTCGGGCGACAGGTAATAATAGTCCAGGCCATGCTGCTCGCCCTTGCGAGGCTGCCGCGTTGTAGCCGACACGCTGAACCGCAACGAATCGCCCAGACGCTCCAGCACCAGCCGCGTAACTGTCGACTTGCCAACTCCCGATGGCCCGCTTATAACGACCAGCCGCCTGTTATCAGCGCCGCCGGCCGGGGCAGGGCAGCTATCGTTCGCGGGGCAGCAACTGTCACAGCAATCCGACTGGCTCATTCAGGGCAAACCTATTCGGCGTTCTGGACCTGTTCTTTAATACGATCAATGGCCGCCTTCATGTCAACAACGTGACGGCCGATGTCCGGATGCCCGCTCTTGGAGCCCATGGTGTTGGCTTCCCGCAACATTTCCTGCGACAGAAATTCAAGTTTGCGGCCAACAGGCTCTTTTACCACCAGAAGCTCTTCGAACTGGTCCAAGTGCGAGCTCAAGCGGCTGATTTCTTCGTTGATGTCGCTGCGCTCGGCATAAACCGAGACCTCGCCAAGCAACTGCTCGCGGACAAGGTCGATACCCGAGCCCTGAAGCAGCTCCGCAACCCGGGCCATCAGCCTGTCCCGGAACTCGGTGACAGCCGTCGGAGACAACTCGCGGCAGCGGCCCACGCGGTCACGAATCAGCACAACCTGTTGCTGCAGATCGGCCGCCAGAGTTTCGCCCTCGCGGCGACGCATGCTCTGAAAATCATCGACGGCCGTATTAAATGCCTTCAGCACGCCATCGCGAATGGGGTCAAGATCCGTCGCCGGCGATTCATCCACAAACACGCCCGGCAGATTCACGAGGTCGGCCAGGCCGATATTAAACGGCAGGCCATGGCGCTCGGCCAATCGCTTAAGCTCTTCCACATAACCGGCGATCACTTCTTCGGCTATCGGCGGATGGGCGGCCTGGCCATGACGATGGCAGCGGATGGTGACCGTCAGGGCGCCACGGCTGACGCGCTGGCGCAGCAGGCGGTCAAATTCCGGCTCAAGGGCCGCCAGATACTCGGCCGAGCGGTACGAGGTCTTAAGATAGCGGTTATTAACGCCACGAATCTCGACCGTTACGCTCAACTCAGGGCTCTCGACGGTGCCCGAACCGTAGCCTGTCATGCTCAGGATCATTATTATTTCCCCGTGCGGCTGCCGGGCTTTACCAGCGGCTGACCTTGTTTGCACAGCGGACATTCGTCGGCAGCATAAGTCGGCACCTCAACCTTCAGCAGAGCCTCGAAAGGCACGCCGAATTCGGGGTCCTTACCACTGGTGCGGTCGACCAGGCTGGCCACGGCAACGACTTCGGCACCCATCGATCGCAGCAGCGCAATTACCTCTTTGCTCGACCGGCCGGTGGTTACAACGTCTTCGCAGACCAGCATGCGCTCGCCACTTTTAACGCTGAAACCGCGGCGCAGTTCCATCTGCCCGTCCTTGTTGCGCTCGGAGAATATTCCCCGCACGCCAAGTGCCCGGGCCAGCTCGTAGGCCACGACAATGCCGCCCATGGCCGGCCCGATGACCGTGTCAATCTCCATCTGGCCCAGTTGCCGACCCAGGTCGACGCACAGCTTCTCGGCCAGCTCAGGGTGCTGGAGCACCTGGGCGCACTGCAGATACTTGGGACTGTGCAGGCCGCTGGAGAGCAGAAAGTGGCCCTCCAGCAGGGCGCCCGATTCGCGAAAAGCGGCAAGATATTCCATGGCCTATTCCTCGACCGGCTCGGTAGTCTCGCCGCCGGCATCGGTGTTATTGTCGGCCGGTGCGGGAGCAGGAGCAGGTGCGGGCGCCGGAGCAGGTGCCGGTGCGGGAGCATCGCCGCCAGCATCGCCACCGGTCTCGCCAGCGTTGGTCTCGGCCGGAGCAGGCTCGTCGCCCTGCTGCTGACCTTCGGGCGTCTGCTCTTCGCCAGTGCCAGTTCCTTCAGCGTCCTCCTGAGGCGCAACGACGGCCGGAGTCAGTTCGGACTGACGAATGTGATACAGCGAGATGGCCGTAACTATCGACAGGGCGAACATGGCCGCGCCGAAGCCATAGGTAATCTTGGTCAGGATATCGGTCGTCTTGGTGCCGAAGGCGCTGCTGCCGCCACCGCCGCCCAGAGCGCCGATGAGGCCGCCGCCCTTGCCGCGCTGCACCAGGATCAACAACGACATCAGGACGGCCAGAACCAGAAACAAGCCAATCAGAGTGTAGACCAGGATAGTCACTTAACGCTTCTCCTCAATGCTGCTGGCATAGTGCCCTAGTAGGAAACGGACGCCCCCGTTGCTGCGAAGGCGGCCACTAATCAGGCAAGGCCCTTGGCCCTGCGGGTTTCGGTAATAATGCTGGCGAACGAATCGAACTTCAGAGCCGCACCACCAACCAGTGCACCGTCAATGTCCGGTTGGCTCATCAGCTCGAAGGTGTTGTCCGGCTTGACACTGCCGCCATACTGAATACGCAGGGCATCGGCCACCTGCGAATTATACAACTTGCCCACCAGCGGGCGAACAAAAGCATGAACTTCCTGGGCCTGCTCCGGCGAGGCCGTCTTGCCCGTGCCAATGGCCCAGACCGGCTCGTAAGCGATAACCACGCGGCTCATGTCGGCTTCCGAGACGCCCTTGAGGCCCTCGCGCGTGTGACGCTCGCAGACCTCGTTGGTCTTGCCGGCTTCCCGTTCATCGAGAGTTTCGCCGATGCACAGGATGACCTTAAGCCCGCTGGCCAGAGCGGCCACAACCTTGGCGTTGATCCGTTCGTCGGTCTCGCCGAAGACATGGCGCCGCTCGCTGTGGCCGATGATCACCGTGTCGCAGCCGATGTCTTTAACCATGCCGCTGCTGATTTCGCCGGTGAAGGCGCCGTCGGCATTCTCGTGGCAGTTCTGGGCTGCAACATGCATGCCACTGCCCTTGACAGCCTCAATCACCGCCTGCAGATAAAGGGCCGGAGGCGCCACGCCTACATCGATATCCTGATAATCGTGCTCACGGGCAATCTGGCCTGCCAGCGCTACAGCCTGCTGACGATCAAGATTCATCTTCCAGTTGCCTGCGACATAAGGTTTGCGCATCTCTCAGATCTCCCTGCTCGTTGGTGTCTCTGCTCTCGTCAACTGCCGTCCGACCAACTCGGCCAGCGGCACCAATTGTTCCATCAGCGACTTGAATTGCGCTGGGTAAAGGCTTTGCGGACCATCGCTTACGGCTTTTTCCGGCTCCGGATGCACCTCTATCAGCACACCATTGGCCCCGGCTGCAACAGCCGCAAGAGCCAGCGGCGGTACAAGGTCGCGACGCCCGGTGGCATGGCTCGGGTCAACCAGAATCGGCAGGTGGCTCTCGCGCTGAATGTTCGGCACGGCGCTTATGTCAAGCATGTTACGAACCGAATCGTCAAAGCTACGCACGCCACGCTCGCACAGCAGCACCTGGTGGTTGCCTTCGCTCATGATGTACTCGGCCGCCATCAGCAATTCCTTGACCGTCACTGTGCCGCGCTTCAGCAGAATGGGCTTCTTGGTCTGGCCCACCTCCTGCAGCAGGCGGAAGTTCTGGCAGTTGCGGGCCCCGATCTGAATAATATCGGCCACCGCGGCTACAGCCTCCACGTCGCGCGGGTCAAGCACTTCGGTCACAATAGGCAGGCCGAACTCGTCGCGGGCTTCGCTAAGGTACTGCAGGCCCTGCAAGCCCAGGCCCTGGAAGGCATATGGGCTGCTTCTGGGCTTATAGGCTCCGGCTCGCAGAAAACCCGCCCCGCAATCGCGAACAACGCGGGCCGATTCGAAAAGTTGCTCCCGGCTCTCGACGGCGCAGGGGCCGGCTATCACGGCCAGAGACGGTCCGCCTATCTTCTGCCCGCGCACGCAGATTACGGTATCGCTATCGTGAAACTCGCGCGAGGCCAGCTTGTAAGGCTTCATGATGG
The DNA here is from genome assembly GCA_041690105.1 of Phycisphaerae bacterium. Classification (GTDB taxonomy): domain Bacteria; phylum Planctomycetota; class Phycisphaerae; order FEN-1346; family JAACEH01; genus JAWLHX01. Next base: position 9,161 of record JAWLHX010000045.1, read on the forward strand.
GCGTAACGCTCTCGACGCCCGGCAGCCCCACAAACCACTCCGGCTGCATCTGCGTCTCGTCGCCAATGGCCCCGATTATCGTCCTGAACTCGCCGCGACTTATGTGCGGACGAAGGCCGGCTTCCTCGATGCGCTTAAGCACCTGGTCCAGTTGCTTGTCGGAAGCCTGATTGTTCAGAATGATGATCATCTAATCCCGCCCGAACGACGTGCCGGACAACCACAGGAATCAACCGCAATGGCCGCCAACATCGTCTGACTAAAAATGCCAATAATGCAAAATCATCACCAGCAGGCCAGAGTCACCCAGGCCTGGCAAGGCTATGTTGCCGCCGCTTCATGACTTACCGCTCGCGGATAGCTGCCCAGAATCTCCAGCCTGCTGCAATGTTGCCGCAACTCCTGCAGGGCCGCCTGCACTGTGCCGTCGGTCTGGTGCCCCTCGATATCGACGAAGAAGTAGTACTCCCACTTCTTGAAGGGCGAAGGGTGGCTCTCGATCTTGGTCAGGTTGATATTCCGCCTGGAGAGCACCTCCAGCACATCAACCAGAGCCCCGTGCTTATGCTCCACACTGAACAGCATGCTGGTCTTATCGTTGCCCGTCGGTCGCGGACCTTCGCGGCCAATGATCAGGAAACGGGTCACATTCTGACTACTGTCCTCGATTGCAGCGAACACCGTCTGCAGGCCGTAAATCTCGGCCGCCAGCTCCGAGGCAATGGCCGCCGAGCCGGGCTCCTTGGCTGCCCGCTGAGCTGCCGCAGTAGTGCTGGGCATCTCAATCAGCTCGGCCTCCGGCATATTATGGCTGAGCCAGGTGCGGCACTGATCGAATACCTGCGGCTTCGAGTAAATCCGTCGCACCTGCCCGATAGGCCCGGTGGACAATAAATGATGATGCACCGGCAGTGCCAACTCGGCACAGACGGTAATGGTCGTAGTCAAAAACGACTTCAGCGTGTCGGTGATGCCACCACCGGTGGTATTTTCGATGGGTACCACGCCATAGTCGCCATTTTCGCGCTCAATCCAGTCAAAAACCCCGGCAATGTCGCGCACCGGAACGTATTCAACGCTTGAGCCGAAATGCCGCCGGGCCGCAACATGGCTGAAACTGCCATCGGGGCCAAGGTAAACAATCTTCAGCGGCTTTTCGAGTGCAAAGCTGCCGCTCATCAGCTCGCGGTAAACGGCAATAATGGTTCGCTCGTGCAGCGGGCCGGTGTTCAGCCTGGCCACATTGCGCAGAACCGCCTGCTCGCGGTCGGGGCTGTAAAACTGCTGACTGCCCATCTGCCGCTTGAGCTGGCCTATTTCGACCACAATTCGGGCCCGGGCGTTGAGCAGGTCGATCAGCCGGGCATCAACATCGTCAATGCCGCGACGAAGCTCCTCGAGCCGCATCTCCAGCGCCTTCATGGGCTGGGAATTCGCTTCTGGATTATGGCTTACGTCGGCCACCGCGGCTCCCTCTGGGCATACTGTCTCCGCTACGACCCCATGGTCGAAACATGTAGGATAGCCAAAACCTTCGGGAAGTCAAAGAAAAAGGGGCGGGTGAGGGTGAGCTGTTACCCTTCTCTCCCGTGACGGGAGAGGAGTTTCTTTACCCTTCCCCCCCGCCCTGAGCCCGCCGAAGGGCTTGACGGGAGAAGGTGGCCCGTAGGGCCGGATGAGGGTGCGGCCGTGGCTTGTGTGCAAGAGCGAGAAGTTTTCCGCGCGGCGTCACCCCCACCTGTCTCCGGCATGCGCCGGAGACATCCTCCCCCCTCAAGGGGGAGGGGTTTAACGGCAACCTGACTTCAGCCAGCGATGGCCACCGGTTGCCCATTTACTGCAGACGATAATAATCCCGGCAGCCGAGAATCTCGCCCACGAGGTACAAGCTGCCGCAGATAACCAGAACGCCCTGCGGTGGCAGGCTTTCGCGGCAGGCATTAAGGGCGGCGAGAATATCCGACGATGCTCCGATGCATTCGCCGCCGGAGGATGCCAGGCGGGTGGCCTCGGCGTAACTCTGCCGCAGTTCCTGCGGGTCGGCCGCCCGCGGATTGTCGGTCCGCGTAAAGTGGACCCTCTCGCCTCGCTCGGCCAGCACGGCCATCATGCCGGCAATGTCCTTGTCGGCTGCCGAGCCGAACAGCGTCACCCGAGGGGCCTGCGGGTAGTAAGTGTCGACTGAATCCAGCAGTTGCCGCAGGCTGGCCGCATTGTGGGCCCCGTCAAGAATTACGGTCGGCTGCCCCGGGAAAGTCTGCATGCGGCCTTCCCAGACGACACTGCGCAGAGCCTGGCGCAGGGCCGCCTCATCAAGCGGCCGCCCCATTCCTTCCAGCAGAATTTCGCAGGCGGCCACGGCGCAGGAGGCATTTATCGCCTGGCTGCGGCCCGGCAAAGCAAGCTCCATCGCCTCGTATCGTGCCCGCGGAGTCTCGACCGTCACCCGGCCCGCAGGCCGGCCTTCGACAAGTTCGGCCTGCCAATGGAAAGTCACCTCCCGCCCCACCTTTACCAGCGGAGCGCCAAGCTCCGCGGCCCGGGCTTCAATTACCTGGGCTGCTTCGGGCTGTTGAGGCGCTACCACCAGAGGCCCGCCCGGCTTGATTATTCCGGCCTTTTCGGCGGCTATGCTGGCCAGGTCCGGTCCCAACTGGGCCGTATGATCGAGGCTGATGCCAGTGATGACCGCCACCTGCGGCAGCACCACGTTGGTGGAATCGAGGCGTCCGCCAAGGCCCACCTCCAGCACTGCCAGATTGCAGCCGGCCTCCCGGAAGGCCATAAAGCCTATGGCTGTCAGCATTTCGAAGAAGGTGGGGCGATTGTTCGGCAGATGTGCCTCGACGGCCCGGGCCAGTCGCTGGGTGAGTTGCCGCATAACTTCCCTGTCGATCCACTGGCGGTCAATCTGGATGCGCTCGCGCATATCAACCAAGTGCGGCGAGGTGAACAGGCCGCACTTCAGCCCGTGGGCCCGGGCAATGGCCTCGACCAGTGCGGCCGTGGAGCCCTTGCCCTTGGTCCCCGCAATATGCACCGCCTGCCAGTGATGGTGTGGATTATCGAGCACCTCAAGCAGTCGTCGCACTCGGTCCAGCCGAAAGGTGCGGGCGCTGTAACTTACGTCCTTCATGCGTTCGTAGTCGGTGCTTTCGACAATGTAACGCACGGCATCATCGTAAGTCTGGAAATTGAGACCTGCTGAATCGGCCGGGGCGGTCATAGACTAGAGCCTGCAATATAATAGTAAAGGGACAGGGAACTTAAGCCCAGAAGATGCGTATTTTAAGATGAACAGGGCCACGGCGACAAAAAGATTTTGACACTTCGTTGCCCGAACCTCTAGAATCCTGCACAAAAGGAAGGTTTCCATGAACAGATTGTATCAATCTTCTGCAAACAGGGCCAACTGTCGCGGCAGCACGACGCTGAAACTCGTCTTCGTCATCGTGCTGGCCGCTGTCGTGGCCGGCTTCATACTGATGGTGCCGCACCTGATGGCTCCCGACGAACAGCCCCCGGTTTCCTCGTCCGATGCTCCGGCTGTCTCCCAGGCACCACCCCCGCCTGTGCTGGATCCGTCCGGAGCGCAGAGCGACGATTCGCCCGACGCGCCTGAGGGCGAACCGGCCGACGCCGCTGAGGGCGAACCTGCCGCACCTGCCGATGACGAAGCCCCAGCCGCCGAGGATGCGACGCCCGAGGCAGGGGCCGATAATCAGGACCCGACTGTTGCGACCGATGAGGCCGCGCGCGACGAGCAGCTTGGCTCAACCTTGCCGCAATTGGAAGAGGTGGACGAAGAAACGCTGCGCAACCCGCGTCAATCGCCAAGGCTTCTTCCGGCCCTGCGAAAGTATGAGATTGATCTGGAAAAGGGCCAGTTGCTGCTGAACGACGTCCGCGATGGCACCAGCAGTTTCGACGAGTCGCCCTTCTTCTGGGTGCTTAATGTCTGCAAAAAATTGCCGGCCGAACTGTTTGAGCCCGAGCCCGAGGAGCGGGAAGTTGCCTGGCGGCGACTGTGGCAGACGCCTGACCTGTATCGCGGCTGGCCGATCACCCTGAGCGGGCGGGTTGGCAGCGTGTACGAATGGGAGTTGCCGCACGCCGGTGCTGTGGGTCTGGAGCGGGTCTGGATTGTAGAGCTTTTCAAGCACATGGAAGGCAGCCGGCTGATGGATGTTTGTACTCTGGTGCTGACTGAAGACCCGGGCGACCTGGAGAAGCACACCGAGATACGGGCCCGGGGCTATTTCTTCAAGGTGCGCAGCTACGAAGTTTCGCACGATAATGATGTCTGGCGCTACTTCAGCCCGGTGGTTATCGGCAAAATGCTGGTGCTTGATGAGCCGGCCCCACCCCCGGCCCCCGATTCTTCTGCCCTGGGAGCGGTGACCGTTGTCGCCCTGATCATTTTCGCCCTGATTCTGCTGGTTTTCATCCGCAGGGTGATGACCACTCGCGGCGCTGCCAAAGTCGAAGCTCTCAGGCAGCAGCAGGCGGCGCATCACGATCTTTCGGAGGAAGAGCGCCGCCAGAGGCTGGATTACCTGGAGCAGATGGAGAAAAATCGCGACGACCAGAACCAGTCTTGAGCTGGTAAGATAACCGGTCGGCGCGCCGCACTGCTACCGGCTGGGTCTATGGCGGCGTCTGCGGACCCCGGCATAAGCAAACGCGGGTGTTTACGATTCAGCGTAAGTCAGCATTTACATCAACCTGATGTGCACGCACAACATGACGAGGCCACTATGCTGCAGGTGACAGTATCGCTGGGCGAGCGGACATACAATGTGCTGGTGGGCGAGAATCTTGTTGCCCGGGCCGGCGAATTCATCAGCGAGACGGTCAAGCCGGCTTCGGTCCTGCTGGTCAGCGACCGGCAGGTGGCGGATATTTACCTCGGCCCGGCCCTCAAAAGCCTGCGCGGTGCCGGCCTGCACGTCAGCCAGGCAATTGTCCCGCCAGGCGAGAATTCCAAGAGCATCGATCACGTGATGCTGCTTTACGAAGCCTGCTTCGGAGCCCGACTTGAACGAGCTTCGTGCGTGGTTGCACTCGGCGGCGGTGTCGTCGGCGACCTGGTCGGCTTCTGCGCTGCCACCTATCTGCGCGGGCTGCCATTCGTGCAGATTCCCACCACTCTGCTGGCCCAGGTCGATTCCAGCGTGGGCGGCAAAACAGGTATTAATCTCCCCGGTGGCAAAAACCTGGTCGGCTCGTTTCATCAGCCCCGGCTGGTGCTGGCCGATGTTGCAACTCTGCACACGCTTGAAGCCCGCGAATTCGCCACGGGCATGGCCGAGATAATCAAGCATGCCGTCATCCGCGATGGTGCCATGTTCGACTGGCTGCACGAGCACGCCGAAGAGATCGACCGCCGCGACAATTCGACCATGGCTCAACTGGTGGCCCGCAACGTGGCCATCAAGGCCGAAGTTGTTGCCGCCGATGAGCACGAGGGCGGCCTGCGGGCTATTCTCAACTACGGCCACACGGTCGGCCATGCCATCGAGCGAGTGGCCGCCTATGGCACCTACACCCACGGCGAGGCTGTGGCCCTGGGCATGGTGGCCGAGGCCGAAATTGCGGGCATTCGCGGCGAAATCGCCCTTGCCGACCTCCAGCAGCAGCGCCGCCTGCTGCAACGGTTCGACCTGCCGACACACTTGCGCCGGGCATTGTCGGCCGATGATCTTATGGCGGCCATGGCCCACGACAAAAAGGTGGTGGCCGGCCGCTTGCGCTTCGTGCTGCCCGAGGCCATAGGTCGCGTGCATATTGTAAACGATGTGACAGCCGATGAACTGCGCCAGGCTCTGCGGATACTGGAGCCGAAGGCATGAGCCAAGATGATCGCACCGCCACCTCGCAGGAAGACCGGTCCCCGCAGCCAGCCGATAGCACCGGCGCGGCACCTGCCGTGGCCGACGATCGGCAGCGCATGGCGGTCATCAACCTGGCCCTCAGGCCGGGCATCGGCAGCGTGACCTACAAGGCTCTGCTGTCTCATTTCGGCTCGCCGCTGCGGGCTGCCACGGCCACTGCCGGCGAACTGGCCGAGGTGCCGGGCATCGGAGCCAAACGGGCTGCTCGACTTGCCGCGGGTGGCGGGTCGGCCGCCGAGGCCGAGTTGGAACTGGCCGTCCGGCACAATGTCGCCCTGGTAACCTGTTTGGACGCCGATTACCCGACCGCCCTCAACTATCTGCCCGACCCGCCGATTATGCTTTACGTGCGCGGCTCGCTGACTGCCGCCGACCGTCTGGCCATGGCCATTGTGGGCAGCCGGCGCAGCAGTTTGTATGGTCAGCAGCAGGCCGAACGTTTTTCGTCCCAACTGGTGCAGGTCGGATTTACCATTGTCAGCGGATTGGCCCGAGGCATTGATGCCGCCGCTCATCGGGCTGCCGTCAAAAATGGTGGCCGCACGGTGGCAGTGCTGGGCAACGGGCTTGCCAGCATCTATCCGCCGGAGCACGACCGCCTTGCCGCCGAGGTGGCCGAGAGCGGGGCGGTCATCAGCGAATACCCGATGATGGCCGAGCCGCGGGCCGAGCATTTTCCGCGTCGCAATCGCATTATCAGCGGCATGAGCCTGGGCGTGCTGGTGGTTGAGGCCAACCTGAAGAGTGGCGCCCTGATTACCGCCCATGTTGCCGCCGAGCAGGGTAAGGAAGTCTTTGCTCTGCCCGGACGGGTGGACAGTCCGTTCAGCATGGGCTGCCACGGGCTGATTCAGGAAGGGGCTAAGCTCGCTCAGTCCATCGACGATATTCTGCAGGAGTTCCCCGATCTGCGGCTCGATGGCCCCGGGCACGGCTCCGCCGATGGTTCCGGCGCCGCCACTGCCGCCGCCGCTGGTCAGCAGCAATTGCCCCTGGCCCTTAAGCTCACCCCACAGGAGGCGGCCATTGTGGCTGCCCTGGGCGATGAATCGTTAAATATGGACGAAATTGCCGAGCGCTGCGGCGTGCCTGCGATGAACGTGGCCGCCACCATGACCATGCTCGAGCTGAAACGCCTTGTGCGTTCGGTTCCCGGGGCCCGCTACGCCAGGGCGCGGTAGCAATCAGAATCAAATGCACAATTAACTCGATTAAAGGTCAATCTCATCCTTGTCCGCTCCTGCCATCGATGATAAACTGTGTTTTTCCTGCAGTTCGTTTCCCTGGCACAGGATGAGAAAGTTGCCATTATGCGTTCAGCGTCACTGCTGATTGTTGAAGACGAAGCGGTTATTCGCGACAGCCTGCGCATGCGGCTGACTCGCGAGGGCTTCTCAATTGAGGAAGCGGTCACCGTGCGTCAGGCCCGTGCACTGCTGAAGCGCAATCATTTCGACGTTGCTCTGCTGGACTATCGCCTGCCGGACGAGAACGGCATAAATCTGCTCCAGGAAATCAAACAGTCGTTCCCCAGCATGGTGGTAATCATCATTACCGCCTTCACCAGTGTCGACATAGCTGTAAAAGCCATGAAAATGGGGGCGGCCGATTTCGTCACCAAGCCCTTCAACCCCGACGAAATCGTAGTCGCCATCGATCGGGCAACCGAAACGCAGCAGTTGCGCGAAGAGGTAACCCGCATTCGCTCGACCGAAGAGCACATGTACGCACTCGATGCCCTGGTCGGCAAGTCGGCCGTGCTCAGCCGCCTGAAGGAACTGATTGTCAGCGTGGCCCAATCGCCGGCTACGACCGTCATGCTGACCGGCCCGAGCGGGGCGGGCAAAGATCTTATCGCCAAAATAATCCACTATAACTCGCCGCGCAGCAACAAGGCCTTCGTCAACATAACCTGCACGGCCATCAGCGAGAATCTTCTGGAGAGCGAACTGTTCGGCCACGAGCGCGGAGCCTTCACCGATGCCCGCGAACAGAAGAAGGGGCTGTTCGAGGTGGCCGATGGCGGCACCATATTTCTGGACGAAATCGGCGACATGCCGACTCCGCTGCAGGGTAAGCTTCTACGGTTTCTGGAAGAGCGGAGCTTCAGGCGGGTAGGCGGCACAAAAGATATTTCAGTCGATGTTCGAGTTATCAGCGCTACCAACCGTAACCTGCGCGAACTGGTTGCCCGCGGCGATTTCCGCGCCGACCTCTTCTTCAGACTGAACAGTGTGCCCATTGAAGTGCCGCCCCTGCGCGAGCGGGCCGACGACATCCCGCTGCTGGTGGACCACTTCATCCGCATTTTTAACGGCGAGCTGCGCAAGAGCGTGCAGGGGGTTCATTCCGATACGCTGCAGATGCTGCAGTCTTACAGTTGGCCGGGCAATGTGCGAGAATTGCGCAATGTGATGGAACGGGCCATGTTGCTGGGGCGGACAGAATGGATTGAACTGGACGACCTGAAGCTCGAACCGCTGATGCACGAGGGGGGCGAAGCCGGTGGCGAACGTGCCTCGGCCGCTTCGTTGCTGGGGCCCGATGGAGTCGACCTTCAGCAGGTCGAGCGCGAGCTTGTTGAAGAGGCCATGCGGCGTAGCCGCGGCAACCAGAGCAGGGCGGCCCTGTTGCTGCGCATCAGCCGCGATCAGTTGCGGTACCGACTGGAAAAATTTGGAATGCTGTCTCCGGCCCCGCGTCATCGGCGGCGCGATCAGGCCGAGCCGGTTTAGCCTTTACTATGATGGGTGGATAATGGACATCATCAGCAAAATCAAGCAGTTTGTCACTCCGAAGCAGAAGATGGTTGTGCTGCCCGAAACCATGGATGACCGGGTTATCGAGGCGGCCGTGACCGTTTCGCGCGAAAGATTCGCCCGCATTACTCTACCTGGTAACCCGGATGAGCTGCGCCAGCGCGTACAGGCCATTGGCGGCAATCCGGAGGCTATCCGCTTTGTCGATACGGCCGATGCCGACATGCGCCAGAAGCTGGCCACCACCATCTACGAGCGACGCAAGCACAAGGGCCTCAGCATGGACCAGGCCATGCGACTGGTCGACCAGCCGCTCTACTTTGGCGGACTTATGGTTGCCAGCGGCGAGGCCGACGGCATGGTTGCCGGCAGCATTGCCAGCAGTGGCGACGTAATCCGCACCTGTCTTCACACCGTAGGGCCGGCCGCCGGGCTTAAGACCGTCTCGTCATGTTTTCTGATGGTCCTGCCCAAGAACGAATTCGGCGACGATGGCGTCATGATTTATGCCGATAGCGGCTGCGTACCCGAGCCGACGGCCGAGCAGGTTGTGGACATCGCCATGGCCGCCGCCGTCTGCTGGCGGCAATTCACCAGGCTGGAGCCACGCGTGGCCCTGCTCAGCTTCAGTACCAAGGGCAGCGCCAAGCATCCGCTGGTGGAAAAAATGGTGCAGGCCACGGCCATGCTTCGCGAGCGGGCGCCGGATCTGCTCTGCGACGGCGAGCTTCAGCTCGATGCTGCTGTCATTCCCGAAATTGCCGCCAGCAAGGCCCCCGCTTCGCCAATCAAAGGCCGGGCCAACATCCTCATCTTCCCCGACCTCAACACCGGCAACATCTGCTACAAGATGACCGAGCGCTTCGGCGGCGCCCTGGCCATCGGGCCTATCATGATGGGCCTGGCCAAGCCGATTAACGATCTGTCGCGCGGCTGCTCCAGCAACGACATTGTCGGGGTTGTCGCCCTGACCGCTGTGCAGGCCGATGATTGACCAATGGGCCCGCCCCGCTGCCGGATGGCTGACTACCTCAGCACAAGTGTTTTATCATGGAGCAGATGATGCCAAAGCGCATTTACGTTGCCGCAACGCGGCAGAACGATGGCAAAACCACCTTCAGCCTGGGCATGATTCCCAGCTTTCTGGAGCGCGGCTATCGGGTCGGTTATATCAAACCGGTGGGGCAGAGGGTCATAAAGTCGGGCGGGGCAACGGTCGATGAAGACGTCCTGCTCATCCGCGGCGTGTACGGCATCCAAGGCAATCTGCAGGACACCAGCCCGGTCGGCATCCCCAAGGGCTTCACCGAGCGATACATCCATAACGAAATCAGCAGCGATCTGCCTAAACGCATTATGGAAGCCTTCGAGAACGTGGCCCGCCAGAGCGACGTGGTTATCATCGAGGGCACCGGCCATGCCGGCGTGGGCAGCGTGGTGGACCTGTCCAACGCCCGGGTGGCGAAAATGCTTAATTGTGAGACAATAATTGTCACCCTTGGCGGTATTGGCCGACCCTTCGACGAAATCGCCCTCAACCAGGCCCTCTTCAAGCAGGAGGGCGTGAATGTGCTGGGCGTGGTGGCCAACAAGGTGCAGCCCGAAAAGCTGGAAAAAATCAGGCACACGCTCGACCGGGCCTTTGACCGCATTGGCATCGAGCTTCTTGGGGCCATTCCGACGGTTGATCTGCTGGAGGGGCCCACCGTCGCCCAGGTGCTGGAGGATACCGGAGCCCGTCTCATAAGCGGCGCTCGCGACCTGACCTGCGCCGCCTCCAGTTTTGTTGTCGGCACCAGCACGCCGGAATTTGTCACCCGCCACTTCCGCGAGGCCACGCTTCTTATCACCAGCGGCGACCGCGAGGATCTGATTGAGGCCGCCCTGCAGTTTTCGCAGCAAAGCCATCACACGGCCCGGCTTGTGGCGGTTGTGCTGACCGACGGCCTGGTGCCCGGCCCGCACACTCTGGCCGCCCTGGAGCAGGCCCAGATTCCAGTGCTCAGCGTGGATACCCCGTGCTACAAGGCCGCCAACCAGATTCACGACCTGCTGGTCAAAATACGGCCGTCCGACTTCGCCAAGATAGAAATTGCCCGCAAGCTTATTCGCCAGCACGTCAACGTGGACCGGATTATCGAGAAAATGGGGCTCTGAGTCTTCGGCAGCCTGTGTCAGCCACCGATGATGGTGGCCGTGAAGAGGAAAACATCGGTTCCGGGGTCGCGCCAGGCATCGGGCGGCAGGCCGGCCTTGCCATTGCAGCAATAGCTGAGAAATTCTTCCTGCGACCAACCGGTTTCAAGCGCGACTTGCGGCAACAGGCATCCACTGCGATGGCCTCTCTGGATGAAAATGCCGTGCTTGCCTATCTCCAGACCGAGCGGGTCGGACGTCTTCTCCAGCGGCCCGAGCAGGCTTATCTCAATTTCCAGGCTGTCGACCTCGTGCGGCTGGATGCGCCGGCCGAAAAACCGCGGGTCTTCAACTGCCGAGGCCCGGGCCATCTTCTGCACCGTTCGGTAGAGCGGCTCTTCGCTGACGAAGTTGCCGATGCATCCGCGCAGCTGGCCGGCAGTTTTCAGGGTAACAAAGGCACCAAATTGCCCCTGCAGACCGGGGGCATCCACCGGCGTTTCGGGCGAGGGGTTCCCGCTGACGGCCGCCCGCACGCTCTCGCGGGCCAGACTCAGAAGCAAACGCTGCTCGTCGATTGTCAATCTCACGTCCTGCGGCATCGGTTTCCTTCCAAGGTGGATATTCGAAATCCTGTTATGCTTTCACGATGGGGTGCGGGCGATTCAAGCGGCGAATGCGGTTGCCCGCCGAAGCCTCGGCGAAAGCGGGTTGCTGTTAAACCCCTCCCCCTTGACGGGGGAGGATGTCTCCGGCGCATGCCGGAGACAGGTGGGGGTGTAGCCGCGCGGAAAACTCCGCGCCCTATCTGCGAGGCCAAGGCTCTGAAGCTCGGCCACTCTCCCACAACGGCCCCGATACTAAATCAGGTACTTGATGACGACAAATCCCAATATACCAGCCACTCCAGCGGCCAGGGCTACCCATTCGAAGTAACGGTCGATGAACAGTCGGATGCGGTCGCCGTAGATGTAGAGAAGCGTGGCCTCGATGAAGAATCTGAGCGAGCGTCCGACGGTGCTGGCCAGCACGAACATGGCGAAGAAGGCCCACAGGTTGACTGTCGGTCCTTGTGCAACCACTCCGGCCGCAATGGTAAAGACCTTGTAGGGTATGGGCGAAAAGGCGGCGATGAAGACGTAGAAGTTCATGTCGGCGCTGAGTTTGCTGACCATATCGTTAAACTGCTGCTCGTATCCGTAAAAGCCGATCACGGGATCGGCCACAGCCACTTTCAGAAAATAGCCGATGGCAAACCCGGCAATGCCTCCGAGGACGCTGGCCACCGAGCAGACTGTGGCGTAGCTGAATGCTTTTCGCCGATGCCCCAGCACCATGGCAATCAGCAGCACGTCGGGCGGAATCGGGAAGAAGCTGGATTCGGCAAAAGAGAGCAGAAACAGGGCGACCAGGGCGTGTGGCGTGTAGGCCCAGTGCAGCACCCAGTTGTAAAGGCGGCGCAGCATGTGGGGACGCTTGAGCACACCTTCGCTTTGGACTGCTTCCTGCAGGGTGACATCTTTTTTGCTACCCATAAGAGTCCCGCTCTCCAGTTACCAGGGGGCTTCGGACAATGGCCGCATTGCAAGGTGCTTGCCGGGCACGCAAACGGCTCAAGCACAATAGGTTATGCTGATTTCAGCAGCCGCGTGGGGCGCATAAAAAAGGTGCCGCAGCGCATGGTAATGCACCTCCGGCACCGCGGTTGCCTCAGAAATTGTTCAGGCCTGCTGAGCTTCGGCCTTCAGAGCGTTGAGCTGCTTGGTCAGGCGCGAAATGCGGCGGGCAGCCGTATTCTTATGGATGGTGCCCTTGGAGCCGGCCTGATCCATCGCCTTCTGGGCCAGGCGCAACGACTCTTCGGCGCTGGCCACATCACCGCTGCTGACGGTTTCCACGAAGCGCCGGCGGCGCGTTGAGAGCATGCTCTTCACGCTCTTATTCTGAAGGTGGCGCTTCTCGTTCTGGCGAAGACGCTTTTTTGCACTTGAGGTATGCGGCATTCCTGTAAAGCCTCCTGTGTTACTTACTGGGACTGTTGTTCCTGTTTTTCGCGAATCTTCGTCAGGCGTTCCGCGGCGTCGCGGTATTGGTAGTCCGACATGACGATTTCACTGTAACAATTTGCAGCTTCTTCCATCTTGCGCATCTGCTCGTAGGCTGCAGCAAGATTATACCGCAATTCCTTCCACAAAGCATCCCCCTGAAGTTCGTGGGCCTCCATGGCCGTCCGGAACTGGGTTGCTGCTTCCTGGAAAAGGCTTCGTTTGTAGAAACATTTGCCCAGCATGTTAAGGGCGTCAATCTTTCGCTTCGGATCGCGCGTCGCGTTCTGGAAGGCTCCAATCGCTTCGTTAACCTGATCGGCCCGGAAATAACGCACGCCAAGCTCGTAACGCAAGCTCATGTCGGTCGGGTATTCGTCAGCACGTTCTTTGAAGACTTCCAGCTCGAACTGGTTGCGCCGCTCGGCAAGTTCCTTCAGCTTGGTCTTCAACTCGGCATTGTCCGGACTGCTGCTCAGCTCATCTTCGAGCTGGCGAAGCTTCTGGCGGAATTCCCGCATCTTCAGGTCGTCCATCTTGACCTTAATGCGATAATCGGCCCCACCGGAGGCTGCACGAGCCTTGCGGTAAAACTTCATTGCATCCTGATCGTGGCCGGCCCGGGCATAGGTGTCGCCGATGGAAACCATCAGGTGGAGGTCCGTCGGCGCCTGCTCCAACTCCTTGGCCATCGCTTCGGCCTTCTGTACCAGCTCTTCCTCGGCCGTCTGCACCTTCTGCGTGGCCGACTCGCGGGCCTGATCTTTATCGAGCAGGGCGTCGCGGAAGTCTTCGGCATGCTCGGTCTTGCCGATTGTCGTCCGTGCGGCAAGATCGCGAATGCGCTTCATGTGGCGGCCACTGCTGGACTTATCAAGCTTCTCAGCCTGCTGCAGGCACTGCATGGCCTGCTGGAAAATCTGGTTATTCTCGTAAATTTCGGCCATCTGCACGCACAGCGGTTCGGTAATTTTACCGCCTCGCTGGCCCGATTCCATGGCCCTGTCGGCGAAGAAAACCGCCGTCTTAGGATAACCAAGGTTATGGGCTCGCTGAGCCAGGGAGGCCAGGTCCTGAAAACTGTCGGGCGAGCCGCACATAGCCTTTTCGAGTTCCAGGAAGGCCTCTTTCTTCTTGCCGGTCATTTCCAGCATATTGGCCTTCATGCGAGCGGTCTTGGCGCCCCAACCGCCGCCTTTGCCTGCCATCTTCTGGCGCATGGCCGTCTCGAACAGAGGCTTGTGGCCGCGTTCAACGTCATCAGGCGTGTATCGCAGCCCTTCAAGGTACAGCGTCAGCGCGTATCCGTAGTTGTTGCGGCGGGCCGAATCATCGGCTCGCGCGAAACAGCCTTCAGCCATGCGGATCACTTCGGGGCTAACCTCGAACTGTTCCGCCTGGGCCGGCTGGCCAGGGTTTTTAGCTTTCTTAGCCTCCTTGGCCACTCTGCCACCTCCTCAATCAGTCTGCTCCCACAGCGACCGCAGTCGCCGCAGGCACGGATTATCCCCAGAGACCGTCCACAAAAGCAACAGTCTAACCCCCACCGCCCGCAAGTCAACAAAAAACGGATGCTTCTTGAACCAGCATTGCTCGCCGCTTAAAATGAGCGGATAAGCGCCAGTGACTTATTATACGTAGTGGAGTCAATCTCGTGAACATCTTATGTTACCCTAACGAGGTCCTGAGGCAGAAAGCGCAGGCCATCGCCGAGTTTGACGACCAGTTGCGGCAATTTGCCGACGAGATGATCGAGACCATGCATCAGGCAAATGGGGTTGGCCTGGCCGCCCCGCAGGTGGGCCGCAGCATCAGGCTGATCATCCTGAACGTCTCCGAGGAGGCCGATGATAACCTGGTCATGGTTAACCCGGAGATAGTCGAACGGGACGGATCGATGGTCAGCGAGGAAGGCTGCCTGAGCTTCCCCGGCATATTCATTAACGTCCAGCGAGCGGCGCATGTTGTTGTCCGCTATCAGGATCTGCAAGGCAATCAGCATCAGATAGAGGGTGACGGGCTGCTTGCCAGGGCCCTGCAGCACGAAATTGACCATCTCGAGGGCGTGCTTCTGGCCGACAAGATGAACCCCGTCCAGCGACTGGCCAACCGACGCGGCCTGAAAATGCTTGAATTGCGGCAACAGTATCGGCAGCAGATGAACGAGCGCAAGGCCGAAGGCTAAGTGCTCTGCCGCGAATTACTTAATGGGTGGGGGTGCCACCCACAAACGTCGTTGTCGTTTGTTTGTGGGTGCTTTGTCGACCCAACAAATTACCGAGCGATGGAGCAAACGGGTGCTGGCGAGTCAGCCAAGGGCCATCTATTCGGGCCACGTGCTTCGCGCACAACACATTGTGCAGCAACGAGATAATGAGCATTTCACCTCCTCGGGGGACAGGCCGCATGAGAATAGTGATGGCAGCAACGGGTGATTTTGCCCTGCCCACTTTTCGCGCCCTGCTGGCCAGCCCTCACCAGGTGGCGGCCCTGATCACGCAGCCCGACCGCCCCTCCGGCCGCGGCCGCAAGGTTAAATATCAGCCAATAAAGCGAGAGGCCCTCGAGGCCGGCATCGAAGTGCATCAGCCCAGGCTGGTGCGCGACCCATCGGCCATCGAACTGGTGGCCAGCCTGTCGCCGGACGTTCTGCTGGTGATTGCTTACGGGCAGAAGATTCCGCAGGCCGTGTGCGATCTGGCGCCCAGCGGTGCTCTTAATCTGCATGGTTCGCTACTGCCGGCCCTGCGCGGTGCTGCCCCCTGCAACTGGGCTATTGTAAATGGATTCGAGACCACCGGCGTGACCGTTATCGCTCTGGCACAGCGTATGGACGCAGGCGACATGCTGGGGCAGGCCCAGACGGCTATCGGCCCGCGCGAAACCGCCCCCCAGCTTTATCAGCGACTGGCCGACGTGGGGGCCGAACTTGTCCTGCAGGTTTTGCGGCAGATCGAGCAGGGCACCTCGCAGCGCATTGCCCAGAACGAGGCCCAGGTTACCTATGCTCCGCGGCTGCGCAAGGAGGATGGCCTGATCGACTGGCGCTATGCGGCCCAGGAAATCGACCATATGGTGCGCGGGCTGAAGCCCTGGCCGGGTGGCTTCACGTATTTGCGTCGCAGTGTTGCCGCCGATGCCGAGCCGCTGCGTCTGATTCTCGAAGAGGTCGAGCCGGTGCCTATGCCTGATGGTGCTCGGGCTCAGCCGGGCGAGGTTGTGCAGGCCGGTCGGGAACTTCTTGTTGCCGCGGGGGCAGGGGCCGTTAAAATTGTCAGATTGAAACCCGAATCGTCCAAGGCCATGGCTGCCGATGCCTTCTGCAACGGCCATCAGGTGAAGCCCGGCGACATGATGGGCCATGCCCTCTGAAGCTTGGGCGGGGCCGGCGACAGTAGAGTCAGTTGTCTTGACATAATAAGGATGCTTGAGAGCATAATGGGACAGCGTTTCAACCGATTCAACAATTTCATCGTCAGGCGAGTGCGGCGCTCGAAGGTTGAGCCGCAGAACCTGTTGCTTCTGTTCAGTTCCTGCCTGCAGAAGTCGACCTGCAAATGCAAGGTGACGACCGATCTGTCAAATTGCGAGCGTTGCGGCGGATGTGCGGTAATGCGTCTGCTGGAACTTGCCGAGGAGACCGGCGTGCGGCCATTCATGGCCACCGGCGGGCGCCTGGCGGCCGAGCAGGTTCGCAGCCCCAATACCAAAGCGGTGGTGGCCGTGGCCTGCCAGAAGGAACTGAGCGAGGGCTTGCGGGCCACCTTCCCCAAGCCGGTGCTGGTTGTTGAGCTGAGTTGCCCCAATGGTCCCTGCAAGGATACCTGCGTAAGCTTTCAGAACGTGCGGGAGGCGGTGCTTTTCTTCATCCGCGACAGCCAGCCTGCTCCGGCGGCGAGTGCCGGATCATGAAGCGTCCCGAAGCCCGTCCTCCGGCCCCGATCAATGCCCGCCTGGCGGCCTGCCTGGCTCTGCAGCGTGCCGAGAGCAGCGACACTTACGCCCAGGACGCCCTGCACCAGTTGTTCGGTCGCGAGGCTATTCGACTATCGCCGGCTGACAGGGCCCTGGCAACCGAGATCACCCTTGGCACGGTGCGGCACAGGCGCACTCTGCATGTCCTGCTGGCGCCGCACCTTACCAAGCCTATCGAGAGCATGCCACAGCCTGCCCGCCTGGCCCTGGAGATAAGCGTCTACCAGATTATTTTCCTGCAACGCATTCCGGATTACGCCGTGGTGAGCGCGGCCGTCGACGTGGTGCGACAGTTGAAGGCGCCGGCTCTGGCCGGACTGGTTAACGCGGTGCTGCGCAAAGTTACGGGGATGGTCGAGGCCCGGCTGGAGGAGCTTCCGCCGCAGCACGATGCTCAGCGCACTCTGCCCTTGTCGCACTCGGGGGCGGTGGTGGTCTTCAAGCATCGGGTTTTTTCGGCCGATGCGACAAGCCGCCTGGGCGAAGTCTACAGCTTTCCCGATGTACTGGTGCGCCGCTGGCTTGGGCGGTTCGGCGAGGAGGCGACGGTGCATCTGTTGCAGGTACTGAACCGTCCGCCGGGAATTTACGGCCGGGTCAATCTGCTGAAGACGAGTCCGCAGGCGGTGCTGGAGAAGCTGGATGAAGCGCATCGCGAGGCGGCCCGCAGCGGCACTTCGCGCGATGATCTGCTCGACCTGACGCACGTTCCGCACGAGGCTGTTTCGCGCCTGCTGTCGGCCGGCCTGGTGACGATTCAGGACCCGACCACGCTGCTGCCGGTTGAGGCTCTGGAGTTGGATACCGTGGGGCGCGGGCGAGTGCTGGATATGTGTGCCGCGCCCGGCGGCAAAACGGCCTACATTGCACAATGGCTGGCCCAGTCGGCGGTCGGAGCGGGCGATGCCGAGAGCCCTGAGGCTGCCGATGGCGCTCGGCGAAATCTGCTGGCTACCGACCGGCAGGGTGTGCGGCTGGACCTGCTGCATGCGACGATCGAACGTCTCGGTTTGCACCAGGTGGGTGTGCGGCCGATGGAAGACTTGCCGCCGCGCCCGGAGAGCGACGACGAGCGCTTTGACCGCGTGCTGGCCGATGTGCCATGCAGCAATACCGGCGTGCTGCATCGTCGGGCCGATGCCCGCTGGCGTTTCAGCGAGGAGGATCTGCCGGGACTGACTCGCCTGCAGCGCGGCCTGCTCGAGCGAGCAGC
>JAWLHX010000046.1:0-27040 GCA_041690105.1 Phycisphaerae bacterium
TACATCGGGGTCAGGAGGCGCGAACGTAAAGTTCCTGCTTGCGCTCTCGCGGTCACAAGAGCACGCCATCGAACGATGGCTTGAGGCTGATTCCGCCGGAAGGTCCGAAGTGCTGCCCGACCTCTATCGGCAAATCGATACGAACTATGGCTCGCTCGAACGCAGCATCGACTACTTCAAACTCCTGCTCGGGCGGCACGACCACTCGATAAGAAATGCTCAAGTAGTGTTTCGGAAGGCCAATGGCTAGCTGAATGGCATTGGTTCCGGTTCTGATGAACTAGTGACCGCTACGCCACCTCCCGCCCAGTGCTGCCATCCCAGGCGAAGCGGACGGCGTTCAGTCGGTTATCGCCTGGCAATCCTCCAGGCCCGCCAGGGGCTGGTCAGCATGGACCTGCGCGGCTGGCGCGGCCATCATCCAACGCCTGCCGAAATGCGGAGATAGTTTGGCCACACGGGACTTATGCGCGAGCCAGCGAGAAGATGGCGTTGCGGATGTTTTCGGGCAGCGAATCCCGGTTCGAGGCCAGACCGGCCAGTTCTTCGGGGACGGCAGGTGTAGCTACTTGGGTGCCGGGGTCGCAATGCGTCTCTGTCGCAGCGGCTGACAGGTTGGCTCCCGTATCTGCATCGGCGGCACCATTGGTCATACCTAGCGCAGGCAGGCTTTCCACATCCCGGCTCAGGTCGTGCATACTGACATGGGTGTAGACGTTCATTGTCAGGTCAATTGTGCTGTGGCGGGCCAAGGCCTGGGCGTTGCGGGGGTGGACGCCGGCGCGGGCCAGGTTCGAGATGAACGTGTGCCGAAGGACGTGGAAGTCGGCAACGCGGCCGCGGTCGTCCTCGTATTCCAGGTTCGCCGCCGTCATGTCTATGCGGAGCGTCTCGGCGCCGCGTCGGTCCGAGGCCCACTTGCCGGGCCAGACGCGTTCGCCTGCGAGTTTGCTTTCCAGCCATGGACGAAGCGTTGCCGCCATGTCCTGCCGAAGCGGCAACTCGGCCTCATCGCCATTCCTTGTGTAACCTGCGCGACAATGCACCATCGGCTGGGCGGCGTCCAGCTTGAAGTTCTTCGGCGTCAGGCTGGCCAGTTCGCTGGAACGCAGCCCAGTGTTTGCGGCCACCAGGTAGGGCATCGCCCGGTCAGGCCCCGACAGTCCCATGAAAAGTTTTGGCGACCGTCGTGCGGCGGCAACTATCAGCGTCAGTTCCTCGTTACTCAGCGGGCGGCGACGGCGCTTTCGGGGGCGCGGAATCCCGCGGGAGCGCGACTGTACTGTCTTTCGATAGCAAAACTGGCTATATCTTCCATGTTTCTTCCTTGACGGCGGCAGTGGGCTTTGTCAGAATTAACGCTATCACATCTGTTGGGGGAATGAAGCTGAGCCGAAAGAAGAGAAAACGTTCGCTCTCATCTGTGCCAAAGGAGCCTCGTCGCTCCTGGGCTCGCCGCCATGCCTTCTGGCTCGGCCTCGGCTTGCTCGCAGTAACTACCATCGCCACCGCCAATTATCTCCCCGCCTTCATCAGCAACCAACGCTCGTCCACAGCAGCCGTACCCGGGACACCCAAGCCTATCGCCCCGACTGTTCAGAAAGCCTTCACGCTTGAAAAACTTCTAGCCATGACGTCAGAACAACTGGCAGAAGTTGACATAGCCGAAATGAACCTGCTCTGCGCGACCGGCCTGCCGGGAGCTGAGACTCTCGACATCGCAAAGTGCATGGCTCGCCTGGACGAGTGGGCAACACAGGTGAGGTCGGAAACCGAACGTTATTTCTATAAGTTCCGTCAGGATCCTGCTGACTATGAGAACTCTGAAGGCTACTTCAGGATGCTCTCGCTGATCACGGTTCTGCAGCGTGACCTGGGGGTCCGGTACAACCCAGATCGCATCCGTGAGATCGACTTCCGCCGCTCTCAGGACCTCTTCATTCACGGCATGATCGACAGCGACAACGGCGGCACCTGCGTCTCAATGCCGGTCGTCTATACAGCGGTGGCCCGTCGCTTGGACTATCCCGTCAAGCTGGTACTGACGAAAGCCCACGTCTTCTGCCGCTGGGA
This sequence comes from Phycisphaerae bacterium, assembly GCA_041690105.1. Taxonomy (GTDB): domain Bacteria; phylum Planctomycetota; class Phycisphaerae; order FEN-1346; family JAACEH01; genus JAWLHX01. The sequence continues at coordinate 2,074 of JAWLHX010000046.1, forward strand.
TGCTCCCGGTGACCGTGTGAACGTCGAGGCCACAAATCAGGGCATGAACAGCTACCCCGATGACTACTACCTGACGTGGCCCATGAAAATCACCAAGGCTGAAGCGGAACGGAGCGGCTACCTGATTTCGCTGTCGCCCGCGGAGGAGTTGGCTTGCTTCCTGGCATCCCGCGGCCACTGCCTGGCCGACAATGGGCGACCGCAAGAAGCTTTAGGCGTATACACGGCAGCCCATCGCCTGGCCCCCCAGAATTCTGTGTATCTGGCCTGGGCCCGAGAGACCGAGGCGAAACTCAATCCTGTTATGGCGGGCCGGTAACAGTGAGATGTTTAACCTGAGGAAGCAACACGAAAGAGGGCAAAGGAACACAGCATGAAAATTTCTCACATGGTCGCCATTGTGGTTGCTGTCATCGCCATCGCCATTTTCGCATCCGAAGCCTCCGCATACTACAACCCGAGTACAGGCCGCTTTCTCAGTCGTGATCCGGGACCGGAAAGCTCAGCGAGAGTAGGCTCGGCGACTGCAGAGTATGCGGATGGCATGAACCTATACCAGTATGCAAAGTCTCAGCCTTATGCATGGACGGACCCCACAGGAAGGTATGTTAATGCGGTCGTAGAGGAGCCCCAAGCCGGGGAAGGCGTCGTCTGGCTGGAGGCGGGAATCGTGCTCTGGGGGCCAGCCGAAGTGCAGGATCAAGCCGGCGTCCATCAGCGGGATGATTACTGGACATTTTCGGCAGATGGAAACATGGCAACGCTGAACTGGGGGCTCCTCTCCCGCATCAGCGGAAACATTGCCAGCGGATTATTTCAATTGAGCGAGAAGAACCAATACTACGTTGTGTGCAAACCCGATGCGACTATAAGGTACCGAGTTCGCTTCAGGGAGACAGTCACAAGCTCAAAGCAGAATCATTTCTTTAACAAACCGGGTGATTGGCATTATGTCGAAATCAAAAGGAATCCAGCCGTACTGGGATTGCTTGGTGAGGAAAATGCTTTCAGCCCCTCAATCAGTACCAAAAATAATCGAGGCGGGTGGGGCACGTGGAGCTATCAAACGGCCTTCGATCAGACTGGCTGGTGGGTTGCACACGAGATTCTGCATTTTGCGGGCCTCTGGGACAAATACAGTTGGCTAACGGGTCAACCGAACGAAGAGTTTCGCGATGCTCAAGGCCGTTCAACTAACATAATGGCCGGGAACCCTTCTTGGCAACTGGAACTGTGGCAAGTGTCGACGATGCTTGAAGATCGTCTAGAGGAGAGTAAAGGATGGAAAAAAGGCAGAGATTACGAAATTCAAAGAATACCCTAGCATTGCTTCTGCTATTGCCCTGTTGTGGCGGATGTGTTCACACGCGGCCTCTGACTTTTGCTTGTGTGCTGGACGGGGACGCTGTTTTGTCCGAAGATGGAAGAAGTGCACTGTTTCCAGCAAGTGGACTTCGCATCGAACTGAAAGATGCCGAGGCAGCTTATTACTGGACTGATGCAAAGCCAAAGGCAAGGCCAGTGACTATGAACGTGTCTAACACGGGAAGTATCCCGATTCTTCTTGATAACGAATCCTTTGCTTTTCGCGCGGCTAATATGGGCAGTTCAGATAAAGGCGTGTGTGGTGGATGGACCCTCTGGGAGGGAGAACCCTATCAATATGGCGAATTGCATGTTGCCTCATCGCGACTGAATTCGGGTGATGTGGCCGCGGTTGTCTTCCCGTCGCGTCCTTGGAGCTATCCTGCAGAAAGGTTTCTTCAAGTACAGTTTACTGATGGCAGTCGTCAATGGTCGGCGATCCTATTTCTGTCCGGGACGAAAAGACCATGATAACTGGAATCAAGAGTGCCCAAGCTCTGCCGTGCCGTTTGTTCCATAAGTTCACAGTGGACTAATTTAGCGTACAGATGCCAGCGGGACAATTGCCCTGCGGATATGCTCGGGCAACTCGTCCCACTTCGACGCAAGGCCGGAGAGTTCTTCGGGAACGGCTGAGGTGGTGGGCTCACAGCCGCCGTTACCCGGGGTGCCACAACCGCCGGATCCTCATAATCCGTGGCAACATCGGCCGCCGATGCCTGGGCGTCCGCCGGGCCGGTTACAGTGAGATGTTTAACCTGAGGAAGCAACACGAAAGAGGGCAAAGGAACACAGCATGAAAATTTCTCACATGGTCGCCATTGTGGTTGCTGTCGTCGCCATCGCCTTTTTCGCCTCCGAAGCCTCCGCATATTACAACCCGAGTACAGGCCGCTTTCTCAGCCGTGATCCGGGTCCAGAGGTGCCAGCGCGAGTAGGTTCGGCTATTGCAGAGTATGCGGATGGCATGAACCTATACCAGTATGCGGGCAGCAGTCCATATGCTGGCACAGACCCAACGGGCCTTGCCACTTTGAAGTTCGAAACTCTGCCTGGATGGTACGAAGAATCGCAACTCGCAGCGTTGGGACAAGCACGATGGTGTTATAGGATCGCCTCAAGCTGTGCCTGCAATTTAGACACAAATACATGGAATATACTGATTGATGTTGAGGTGCGCTTTGCCATTTCTCTGAATAGCACAATAATTGCTCGCGAACAACGGACGCACAATGAAGTCTTCGGGCACGAACAGCGTCACCATCTGAGGATGCAGAAGACAATGAAAACAAAGAAAGCTGAGATTGAGACGGCTCTGACCGGAGTTGAAAGCCGTGAATACGCAACGGAATTTTCCTGCAACAACCAAAGGGCTCTGATTCTCCGCGCCCAAACAAGTTTTGTTTACCCCCGCCTCAATACTGCTGCCACAGAGGGCGGAAGACACGCGCGGAATAGCCCACCTGAAGCACGACAACGTGACATAGAGGATGGATATCCTTTGGATCGAGAACCATATCATCCTCTCCCCGGAACGAGTGCAGGCGAAAGTCTAGGCAATGGTATACCGACTGAAGGGGGATGGGTATGCAGTCCTGTTTACCTGGGCAGATAAGAAGTCGCAGCATCGGGCTTGCAGCCATGGCATTATTGGTTGGGGCAATTATAGCGACTCTCTCACTCCTTGCCGGTTGCGGTACCGGATTTGATGACACTGCGGCAAAGGGCGTAGGAAGCAGCAAAGTGGATTTGTCGCGGCTGATTGTTCATGAGACTCACCTTGTTGACCCAGCCACCAGTCGCCCGGCGCAACGGACGCAGATATTCTTCGATCGAGAGTCCGGCCGACAGGTCTCGCCTGCCGGACTGCATGAGATATCCGCGTTTTCAGAAGGCCTGGCTGCCGCCCGCCAGGTGCCGGGGGGGCCTGCAGGATATGTCGATCGTCGAGGCAATGTGGTCATCCCATTTTTTTATGAATGGGCCGGAACTTTTGAGCATGGTCGAGCGTGGGTAAACACCACGGACGGCACTGGAGTAATCGATCGCGGCGGCAATTGGATCAGCCGACCGCAGCAATATGAAGGGTTGGGTATTCTGGCCGAAGATCGTATAGCCTTTCGTATTGGCGAGCAGTGGGGCTTCATGAATGGCAAAGCGCAGGTAGTCATTGCGCCGCAATACGCGGCGGCCGGAGCTGATGCCCCCATATTCAGCGAAGGGCTAGCCTTGATCAGGGATGGCGGCCGCCGCCTGGCGTATGTGGACCGGACCGGGCAGATTGCTTTCAGGCTACCCGAACAGGCGGAACAGGCCTATTCTTTTTCCGATGGACTGGCCCGGGTGCAGGTGTCGTACTGGGATCTTGAGAATCCGCGAGACGAATGGGTCTTTGTTACCCGGACTGGTGAAGTCGCCTTTCAACTGAAGCCGACCGCGGCAGGCCGCAGCGGCCGGGTGGAAGTCGGAGATTTTTCGGAGGGGCTGGCTGCGGTCAGCAACGAACACACAGGAGGCGGCGTTGTTGCGGCAGACATAGACTTTGCTCCGCCCGCCGAGGGAGAGAAGTGGGGCTTCATCAACGTGCGCGGCGAAGTAGTGATTCCCTTGCTGTTTGACCGGGTCGGCGATTTCCACTGCGGCTTGTCTCGAGTTCGAGTAGGAGACGCGTGGGGTTTCATCAACAGTACGGGCAAGATGGTCATTAAACCGCGATTCCGCTGGGTTTCAGATTTTGCAGACGGCATTGCTCAAGTCTGGTATGAAGGCAAGATTTCTTACATTGACACCAGCGGGCGCGTGATCGTTAAAACAGATGATGCGGCGGTGACCTTCTAACGCGATCGTTCAAAGCCCAAGGATGCTGTACTGGTCCACCGAAAGTTATGGCCCCTGTAGAGGCCAGTTTCCGGCGCTCGTGCAGCGACAGGCATGTCCGCCGGTAAGGCTCGCTTCTTCTTTTCCAGTAAGCACTTACGCATGCTTGCCCACCGGGTTCTTCGCCGCTGTTATGACCCTCTGTGTTGTCCCCAACAATCTCTATTCTTAAATGCCTCTTCATTCGGAAACTGCACTGTGAAAAGCACGCATCCAGAGCTTTCCAGCCTTGCCTTGCCCGGAAGCTGGCCCGCGCAGGTCAAGACAAGCCTGATCTCGGCTATCTCCATGGCCCACTCGGCTCTCGTACATGCTTGCGGCTGGGCAGCGGAAAGCGTCAACCCACGTCTGCGCAGCGCCGCTGAACTCCAGCAGGCTCAGGCACAGATTGCCCTGCTGCGCGAGGAGATCCGCATCAAAGACGCCAGGATGCAAGCCGTGCCGGCCCAGCGGCGGCCGCACTATCCGCCGGTTGAGCGCATGGCCATTCTGGAACTCAGAGCAGCGCAAGGCTGGTCGCTGGCACAGGCGGCGCGCGTGTTTCTTATCACTCCCGCGACCATTGCCGACTGGCTGAAGCGGCTGGATGATTCGGGGAACGGCGGCCTCGTGCAGCTTCGTCAGCCGGTCAACAGGTTCCCGGACTTCGTCCGCCTGCTTGTTCAGCGGCTCAAGGTGCTCTGCCCTTTGATGGGCAAGGCCAAGTTGGCTGGTATACTGGCACGTGCCGGGCTGCATCTTGGAGTGACGACCGTCGGACGGATACTGAAGGAATCTGCGCCCCGAGAAGGCAAAAATGCGCCGGTTCAAACAGATGCTAACGCACTCAATGCTGAGGCAGATGAAGAGCCGCGCATTGTGACGGCAAAACATCCGAACCACGCCTTGCATGTGGACCTCAATGCCGTGCCTACGGCCGCAGGCTTTGCCGTGCCCTGGCTGCCGCACTCAGTTGTTCAGCGCTGGCCCTTCTGCTGGTGGGTGGCAGTGGCCATCGATCATTTCTCGCGGCGCATCATGGGCCTGGCCATCTTCGATCGTCAGCCGACATCGCTCCAGGTGCGGCAGTTTCTGGCTGTCGCAATTGGAAAGGCCGGTCAAGTTCCAAAACACATCATCTGCGACAAAGGTGGTCAGTTCTGGTGCGACGGCTTCAAAGACTGGTGCAGACGCCGCGGCATCAACCCGCGCTTCGGCGCCGTCGGCAAGAAGGGTAGCATCGCTGTCGTCGAACGATTCATCCGCACGATGAAGGCTGAGGGCACATGGCGGCTTCTGCAGGTGCCGCTACGAAAAGAATCGTTCCGACAGGAACTGAACCTCTTCGCCGACTGGTACAACGAGCACCGCCCGCACACCTGGTTCGGCGGTTGCACGCCCGAGGAAGCTTATCGTGGCTACCAACGCCGTTAACTAAGTTGGAATCAGATTAACAAAAGAGCCCCTTTTTGCCGAGAGGAATGATGTCAAGTCATCCTTAGGCAAAAAAGGGGCTAACGATGTCCACCAGCAGGGCGTTGCAGCGATGCAGAGGCTATCGGCACAGTTGGGCGGCTTTCTTGAATGATATCATTCCGCCGCAGGTCTGGCGAGAGTGTAATCGGCAGATGAGCCAGGACCCCCGCCGCCGCTGGTCGGCGGGAGACGCCGCTGGAGCTGCGTCTGATCAGCGTGGGCTCGCAGAAGAAGCGCGTCTACCTGCTGACGAACGTGCTGGAGAGCAGCAAGTTGTCGCGTCAACAAGCCGGCCGGTTGTACCGGCAGCGCTGGGGCGTGGAGGTAGGCTATCGGCATCTGAAGCAGACGCTCGAGCGTCGGCGACTGCTCTGCCGCAGTGCCGCTGCGGGAGCGCTGGAGTTGGCGGGCAATGTTCTGGCCCTGGCCATGTTGTTGCTGCATGCGGCCATAGTCCAAGGCCGCCAAGCCGCGAAAATCAGCGTGGCGGCAGCGCTGCGGGTTCTGCGGGAAGCGATGGAGGCCGTGGCCTATGGCCGGCGAGTGAAACTATGGCTTCTGGCATCGGCCGTGCAGAATGATTACCAGCGCCGCCGACCGAAAGGGAGCCAACAGTGGCCGCGAAAAAAGAAGGAGAAGCCGCCCGGCAGCCCAAAATGCCGCAGGATGTCTGAGAGCGAAGAACGCCGAATTACCAGCCTTCTCCGCCAGAATCTTGCGGCAACTGGTTAACGGCGTTGGGTGGCTACCCTCCAGCCAATCGGGCGCCGCGCTGGGAGCCGCGTTCAGGCTGGCCGCGTGGCTCCCCATGTGCCAAGCCGCAGGTGCTCGTGAAGGCCCAGACTGGTGCCCGCGTGGAACTCTCCGTCACGCTCTACGAAGGCCGCAAGCATCTGCCCATCGTCACGCTGAAGCGCGTGGCGTAACCGCTCGTCGGCATGACAGCCAGCATGCAGCGCCCGGCGTGCGCGCTGGTGTGCGATTCCATGCGTTTGGCGGCGGGTCGCAGCCAGAATCCGACACCTCAAGACGCTCACTTTTCAAAGAGCCCGCGAGTGAGCAGGCCATTCGTGGCCTGAAGACTCGCCGTTTTCGGCCATTAACTTTCGCTGGTCCACTACAGGGGCGCGGAATCCCGCGGAAGCGATACCGCACTGTCTTTGGATAGCAAAACTGGCCCTATATCTTCCATGCTTCTTCCTTGACAGCGGCAGTGGGCTTTGTCAGAATTAACGCTATCACATCTGTTGGGGGAATGAAGCTGAGCCGAAAGAAGAGAAAACGTTCGCTTTCATCTGTGCCGAAGGAGCCTCGCCGCTCTTGGGCTCGTCGCCACGCCTTCTGGCTCGGTCTCGGCCTGCTCGCAGTAACTACCATCGCTGCCGCCAACTATCTCCCCGCCTTCATCAGCAACCAACGCTCGTCCACAGCAGCCGTACCCGGGACACCTAAGCCTATCGCCGCGACTGTTCAGAAAACCTTCACTCTCGATAACCTTCTGGCCATGACGCCAGAGCAACTGGCAGAAGTTGACATAGCCGAAATGAACCTGCTCTGCGCGACCGGTCTGCCAGGAGCTGAGAATCTCGACATCGCAAAGTGCATGGCCCGTCTCGACCAGTGGGCCGTGAAGGTGCGCTACGAGACCGAGCGGCATCTTTATCGGGCCCACGATCCAAAGTGGGCCGACCACTACAAGCACTCCGAGAACTGGCTACGGGCCGAGTTTTTGGCACAGGTGCTCCAGGAGGACTGCGGCGTTCACTACAACATGGGCCGTGTCCGCGACATCGACTTCACCAAGTCCAAGGACCTTTTCATCCACGGAATGATTGACGACGGAAACGGCGGCACTTGCTCATCGATGCCCGTGCTGTACGTCGCGGTGGGCCGTCGCCTGGGATATCCACTGAAGCTGGTTACCACCAAGGCCCACATCTTTGTCCGATGGGATGACGGCAAGGAATCTTTCAACATCGAGACCACCAGCAATGGTGGTACCAGCAGCTACAGCGACGATTACTATCGAAGCTGGCCCGAGACGTGGACCGACGCCGAGGCCAAGGCCAATCGCTACCTCGTCTCCCTCACGCCCCCCGAAGAACTGGCGCAGTTCTTGGGTAATCGTGGTCATTGCCTGCTGGACAACGGCCGGGCAAAGGAAGCTTTAGCCTTTTACACGGCAGCCCATCGCCTGGCCCCGCAGAATCCTGTGTATCTGGCGTGGGCCCGAGAGACCGAGGCAAAGCTGAATCCTGTGATGGCGGGCCGCCGTCCAGCAGGGATAAACTCGCCGATGGTTTATCGCAATACTGACCCGATAACGGAAGTCGAGCGCGTCAACGCCATCAACCGATCTAATATGCAGAGGACACAGCCGCCGCTACCCGGGGTGCCGCAACCGCTGTATCCTCATAATCCGTGGCAACATCGGCCGCCGATGCCCGGGTACCAGCCGGGCCGGCAACACTGAGAAGTATACCTAAGGAAGCAACACGAAAGAGCGCAAAGGAACACAGCATGAAAACCTCCCACCTGGTTGCCATTGTGGTTGCTGTTGTCGCCATCGCCATTTTCGCCTCCGAAGCCTCTGCATACTACAACCCGAGTACAGGCCGATTTCTCAGCCGTGACCCGGGGCCAGAGGTGCCAGCGCGAGTAGGTTCGGCTATTGCAGAGTATGCGGATGGCATGAACTTGTACCAGTACGTTCAAGGCCGTCCCACCATATGTGTGGATATCACTGGCACTCAGCACGTCCAAGTTGACAACGCAGGCGGCGTGATTTGGGGAACCACAACGTCCTACATTACAGACGCGGCCCGAGAAGTGGGTTTCAACACTGCAGACGACAACAAAGGCGCGCAAGCGGATGAAATCACAAAACACCTTCGAGAAATGACCGGCACTGACATTTGGGTATACCATGGCCACGGGGTCAAAGTGGACAGCAGAACCGTAAATGCGCTTTCAACGGATGAGTGGTTTTGGTCGAGTCATCCGAATTATGTCACGAGTGATGAGTTAACAACTGCACTCGAGGCAGCCAATGGCAATGCCGTAGGCTTAGCTATCATGTTCGCGTGTGAAGCATGTTCCCTTAAGGATGTCTTCTTGGCATCTGGCACCAAGTGTGTGATATGCTATGATGAAGGGATTAATGATCTTCATAATAGCGTGCAACTGAGATCTCTTATTAATAATCTGTTTGAGGGAAAATCTTTGAGCACGGCAGTCTCGCTCGCAAACCGGGCGCAAAAGCGCGGTAACCCGGCGAAAATGCAATTGCACTGCGCTCCAGGCAAAGGCTACGCGGGAATGTCACTCGATAAGCTCTTGGGTTGGGATCTGAAGTTTAAGGAGGGAAAGTAAGAATGATCGGCAATGTCATCGGGCAAGAAAGGTCTAGATTGGCGGTGCGACTCTCAATATTCGCGTTGTGCAGCACCTTGCTTGCTTCCTGTGTGCCTATTATCTTGCTGTGGAGACTAACGCAAACTATCGAGATTGCTTATTCTCCTGAAATGTCCCCTCTATTGGCAATATACAGGTACGCGACGACGCCAGCCCTGGCAGTCATTGGCGTTGCTGTCGGCGTGATTCTAGGTGTCGCAGCCACACGCAGTTCCAGATGGGGTGATAAGAAATTCGCTTGCGTGATGATCGCACTCATCGTGACGACCATGGTTCTCGCACTTCTAACATCTGCTGGGATCGTAGGACTTCATGTATTGATCGAATCACGACTTTAGCCTAGAGAGCGCACAAACCCCAAGCAACAAAAGCCGTTTTCCGAAAGTCCACTGACACATGAAGCTATCAAACAGCTTTCGATCAGACTGGCTAGTGTGTTGCACACGAGATTTTGCATTTTGCCGGCAGCCATCGCGCGGTGAGAAGTAGACTTCGATAGGCGGCAGCACGGATACTGGCGGCGGATTCTCTGCCGACTCTCACTGCTGGCACTGCCTCTGCCTCGCAGCCAGATGCAGTACCAGCAGTAATATGGCGCTCCCCACCCACCTCACGATGACTACTACCTGACGTGGCCCATCAGAATCACCCGGGCTGAAGCCGAACAGGATGGCTATCTGACTTCACTGTCACCCACCGAGGAGCTTGCCTGCTTTTTTGGCATCTCGCGGCCACTGTCTGGCCGACAATGGGCGACCGCAAAAAGCTCTGGCTGCCTATACGGCAGCTCATCGCTTTGCACCGCAAAGCCCCGCATATCTGGCCTGGGCCGAGAGACCGAGGCAAAGCTGAATCCTGTTATGGCGGGGCGTCGTCCAGCTGGGATGATCAGGGCGGAGCGCTTCTCCTGCAAGAGTTCGATCTGCCGCCGCTTCTTCTCGACGAGCGCATCGATCCGCGCCGTCTCCCGATCCAGAAACGCCGCAATGGCCTTCTGCTCGGCGCTTGACGGGATAGGCTGACGGAAATCGCGAACGAAATCATCGGGCACTCGCTTCTGCCCGCCTGCGCCGTACATCTCCGCTGCCCCGAGGCGGCGAAAGGCGTGGCTGATGGTGAAGTAGAACAGAAAGCGACGATCCAACCCGGGACATGGCCGCAGAACGTGCAGCTCTGTTGTTCCAAACCCAATGCCATTGACAAGGCCATCGGCAATCGAGCCTTTACCGTTCTCGAAGCATGGAGTGATCTTGGCAGTGAGTACATCGCCATTACGGAAGTAGGTATAGCCGGTGGCGACCTCAGCAAGGGGCCGCGTCTGATCCAGTTTCAGCCCACCGTACTCGTAGACGGACTCCATCGGAACGAATGACACGTCAAGATCACCTGGCGTGCCATTGAGTTCGGACCGGGTTGGGTTGATCCTGGCACGGTAGCGAAGCCTGATCGGCTGCCAGTGCTCCGGAACATCGCCAAGCCACGCCACACCCGACGGCTTATACGCCGGGTAAACCGCCCGCTTGGCTGCTTGGACGTTGGGCAAAGTCATGACCTGGCCCCTTTGCCCGGCCCGCGTTTGCGGCTCTTCGTATGGCCCTTGGTCTGACTCTTCTTGCGGGTGCTTTTATTGCGCTGCTGCTCAAGAGTTTCTGCGGAAGTGCGCAGGTCTTCGACGTAGTGGGATTCAGCCTGTTTTTCGGCTTCCAGACGCCGGCGCTCGGCGAAGGCGTCATATTGCTCCTGCGCCCAGTCCTGAGCCTCGTCGTGGCTGACCCTTCCCGGACCGGAAAGCACCGGCAGCTCGGTATCGCGCAGGAACTTATCCAGAAAGGCCTGCCAGTCGTGCATGTGGATGTCCTGGCGGCGCTGGGCGCGGAACTCAGCCTGGTCGAGGAACATGACGGTGATGCGGTTAAGCGTATCGACCTCCTGGGCATCGAGGTAGTTTTTGGCGGTTGCGATATCGCGTTTGATGACGCGGTCGCCTTTCCAGGCGGTCAGGCCCATATTAGGCAGGGCGCTGTCGGCGCGGCGGCGGATGATCTCGGCGGCGGTGTGGCCCGTGGCCGCGTAGTGCATCTTGTTCTGCATGGTGGCGAAGAAGCGCTGGGTCTCCTGCTCGCCTTCGCGGTAGTCGACCGCCAGGGCGAAAATCTCGCGGATGCGCTGATAGACGCGGGCCTCACTGGCACGAATCTCGCGAATGCGGGCCAGCAGTTCGTCGAAGTAGTCGGTGACGCTGTCAGTGCCCTTAAGCCGCTCATCGTTTAGGGTAAAGCCTTTGACGAGATATTCGCGCAGGCGTGCGGTGGCCCACTGGCGGAAGGCCGTCCCGACCGGCGATCGGGTGCGGTAGCCGACGGCCAGAATGGCCTCGAGGTTGTAGTGATCCAGCAGGCGGGTGACTTGACGACTCCCCTCGGTCTGAACTATCCGGAATTTCCGGATAGTTGAACCGGCATCGAGTTCGCCCTCGTCATAAATATTGACTAAATGTTCGTTTACCGTCTTCACGGAGACTCCGTAGAGTTCCGCGATCAGGCGTTGTGTGAGCCAGACGGTCTCGCCCTCGAGCAGGACGCGAACCTGGCCACCGCCCTGATTCGGCTGGTAGAGCACGATTTCACCTTGCGGGCGAACAGGACCGGTGTCTTCGCTCATTCGGTCACCTCCGCCAGCATGTCGGCGATTTCGTCTTCGATCCGCTTGAGGTCGGTTTCGATCTCATGAAGCGGCCGGGGCGGGGTGTACTGGTAGAAGTAGCGGTTGAAGTTGATCTCGTAGCCGATCTTTGTCTTCGTTTCGTCAACCCAGGCATCGGGAACGTGCGGCAGGACCTCCCGCTTCATGTACTGGTTGATGTCCTCCTTGAGCGGAACGTTCTCGTAGTCGCGCAGCTCGGGATCAGGCTCCGGGTTGCCCTTGGCGTCGGTGCAGATATCGGCGGTCTCGTCGCGTTCGGCCAGGGCCATGAGGATCGCCTTCTGCAGAGCGGCGGGAATCTTCAGTCCTGCTTTCTTCAATGCTGCCTGCATTGCATCGGCAAACTTGTCACGGCTCTTGACGATGCCTTGGCTGGCGAGGGACTGCAGGGCAGCAATGATTGACTCCTGTTGGTTGAGGCCCGCTTCAATTTCGGCCTGGGCGACCTTTGTGTCCTTGCGCTTGCGGCTGGTGGCCAGTTTGGCAAATGGGCCGGCCTCCTTCACACGGGCGAGCCGCTCATCATCCACGGCGAAGTTCAGCCGGAGAGGGCGTTCGACGGTGATGCGCTGGTAGCCGAAGTCGGTGTTGTCGAAGATGCGGACGTGGTTGCCGTCAGCCAGTTGACCGTAGAGGCGGGTGATGTCGTCGCGCTGGTCGTCACAGACCTCGTTGCGCTTGTTGCCGAGACTCTTGCGCATCTTCTTGAAGAAGCTGGTGCCGTCGACCAGTTGAATCTTGCCCCGGCGGCCGGACTCCTTGCGGTTGGTGACGATCCACAGGTAGGTGAAGATGCCGGTGTTGTAGAAGAGTTGGTCGGGCAAGGCGACAATGGCCTCAAGCCAGTCGTTCTCGATGATCCAACGGCGGATTTCGCTTTCGCCCGAGCCCGCACCGCCTGTGAAGAGCGGCGACCCGTTGAAGACGATGGCCAGGCGGGTGCCGCCTTCCTTGGGCTCCTTCATCTTGCTGATCATGTGCTGGAGGAAGAGCAGCGACCCATCATTGATTCGCGGCAAGCCGGCACCGAAGCGGCCACCGAAGCCCTGTTCGCCATGCTCCTTGCGGACGGCGGTTTCTTCGGGCTTCCACTCCACGCCGAATGGCGGGTTGGCCAGCATGTAATCGAACTTGTGCCGTGGGAAGCGGTCATCAGTGAAGCTGTCGCCGAAGGCGATGTGGTCGATGTTCTGGCCCTTGATCATCATGTCCGAGCCGCAGATGGCGTTGGCCTGGGCGTTGTAGTCCTGGCCGAAGACCTCAAGTTGGGCGTCCGGATTCAGTTCGCGGACGTAGTCTTCGGCAACCGAGAGCATGCCGCCGGTGCCGCAGGCCGGGTCGTAGAGCGTCTTAACGATGCCTTTAGTGGTCAGTACGTCGCTGTCGGGCATGAACAGCAGGTTGACCATGAGGCGGATGACCTCGCGCGGGGTGAAGTGGTCGCCGGCCTCCTCGTTTGAGGCCTCGTTGAACTTCCGGATCAGCTCTTCGAAGATGTAGCCCATCTCGATATTCGAAACGTTGTCCGGGTGAAGGCTGATCTCTGCGAACCGACGAACGATCAAGTAGAGTCGGTCGGCCTTTTCGAGCCGAGCAATATGCTCCTCGAAGCCGAAACGCTCGATGATCTCGCGGGCGCGGGTGGAGAAGCCTTTGATATAGTTGGTGAGGTTGGTGGCAATGTTGTCAGGGTCGCCCTTGAGCTTCTCAAAGGTGAAGCGGCTGGTGTTGTAGAACGGCACGCTGGTGACGCGGCAAAGGATCGGGTCGACATTCTTAACCTTGCCGCCTTCGAGCTTCTTCATGCGGGCAAGGACATCGTCCTTGGTCGGCTCAAGCACGCAGTCCAGGCGGCGCAGCACGGTCAGCGGGAGCATGACATCTTTATATTGATTTGGCCGGTATGGCCCGCGCAGCAGGTCGGCCACCGACCAGATAAAACTGACTTTGTCGCCAAAATTGTTCACCGCTCGACACCTCTACTAGAAAACCAAGACACTTACAGATGTGGCTGGTAATTGCAGGCCAGCGGACTATTTAACAACGTGCGCCCACTATAGTCAACACTTGAGCGATTAGAACTCGCGCTTCTACGCATGGGCGTACGGGTGCCTCGGGCTCGCTGCCATGGTGGCATGAGGGGCCCAATGGGCTAACTGCTGAGGTAATTGCAGCAGGGTTTGATAAGTCGGTGCCAAGGGTGGGCTTAACAACGATCGGAAAATCGAGTGTGCGAACGGTAGGATTGCTGCTACAACAGACACATACCCCCCTCCGTCACATACAAGGTACGGCGCCTGTGAGAGGCAGCGTCGGGCGGGTCGAGACGTTCCAGCGGCGCTGGGGTGTAGACTTGGGCGCTTGCTCGCCCTCGACTGTGCCGGGGCGCTGGCGTCGAGCGCAATTTGTGTGGGTAAGTTGAGCAATCTTTATTTGCAGCCATCTCGCTCAACTGGTCGATCACGTACTTCTGATCCTTACGGCCGTGCCGCTGGCAGCGTTAAGCTCACCGACATTTCTCATCGCAGGGGTCATAGCCGACAATAACACGCCACTGGCTGGTCGTCACGTACCTGCCGTGTTAGATGCTCGGCTCATTGTTTGACCTGGCCGGTCAGCAGCCAGCACAACAGACTGCCGCAGACGATCCTTCTCACCTGGTGTGACACCCGCAAAGATCAGGCGCTCAAGGAATGAAGTCTTGTTGGCTCCGGCACGACCACCGGGGCCCGCCAATCCCCGGCACTGCCCCGCCGGACGCATCGCAATCTTTCTCATCGCAGCCTCCATCCTGTCGTGTCCTCCTGATGATCCAGAAGCTACAAGAGGACACGCAGTAGGAGACAACCTTTCATGAGATTACCGGACTTACCTTCGGCACACTTTGGTGCCGGCTACGCCGTCGCCAAAGTGTGATTCTATGAAGCAAGCCTCCTTTCGGTACGATACGGGATCTATGGGAATAGTCCCAGTACACGAAAAGGAGGCTTGGCATGTGGTACATCGGTTTGGATCTTCACTGGCGGACATCGAGCGTGTGCATTGTGAACGAGCAGGGCACGGAAGTCAAGAAGGCAACCATCAAGGGCGGCTGGGATAAGCTGCTGGGGTGGCTGGACCGAGAAGTGGCCGGGCCGTACGAGATCTGCTACGAGGCCTCCTGCGGCTACGGAGCCATTTACGACAAGCTGATCTCTCGGGCCAGGCGGGTGGTGGTGGCTCATCCGGGCAAGTTGCGTCTGATTTTTGCCGCCAAGCGGAAGAACGACCGGCTGGATGCGGCCAAGCTGGCCATGCTGCTGCGGATGAACCTGGTCAGTGCTGTGCATGTGCCTTCGGCGGACGTGCGGCAATGGCGGCGGATGATCGAGATGCGTCGCGCTCTGGTGGCCAAGCGGACGCGGACCAAGAACCAGATTCGGGCGCTGCTGAAGATTAACGGCCTGCGGTCGCCGCATCGGCTGTGGACGAAGAAGGGGCTTCACTGGCTGCTCGAGGAGGTCGAGTGGCCGAGTCGTCTGGCGGCGTTGGAGGCGGTGATGCTGGTGCGTGAGCTTGAGCTGTTCCAGGAGCAGATAGCCCAGGTGACCAGGGAGTTGGACAGTCGCGGCAGGAATGAGCCGGGCGTCATTCTGCTGCGGACGATTCCAGGGGTCGGACCGCGGACGGCCGAGGCGGTGGTGGCTTACATTGATGATGCCGGTCGCTTTCGTCGCAGCAGTCAGGTAGGCAGTTACTTCGGCCTGCTTCGGCGCCATCGGTCTGCACGGCAGCATCGCGATTGTCGGACGGTCCCTCCGAACGATGAAGACCGAAGGCACAAGGCGGCTCTTGCTGGTGCCGCTAAAGACCCGTTGCGGCATGAAATGGACTTTTTCGCGCAGTGGTACAATGAGCATCGACCTCATACCTGGCTCGGCCGCCGCACACACGAAGTCCACTCCAGTCAACTGCCAGCCAATCGGGCACCGCGCTGGGAGCCGCGTTCACGTTGGCCGCGCGGCTCGCCGTGTGCTGCGCCGCGGACGTTGGTGAAAGGCCGGCCTGGTGCCCGCGTGGAGCTCGCCGTCACGTTTCACGAAGGCCGGAAGCACCTGCCCATCGTCACGCTGAAGCGCGTGGCGCAGCCGGATGGCACCGACCTCGGAGCCGCGCTCAGCGTACTCGCTGGTGAGGGATTCCACCCGCCTCAGACCAACTTCCGGCGCGACTCTCCTGTTCCTTGCCACATAGCATTAGCTTCGGAAGCGGCTTCGTCGCCTGAAAACATGCCCTTTTCCGGCCATTCAGATTCGGTTGACCAGCACCTCCGTACATCAGAGCACAATTAGAAGCGTGTAGTGACGTACCAGGTGTGCCACTTGCGAATAGCTTCTTCCTTTTCTTTCACATCCAAATGCGATGCATAGCCGAAGTTGGCACCCGTTATTCGTATGAGACATGCCGATGCCGCGTCAGCTATCGTGGCCTGCTTGACGGGAACGGGATCCGTCGGATCGGACAGCCCTGCCGCATCATCATACGTCAGCCATGCTTGGCCGACGTAGTGCCAATTTATTGGCGTTTCGTTGTGCAATTGCTTAATGAGAGGATACACTGCATCGTCTCCCATTGACACCACGCGATCACGATAATCAAGAATCAGCGCATTCTCCAGTGGCTTAACCTGAGCAATGTCGTCCATTATCCGCACAACTTCCTGTTCAGCAGTGGATTTCTGCTGATGACATCCAACACAAAGCACGAGTGCCACAAATGCCACTATGAGGACCATGATAGTGCGCATCAATTTACCACCCCCGCATCCTGAAGATCTTTTCCTTTTACACCTTCAATCTTCTGTGTAAACGACCACTCTTGCGCGCCTTTCCCATCCTCTGACCAATTGAATATTGTCTTCCGCTTGAATAACAGAACACTTGCCCCTTTAACTCTGATGCGTTCCGGCTTGAACCACCTTGGTACAGGCGGCTCGGCTGGACTTTGGCGTTTCCCACCCCACTCGAAGTCATTAGATATTGTCACTTCGCCAACGCGCCCGAAATCCGCCGCAGGAGCCCAAACCTTATCATCTTGTGTGACCTCGACTCCTGGCACGAGAAAGGCCTGCGTCTTAACGATTTCTCTGTAATTCGCACATTTCACTGCATTACCCAGTGCGGCAAACGATTTCGCATAAACTTGGCGCATCATGCCAAAAACTGCCGTATTAGAAATAATATCCCTAAACAAGGGAAAGGCCTTGCCATCTTGCCGGTGCATAACCAGTTGTGCGGTCTCATGCCTAACAAATGCATAATGCCACACTGAAGCTTCCGCAATATCCCCCAGCAGTACATCGACTTCGACAATCTGGTAGATAATTCCTTTGTCCGCAGCCTGCAGAGCAACAAACATCTGGAGATTGTAGCCTTTTTCACTCGCCTGCTTTGCCGCCGGCGCGTACACAATATCCACAACGCCCAGGCCCAGCGGATCAGTAGCATTCGGTACAAAGTACGCTGCGACTAGACTAGCTCCATCCATATAGTGGTCCTTATCGCGTGTTCCCCACCTTCCCAGCGTAGGCAAATAGTACCTATTCCGCACATGATACATCCCCGTCTCCGGATCGAAGCGGTAGCCGCAGTAGAGGATTTCGTTGTCGTAGTCGCTCCCGTTGCCGACGTCTTCGCTCCACTCGCTGACGCCGGTGTCGACTTCGAAGCCGCTGGTCCCATTGAGCACCGTCACCTTGCCATACGGGTCATAGGCATAGCGTTCGCAGACGCCCCAGGCGGTGCCGACCTTCTTCAACACGGAGGTTACATTGTAGTTGGCGTCGAAGCAATAGACCAGCCGCTCATCCAGACCCGAGCCGGTGATGCCCAGGTCGCCGATCAGTGGCTCCTTGTCGCGGTCGCGGAGGATCAGGGCGTCGATGTAGACCGGCGACCAGACATATTGTGTGTAAACGGTGGTGGCAGCCGCAGTGCTTTCAAGATTCACCCAGCTTGTGCTCTCCGTAAGCCGCGTCTCCAAAAGCTGCCAGGAACTGTTGTAATAATCATCCCGGATTTCCCAGGTATCATCAACTGTGGCCTCTCCAGGAGGCGTCGGATGCTCGATGCGAACCAACTCACGGATGCGGCGGTTCAGACCGTCGTAGTGGTATTCGGCGAGGGTCTCCTCGCCGACGTCCTGGACGCCGTCGTGGTTGGCATCGTCATAGACCAGCACAAGGCGGTTCCAGGCGTCATAGACGCAGCCGAGCGACTGAGTGGTCTCACCACCCGGCCTGGGCATGGTAATCATGTTGCCGCGAGCGTCGTGGGCAGTAGCTCGCCAGGCGCCGGCGGTAAAGCCGGTGAGCTCGTTGGCGAGGTTGTGGCTGCGTGCCTGCTGCAACTCCCACACGGTTCCGTCGCCATCGTCATCCTGATTAAACGTGCCCCAGTTGCCGAGGGTATCCAGCCCCCACTGCTGGCGAAAAGCTCCGTTGATAATTGAACCATTGTCAAGCGTGCCCACGGTGGCGTCTTGCAGACGGTTCAGACCATCATAATCGTATCCCCAATCGCGACCGGCGGCAACCAGCATGTTTTCGCTGTGGACGCGGTTGGAGGCGTGATCGTAGGCGTAACTGAAGTCGTCGCGGAGGTCGGTGAACTGATCGCCAAACCAACGGCGGAACACAGTACGACCATACCTGTCAAACTGGGAATAGAGGGGACTGCTAACCGATGAATATCTTGCACAAGTTCCAAGATGACCGCTGTAAACGGTCGTGTTGCTACCTGCAAAGGCCCCGGCATAAAGCAAGGTGGTGCTATCATGATCCTTGATCAGCCGCAGCCGCGACAACTTATCATCGATTGTGCCAGCCGTTCCAGTGTGGTAATGGTAGTTGATTTCGCGGCCGTTGGGGTAAGTGAGTTTATTGGTTCGCAGAGCATTGGTAAATATGCCGTTTGCTGCTGTGGTGTCAAAACCGTACTGGACATAAGGGGTACCTGACGAACTGAAGTCGACAACCCCACTGTGAGCCTGGTACTCCTTTTCAACGGCGCCGAATGAATGGTACGTATAGGCTACCTGGTTGAGAGGAACTCCAGTTGCATCGCTGGTGCCGTAGGAAGTGACCGACTCGGCCCGGCCTGTATCGGAATTGTAGCTGATTTTAATGGACTGCACGGTGTCGTCAACATTTGTCCCTGGTGTTGTCACGCTCTGGTAGCTGAGGCGACGGTAGGAATCGTAAAGCATCGTGATGACGTTCCGCGTCTGCCCGGAATGGGCCTGTGTTGTACGTGCGTTTACACTACCATCAAGATAGTAGCTGAGGCTGACGCAGTCCGTAGTATCGGAAGTGCTATCTGGATAGACAACCTTGGTAACCAGCGAGGCGTTATAAGAATCGTCGTACGAGTAGGTGGTTACCTGGTTATCATCTGTAGTGCTGGTTCCATCGGAATTCAGATCGTAAGCGGTAAGATGAGTCAGATTATTTGTTCTATCGTACGTGTATTTAGTTCGACTCGGTGGCCTTGCTGAAATGCGTCGTGAGGCGAGGTTGTTTGAGCTGATTACCATGTTTTTTCCATGTGAGGAGCTGCTTCAGGCCCGCCGCGGCGGGCCTGAAGCAGCTCGCGTGCCAGCCGGGGGGTACTGTCACCACCGCAGCGCGCAGTATTCCTTATACCGCCCAGGGCAGTAATTATCAATACTCTTTTTGTTACAGCCGCCTATTACTGTGATGGGTAGTGAGGCGACTTACCATAAACCTGTAAGCCTGTCAGCTATCCACTTCGCCGTGGCGCACAGCGTCGCTGCCATGGCAAGCGGACCTCCGGCAGCAGACGCTCAACGATCGGGGCCAGCCGCCGGATCGGGTGACGCTCTACCGCCGCCTGCAGATCGCGGGCCGTCAGGTGCAGATAGATCTGCGTGCTGCTGATCGACTGGTGACCAAGCAGGTCGCGTATAGTCACCAGGCCTACTTCAGCCTGCACCAGATGCGTGGCGAACGTGTGCCGCAGGCGGTGCGGCGTGACTCGCTTAGGCAGTCGGGCCAAGCGGCCATAGCGGCGAACCCGTTCATAGACTGCTCCACGAGACATGGCCCGGCCTGAGCGGCTGCGGAAGAAAGGCTCCCCCGGCGCCGCCGGTCCCCGGGCCTGCCTGTAAGCGGTGAGGGCCTCGACCACCGACTCGTTCAGCGGCACAGTCCTCTGGTGCCCACCTTTGCCCGTGACCTGTACCGCAGCATCCTCAAGGTCTACATCGCTGTCGCCCAGGCCTGCGCACTCCGAAGCCCGGATCCCCGTCCCATACAACAGGCTCAGCATGGCCCGGTCTCGCAAGCCCACCACCGTATCTGTCGGCGGCGAATCCAGCAGCCGGCCAACCTCGTCCTCCGTCAGCACCACTGGCAGCTTCCGTGGCGCCGACTTGATCTTCGGAAACAGTGCCATCGGGTTCTGACGCTCGTCCATGTGGGCCATCGCGACCATTGCCCGGTAGAAGCTGCGCAGCACAGTCACCTGCCGGTTCACCGCCGAATCGCCGTTGCGTCGCTCGCGGCGCAGATACTCGACATACTCCAGCACCTGCCGGGCACTGACTTCCCCAGGGCCAGAGTCAGAGTAGCGCAGACGCATCCAGCCGCGGAACTGCTGCAGCGTCGCCTCGTAGGCGGCGATCGTCTTCGGCCGCAGCCCTCGGGCGACGCTGTGAGTCTGCGTATAGAGGCAGATCCAGTAGTCCCAGGTCATCCCCGCCCTCCTTCTGCCATTGCCGAGGATCGCCGTGACAGCTGGGCCACGGCCTGGCGCGGACGATCCTCGAGAACGTGAAGGTAGACGCCCGTCTCGGCCACGCTGCGGTGCCCCATCAGCGAGGAGATTACCGCCAGGTCGACCCCGGCATCCATCAGGTGCGTTGCATAGCTGTGCCTCAGAACCTTCGGCGTCACCTGCTGCGACAGGCCTGCCCGGGCCGCCGCCAGACTGATCACCCGACAGACCTCCTTCGACGACCAGCGCCGACCCTTGGCCTGCGTCCGCAGCAGCGGGCCGCGCCGGCCGCCACGCTCCAGCATCAGGGCCAGCACCTCCGTCAGCACGCCCTGCGGTACGGGAATCAGTCGCTCCCGGTCGCCCTTGCCGTGACGGACAAGCAACTCCCCCCGCTGGCCGTTGATATCCTCAACGTTCAGGGCGCAAAGCTCCTGGGTCCGCAGGCCGCAACCATACAACAATAGTATGGCCACACGCTCGCGTCGCTCCTGCGGCGTCGACCGAGGGCAGCCTTGAACCAGCCGCCGGGCCTCATCCACGGTCAGCGCTGCCGGCACCTGCCGCTGGTGGTGACTGACCAGCTGAAAACCGTCCAGCACGTTCCGCTCCGAACGACCACTACGCCAAGCATACTCCAGCAGGCCCCGCAGGTGGCTCAGGTACTTCGCCAGGCAGCTCTCGCTACGGCCCTGCTGCCGCTCCTGCTGAAGCCACTGAATATAGTCCTCCAGCGTCAGCCGCCACAGCGGCACGCCCGGTCGCAATACACTCAGCGAGCGGCTGATCCGCCCCAGTGTGCAGCGCACGTCAATCACCGTTCGCGGCTGCTTGCGGCTGACCTCCGCCAGGTACTCCAGGTAACCCTCAATCAGCCCATCAAGGGCCTCAGGCTGTCTTCTCATGCCACTCTCCTCTCGTCTCGAGCATCTCGTTGATCGGGTGGAGAGCCACCGCCGCCTGACGCTGCGGATCGGCGATATGCAGGTAACGCATCGTCGTGGCGATCGTCTGATGGCCCAGCACCTCCTGCACCTGGGCCAGGTGCAGCCCCTCCTCCAGCAGATCCGAAGCGCAGCTGTGACGGAACATGTGCAGCGTAATCCGCCCAAGACCGCTGGAGCGCGAAAGCCGGTGTACCGCTTGGCTGATGCCCGTACCCTTCAGCCGCCGGCCCTGCCGGTTCACCAGCAGTGCCGTCTCGTCAGTTCGCCCGCACTGCTCCAGCAGGTTGTGCCGCACCACCAGGTAACGCTCCAGACAACGTGTCGCCACCTCCGGCACCGGCACCAGCCGCTCCCGGCCCGTCTTGCGCCCATCGATCCGCAGCAGCCCGTCCTCACGTTGCCAGTCGCTGACCTCCAGCCGCTCCAGTTCGCCCCGACGCAGCCCTGTGCCGTAAAGCAGCATCAGCACCGTCAACCAGAGCACCGGATGGTAACGACGCCCATCGCCTTCCAGCGCCTCCACCAGGTGCCGCAGACGCCGCCGGTCGATCCGCCGCGGCAGGCGCGAGCGGCCGTCCAGCTTCGGCCCGCGAAGCCAGCGCAGCGGACTCTGCCGCCACAGCCCCTGCCGCACCAGGTAATCGCCGAAACCCCGCAGTACGCTGATCGTGCCGCACAGCGTTGACTTGGCCCGGAAGGCCGTCCGCTGACGCAGGTACTTGATCACCAGTTCTGCGTCGATCGTTTCAAGGTTCGGCCGCGGCCGTCGACGCTTCAGCCACGACCCAAAACGTACCAGCTCGCTCCAGGCCTTCTCCACGGTAGCCGCGGAAACCCCGCGCACCTCGTACTCCTTGATGTAAGCATCCAGCAGTGTGTCCCACCTTCTCATCGCTGTCTCCCGTCGTCGTTGGGCTCTGGGACCCGCCCCTGCCGTGCCGCCTCCCGCTGAGGCTGCCAACGACAGAAGCAGAAGAGGGACGGAGGCTACCGCCTCCGTCCCTCTCATGTCCACATTAAATAACAATACGACGCCTCATACGACGACTTTGAAAACAGCAAAAAGCCCTGAGTTGAACTAAATTCATTATCTGTCCTCACTTTCTGGCTATAGCGGGCAGCCACTTCTGGTGGTACGCAACCCTTTCCGATAAGCGAGATGAATCGTCGGACCGTCACATCGCAATACGTGGGATTAATTTCCATCATGTAACACGCGCGGCCCGTTCTGGCGGCCGCCATTATTGTCGTGCCACTTCCGCCGAACAGATCCAAGACTAAGCCACCCGCTTGCGAGCTATTCTCAATGGCCAACTCAATCAGCTCGAGCGGTTTTACCGTTGGATGGCCATCCACTTTTGGCGGCCGGGCACACTGCAGGAGGTTTGAGGCGTTTGAGGGACCATACCAGCGCAGCGGCATGTTTTTTTTACTTCCGTAATAAGCCAACTCATATTGATACTTATAGTGACCATGGAGCCATGAAGTAATCCTGTCTTTAGCCCACACCAGCATCGACCGCTCCACGTAACCGGCAGCTTCCATCGCTGCATGTACTTGACGAATCCGTCTCGCCGCGAACCACAAATACAGGGCGGCACTGCTGTCACTGAAAACATGCGCATTCTTCAGCGCCTTGGTCAGCAGTTCCAGATATTGCTTGCTGGTTAACTTGTCCCAGGGGAGTTGGCCAATGCGTTTGACTCGGTTTCGGCCGGCGGCTTGCGGTTCGTGGCCGCCCGCATCAGTGCCGTATGGAGGATCGGTGATAATTAGCGTGGCCTTGCGACCAGCCATAAGGCGAGCGACGTCTTCGGTTGCTGTCGCATCGCCACACATGAGTCGGTGGTCGCCGAGCGTAATGATCTCCCCGGGTTTAGTAACTGACGTCCCCATCTCGCTGAGGGAGGCCTCGACATCGAAATTCTCCTCGCGATTTCGCAGTGTACTAGTCGTAAGGTCGGCAATGATCCGGTCTACCTCCTGGGTCTCAAATCCAGTTGTGATTATGTTAAAATCCGGCATGCGCAGCATTTCGTCAAAGAGCTGTCCAAGCTTAGCCTCATCCCAGTCTCCGGAAATCTTATTTAGCGCCAAATTTAACTCGCGCTCCCGACTGGGCGGCAGGTCAACGCAGCTAACATCGACCTCGGTCTGCCCGGCCTCAATTAGGACTTTGAGGCGCTGATGGCCCCCGATAAGGTTGCCCGACCGCTCGTTCCAAACGAGGGGCTCGACGAGCCCAAATCTGTCCAGGCTCGAGCGAAGCTTTTCGTACGCCGAGTCGCCCGGTTGGAGTTCAACCCTTGGATTCCACTCGACAGTGTTAATTTTCGAAACAGGTATGCGTGAGATTTTCATAAACTCCTCCAGATCAAATGATCAAATAATCAGCGTTTCACTGGCTGTATGAATATACGCCGCGGCCGTCGTAAGAATGCAAAACCGTGCCGCAAAATAATTCAAGCCGCGAACTGCCATTGATTGAAGAGGTGTTTTGCCAGCAGCTCGGTTTTGCGGCAAGCTTGCCATCGCAGCTCAGTTTCGTCCCTGATTTGCTGCCAAAATACGCGCTGTCCGCCAAGTGCGAGGCGGACAACTGTAACCTATTGCCCCACCAGCTCTTATGTCTTTTGCCAGGGTACAACACCCGGACAAAACGGACAGTGCACGAGTTTGATGAGAGAGTTTACGTGCTCACACCAGTCCGGGATTAGGGACCGTTTAACTGACGTCTGCGGAGGCGAGCAATCAATGGACCTCGCGATGAGGTTGCCGAAGGGTGATGTTGTTAAGCTCTGCCACCCCAAACAAGTGAATTCTGAGAGGATGAGAGCGCCCGACCTCGATTTGTTGGCTTTTGGGCGAAGTATGGGCGAATTCTGGGGCAACCTGAGAGTGCTACCGCGAAGGCTTTGGGATCGGAAAAGCTGTTTGGAGCCGTTAAAAACAAACCAGCCGGCACTCCTGATGGAGAACCGGCTGGTGTTAAACAAAAAACCCAGGACTTTTGGGTTA
This sequence comes from Phycisphaerae bacterium, assembly GCA_041690105.1. Taxonomy (GTDB): domain Bacteria; phylum Planctomycetota; class Phycisphaerae; order FEN-1346; family JAACEH01; genus JAWLHX01. The sequence continues at coordinate 26,627 of JAWLHX010000046.1, forward strand.
AATTTTTGGCTCCCCTGTTGGAACTAGCCTCAAACATGAAGAATGCGGGCGAAGCAGTTCAGAGACAGGCGGCCATGCTGGTTAAGAAACCTCTCGGATATTACCGACCCCGGCAACACCAGAAGCGTCTGTGATTCTACTGTCGCCAGTGGCGGTATGCAAGATTTCTGCTTTGGATCATGGGGAAGTGAGGGCTGTCGATGGCAGCTCCTTGTCGCGGGCTTCCTCTGGCTGACATTCCTTGCGCCGGAAATGTCAGCGATCAGCGCGATAGCGCTTCAGCTTGTCGCGGTCGATCTCGATGCCCAGGCCCGCCGACGTCGGCTGGGCGAAGAATCGACCGTCAACTCTCTTCAGCGGAACGGCCAGCACATCGTCGGGCATGTAATCAGCCGCAAAACCAAGGTCGCTCGG
>JAWLHX010000047.1:0-25338 GCA_041690105.1 Phycisphaerae bacterium
TGTGCGGCAAGGCGTTGGGGCCGAATAGGTTAAGCAGTGCGCGGGCCTCGTTTGCATCGCCGTCGCGCGTTCCGGTGCCGTGCACGCCGATGAGGTCGAGTTGCGTGGGGGCGAGACCGGCGCGATCGAGCAGGAGTTGCATCTGGCGGGCCAAAGTGCGGCCATCGTCGGGCATGGCTAGCAGATCGTAAGCCATGGATCCGGAAAGAGTTGCGCGCAGCACCGCAGACACCGGCAGGCTCCGGCGGCGAGCATCGTCGAGGCGCATGAGGAGGAAAGCGGCCGCCCCCTCGCCAATGGCGAACCCGTCCCCTGCCCCGCTGAAGCAGCGGAGTGCGTCGGATGCATCCTGAGCCGTTGCGGCGGCTTGCCTGGCCAACGGTGGCTGAGCCAGGAGGCCAAGGCGATGGTATGACCAGAGCACCAGCGGATGGAGCGAAGCGTCGGCGGCGCCGCAAATGACGAGGTCGGCCTGATGGTCGAGCAGCAGCCTGCGGGCGGCGGTAATGACTTCGCCACCGCTTGCGCAAGCTGAGGCCGGAGCATAAGTTGGCCCGCTGGTGCCGAACTCGGCGGCAATGGCTCGGGCGGCGGAGGCAACGTCATAATCAAAAGGCCATGGGGTGGCGCTGGCGGCAGGCGGACCGGGGAGCTGCTGACTGCGTCGGCTGGCGGCGGCTGGCTGGGTGTTGTGGGTATTGTGCAGCGATGCGGCCACGGCGGCCGCCCGGTGGATTCCGCCTTTGCTGAGGGAGAAGACGACCGCGACGCGGGACGGATCGGCCCATGAGGGCAGAAGGTGGCGGGCGGCGCCAGCAGCGGGGCCAACAGCGGAGGGCGGGGCGGCGGCCTCGCGGGCAGCACTGTCGGATTGGTGAGCATCGAGCAGCACGTCGCGGGCTACCTGGCGGGCCATGAGCAGGGCCCGGTCGCTGTGCTGAGCCTGGATGGCTGCGGACTGATGGTTTTTGGGGAAATCGGCGCAGCGGGCCAGCAGGCAGGGGGGCAGACTGTTCGGGCTGTCGGCGGCGGTGGCGGCACCGAGTGCGGGCTGACCGGCGAGGACCTTGTCCAGCGCGATGCGGTTTCGTCCTTGCGGCAGGAGGGCAGCGAGTCCGACGATGGCGATGGCGTCGTTGGCCTGTGGCGGAGTCATTGCGAGGTTTGACCTGCGGCGATGGAGTCGACGACTTCGAGGCCCAGATCGGCCACCATCTGCAGATCGTCCTCAACGGGGCGGCCTGCGGTGGTGAGGTAGTTTCCGATCATAAGTCCGTCGGCTGCATGGAATAAGAGCGGCTGGAGCTGGCGCAGATTGGTATGCCTTCCGCCGCCCAGTCGGATGCATCGTGTCGGCAGGACGAAGCGCAGCATGGCCAGGATTGCCAGACACTTTTGCGGGGTAAGGTCGGACTGATTCTCCAGCGGGGTGCCGGGCACGGGGTTTAGAAAATTGACCGGGAAGCAGTGGGCGCCGGAGGCGGCGGCCTCGGTGGCCAGTGCTACGCGGTCCTGGGGGCTTTCGCCCATGCCAAAGATGCCGCCGGTGCAGAGTTGCATGCCGGCCTGGTGGGCTGCGTCGATTGTCTGGAGTCGGTCGTCGTAGCTGTGGGTGCTGACCAACTGCCGGTAATGGGCTGAGGAGGTCTCGAGATTATGGTTGTAATGATGGCAGCCGGCTTGGCGAAGCTGGCTGAGTTCGTCCTGGTTGAGGCCGCCAAGGCAGGCGCAGGGCGAGACTTTGCCGCGTTGCCTGATGAGGCTGATGGCCTGGCAGATTCGCTGGAGTTCGTGCTGGTCGGGCTTGAGTCCGCTGGTGACAATGCCGAAGCTGGAGACGCCCCAGGAGGCGGCCTGCTCGGCCTGTTCCAGAATTTTTTCGACCTCGACCAGATCGTGCTGCTGGACGGTGGCGTTGTGATGCACGGACTGGCTGCACCACTTGCAGTCCTCTGAGCAACGGCCGGTTTTGGCCGAGATTATGGCGCAGAGGTGGACGGTCCAACCGCGGTGGCGACAGCGAATGAGTCGGACCCGTTCGAGGACGGGCCACAGGTCGCTTTCGGCCATGAGCAGCAGCTCGAGGGCTTCGGCGGCATCGAGACCCTGGCCTTGCATGGGGCCGGCGGTGAGTTGGTCGAGTCGGTTGAGATCGAGCACGGATTGAGTCATGGTGAGGTTATTCTTCCGCAAAAAGAGCGGCAGAACTGGGCTTATCGCGCAGTTCTGCCGCCGGAATAGTGCAAATTCAGTAGATAATCGCCCAGCGTGCGGCGGGCAATTTACCGTGCGCCCGGATGGCCGAAATCGCGCGCCAGGTTGATGATGGTGGGCGGACGGTCCCATTCGTTGCGACCTGCCGGGCGCTGGTAGAAGAGCAGCCGGTTGGTCATGGTGTCGATAATTGCCACGCCCTCGCGATTGCCTGCCAGGCGAATTGTGGTGGCCTTGAAATAGCCGGCTTCGGTGACGGCGGCACCGGCCATGGCCGGTGTGCCGAGGATGTTGGCAACGGTAGTCTTCTGCGGGGCCTGCTGGTGCTGGACAACAAGAACAGCAACCAAGGCCACGTTGAGCATAATGAGTGCGATAATGATGAAGTCTCTGGCTTTCATTTCAGGATTCTCCTGCCTGCAATAGTTCGTTTTTCGGAAATTCGGTTGATTGCGCTTCGCTCTACCTGTTGCTCGGCAACAAAAGCTTCTCTTGCGGCGTCAGTTAGTGCGGCCGGGCGTACCGGCATCGCGTCGCAAGTCGGCCTTGTCGGCAGGCACCAGTTGCTTGCTGGTCAGGTCGAACTCCCAGAGAACCATGCGCTCGGTGGTGGTATCGATAATCAGCAGAGCATCGCGATCGCTGGCCGTCTGGACCGGCAGGAGACCGTAATCGGCGAAACGTCCGCCCTGGGCGAAACTGGGGCCGCCGCTGGTAACAAGCGTCGCCAGTATGACCGCTACCACCAGCAGAAAAAGGATTGCTACTGATTTGCCATTCATCGTTTTCTCTCCTAACCGTTTGATTAAGCGTAGCCACCAATACTTCAGACGAGACCCGAGTGCGACGTATTCATTTTCGGCCCCCGTCCTGGCCAATTTAATTACGACTGACGCACAGGCATGCGTGCCAGGCCGGCAATAACCAGCAGGGCCGCGAGCACAACTACCAGTGTGGGCATGACATAGGATCCGCCGGAGGCATCCTGGACGACCTCGACCACCCGCTGGTGATTAAGGGCCTGGGCCTGGGCGACAGGCATTGCCACGATGGCTGCAAGTGCAGCAATAACAATTCGCTTCATTGGGTAGCCTCTCCCGGGTGCATCCTGATGCAGGCCGAAAAACTGCCTCGATTGCGAAAAACTTTGGCAGCAATGGGCCCGAGTGTCTGCATATTCTCGAAAGCTGACAATACCGGTATTCTAAACCATGGCCCGACGCTGTAAAGCCTTTTCCGCTCGTCGGCTGCGAAGCTTCGCCGGCAACGTCGGCAGCCCTAATTATTAAACATCGACCAGCGGCAGAAGATTTCTTCAAAGCTTGTCGGGCGGCAAGATAATTTATCAGATGAAGGCCGACACGCCGGCCGAAAGCTCTCGAAACAGGGGCACCGACATGGTTACAGTCTGCCAGCTGCGGCTTCGCTGGCGGGCATGGCTGGCGTAGAGCGAGCTTGGGGCGGCAACGAAGCCGTAATGCTGATCGCGGAATTCGATTATGTCGGTGAACTTGGCGGCCAGTTCGGGGCTGCCGAGGTGGTAGGCAAAGACCAGCAGGCCCTGGAATCCCTGGCCGAAAATTTCTTCCCAGCGAGCCAGATCGAGGAGGTCGGCCTGCTCGACCCAGTTTTCCCAGTAACGTCGCTGGCCGCCGCTGGTGTAGGGGAATTTGCGACCTTTGACGTCGACCAGCAGGTTGGGGCCCTGGCTGCTGTAGACAACGAAATCGAAGCTTTTGAGTGAGGCGTTGGCGAAGAGGGCTTTTTTGGCCTCGTCAACGGCCACGTAGGGAGTTTGCCGTTGTCGGAGATAGTGCTCGAAGGCCGCTTCGTAATGGATTAGGCGATTGACCATGATTTATCCGTCGTAAGGCAGTTAATGGCCGACAAGCACGGTTCAACGGCGACGACAAACGGCATATCCCCCTGCGGTGCAGGGGGCTTTAACGGCAGCGGCAACGGCAGCGGCAGCGGCAACGGCATCCCCCGGCAGTGCCGGGGGCTTCAACGGCAACGGCAACGGCGACACCCTCACCTGTCTCCGCTGAAGCGGAGACATCCTCTCCCTCAAGGGAGAGGGGTTAACAGCAACGGCAGCGGCAGCGGCAACGGCATCCCCCGGCAGTGCCGGGGGCTTCAACGGCAACGGCAACATCAAAACAAAAGCAGCGGCAGCGGCAACGGCAGCGGCAGCGGCGTGGCCGGTCAGGCTGGCAGGTGCTCGAGTGGGGTGTCGCGCTCGTGGCCGGTTTGCATGTCGCGCAGGCGGACCTGGCCGGCGGGAACATCCTGGAGCCCTACGATGATGGCGAACCGTGCTCCGCTGTCGGCGGCCAGCTTCATCTGCTTTGATAGGCTGGTCGGGTTCAGCATAAACTGGGCGGAGCGGCCAGCTTGTCGCAACTGGCCGACGGCTGCTGCGGCGGCCGGGATATCGGACGGTTGGGAATAGAGCACGAAGCATTCGACAGCCGGACGATCGGCTGGCCAGAGGTTGAGCTCGTCGAGGATGAGGCTCATGGTGACGTCCCCTGCCCCGAAGCCGCAGGCCGGCATTGGCTGGCCACCGGTGGCGGCGATGAGGTTATCGTAGCGTCCGCCGCCAAAGAGGCTGCGCAGCTTGCCGCCCTTGTCGAAGACTTCCCAGACGGGCCCGGTGTAATAGGCCAGGCCGCGGACGATGCCGATATCGAAACGGACGTAATCGGCGGCGCCATAATTCTGCAGCAGATTCATGAGTTGATCGAGCTCGCTCCTAGCCTCGGCCACTGCGGGATCGTCGCCGGCCCATGCGGGGAGGTCGGCCGGATCGTGCAGGAGGAATACGTCGTCGACTCCGCGGCGAAGATCGGCCGGAAGATTTAAATCGTCGAGCATGGCGGTGACGGCCTCCGGCGGCACTTTTCCGCGTTTGTCCAGCACGGCATAGACGCGCGGGATTGTGGCCTGGTCGATGCCGGCGCACTTGAGCAGGGCGGCCAGCAGACGGCGGCTGGAGAGGCGGACCTCGACCTGCTGGGGCGTGAGCCCGAATTGTCGCAGGGCCTGGCAGGCCACGGCAATACATTCGGCGTCTCCGGTGACTCCGGGGGCCCCGAGGATGTCACAATTCCACTGGAAGAACTCGCGCAGGCGGCCCTTCTGGGCTCGCTCGTAGCGGCAGACGCGGGAGATATTGAACCACTTGACGGGCCGTGGCAAGGTGGCCTGTCGGGCGACAATCATGCGTGCCAGAGTGGGGGTGAACTCGGGCCTGAGGGCGATTTCGCGTCCGCCCTTGTCGGCGAAGTTGTAGAGCTGGCCGACGATTTCGTCGCCGGATTTCTGGATGTAAAGCTCGAGCGATTCGAAGATGGGCCCGTCGACTTCCTCGAATCCGGCGTCGAGGCTGACCTTTCGCCAGACGTCTTCGAGGTGGCGATGGCGGCGCATCTCGGCGGGATAGAAGTCGCGAGTTCCTTTGGGAGCCTGAATTTTGGCCATGAGCGGGAAACCTTTCGTGTATCAGGTGCGACGGCCCGGACGGTTGCCGGGGGATATTACGGTGACGGCGACGGCAAAAGCAACGGCGATCCCCCGGCGGTGCCGGGGGCTTCAACGGCAACGGCGGCAGCAACAACCACGCTAAAACAACTGCGACGGCAACGGCAACAACGGCACCCACAAACGAGTTTGTGGGTGGCACCCGGCGACGGTGATAGTGACGGCGACGGCAAAAGCAACAGCGATCCCCCGGCAGTGCCGGGGGCTTCAACGGCAACGGCAACGGCGACAACCACGGCAAACTACAGAAACGGCAACGGCTACACCCTCATCCGGCCCTGCGGGCCACCTTCCCCCGTCAAGGGGGAAGGGGAAACGGCAACGGCAAAGCAACAACAGCAACAACAGCAACGGCAACGGCGGCGGCGACGGGGCGGTCAGGGCGTATCGATGCTGGTGGTCTGGAGTTGCTCGGTGCCGTCGGTGTAGCGGACCAGGAGTTCGATATCGGTCTGGCCGGTGCGGTTGATTTCGTTGTATTTCGGCGTGTACTGCAGCCTGTATTCTCCGCTGGGGTCGGGGCCGATAAGCCTGACGCCTGGCGAGTCGATGCCGACGGTGGTTCGCTGCATGTCGTCGCGAATGAGCGAAAGTTCGACCTTTCGCAGGGTTCGGTTGCCGGGGCGGATGGGCAGGTCGAGGTTGATGATGTAACAGCGGATGGTCATGTCGGCCTCGCCGGTGAGCCTGTCGGACATGTCGCGGCTCATGGGCTGGAAGGTCCATTGCTCGGTGCGGGTGTCAAAATACCAGTCGGCACTGCCGACGCGCTGATAGCCGCGGGCGATGACTTTGTATTCCCGAGGCTTCACCGCGCCTTCGAAGCTTCGCGTGACTCTGAAGTAGGTGTTGACGACGTCCTTCTGGCCGAGCATTTCGGGCGAGCCGTCGGGCCAGATGATTATGGTGTAGTGCGTGGCGGCATAGTCGGGGGCGAAGTCGAAGGTGACCGGCTCGCCGTGGTAAGCGTACTGGGGGCTGCGCATGTTGAAGCCGGTCTCTTCGCGGGTGAGGGTGTCGGCGTAGAGGACGGCCGACTGATAGCGAACGCAACCTCCGGCGGCCATGATGGCGACGAACATGAGCATGAGGGCGGCGAGGCTTCTGGTGCGGGTGATCACGACTGTTCCCCTTCCTGCGCTTTTTGGCGTCGCGTCTGCCAGGCTTTGAGGACGGCCTGGCTGCGTTTGCGTGACTGGTCGGCCTTTTGTCTGAGGAATTTGCGGGCGTAAGCCATGAGCTCGTGCTCGTCGCGAAAATGCTCGGTGAAACTGTATTCGTCGGTGTCGCGTTCGCAGTCGCTGATGCTGTGGTTGCGGCAGATTGGCGGTCTGCGGTCGTAGATGGCGCACTGGTCGGCGGGCGTGAGGGCCGTGCACGGGCTGGCAATACAGATGAACCAGTCGCCCTCGTCGTCGACGAAGATGCTTGTTCCGGCATGGAGTATGTACCAGCGGAAGGACTCGAAGTCGTCGCGGTCTTCGGGCTTATCGAGCGGCACGGTAAAGTAGCGGCAGCACTTGGCTCCGCACTTTCGGCAGTAATCGGCCGGTTTGGTTTTGGGGGCAGACTTTTTCGCTGCCGCGGGTTTCGGTTCAGCCACGGTGACCATTCCTGATTTAAATCATGCCGGGGTCGGCGTCGGCCATTACTGGGCAGCGCTGTTAATTTCGTCGATTGCCGCCCTGATGGCCTTGATGTGCGAAGGCGTTGTGCCACAACAACCGCCCACCATTCGGGCTCCGGCCTGGACGAGTTTATGCACCTGCGCGGCCATTGCCTGGGGCGTCTGATCGTACACGGTCTGGCCGCCGACGAGCTTCGGCAGACCGGCGTTCGGTTCGGCGAATATGGGGCGCGACGTTTTTGCCGCCAGAGCCTCGACGATGCGTATCATGTCTTCGATGCCGGTGCCGCAATTTGTGCCGATAGCGTCGGCCCCTTCGGCGTCGAGCCGGACGGCGGCCATGGCGGGATCCTGTCCCATGATGGTATGGAAGTTGGCCCCATCGGCGTCTTTCTGGTAGGTGAGGCTGACCAGGACGGGCTTGTCGGGTGCTATTTTTTTGACGGCCTTCAGGGCCAGGCTGGCCTCTTCGAGGTCGCTCATGGTTTCGATGATGAAGCCGTCGACGATGTCGGCCAGTCCCATCACCTGGCGGCGGAAGCCCTGCTCGATTTCGCTTTTGGTGCGATTGCCGTAAGGCTCGATAAGCTCGCCGCAGGGCCCAATGTCGCCCAGCACAATGCCTTTTTCGTGAGCTGCCCGGGCCACGCGGCCGAGGGCCCAGTTGATGGCCTCGGTCTGGCCATCGAGTCCGGCGGCAGCAAGTTTGAAGGGCGAGCCGCCGAAGGTGCAGGTGAGAATGACGTCGGCCCCGGCTTTTACGTATCGCTCGTGTATTTCGAGGAGTTCGACGGAATGGTCGCGAGCCCACTGCTCCGGGTTATCGCCGCCGGGCATGCCGGCGTCGGCGAGTTGGGTGCCCATTCCGCCGTCCATCAGCAACACCTGGCGGGCGGTATTTTTGAGCCAATCAGACATCGGATTCTCCTGTTTTGCGCTCGCCGGAAGATTTCGCGGGCGCTGGGTGATTGCCTCGTCCCAAGAGCCGCCCCAGGCGGGACCAGACCCAGCGGCCGGGGCCGGATAGAGCATAGGCCACGAAGACCGGGGCGATGGCCCGTTCCTTAAGGAAGACCAGCAGGGCGATGGCGATGATTATCTGGACGATGTGGCTCAGCGGACGGCGGCCGCGAACCAACTGGTTCAGCAGGTGGCTGTAGTGGACGTTGGAGACCATGAGCAGCCCCAGCAGCAGCATGACGGCCGGCAAGGCCCAGATGATGCCCGTAGTGAGGTCGGTGAGTATGCCCTCGGCCCTGAAGCTGGAAACCAGTATGACCAGGCTGACCAGTGCTCCGGCGGCGGCCGGGCTGGGCAAGCCGCGAAAAACCATGTGGGCTTCTTCGTCGTGTACGTTTTCGACGTTGAAGCGGGCCAGTCGCAGCAAGGCGCAGCCCATGTAGATGGAGGCCAGGGCCAGGGCCAGGCGCTGGAAATCGGGATTATCGACCACGCTCATGAAGAGCCGGTGGCCCAGCAGGGCCGGGGCGGCGCCGAATGTAACGGCATCGCTGAGGCTGTCCAACTGCCCGCCGAAGTCGCTGGTGGCCCGGGCGAAGCGGGCCACGCGGCCATCGAGAGCATCGAAGACCATGCCCAGGAATATGACATAACCGGCCATGGCATAGGCCGGTTCGTCCTTCATCAGCAGAGCGACGGCGACCAGTCCGCTGACAGCGTTGCCCAGGGTGACGAGCGAAGGAAGAACCGCGATGCGCATCAGTTTCATACGAATCGCCCCATTATCGTCAGGCCCGCCTTGACTCGCTGACCGACTTGGAGATCGATCTGCACCGGTACGTCGCCGGGGATGACCAGGTCGGTCCGACTGCCGAATTTGATCATGCCGTAGCGCTGACCGGCGTCCAGAGACTGCCCCTGGCTGACCTGGCATACTATGCGGCGGGCGATTGCGCCGCTTATTTGCCGCACCAGCAGAGGCCGCTGGATTGCATCGGCCTGCATGATGAGGATGTTCTGCTCGTTGACGGTGGCGCTGTCGGCTCGCAGGGCGTTGACCTTGCGGCCCACTTTGTAAACGGTTCGCAGTACGCGGCCGGCGCATGGCGCCCGGTTCAGGTGACAATTGAAGACCGAGAGGAAGATTGAGATACGCAGACATTCGGCGCCGGGCGCGGCCGATTGTCCGGAGGCGGAGTCGGCCTCAAGGAGTTCCGGCGGCGTGGGCACCCGCTCGATGGCTGTAATGGTGCCATCGGCCGGGGAGATAATGAGGTTGCTGCCCTGGGGCACGCGGCGATGCGGGTCGCGAAAGAAGGAGAAGACCCAGACGGTGATGATGGCCGGCAACAGGGCCAGATACCACCAGTCACGGGCCAGCAGGAGCCAGAGGGCGGTAATGAGGAGCCCGAGGCCGCCGTAGAGAATGATTTCGCGACGGGCGTATGAGGTGAGCGGAATTCGCATGGTACGGTGACAATCCTGATAAAAATCGTCCACCGGCGTTTCAGGCGCCGGTTGCCTGACTGCCGGGGCAGAAGCACGGTAATGCCGACGATAAGTCTATCGGATTGGCGGCTGAATGTGAAGTCGAAAGCGGCTGCGGGCGGTTCGGGGTATTGTTTGGCGGACTTCTCCTTGACGGGAGAAGGTGGCCCGCAGGGCCGGATGAGGGTGAGGTGTGGCCTCGTGGAGAGGGCGAGGAGTTTTCCGTGCGGCGACACCCCCCACCTGTCTCCGGCATGCGCCGGAGACATCCTCCCCCGTCGAGGGGGAGGGGTTTTAACGGCAACGGCTTCCGTTGTTACCCTTCTCATCCCGCCCTGAGCCCGTCGAAGGGCTTGACGGGAGAAGGTGGCCCGCAGGGCCGGATGAGGGTGAGGCTTGGCCTCGTGGAGAAGGCAAGGAGTTTTCCGCGCGGCGACACCCCCACCTGTCTCCGGCTTGCGCCGGAGACATCCTCCCCCGTCAAGGGGGAGGGGTTGCAACGGCAACGACGAAGATGACGTGGCCGCTCGCCGGCACCCACAAGCAAACAGCCGCTTGAGGGTGGCACACAACAAATCGTGAGCGATGGAGTACTAGGGTCGCTGGCGCCAGGGTTTGGCTTCGTCCTCTTCCTCCTCGAGTCGCTCTTTTACCCGCAAGTTGCCTTGCGTGGGCGGGCGGTCGGGCTTGGGTTCATCGCGCACGCGGATAAAGGCGGCAAAGCTTCGGTTGACGGCGTCGTCTTCGGCGTAGCGCTGGCGAAGGTGGCCATAAATTCCCTCGGCGGCTTCTAACTGACGCATGCGGGTGTAGAGTTCGGCGGCGGCGATGAGGCTCTGCTTGCGGGCCAGTTCGGCTCGCACGGCCAGGGCATCAACATGTCTGGCCAAACTTTCGGAGAGATCTTCCGGGCGACGCTCGGCATCGGCCAATAGTGTTGCCTGCCGGCACTGCTCGACCACGTAACGGTAGAAGTACAGCGGCACGAACAAGGCCTGGGCGTAGGCCCGGGTTTGCGGCAAGGGGTTGCGCTGGTATCGCAGATAGTAATGGATGAGCGGCTCGTGGCCTATGCCGGCGGCCTGGGCTTCGGCCTCGGTACGTACGCGGGCAATCTGGCCGAGCATGGTTTCGACGGTGGTCACCTGCTGCTGGAGCTTGAGGATATACTCGCGATGCTCGCGGCTGAGGGAGGCCAGGTCGATCTCCTCTACGACGGCGACGGGCTCCGGTGCGGGCTGCGGACGGCGGCCTCGCTGGGCGGGCTTCTGCCTTGCGGGTGATTCGGCGGCTTGATCGGCGGGAGGAGCCTCAGTGGCGGCCTCGGGCGACTGGCGGCCAGCGTCGGCCGTGGGGGCGGGCCTTTCGGCCACGGGTGTCTGGTTTGGTTGCGAGGGCTGGTTGCGCTGCTGGCGCTGTCGCTCCAACTGCTGGGCTCGTCGCTCGTATTCGGCCAGACGGCGTTTGATTTCGTCGCCACTTATGCCGCGCACGCCGGGGAACATGTCGCCGTCGTCCTCGGCTTTCTTGGCCTCGGCGGCCTGTGCAGTGCGGGCTGGGCGGGCGCCACCGGCCGAGCGGGAGCCATCATCGGCACGCAAAAGGCTGGTTGAAGCCAGCAGGAGGCTCAAGGCGGCAAATGCGATTGTCAGTCGGGGGAGTTGCATGGTGCGGCTATTCATGTTCGGGCTCTCGGCTCAAATTGATCAAGTTACGCGGCTGCTGGTGCAGCCGGCCCTGGTGCTGCCGGTCATGGTACTATACGAACGAGACCGGTCCCGGAGTTGGAATTATCGGCCGGAAAGGGGAAAAACTTTGATTCTCCGCGGGCGGGCGGGGGTTTAAAAGGAGAGGAAAGGGCAACGCGCCTTGGCCAAAGCTCAGGCGGGCGAGCGACATTTGCTGTCGGAATTTGCGAGCCGGGGTCGGGGAGCGGGACAGAAGGGGGCTTGATGGTTGGGCGTGTAGATGTCATAGTGAGAGTGGCGAAGAACCAATTGGCGATGCCGGCGCTTGCCTGGACGGGCGGCGGGCGGGGGCGCTTTCGATTGTTCGAGATTGACCTGTGCGGGAGGAACGTGAAGCGATGATTGGATTGCGTGTTTTGGTGGCCGTGGCCGCTTTGCTGGCGATATCGGCCACGGTTGGCGGCGATGAGGTGGCCGAGGTCACAGAGGGCGAGATTTTCTGCGTTCGGCCTGACGGGGAAACTTATGGCCGGGGGGATGGCAGTGACTGGGCCAACGCCTTTTCCGGTTTTCCGGCGGCAGACGGTCAATTGTGGGGCGCGGGACCGGGGCGCATCGGGCCGGGCGACACGCTGTTTGTGGCGGGCGGAGATTATCGCTCGGCACTGCGGCCTGGCACGGGCGGCAGCGCCGATGGCGGACGGCTGACCATTCGGCGGGCGACCGCCGAGGCACACGGGCCGGAGGCCGGCTGGCAGAAGGCCTTTGACGCCCCGGTGCGAATTGTCGGGGCGGGCTACATCCACCTGCAGGGCCTCAGCCATGTGACGCTGGACGGAGCGACCGACGAGGGCATCTATACGGCCTCCGATGGCGGGCGCGGCATTGTTATCCACACTTGCCAGGAGGTCACGGTGGAGCACGTGCGTGTTGACGGCTCGGTCAACCGGGACAACTACCGCGGGCTGGCCATCCAGAGCAGCAAGGACATTGTTGTGCGGAAGTGCTGGATCTCGAACACACCGAACGACAACGTGCTGCTGATGGGCAGCGAACGGGTGATCATCGAGCATAGCCGCCTGGGCCCGCGAATTGACCCGGCGCCGGGCAAGTACCGCTGGCACGCGGACCTGTTTGAGGCTCGCGGCAACAAGGAGATTGACGTGCGGTTCAACCGCGTTGAGTGGGCGGCCGACGGCATTTTCCTGTTCGAGGGCAATGGCCTGTGGCGGATTTACGGCAACATTTTCACCAGCGGGACCGAAGAGCCGGCCGGAAAGGCAACGCGGACGCATTCGTCGAACAAGCCGAACGGGCCGGTGCTCATCTATAACAACGTTTTTTACCGGCTTTATGCGGGCATTGCCTATGGTTCGGAGACGAAGGGGCAGGCCTACAACAACGTTTTCTACCAGTGCCTGCACTTCCCGTTTGGCGGTGTGGAGCATGATTGGAATTATTACTACGATTGCGGCGAAAAGGTTGAGGAGGAGCACAAGCTGACTGGCGGCGACCCGTTTGTTAATGCCGCCCGGGGTGATTTTCGGCTGAAGGCCGGCACGCCTGCAGTCGATGGCGGCAAGGCCTTGGGAGAGCAATTCGATGTTGACGCCGAGGGCACCAAACGTCCGCAGGGCGAGGGCTGGGACGTGGGAGCACTGGAGCGGAGCTCGGAATAGGCGGCAATGGGCGAGGTTTGCATGCCCAGGAACACCCACAAACACGTTTGTGGGTGGCACCCGGCGGCGGCGACAACAGAATCAATGGCAACAACAAGAGCAACAGAATCAACGGCAACGGCAAAAGCATCCCCCTGCAGTGCAGGGGGCTTTAACAGCAACGGCAACAACCACAGCAAACTACAAAAACGGCAACGGCGACACCCTCACCTGTCTCCGCTGACGCGGAGACATCCTCTCCCTCAAGGGAGAGGGGTTAACGGCAACGGCAGAAGCATCCCCCGGCAGTGCGGGGGGCTTTAACAGCGACGGCAACGGCAAGGGCAACACAACGGCTGGCTGTCGGCTTAATGCTTTGCCGCGGGGGTGGCGGTGGCGGACTCCTTTTCATCTTCATCGGGTTTCAATATGCGGGCAATGGCATCGAGGCGGCTGTGGTCGGGCTGGCCGTCGGGTTTGCGGGTAGGGGCCAACCATCCGCCCTCATCGTACTCGTTCCAGGCGTAGATGATGACGGCTCCTGCCTGGCAGACTTTCGGATGTTGCTGGAGCAGCGCCAGAGCCTTTTTGAGATGGCTGGCAATCTCGCCGGGAGTTGCGGTGGATGGAAAAGTCTTCTGCTGATGGTAGGAGTGGCCCTTCTCCCACTGCACCGGATTATCCTTTCGCGGCCGCTTGTCCCACCCGGTAGTGACCATGGGCACGTAAGGCACCTCTGCCCCGACGGCATTCTGCCAATAAGCCTGTTCCACTTCGCGAACCAGACTGCTGAAAAGAGGTTTGTTGCTGCCTCGGGCATAGTTGCTGACGGCATGAAAACCGTGGCGGGAAACCTGGCTGTAGTCGCGAGCGGGATTCCAGCCCATGTACACATAATACGGATTGAGGCCGGCTTTGGTGATGGCCTGTCGTAGTTCCTGGAAACGGTCCAGTCGCAACTTGTTGCCGCTGAAGGCATAGACCAGCGGCCGATTGTCCAGCACTGTCTGATATCCGGGCTCCTGAAGCAGCTTTATCGTCCGATCGCGTTCTGCCGGCCATTGTTCATCCGGCACGTTCAAGGTGTTATGCAGAATGAGGCAGAACTTGATGCGCTCGCGTTTGGGGCTCTCCAGATACTGTTTCAGGGCCACGCTCATGGGACTGGAGCGCGGGTAAGTCAGGAAGGCCCAGTAGTCGAGTCCGGCATCGGCTGCCCAGTCGATTTCGCGTTCCATGACTCCCTCGCGGCTGCCGTCGATGCGGACGGTGTCGGCATCAACCACCTCGGTGAACCAGGGCAAGCGGTCGTGGTACCTGGCAGGGCCGAGTGTCCGCTCGACCTGTTCGGTAATCGCGCCGCCCGTCCATGCATCCCAGCGAATTGCTCCGACAATGGGCCGCCTCTGCTCGGCCGGGGCATCGGGTTCGGCTGAAGTGGGCTGCGAGGCGGTTTCGGTCGGCGGCTGGGCTGAGTCGTCGGCCAGAGCAATTGTGGTTGTCGACAGCATCAGCAAGCAGCCGAGAATGGCAGGAATAATCGCACAGTTGGTGGTTAGCATGATGAGCTATGCTCCTTTCGAAATAACAATTGTCAGAGAACCGCAAGCGGCGGTGCGATCTCAAAAAAACAGTGGCGGCAGGTAGTCGGGGGCATCGTCAAATGGTGTCGCCTGGCCATCGGCTACCTCGTACAGCCGCTCGTGAGCGGTGCGGGCTGCCTGGGCCAGCGGGGCATAGGGGCGGTGGCAGATGTCGACGAAGCCGATGTTATAGTTTTCGCCGTCAAAACGCCCCATGGCCGACTGATCGTACAGGGTAAAGTAGTGCACCCCCACGCACCACGGCTGGGCGGCGGCGTCTTCGGCATAGATGCGGTAGGCCCGACCCCGGTCGGCCTGGGTTGGCACCATGCCGATACCCGAGGCCGGCAGGCCGGCGTCCAGGGCCCCGAAGTGCCACTCGCCGATCATGGCCGGGCAGCCCATCTGCTGGCAGGCCGCTTCCAGGGCCCGGTCGACTTGCTGCCTGTAGCCATTGACGCTGAAGACATCGAAGCAGCCCATGCCCTTCATGGCCCACTCGGGCGGCACGCGGAAGTAGCGGGCGCCAAGGTTCATATGATTCGGATCGACGGCCCGGCAGGCGGCCGTCAGAGTGCCGTAAAGCCTGGCCACCATCACTTCGCTGAAGGCCTCGAGGTCCTCCCGCGCCGCGGCACTGGCCGGCTCGCGCCAGCGGCCGTGGGCCAGCCGCTCAAACGTGACGCCCTGTCCCCACTTGGCCGCCAGGGCGGCATTATCGGCGTAGCGAGACTGGCAGAAGCTGGCCAGAGCCTGGCGAGTCGCCCCGCCATCGCAATTGTGAAGCATGCCCTCGGCCGGGGTAATCGCTGCAAAGCCCCAGGTGGGCTCGTTCATCAGAAAATAGCCGATGAGGGCTGCATCGTCTCGCATGGGCTTGAGCTGGCTGGCGTAATGAGCAGCCTCGGTTTCGAATGACGGATCGAATACATCGGGGAAGTCGCGAAATACGCGGGCTGCCTGCGGGCCGTCGGGTGCCGGCCATTTAAGCGGATGCACGTAAGGGAATTGGGCTGCCGAGGCAACCTGCGAGGCCGACCAGTTGCCCACCGTGTTGAAACCAAAGCTGCGCAGCAAACCCAGCGACAGCTTGGCCCATTTTTCGAGCCAGGCATGGGGGCCGAAGGCGCGGACGAAGTTGGCCCGCAGATAGTCGACCATCAGCGGACCCCGCCGGTCGCTCAGTTGGCCGACATCTTTGACTTTCGGCAGCCAACTGAGGGCCGCGGCCAGAGAATTGGCGTTGGTCTCGATGCCGGGGCGGACGCAATCCACCCCGGCCGACCAGAAGGCATGGCCCTCGGGGTCGACCAGCCACCAGCGACGGCCATCGTGATGTCTGCGGAAAAAGCCGGTGGCCTCGAAGCGGCGATCGCGCCAGCCGCCAAACCGGCTGAAGCTCTGGGGCCAGCGCCACTGATCCACGTTCTCGTCCTGCTGGCGCAACCGGGCAACGAGTTCGGCCGGGTCGCGGGTTTTGCCCTGCCAGTCGCTGAGGGTGCTCTGGCCCAGTTCATCGAGCAGAACGCCCTCAGGCAACAAGGGCGACTCCAGCATCTGGGGCTCTGCGCCCACGGCCTGCAGCGGCGTCATAGCCCAACGCGACAGGCCCGCGGCCTTGCGGCAGATGATGAACCTCATGCGATCGACCTTGGCCAGGTCGACCCTGTCGCCGCCGCAAATGACCTTCAGCCAGGCGCCCTCGCGCGGGTACATCCAGCAATTTTGCTCCACGGCCTCCAGCGGCAGGCGCAGCCGGGCCTGGCACTGGTTCAGGAATCCGAAATGACTGTAGAAGTCCGGCCCGTCCTCGCCCTCCTGCAGATGAATGGCGAAGACGCAGGAGACTGTGCCATCAAGCAGAACGTCGCACGTCAGATGAGTGGCGCCGAGGAGAGCCCCAGGCTCGAACTGGTAGAAGAAGCCGTCCTCCCGCCCGGCAGTGACTGGATTCGGCAGAGTCGCACGCGGCCAGTCCACCTCGAACCACTTGCCCTCGGGCAACGGACATTCACCCTCGATGTGCTGCACATTGCCCACCTGCGATGTGGGCAGGAACGTCCGCCCCGCAAAACTGTGCTGATTATCCTTCGCCCCGCTCATAGCTGTCTCCATCAGGATAGAGGTTGCTGCCCTGCCCTCGCGGGCAAGTTGCTGGATCGTTTTGGATACTATGATCAAAAACAGCGAAAGCTGGAATTGGAAAATTCTTACAACATACAGCGTGGGCCCGTCTTCGACGAGCCCACGCCAGTGCACTTTCCGGGTAGCAAGGTGCCAAGGACCATGATTTGCGTCCGCAGCATCAAGGTGAATCTCGGTCGTTATCATGGCCTGACTGCGTCAGACCATGGCACCGGCCATGGGTCGCATCCGGCCCTGCCGGTTTTTTTGTCGGCGACTCTCAGCGACCGATTTTCTTCTGCACCTCGGCGGCTATGTTGTAGAGGTCGGCATTGCGTTGCTGCCAGTCGGACTTGGCGAACCACTGGACGCCCTTGCTGAACTCCCCACTTTTCATTTGCTGGGCGTCGCGGCCTTGTGGCAGGTCGACTTTTGCCGACGACAGGGCCTGCCAGATGGCCTCCTGCGGGTTGCGGGCGTTGCCGTGAACGCCGAGGGAGCCGATGATTTTCAGGTGCTCCTCGTTGGTCCATATGCTGCGCCACATGGCCCGCTGCCTGTCATCCAGCACCTTCTGGGCGCGGGTGGCAAGCGGGGCGCCGAGGCGGGCCTTCTTCTGTTCATCCAGCAGTACGCTTTCGATGAAGATTCGTGCCTCGCACTCCTGCAGGCCTTCGCGCATGTTTTCGAAACGAGCGGTGCTGATCGGGCCATCGGCTCCCGGGGCCAGCAGCCAACTGTCGATATTCAGGTTGCGCCACATGTTTTCGGGGTAGCGGGCGTAGACGGCACCGGATCGCTGGCCACGGGGGTTCTTCATCACGTACCAGAAGTCGGCCCCGATTCGTCCGACGCCGCGCTGGTAGCCGGTAATCTGCAGTTCCGGCAGCATGCGGACGGTGAGGGGGTGACCGTTGGGAATGCCATGGCGGCCGAAGAAGGCCCGCAGTTCGGGCGTCTGCCAGCCATAGTTGCGCTTTTTGGCCGGGTCGGCCTCCCAGCGCATGTTGTAGACGTGGGCCTCGTAACGGACGTCGGCAATGCCGTGCAGCATTTTGTTGCCAACCGGCGGACGACCGCGCATGCGGCCCGGATGGCAATGCGAAATCCAGGGCAAGCCACCGGAAATCTCGTGCAGCACCTGCACCTGTTCGCGGGAGGGCTGTTCGTCGGTAATCATGCCCAGCACCATGGTGTCTTCCAGGCCGCGTTGCTGCATGGTCTTGCGGGCGTGGTCGAAGATGGCCTGCCAGCGAGGACGACTTTCGGGGGCGGTCAGGTGTGGCACGTATTCGGTTTTTGCTTCGCCTGTGGCCTCGTCGACCACTGTTACAGTGATGCCCTTCTGCTGCAGGTCCCAGCGTTTCTGGGCCAGAACCTGTTGCTGCTGAGTGTAAGCGGGGGCCTTGGGATCGACCGTCGGCCTCTGCTCGCGGACAATCATGCAGGTATCCCAGGCGTAGAAGACGACCATTTTGGGCTTGCCCATGTGCTTTTCGGCCATGTCCAGGTACTTTTCCATGATGGAGTAATCGAAGCTGAAGGAGCCATCGGCCTTGCGCACCCAGCGGACCATGGACTGCTCATTGCCCTGGTTTGTCTGGCTGATGAGCGGGATGAAGACCACGCGGCTGCCCATCTGGCCGATCATCTGCATGCTGCGGGCGATCATTTCCCAGTGGCGATCGGACCAGAGTTCCAGGTCGTACTCCACGGCCAGCGTATCGGGGGACTGGAGCATTTCGATCCAGGTCCGCCATTGCTGGGTTTCCGGAACGGTCCATTCGGCCACGGTCAGCTCGACCGGTAGGGTCTGCGGAGCAAGGCCTTCGGCCTCGACCGTCAACTGGCCGCTATATTTTCCGGCGGCGGCCTCCGCGGGCACCGTCACCGTTACCCAGACACCGGCCAGCGACTGCTTGCGGTCGGAGACCGCGGCCGGCGGCGTTTCGTGCAGAATATCGAGCCCGCGGGGTTCCCATCGGCCAAAATTGCCGCCCCAACTTGTGGCGTAGCGCACCTGCACGGCGTCGGCAGGAATTTCGCCCGCCGACCCGCTAAGTGGGCTCATGACGGCCTTGAGGCCCTTGATGGCAGCGGAAGATTCCACGCCGACACAGCCGGAAAAAGTACCGTTGCGGGTGCCGGCGATAACGATCGGCTTAAGGGGCTCGACCTCATCGACCTGGACGACACTGCTGAGAATATCGTAATTAAATAGCCGCACCTGGGCCGAGGCTGTCGCCGGGGTCAGAATGCTGACAATGGCAACCATTGTTGCCAAAGCCCAAAACCGTTTTCCGCGCAAAAAGCTCATTGCCGCTGTCTCCTGGTTTACTGCACACACACTGATGCAAGGCACCACTGCCTTACTGCCAGTTCAAACACCGCCGGGCGGTCGGGCGTATCGGTCAAAAACTGTATGCAGACGGCTTGTTGGTGGCAAGAGTATTGCACCACAGGGGGATAACGGTAACATTGGAGGCGCAAATTTGGTGGCCAATCCAGCAGCGGGATACAAGAAGGAGAAGGCGAATGAACAGGCGCGAGGTTGCACTGATGGTTTTGCGGGGCGAGCGGCCGCCCTATGTGCCGTGGTCGTTTTCGCTGACTCACGGAGCGGCGGAGCGTCTGGCTGCTCATCGCTCGGCAGAGGTTGACAGCGCCATGCGTGGGCACCTGTCCTGGGTTGCTGCCGTGGAGCGTTTTGACGACATTGGCAATGACCGCGTTTGCGACCATTATGGCGTAATCTGGAATCGCAGCCGCGATAAGGATATTGGCGTGGTCGAGAATCTTCTGTTGCCGGAACCGACGCTTCGCGGCTTCGAGATGCCCGATCCGCACGATGGCCGCATTTTCCGGACGCTGCCGGCCGCCATCGAAGAGAGCCACGACCTGCTGCGGATATTCGGCATCGGTTTTTCGCTTTACGAGCGGGCCTGGTGCCTTCGGGGCATGGAGAACCTGATGATGGACATGCTCGATCATCCGGACTTTGTGCACGAGTTACTGACGGCCATTGCCGATTACAACATCACCATTCTGCACGAGGCCCTGAAGTACGATATCGACGCAGTCTATTTCGGCGACGACTGGGGGCAGCAATCGGGCCTGCAGATGGGCCCTGCCCTGTGGCGCGAATTCATCCTGCCTCAGCTCAAGCGGATGTATCGGCCGGTGCGCGAGGCGGGCAAGTTCGTTTACATTCATTGTTGCGGCGACGTGGACGAGGTGTTTGACGACCTGGTGGAGGCCGGGGTCAATTGCTTCAACCCGTTTCAGCCGGAGGTTATGAACGTCGATGAGCTTCTGCCAACCTATCGCGGCCGCCTGAGCTTTCACGGCGGATTGTCGACGCAGAAGACGCTGCCCTTCGGCACGCCGGATGATGTCCGCCGGGCCACCAGCCACCTGGTAGACCTTGGCCGCGACGGCGGTCTGATTATTTCGCCTGCCCATGCCGTGCCGGGCGACGTCTCGGCGGAAAACCTGCTGGCGATGATCGAGACGGTGCTGGCGCAGTCGGGGTTTTCGGCAGCAGAATGAGGCGTGAGGAGACCGTTGGCTGGATTTGGTGCGGTGGGGGCTTGAGGGGCATTCGGTGGTCAAGGCCAGGTGCGGCCGGCCCCGGCACTCCGACAGAACATTGCAATGACAAGGAAAAAGGCCTTGACGCAATGGTGCCAAAGTGCAATAGTAGTTTAGCGGAGACTAAAATGAATGATGCGAAGACTTTATCCAGAGTGCTGAAGGTGCTGTCGGTCGAGACGCGGGTACGCATCGTGCAGCTCTTGAAGGGCCGAGCGTTGTGCGTCAACGCTCTGGCTGCCCGGCTGGATTTGACACCCGGGGCGGTCTCGCAGCACCTTCGGATCATGCGGGACGCTGGCCTGGTCGTCGACGAGAAGCGCGGATACTTCGTGCACTACCGCTTGAATGAGGCGACCCTCGCCGCGTGGCGAGAGGAGATAGACGGACTGCTGGACCCGAGACGTGGGGCCTGCACAGACAAGAAGGGAGCACCGAAATGTGCTGCAATAAGAAGGAAGAAGGCTGCCGCAAGTCGGAAGAGCTGAAGGGCAAACCAGAAGAATGCACGCCGGAGCAGATTCGAAAGTGTCATGGCGATACCCCGAGCCATCCGTGCAAAAAGAATTGAATACATAACTGGCTGCGGTTCATAAAGGAGGCGGCGGATGACGCCTGATAGCGGAGACACGGCCATTCAGGTGCGCGGCCTGGCCAAACGGTTCGGCGATGTGCAGGCCGTTGCAGGCATCGACTTCGACGTGCGTCAAGGCGAGTTGTTCGGCTTCCTCGGCCCCAACGGGGCGGGCAAAAGTACCACGATTAACATGCTCATTGGCCTGGCCCGGCCGGATGCGGGCCTGATCCGAATCGCCGGCATCGACTGCTCGAAGAAGCCCAAAGCGGCCCAGCACCTGATGGGCGTGGTGCCGGATGAGAGCAACCTCTACCCCGAACTGACGGGCTTTGACAACCTGAGCTTCTGCGGGGCGCTCTACGGCATGAGCAAAGGAGACCGCGAGGCCCGCGCCAGCGAACTGCTGGATCGCTTCGGGCTGGCCCGGGCGTCGGGTCGCAAGTTTGGCGGCTACTCCAAGGGCATGAAGCGCAAGCTTACCATCGCCGCCGGAATTATCCACTCGCCGCACATCCTGTTCATGGACGAGCCGACTAGCGGCATCGACGTGGCCAGCGCCCGGCAGATTCGCCAGCTCATCGCCGAGTTGAACGCCGCCGGGACGACTATCTTCCTGACCACGCACTACATTGAGGAGGCCCAGCGGCTTTGCGGGCGCATCGCCTTTATCGTCCAGGGCCTGATCGTTCGCACCGACACGGTCGAAGATCTGATGCATCGGACGGATGGCCGTCACGTGGTGCAGTTTTCGGTCTCGGGCGGAGCGGCCACCCTGTGCGATGCGATTGTTTACCAGTGGCCGGACCTTCACTGTCAGGCGGTCGCGGATGGTCATATCCGCGTGGAGTCGGCCGAGCCGGTTCGTGTGGGACCGCTGGTGAGGCTGCTGGAAGATGGGGGAGCGGAGGTGTGGGAGGCCCGCAAACTTCGGCCGTCGCTGGAAGATGTTTTCGTCGAGATAACCGGCATTGAGGCGATGGCCATGAAGCAGGAGAAGGAGAAGTCCGGCAAGGGGGGCGGGCAATGAAGGCTTGGGTCGCATTCTGGAGCATTCTGGTCAAGGACTTTCGGGCCTATTACCTGAAGCCGCCGAATATCAGCTGGGGCCTGATTTTTCCGCTGGCGTGGGCGGGCATGTTCTTCATCCGGTCGGGGGCGGGGCTGGACAGTGTGCCGGCGCTGCTGCCGGGGGTTATCGCCGTGTCGGTGCTGTTCGGCACGACGAGTCTGCTGTCGGTTACGGTGACATTCGAGAAGAAGGGCCGGTCGTTCGAACGGCTGCTTCTCGCTCCGATTCCGCTGGAGCTGCTGATGCTGGCCAAAACCGGCGGGGCGATTCTGTTCGGCATCGCCAACGCCTTTGTGCCGATCATCATGGCGGCCTTCCTGATAGACCTTTCCGCCGTTAACTGGGCAACGCTTGTTCCGGCCATCGCGCTCATTGCCATCAGCTCAACATTCCTGGGACTGTTCATTGCCGTGTCGGTCAAAGAGGTCTTCGAGGCCCAGACGTTTTCGAACTTCTTCCGCTTCCCGATGCTGTTTTTGTGCGGCCTGTTCTTCCCTGTCGAGCAGTTGCCCGTCTGGCTTCGTCCGCTGAGTTACGTGCTGCCTCTGACCTACGGAGTCGACGTGTTGCACGGTTCAATCCACCGCCTGCCGCACCTGCCGCTTCTGCTGGACTTCGGCCTGCTGCTGGCGTTCTGCGCGGTGCTCTTCGCCCTGAGTCTGCGGAACATCCGTCGCAAGTGGATAGTATGAACGAACGAAGCCGGCTGCGATGCTGGCCAGGCGACGTCTCGGCGGAAAACCTGCTGGCGATGATCGAGACCGTCCTGGCCCAGCCCGGTTTTCGGCAGCAGGATGAGACGTGAGGAGACCGTTGGCCAGACCTGGGGCGGAGGTGGCTTGGGGGGGCATTCGGTGGTCAAGGCCAGCAACCATTCTCTGTGCTATGAGTGCAAGGACGTATTTTATCAAGAACTGCATATTTAGTATTGCACGGAATGCTGATATCATTCATACTCTGATTGCGGACCCTCGCCGCACCGGGAAGACTGGCAATGGAATGTGCTTGATGAGGAGGATGTATCATGCTACGTACCCGATGGCAACTGGTGATTCTGGCTTTTCTGGCGATGGTGGTAATTGGCGGATTTGCAGCGGATAAGGCGGCAGCTCAGACGCTGCAAGCTCAGCTGCGATTTAATGTCGGGGCGAATGCCTCCTCATTCTCCTTCAGCGAATCCGCCAACGGCTGGGCGGTGAGCTATGATAACGACAATACGGTGCGGTTCTTCGACGCCAATGGCAACTTCACGGTGTCGCATACACCAACCCTGTCTACATTTCCGCTGAGCCCCGTGCCCTTGACCCAGCCTCACGTACTGGATGTCGCTTACAACTTAACTTACCACTTTATAGTTGGTGATCCGAACGCTACTCAGCCGCAGGTAAAGAGCCCTTACTCTGACTTATATGAAACTGGCACCGTATATTATGCCACAGCTGATACGGACCCGTCTGCCCCCTATCCGGTAACTTATAGTTACCTTGAATTTCATTCATCTGACGTGCCGCTGCAATTGTCGCGCTTCGATTACGCAAATAACGGTTTTGGCCAGATGCAATCAGTAGGTATCGGGCTGGATATTGGCGGTCGGTATATTGTGGCTGTCGATGCGCCGTCGGGCATGGTCGATCTGAGCACGATTGACGGCGTAGGCCTGGCCCGCAGCGTGATATTCGAGAACCAGAACCTGAACTACGCCCTGCTGCACGATGGCGGGATTTCAATTCTAAAGAATCCGGAAAACTTCGAACGCTACCTGGCAAGCTGGACCAGCGTTGGCGATGCCGACCCCGAGGAACATTTCGCCCTGTTGTCCAGCTTCGACATCAGCGGCCTGCCGCTGGACGCCGACCTGGTGGACCTTGACCAGCTGGGCTTTGTGCCGGTTGATCATGGCTCGTACATGAACTACTTTGTGCTCGACTCAGACGGCAATGTTTATGAACTGGTACCTGAGCCAGCCACAATGAGCATGCTGGGGCTTGGTCTGGCAGCCATGGTGGCTCGCCGCCGACGGGCCAACCGGCACTGAATATGCCACGCCGGGCTGCAAAGGCGATGGCAACATCGACGACATCCCCGGGCAGTGCCCGGGGCTTCAAAAGCTGAAGAAACAGCAGTAGCGGAAACGGCCGCAGCGTTCCTACTGAATTTGGTTGTTATTAAAGCCCCCGGCACCACACACTGCCGGGGGATATTTTTGATGAGACCGTCGAGACATTCAACGCAATCCACATACCTTTTTCGTCGCCGTCCGTCTTCGGTTGTTGCCTGCGGCGGGGGTGGTGGCTAAAATCGCCAGCACCAACCTCGAGTGGCCGTCGCAGACGCGGGTTGCACGCGGGGCAGAGGGCGGGCTGCGGCAGGTGGCGCTAAAATCAGTTTAGACACAGAATACGGAGGCATCATGCTGAACTTTACGTACCAGAACCCGGTCAAAATTGTTTTTGGTAAGGGCACCATCGCTCAGTTGAAGGATCTGGTGCCGTCGGATACCAAGGTTCTGATGACCTATGGCGGCGGATCGATCAAGGCCAATGGGGTGTACGATCAGGTTAAGGCTGCCCTGGCCGGCCACGATGTCGTCGAGTTTGGCGGCATCGAGCCCAATCCGCGTTACGAAACCTGCATGAAGGCCGTGGAGCTGGTCCGGAGCCAGGGCATCGGTTTTCTGCTGGCCGTTGGTGGCGGATCGGTGGTGGATGGCACGAAGTTCATTGCCCTGGCCAGTCGCTACGAGGGCGGGGATCCGTGGGAGCTGGTTGTCAAACGCTCGCCGGGAGAGGCGGCGGTGCCGCTGGGCGTGGTGCTTACGCTGCCGGCGACGGGTTCGGAAATGAACGCCATTTTCGTGCTCTCGCGCGACAGCACGCGGCAAAAGCTGGGTGATCATTCGCCGCACGTCATGCCGAAGTTTTCGATTCTCGACCCCGAGGCCACTTTCAGCCTGCCGCCGCGACAGGTGGCCAACGGCATTGTGGACGCTTTCATCCACGTTATGGAACAGTACCTGACCTACGACGTTGACGCCCCGCTGCAGGCCCGCCAGGCCGAGGCGGTTCTGCTGACCTTGATAGAGCAAGGCCCCCGGACGATGGCCGACGCCACCGATTACGATGCCCGGGCCAACCTCATGTGGTGCGCCACCCACGGGCTGAACGGTCTGCTTGGTTGCGGCGTGCCTGGCGACTGGTCCACACACATGATAGGCCA
>JAWLHX010000048.1:0-23833 GCA_041690105.1 Phycisphaerae bacterium
CGCCACCCACGGATGGCAGGGCGGACCCGTTGCCGCCGGCTGGATACGGGGCAAATTCCTCACCTTGCCCGCAGCAAAGGATGGCCAGGCCATCTATGCTAAGTATGGTCAGCAGTTTGCCGCAAAGGCCGAAAACAAGGCCCTGCTGGAGTCGCTCAAGGTTGAGGTCGCCGAGCCCGGCTACAAGGCTCCACGCTCGCCCAAGGAGATGAAGGATATGCCCAGCGAGCCGGCCGCAAAGTAAAGGGCTCCAGAGGAAATCCTGCTCGCAAAACACACGCACAAAAGCAGAGCGGCCCCGAGAGTTCAATTCTCCCGGGGCCGCTTATTTTCAACTTGATGCTTCGGAGTCTTCTACTGCGGCTCTTTGGCATCGATCCACTTCATCATCTTGCGCAGCTTGCGGCCCACCTGCTCGATCGGATGATCGCGGTCGGCCATCTCCATGGCGTTGAAGGTCGGCTTGCCGACCGAGCATTCCAGCAGCCATTCCTTGGCGAAGGCCCCGGACCAGTCGTCGCTCCAAATGGTGGCGTGCGCAACACAATATGCTAATGCGGAAGCAGCCATGGCCTTAGCCCAACTAGGGCAATTTCCCCCAGAAAAATGCTTTGCCTGCGCTCGCAGACGCCAACAGAATGGGTTTTGATATCGCCTCCGCCACCGAGTCGCCGCGGGCGACATTGGACGGAGATCTGACGGCTATTTGGGGGGGGAGGCCATGGGCGCGAGGGTCGTTTTATGCCTGGTGATGGCGGGGATTCTAATGGGATCGGCAGCGGGTGAGAGTGTGGGGCAGCTACGTATCACTCTGGTTAATGATGAGTACCTGTACTTCAATGAACCTGGGATGGGCCTCTTCATTTCTTGTTTCGATCACAGCACACTGGAAATGGCTCCGTGGACCTACGTGGACGATGTTTCTACGTATGACGACTCGTCGGCCTATGTCGAGAACATTGATTGGGGGGGGGCTTATGGCAACAGTCGGTACTTTCTGGCGGGAGACGCGCAGCACTTGTACGCCCGCGACAACAGCTTTATGCGTATCACCGGAAGCTTTTATACCCTTATTATTACAGACAGCGCGGAAGTCGAAATCGACAGCCCATATGGATCGAGAGCCGGTCTGGTACTTCAAAATGGTGGCGTTTGCACGGTCAGCGGCGCCGGCAGTGACGTTACTGTGGAGAACGGTGAGTTCTTTCTGTCCGGCGGAACGTTGGATGTTCTCTCGGTGTTGGCAGCCAAGGCACAGATACTAGAGGGGTCCCTGCTCGAGTTGTACTGCTCTGGCAGGCTGGAGATGAGCGGTGGCCACATACAGACCGCCACCGTCAGGGGTGCTGGAGTAATGCACATCATTGGCGGCACGGTTGCCTCTTTGCATGCCATTGAGACAGCCACAGTCCTCTTCTACAGCGACTATTATCTGCCGGGGGCGGGGCTGTGGATGGAAGACAACAGGATCATGGGTACTGGAACGTTATTCGGCAAGGCCGCCGACGGCAGCATCTGGCAGACCACTATCGTCGCCAATGACCCGCAGGCCCGCATCCTGGCTATGCCTCTGGTTCCGCCGCCCCTAGAGGCCGATCTGTCTTTTCCTATACCCGCCGTTTATCAGAATGCTCCGAACATGACCGGCAACCGGCACGCGGCAACGTTAACCGTGCAGGTGACCGATGATGGCGGCTACGGCAACAGCAGCTACGGCATGATCGTGGAGAAGATTGAGGGGCCAGGCGATGCCACGGTTACTGCCGACCCTCTGGGAAACCCTCTGCACACTCTGCTGGTCGGGCCACAGTGGCAAGCTGACGGCTCAGGGTGCGGCACTTCGCGCTGGCGTATAACCGTGGTTGGCAACATTGGCGGCAGTTGCAGCACCGAGGTGACCTTGGATACGCGACGATTGGGCGATGTTGACGGAAACGGCTTTGTGGAACCAACGGACAAAGCACGTCTCAATGCCAAACTTAATGGAGTACAGGTGCCGGCGGGCGTGCTGCTTTTTGACATAGATGGAAATGGCTTTGTCGAGCCGCTGGATAAAGCCCGGTTGAACAGCATTCTTAACGGGATACCGGTGCAGTAGCAGCCAGTCAGGTGCCATGCTTGTGCGTTTACAGAGCATGTGTCATCAAATCGCAATAACCTGTTCACACGCTTCTCCACAACGCGCAGGAGATGAAGATATGCCCGCCGAGCCGGCTGCCAAATAACTGAAACTGGCCGATGGCACCTGTCAAATCCGAAGGCGAAAAGAGCGGCCCCGAGAGATCAATCTCCCGGGGCCGCTTATTTTCAACTTGATGCTTCGGAGCCTTCTACTGCGGCTCTTTGGCGTCGATCCACTTCATCATCTTGCGCAGCTTACGGCCCACCTGCTCGATCGGATGATCGCGGTCGGCCATTTCCATGGCATTGAAGGTCGGCTTGCCGACCGAGCATTCCAGCAGCCATTCCTTGGCGAAGGCCCCGGTCTGGATCTCTTTCAGCATCTTCTTCATCTCGGCGCGAGTCTCGTCGGTCACCAGACGCGGGCCGCGGGTCAGGTCGCCATACTCGGCCGTGTTCGAGACGCTGTAACGCATCCACGACAGGCCACCCTCGTACAGCAGGTCGACAATCAGCTTCAGCTCGTGCAACACTTCAAAGTAAACCAGTTCCGGCTGATACCCGGCTTCGACCAACGTGTCGAAACCAGCCTTGATCAGGGCAGCAGCGCCGCCACAAAGCACGGCCTGCTCGCCAAAGAGATCGGTCTCGGTCTCTTCCTTGAAGGTCGTCTCCAACACACCGGCCCGAGCGCCGCCAATGCCGTTGGAATAAGCCAGGGCAACGTCGCGGCACTTGCCGCTGGCGTCCTGGTAGACGGCGAACAGACAGGGCACGCCGCCGCCCTTCTCGTACTCGCTGCGTACCAGGTGACCGGGGCCCTTCGGAGCGACCATGAATACATCGACTCCCTGCGGCGGAACGATCTGGCCGAAGTGAATGTTGAAGCCGTGGCTGAAGCAGAGGGCCTTGCCTTCGCTCAGGTTGGCCTTGATGTCGCTCTGGTAAACCTTGGCCTGAATCTCGTCGGGCAGCAGAATCTGGATGATGTCGCCCTTTTTGGCGGCTTCGGCGGCACTCACCGGTTTGAAGCCGTGCTTCTCGGCCAGCTTGTAATTGCTCGTGCCTTCAAGCTCGCTGACAATAACGTTGACGCCGCTGTCGCGCAGGTTCTGAGCCTGGCTATGACCCTGCGAGCCGTAACCGATAATGGCCACGGTCTTGCCTTTAATCGCAGCGAGTGGTGCGTCGCTCTCGTAGTACATTTTCGCCATCCTGATGTTCTCCTTGCACAACCGTTTGCCGGTCTACAGGCCGGCCTCATTCGATTTACGACCAGTTTTTGAGCTGCCCCGAAGCATGGCCACGCGGCCAGTTCGGACAACTTCATGAATACCATAGGGACGCATTAGATCGATGAATGCCTGGAGCTTCTCCTCCGGGCCGGAAATCTCGATGATAACGTGCCGCGTTCCGATGTCAACGACCTTGCCGCGGAAGACCTGCACAACCTCGAAAATTTCCGAACGCTTGCCGGCCTGGGCACTGACCTTGATCAGCATCAGGTCGCGCTCAACGTAATCCTGACCCGACAGATCGGTCACGCGCAGCACGTCGATGATTTTCGACAACTGCTTGCGCACCTGCTCCAGAATGGCCTCGTCGCCACGCAGGGCGATTGTCAGCCGGCTGAGGTTGACATTTTCGGTTTCGCCGACCGTCAGCGAGTCGATGTTAAACCCGCGCGAGGCGAACAGCCCGGCGATATGAGCCAGCACCCCCGGACGGTTCTCGACCAGGGCGCTGATAACGTGCTTATTCTCCATGTTGGTTATCTCCTCTGTCTGCCGCATGGGCAGAGAATCTTTTCTGAATACCTCACTCTAACGCCTCAGCTCATGCCGCCGATCATACGATCAATGGCCTCTCCGGCCGGCACCATCGGGAAGACGTTTTCTTCCTGCTCGATGATGAATTCGGCGACAACCGTCTTGGGCGTTTCGAGCGCCTGCCTGAGCGCGTCGCGGACATCCTTTTTCTCCGTGCAGCGGATGCCGACGGCGCCATAGGCCTCGGCCAGCTTGACGAAGTCCGGGTTGCCCTTCAGCATCGTCGCACTGTAGCGCTTCTCGTAGAACAGTTCCTGCCACTGGCGAACCATGCCAAGGTAACCGTTATTAAGGATAATGACCTTGATCGGCAGGTCGTTGCTGACGGCCGTGGCCAGTTCCTGAATGTTCATCTGGATTGACCCATCGCCGGCAATATTGACCACCGTGCGTCCCGGGCAGGCGAACTGGGCGCCGATGGACGCCGGCAGACCGTAGCCCATGGTTCCCAGGCCGCCGGAGGAGATAAAGGTCCGCGGGTAATTGTACTGGTAGAACTGCGCCGCCCACATCTGGTGCTGGCCCACCTCGGTGCAGACGATGGTATCGTCCGGGGCCACCTCGTCAAGCTGCTCGATGACGTATTGCGGCCGCAGGCCGTCCTCGGCATAACTGAGCGGATGCTTCTTCTTCCAGTCGGCGATTCGGTCAAGCCAGTCCTTGCGCTCGACGAAGCGAACCTGATCAATCATCTTGGTCAGCACGTTTGTGGCGTTGCCGACGACCGGAATGTGCACGCGGATGTTCTTCGAGATGCTCGTCGGATCGATATCCACGTGAATAATCTTCGCGTGCGGCGCGAATTTCGAGATATTCCCGGTAATGCGGTCGTCGAACCTGGCCCCAATGGCGATAATCAGGTCGCTTTCCATAATCGCGTAATTGGCGTAGGCCGTGCCGTGCATGCCGAGCATCTGCAGGCTGAGGGGGCTGGATTCGGGGAATCCGCCGAGCCCCAGGAGCGTAGTGGTGACGGGCACGTTGGCCTTTTCGGCCAGTTGCCTGAGCAGATCCGAAGCGCCGGAAATTATGATGCCGCCGCCGGCATAAATGACCGGACGTTTCGAGGCGTTGATGGCCTCGGCGGCCACTTTGATCTGCCGGGCATTACCCTCCACGTGCGGCTTATAGCCGGGCAGATTGACCTCCTCGGGCACCGGAACGTCGGTTTTGGCTGTGGTCACGTCGCTGGGCAGGTCGACAACCACGGGGCCGGGTCGGCCGGTGGTGGCGATATGGAAAGCTGCCTTCAGAGTACGGCCAAGCTCGTTGACGTCCTTGACGAGGAAACCGTGCTTGGTTATGGGCCGGGTAATGCCGGTAATGTCGGCTTCCTGGAAGGCGTCGTTGCCAATCAGGTTGGACTTGACCTGACCGGTAATGGCCACCATGGGCACGCTGTCAAAATTTGCCGTGGCCAGGGCGGTGGTCAGGTTGGTTGCACCGGGGCCGCTGGTGGCAATACAGACACCACACCTGCCGCTTGCGCGGGCGTATCCATCGGCCGCATGTCCGCCGCCCTGCTCGTGCCGCGGCAGAATGAGGCGGATGTCCGGGCAATCGTAAAGCTTGTCGAAAATGGGGATGACCGAGCCACCGGGGTATCCGAAGACCAGGTCCACTTTTTCCTGTCGAAAGACTTCGACCAGGACGTCTGCGCCAGTACGTAACATTTTACAGCTCCTTCTACCCGAATCCATTTGATTAGTCCGCAAGAAAGACTCCGCCGTGAGCCTTTGTCCGACAAACCGCGATGGGTGGTCGGTCGGCGAATACAGCGATCCGCCGCTTGAGCAATCCAGTGTCCCCGCGTCGGGTAGTAATGCGGGACCACGGAAGGGTGAAAGAAAAACCGAGGCTCATTTTCTGGCCTCGGCTGGGGTGCGTCGTCCTGTCTGCCCCGGTCTCCCGGGACGGGCGCGCACCCTAAGCGCTTACAACTACGCAGGGGCACGCCAGAGAATTTGCTGAACTAAACAATGCCTTCACCGAATGAAGATTCCTTCTTCTTCTCTTGCGCCGCATCTTTCGATGCATTGCCGGCAGGCCGCCGACGACTGTTATTATGCGACGCGTGTTCAGCATCATAATCATCAAAGTCGTCTTCGTCAAGCGAAACCGGCCGATATCCCGGTTGCTTTGACTTCTCAAGCTCGGCCTTGTAGGCATCCTGGATGGCAAGTTGAATCTTCTCGCGGCACTGGCTGTTGATCGGGTGAGCAATGTCGGCATGCAGCTTGGGCCGACCTTCCCGATCGGTTCCGGCCCGGTTTTCGTCCAGCCGGCCGCCACAATTGTTGCAGAAACGGGCCCGAAGATGATTCTTCGCCCCGCACTTTGTACAGCGGTCGGCAAGCTTGCGACTGGGCATGGCCACAAACAGACCATTAGCCCCTTCAATCAGCTTCAGGTCCCGTACGACAAACTCGCTGTCCAACGTCATCGTGCAGTAGGCCTTCAGCCGGTCGCGATTCTCCTCGACAAGTTTGACCTTGACTTCCGTGACTTCCATCGTGTCCCCCCCCCCTATGGTGTCAACTCACTGTGCGCCAAGGTACAAGCACATGGCGCTGCACCGCCTTTTCGATTTTCAAATCGGCCGCCAGATGCCGGGCCTCCTCCTCAGAAGCCGCAAGAGCAAAAACCGCGCTGCCGCTGCCTGTCATGCCGCAACATTTCGCCCCTGCCCTCCTCAATGCCAGAAGTATACGCGACATCTCGGGACGAAGCACAATGGCCGGAGCTTCAAGATCGTTCACCAACTGCCGCCCAAGCTCCTCCAGCCGACCAGCCTGTAGCAGTTCTAACCAGAGACTAATAGGGCTTTGGAACGGTGTCAAGTCAGGGCGACCAACAGAGTATTGCCGATAAACTGACGCCGTGGCCAGGGCAAATGGCGGAACCAGCAGCAGCACCGCCAACTCCGGCACCTGATCCACCGGCTCAACAATCTCGCCCCGCCCGCGCATGATCGAAAGCGGACCGTGAAAAAAAAGCGGCACATCGCTGCCAAGCTGCAGCCCCAACTCCATCAGGCGCTGGCGCGGAAGGCCTATCTGCCACATTTCGTTAAGCAGAACCAGGGTCGCCGCCGCATCGCTCGAGCCGCCACCCAGGCCTCGCCCCACGGGTATGCGCTTATCAAGACGAATCTCGGCCCCGCGCAGGCCGGCAGCGCCGCCGGGGGTGGCAGTTTCGCGCATCTGCTCCTGCAGGAGCCTTGCCGCACGCACCACCAGGTTCGTATCGTCGGCACGCACGTCATCGCTGTCGGCCGAGGTATCGATGTGCAGGCGGATATCGTCATCCGGAAGTGGCCGGGCCTGCAGGACGTCGGTCAGGTTAATGCCCATGGCGATGGATTCAAGATTATGAAAACCATCGGCGCGCTTGCCCACAATTCGCAGGCCAATGTTGATTTTGGCCGGCGCTTCGACTGTCAGCTGGTCGCCATCCTGAATGATCTTGAGCATGTCAAATAGTCTCTGGTTGAAAGGCCCTTCTGGACATTATAGAAATAATCGCGAACTGGCAGGTAGGCCGAATTGCCCGAAAAGTAAGCCGACCACAAAAAGTGCTGCAGATTTTCATCAAATGGCCGCAAAAAGCAGGGCGACGGGCTCCAATAAGATCATTGCCCGCCGGCAACTTGCGGCAGCTTGTGCAGCCAGCCCATGGCCGGCAGAAGCCAGTTGTAGAACAGAAACAGTCCGCCACCGGCGACCATAACCAGGGCTGTCGGTGCGACCAGTCGGCGGATGGTGCTGATGGGGCCGAGCCCGAAGAATTCATTGCTCTGCAGCATGCAAATGTGCAGCGGAGTAATCAGAATCGCACCATAGCCGGCGGCGAAAGCCAGGCAGCAATAGCCAAGGGCAAGCGTGTCATCGCCCTGAGTGGCCAGAATTTTCAGCAGTATCGGGTAGGTCAGGATAACCATGTTCATGGTGATGCCCGTTACGGCACCGACGATGAAGGGCAGCACGATGGCCACCACCCAGGTCGGCACCACCGACCGCTCAAGCTCGCCCGAAACGCTGCCTGCCGCTCCGCTGCCCTCCAGAACACCGGCAAACACAATGATGCCCAGGGCGATTATCAGGTTGTTCACCATGTCCTTCTGCCAGAAGACATGCCCGATGGCCGACAGGCTCATGCGGTTGCTCAGCCAGGTAAAGACTATGGCCACCGTCACCGAGACCACCAGCATGCTGTTCTTCGGCAGCCAGGCCAGAAATCCATGCACACCACCGCTTTCGGCAAGATGCAGTGGACTGCCGCCAGCCAGGTCGCCCAGCAGCAACTTGTTGACCACCTCCAGCACCGCGTAAAGCACGATGACCAAGATAATCGGCATTACTTCGGCCAGGAACCGGCCCCACGGGTTACCCAGACTTGCCTGCTCCGGCGGGCACACCTTCACGTTGCGACCCTTGATGTGCCGCAGAAAGAAGAAAAAGCCAACCAGCAGGCAGACCAGCATCAGCGGCAACTGGGCTACGACAATTATGGCAATAGAATAGCCGGTCAGCTGCGCCGTCAGAATGATGCCCGGATAGAGTGGCCAGCAATATTCCCAGATATGCCTGAACCAGTAGTTGATGAGCGTCTTTTCCCGGGCTGTCACCTCCATCGGCTTGCCCACGGCCTCGACCATAGGGGCGGAAAAGAGCGCTCCGCCCGGCATCGGCAGCAGGCCCAGCAAGGCCGGGAAAAACAGCAGTGTAGTCCGCGGGCGACGGCAGATATTGAAAAAAGCATCTACAATACGGTTGATCTGCCCGCTGGCCCGCAAGGTGTGGTTAAGCACGAGCACAAACATGATCAGCGAAACCAGCACGATGTTTCGCCCGCTGCCAAAAGCCGCAAGAATGTAACCCCCGATGTCGACCACCGTGGCAATAGGCCCGCTCTGGCTGAACCAGAAACCGGTCAGCACGGCCCCGATGCAGAGCGTCCATCCTATCTGAATCCGGAATCGCAGCAGAACCAGCATCAAAGTAAAAATCGCACCAAGTTTGCCGATGGCCGGCACCTCGACGCCGGAGAAAACCTGAGCCTGCAACAGTGGCAGCAACATTTTCTTACTCCTCAAACGCCAGCGGCGGCAGTCTGCATCCGAACGATGCAGCCCTTCATGACCGGCCGCCTGCCTGATTTAAGGCAACCATTATGCCACCGGGCGACGCTATTGCAATCGGCTTCTTTTAAGCAATTCGGCGGTTCAATTACCTTCCGGGGCGAATTTGAGGTATAATCACAATGTCTTGCAGGGACGGCCTTTAGCAATTCCGACCGCCTTTTTCAGATAAAAGAAGAAGATCCATGATGAAAACGAGCACTCTCGCTATCAGAATGATGATCGTAATGCTGGCCGCCGCGCTGCCCGCCGTGGCTCTGGGCCAGACCCATACGGCCGATTTCAACGGCGCCAGCCCGCTCTCCGGATGGACCACCACTGGCTCGGTGACCACCGACAGCACGCGCTATCGTGGCACCTCGGGCGCCTCGATGAAAGTTGTACCCGGAGCAACCGCCAAATGGATCCTGCGCAGCGAAGATGGCTCCGGCGCGCTCGACCTGTGGTACTACGAAGACGGCACCCAGCGATCCGACCCCACAATCCGCAGCAATGGCCCGCTCATGGGCGTCATTACAAAAGGCGGACGCGTCCTCACCGTCGGCCCCGTGTACGCACCCTACCTCAGCGGAAATTCCAGCTATGCCGCCAGCGAATACACCCCGGCCAGCGAGTCGCCATGGTTCAAAGTGACTCACCTAGCCATAAATCGCACGGTCGGATGGCACCGCTGGACGTTCGACTTCGATGCCACAGAGGGCATGCGACTGCTGCACAACGGCACGCACATCACGCGCTACGCATGGTATAACAGCGACGTCGCCGACGGCTTCGTTGGCGTGGCCATCATCGGCGACAGCAACCTGACCGAAGGCCAGACCGCCTGGATTGACGATGTCTCGGTTACACTGGGCGGGCCGATGGAAGTTACGCCGTTTGAAACACTTGTGCCGCGCGATGACCCGGTGGTAGAGGGCCCTGCCCCGACCATTGTGCCCGAGCTGGCCGGCGTTCACCCGCGCCTGCTCTTTGGTCATACGGACGTGGATTCCTTCAAGGCTTTCGTCCAGACGCCGCGCGGGCAGAAATTCCTCAGCGCCTTCAACTCTTACCTCGGCAGCTCAACCGTACCGACCAACACAAACTTCCTGACCGACGCCACCGACGGCCAGCGCCAGGGCTTCTGGAAGCTGCCCACCGTGGCCCTCAATTATGTGCTCACCGGCAGCCAGACAAGCTATGACCGCACGGTGGAGTTCATGCAGTTTCTGATGGATTTGGAACATTGGGAGACCAGCGAGCTTGATTGCGGCATGTCGGCCGGCAATATTATGATCGGCGCCGCCCTGGCATACGACTGGCTCTACAACGACCTCGACCCGACCTTCCGCGAGCAATTCCGCCAGAAAATCTGGCAGCACGCCCGCCGCATGTACTACCTGGGGCACCTCGAGGGCGCACCCAACACTACCGCCTATTGGCAGCAGGATCCGCAGAACAACCATCGCTGGCATCGCAATGCCGGCTTCGCCCTCTGCGCCCTGGCTGCGGCAACCGGCGACAACAGCGAAAAATGGCTCATGACCCGCCTGGCCGAAGAGCTGGATTTTGTGGCCGAATGGCTGCCCGAGGACGGCACCTCGCACGAATCCCCCGGCTACATGATCTTCGGCGCCGCCCATCTTACGCTGGCCCACCAGGCCGCCGACCGATGCCTGGGCACCAACCATCTCGAGCAACCGTTCTTCCAGAACCTGAACCGCTACATGATACAGATGATGTCGCCCGGCCTCACCTACCGCTTCGCCTATGGCGACCAGGGTGGCGTCAACGTCGGCAGTCTTGGCTACGATGTCTTCACCCTGAAGGCCGCCGGTCAGCACAACCAGTCCGACGCCATCGGCGTAATCGACACCATTGTCGACCGCCATGGCGTGGCCGTGACCACCGCCTGGCTGGGCATCGTCTGGTATCCACCCAACCTGGCCAAGGGCTCGCTGCAGAACATACCCGACCACGACTTTCTGCCCGACCTGGGCCTGCTGACCATGCGCGAAAGCTGGAACGCGGGCAACGTCTCGGCCATGTTCAAGTGCAGCCCGTTCGGCGGCTACACGCTTAACCGTTATCGCATCGATTACAGCTACACCTACGTCAATGTGGCCCACGACGACCCGGACGCCAACAGCTTTATTATCCTCGGCGACAACGGCTACCTGGCCGAAACCAGCCGCTACAGCTACAGCAAAAAATCGGCCAATCACAATACAATTCTGGTCAATGGGCTCGGCCAGGTGCCGCGTGGACGCACTGAGGGCGGCCAGTGGACGCAACCCGCCACCGGCAGCAACAGCATGCACGATATCGCCGTCGTCACCTCCATGGCCCGCAATGGCCGCAATGTGGTCATCGAGGGCGAGGCCGCCGATTCCTACCCCGCTTATACCTCGGGCAGCCTATCGCGACCGGCCCTCACTCGTTTCCGCCGCATTTTCGCCTATGTCGAGGGCAAGTACGTGCTGTCTGTCGACGACCTGAGGGCGCCAAGCACAGTCGACTTCAACTGGCTGATGCAGGCGCCAACCATGGACACCGTCAGCAGCACCAACAACCGTTACCGCCTGCGAAATGGCATCGACAGCGCCGAGTTCAACGTCGTCAGCGACCGGCCGCTCTCGGTACAAATCATAACCTCCCCCGCCGACCATCGCGGGACTATCCTGGGATGGAAGCAGTTGCGACTGACAGCCAATGGCACCACCGCCCGCATAGCAGCGGTCTTCGATCCCTGGAATCGCAGCAACGTGCTGGTTAATCTTCAGACGCACGATGCCTCGACCGCCACCATCACCGTCACCGGGCCGGGCTTCACCGACACCTGGACCTGGCGGGCCGGGGCGGGCAAATTCGATCCCTCGACCTTCATCGGCCGCACCAGCAGCGGGCAGATCATACTGGACATGACCGACGCCGAGCCTGAGACGCGCCACCTGCTGTCGCAGATCAGCGGGCAACTGTCACCGGTTGTCGGCGGATGGAAGGCTATCGGCACAACCGCCGGCCAGGAGGCGATTGTGCCGCTCATAAGCGATTACGTCGAAGCTCGACCTGATAACTTGCGGCAATTCAAAGTATCGTTCTCCGCCCCGCTCGACCCGGCGACCATCAACTCCTCCGCCGTCACCATCGTCGGTCAGACGGGAGGCAGCCAGAGTTCGCGCATCGGCTCGGTGCAGTTGATTGACGACACCACCATCCTCGTCACCATGGCCCAGGATCTGCCCAACGCCGACTGGTACACCATCACCGTCGCCAGCAGCGTCCGCGGTGCCGATGGCTCGACGCTGGTTGGCACGCGCAGCGTACGCTTCGGATTGCTGGCCGGCGACGTGAATGGTTCGGGGACGGTCGATGTCACGGACATGGCAATTGTCCGCTCGCTCAGCGGTCTCGGCGATCAATCGATCACCATACCCGCCGGCGTCGATGCCACAAGTGCCGCTCGCAGCGACCTCGATGGCTCCGGAACCGTCACCGGCAACGACCTGCGACTGCTCCGCCGCTTGCTGGGCAGCCAGTTGCCGTAAGGCAAGGGGCCCGAATTGTGAAGGCGCACCGGGAGCGCTGCGGCCGGGCCCTGCGATGCCGGCGGTCGCTGGTTTGTTTGCCCGTAATCTCTCTTATTCGCCCATGACCTTGATGATCAGCCGCTTTGAGCGCTGCCCGTCGAACTCGGCGTAGAATATTTCCTGCCATGGGCCGAAGTCCAGCTCGCCTTTGGTTATGGGGACAATTACCTGGTGGTGCACCAGCAGGCTTTTCAGGTGCGAATCGCCATTGGTTTCGCCGGTGCGGTGGTGAAGGTAGTCCTGTCTGAAGGGGGCCAACTGCTCCAGCCAGCCGTCTATGTCCTGAAGAATACCGGGCTCGTTATCGTTGACGAATACTCCGGCCGTAATGTGCATGGCGCTGACCAGCACCATGCCTTCGCTGATGCCGCTCTTGCGGACCGCCTGTCGCACCTCGTCGGTTATGCGGACGTAGCTGCGATGCTGCCGCGTGTTGAAGGTCATGTATTCGGTATGAGCTTTCATCCTCGGCTGTTCCTCCAGTTGTATTAAGATGTTCCGCGCGCTCGGACCCGAAGGCCGCATGAAATGGCCACGGCGGGGCTTCCGACCCGCCGTGGCGCTAAAGTTAAGCGATCTTGGCGGCTCCTGGCACAGTGGCCCGGTTCTCCGCCTGCAGCGTGCGACGAATCAGACTATTTCCTTGAATGACTTGGCCAGGGCGCTGCAAATGGGGCAGCGGTCCGGCACCTCGCCTTCCACCGTGTTGCCGCAAACCGAGCAGACGTGAATCGGCTTGCTCTCGGGCACCTGCCCGGAATCCACCGCCTGCTTGTACTTCTCATACAGCCCGGCATGAATTTCTTCCACCGCATTGGCCCAGCGGAACATGCGCAGGGCCTTCTGGTTGCCTTCGGCCTCGGCATCGGTAATGAATACCGGATACATCTTGGTGAACTCGTAGGTTTCGCCCTTTACGGCCTCTTCCAGATTTTTCCGCGTGTCGCCGACACCATCCATGGCCTTCAGATGTGCCATGGCATGAATTGTTTCGGCCTCGGCGGCCGCCTTGAAGAGCTTGGCCACCTGGGTCATGCCTTCGTCCTCGGCCACTTTAGCAAAGGCCAGATAGCGACGGTTAGCCTGGCTTTCGCCGGCAAATGCTTCCTGCAGATCATCCATCGTCTTGCTCATGCTGATAATCCTCCTGAAAAAGTCAATCGTTGCGCGATGTAACACCCGTTACAATTTTTCTAATATTCGCTCTCGTCCTGCCCCCCTGCCCCCTGCCGACAATGTAAAGTCGCCTCAGGCGTGGTTGCGCAGCTTCAATTCATCCGGATGAGGATGCAGGTAAAACTGACGCCGCAGGTAGTCGACCTCGAATTTTCGGACATAATGGGCCAGCAGCGTAATCGGAACTACCAGCGGCACCAGTTGCGACCGATATTGCTCGATTATTTGCAACAGCTCCTTCTTCTCGTCGGCCGACAAAAGCTTCTTGAAGTAGCCCATTATATGCTGAAGCACGTTAACGTGCTTGCGTACAGTTGGCAAAAGCGCCAGGGCCCGCGTCAGTTGCTCCTGGTAAGCCTGCTGAAGATCCTTTGCCGCCATGGCCTTGCTGTCGGCCACCAGCCGCCCAAGCGAGCGGTAAATTTCGACCGAATGGGCCATGATCAGCAGTTTATGATCCGTATGATACTCCACCAGTCCGCCCCTGGAGCCATCGTTATTAAGGTAATCGCGATAGCGCTTCAGGGTGAATACTCGCTCGATGAAGTTTTCGCGCAGCAACGGATCGTTCAGTCGCCCCTCGTCCTCAACCGGCAATAGCGGAAAATGATCCATGAAAGCCCGGGCAAACATGCCTGTACCGGTCGGGGCCGGCACACCATTGGCATCGTAAACCTTGACGCGAGCCATGCCGCTGGATGGACTGCGACTTTTAAAGACAAAGCCGCAGATGTTCTCCTGCTCAAGCTCCTTTACACGACCCTCAGCCCACTCGGCCATCTGTGCCGTCAGATCGCGCCGAGTCTTGATGGTTACCAGGTGCGGGGAATCGGCCGAACCCTCCAGGCGCATCGGTTCGCGAGGCACGCCCAGTCCGCACTCGACCTCGGGGCAAACGCCAACCCACTCCACGAACTCGCCCAGCGTGTTCACCAGAAATGCATCCCGCTTGTGCCCGGCGTCGTAGCGAACCTTCTCGCCCAGCAAACAGGCGCTGATGCCCAGGCGGATGCGTTCCTCTGGACGATAGAAGCCAGCCCGTGAAGTTCCGTTTGTCATTTGCTTCCCCCTTAGCCCGAAATCAGCTCATAATCAGCAGACTCAGAGCCATTACCACCATGCCCGCCAGCAGCCCGTACAGCGAATCGTGCCCTTTTCCGTAAGCCCGTGAGGTTGGCAGCAATTCGTCCAGCGAGATGTAGACCATGATGCCCGCTACACCGGCGAAGAGTCCGCCCAGAAGGGCATCGGACATTATCGATCGCAAAAGCAGATAACCGCCGAGGGCACCGACCGGCTCGGCCAGGCCCGAAAGCAGCGAATAGCCGAATGCTTTGAGCCGGCTGCCCGTGGCGTAATAAATGGGCACCGAGACGCTGATGCCTTCCGGTATGTTGTGCAGGGCAACGGCCACGGCGATTGCCAGCCCCAGCTTCGGGTCCTGCATGGCGGCGAAAAAGGTGGCCAGCCCCTCGGGAAAGTTATGAATGGTGATGGCCAGGGCGGTAAAAACGCCCATGCGCATCAGCTTGTGATGAGAAATATGGGCTGGCACCGCAGCCTCGGGTGGAGGGTGCTTGTGCAGAGAGGCCACTTCCTGCGTGGGCCGCACTTCGTGCGGATTCTCGGCGGCGGGAATCAGCCGGTCGATAATCAGCATGGCGACAATGCCACCAAAGAAGCCGGCCGCCACATACCATTGCCCATAATCCGGGCTGAAGGCTTCCAGTTCGTCGCTGGCTTTGCCAAGAATCTCGGTAAACGAAACGTAAATCATGACACCGGCCGAAAAGCCGGTGGCCAGCGACAGGAAGCGATAGTTTGTCCGCTTGGCGAAAAAAGCAATTGCGCTGCCGATGCCGGTTGAAAGGCCGGCAAAAAGAGTCAGGCTAAAGGCTATCCAGAAGTTGTTTTCCATCGTGTTCCTTGCAGTTGTTGCCAGCCTGGAGTCGCCCGCTCACCAGGACACCGCGGGCAGTCTTAAGCCAGACCGGGCAGCACCGCCTTGGCAATCATGAAGTAAACAATCAGGCCCGTAGTATCGACCAGCGTTGTAACAAATGGGGCGCTGGCTACGGCCGGATCGATACCCACCCGGCGAGCGACTATCGGAACCAATGCCCCGACCATGGTGGCCCAGGTGCAGATGCTAAACAGCGTGAGCGATACGACGATGGCAATATCGCGACCAATAAGCCACCAGACAGGCCCCAGGCCGAGAATGCCGAGCATGGTCCCCATCAGCAGGCCCACGCCCACCTCCCGCAGCAACACCCGCAGAAGATCGCTGCCTTCGATTTCGCCCAGGCTCATGGCTCGCACCATGGTCGTAGCCGACTGCGCCCCGCAATTGCCACCAGTGCCAATCAGCAGCGGAACGAACAGGGCCAGCGTCACCACCGTTTCCAGCGTATTCTTAAAAACGCTCAGGACGTTCACCGTCAGCACTGCCGCCACTGCCAGAACCAGCAGCCATACCACGCGAGCCCGGGCCAACTGCATCAGCGAGACCGAAAAATAGGGCCTGTTCAGCGGTTCGGCAGCACCGGCGCGGGCCAAGTCCTCGCCCTCTTCCTGCCCGAGGATGTCCATGGCGTCATCCATCGTTACCAGCCCCAGCAGCCGGTTTTGATGGTCCACCACCGGGGCGGCCAGGGCATCGGTATCCTGAATGAGCCGGGCCGTATCTTCCCGGTCCTGCGTTGCCAGCACCGGCTCGACGCCAGTGTCAATCATATCTTTGACCGTCGCCCCCGGATCGGCAATTACCAGGTCTCTCAGGTGCACCACGCCCAGGTAATGTCGATTGTTATCGACCACTGGCAGAAAGTACACCGTCTCGGCCGTGCGCCCGTTGCTGCGGACCAGTTCAAGGGCCTGCTGGGCACTCATGTCGGGCTTCAGCGAAAGGAACTCCGGCGTCATGTAGCGACCGGCCGACTCCTCCGGATAGCCCAGCAGCAAGGCCGTCATCCGACGTTCTTTAGGACTGAGGCCCGAGAGCAGGCGACGGGACAGTGAGGCGGGCATGAGCTCGAGCAGGCGGGCCCGGTCATCGGGGTCCAGCTTCTCGACCAGGCGCATAACCTGCAGCTGGCTCAGATGTTCGAGCACCTGTTCCTGGTAACCGGCATCCATGTAGCGGAAAACTTCGACAGCCTGGGCGTCGGGCAGTTCGGCCAGAACGGCGGCCTGCTCTTCGGGCGAAAGCGCCGAGAGTTCGTCGGCCGCCTGCGAATACAACTCGTTGCCGGCACGCTCAAGAATTTGCTGGATGTCTTCGTTCTCGGCCATGCACTGATGCCTTCACTCTATTGATGTAGCCAGAGAAACGCCTTGTAGAAAATCGTCAGGGTGCAACTCAGCGCAACGGCTGGAGGAGGGCTTCGCCAAGATCGCCGCCGGTGCTGGCCGCACCTTTGAAAAACTCGGCCGTTGCTTCGCCAACTCCAGTCACCGGACGAACCCGGGTCTGAATCGTCTCGCGGCTCTCCCAGTTGCCGGTTACCTCGACCTGCGTCAGACGCGCCACAAGCGGAACAAGCAACTCCAGCACCGGTATGTTAACAAGCTCTTCCAGATCGCTCAGGAAGGCGGCCACAACCGTCACATCGAGCTCGCCTGTCTCAACGTTAATCGTACCTCCCGGCAGCGGGCGGATAGCCACAGCCGGAGTACCTATGCGGCCGCTGACCACCGTAACCAGCGGCCCCTGATTTTCGAACTTCAGGTCCACGTCAGTATCGCGGGCCGCTTCGGAGGCCTGCAGAGCGCCCAGAATCGCCTGAAACAGCGGCACGCCGCCCATCTCGCTGTCGCGGACCAGCAGAACTCCGTCGCCGCTGATCTCCTCGGGCTCGAAACTGCGGCCGCTGAAGCGATATCCGAAGTCGGCGTTGCCGGCCACCTTCTCGCCCGTATGACCAAAGGCTGTCGCCGCGCGGTTCAGACTCAGCCGGCTGATGTTTATGCCGCCCCGGAAGGACATTGGCTCATCGGCCGGAAAATCGTAACGGAACAACCCATGCGACCGCCCGCCAAGAATAGTCCCTCGAATGCTGCTGACATCAACGCTGCGGCCGAACGAAATGGCCGACATCCGCAAATTGTCAACCAGAACTCCACGCGGGTTGCTGACCAGGCCGTTGGCCAGCCGAGCCGTACCATGTACCTCAGGGCCGGCCTCTTCGTCAAGCCCTTTCACCTCCAGGTCGAACTCGTAGTCGCCCGAGGAATGGCTCAGCTCTTCCAGGTTGAACGTTCCAACGGCCGAGCCGGAGCCGCGGAGAATCATTGTACCTTCTTTGCCAGTTTCCATCCATACCCGCGAATTAATATCCGTCCCAGCCAGCCACGGAGTCGGCCCCGTCAGCATGGGCAGCCGGGCCAGGTCAATCTCTTCCAGTTTCGCCTCGCCCGAAAAGCTCCGCAGGCCATCTTCCTCTGCAGCGACTACCTGGCCCTCAAATCGTCCGCCTGCCCCATGGCCGCGGAAGGTCGACTCGATGCTGTTTGCTCGCACCTGTGCCCGGGCCGCAATATCCGTGAAAACCGGCCGGCCCCGATGTATGACCTGCCCTGCATCCAGGTCCACAATCAGCCGCATGCGCTCCAGCAGGTCGCTTTCCTGCATATCCTGCAGGGCAAAATCGATGGCCACATCGCTTGCCGCCTCAACGGCGTATTGTTCCGGCCAGATGGCGGCCACAATACCATCGGCCGAGGCCTCGAGCCACGACCCGC
This sequence comes from Phycisphaerae bacterium, assembly GCA_041690105.1. Taxonomy (GTDB): domain Bacteria; phylum Planctomycetota; class Phycisphaerae; order FEN-1346; family JAACEH01; genus JAWLHX01. The sequence continues at coordinate 18,579 of JAWLHX010000048.1, forward strand.
CCCGCCCCCGGAAGGCGCCGTCCATCGTCACCAGTAGCAGCGGCATGTCACCGCCGGCAGGTGGCAGGAAGGCCAGCGGATCGAAATTGCGCGATGAAAGCTGGCCCTCGTAGCCCCACGAGCCATCATCCAGACGCTGCAGATCGGCCTGCCCCTCGACCCTGCCGCCGGCAGTGAGGACCGCCAGATGCTCAATTGATATGGCCTTCTCCCTGACTTCCGCCCGGGCCTCCGGCAGCACAGCCAGCCTCACGTTATTGCGCAGCCAGTCCCAGTCGTGCAGGGCGACAACCATTTGCATCTCTTCGGCCATGGGCTCCGACTGGACCGAAAAATCGCCGTTTATCAGATGCCGGTCACCGCTGGCCACAACCACCATCGAGGCACCACCCACACCCTCGGCAAGCCAGGTCTGGCCGCGGGAAATCGTCCATTGGGCATCGAAATCAGCCACTCCGGTAAGGTCGCTGTCGTCAAGCCCAACCAATGGCGCTATGCGTTCGACGCTCAGATCGGTAGCCAAGAGCCGGCCCTGAAAACGGGGCGGCTCCTGGCCCCGTGCCTGCTTCAGACCAATGCGACCGGAGACCGTCAGCAGGCCGCCCAGCGCCTCGGCCGTGGCCTTGTCGACAATTACATGATCGTCCTGCAAAACTATCCGCGTTCGCAGCCGACGGACCAGGGCCCCCTGCTCATCGAAAACCTGCCAGTCCTGCAGATCGAGATGCCCGTTGATTGCTGCCGCGTCCAAATCCTCCCCCAGCGGCAACTGAGCGGCAAACGACATCGGCCCGCCGGCGGCCCTTACAGGACCGGCATCCAACTCAGCCCGCACTTCGGCAGAGCCTTCAATCAGCACCTGCCCTTCCGCCGGACCTGCCAACGATACCTCTGCCCCGGCCCAGCCTCCGCTAAGGGCAGCCAGGTCAAGAATCTCTCCGACCCGCCCCAGGTCAATATCATCCGACCTGGCCCAGGCCTTGTACAACGGCGCCTGGCCCTTCAGATCGACCCAGCCGCCGGCCGTCACGACGCTGTCCAGGGCAACCATCCGGACCCGCTGGGCCTCGAACCGCCAGTCGCTGAAAGTCAACCGGGCATCCATATCGCGCACCAGCACGTCGTCGCCAAAACGGGCCGACCACGATTCCAGGGCGGCCTCGCCGACAATATCCAGCATTTCGCGATGCTTCATCGGGCCCTGCACGTCCGCCTGGGCTGTCAACCAGCCCTCGGCCTGCCGCACCGGCAGGTCGCCCTCGACAAAAGACTGCAGAAAATCCATATCCTGCCGACTTACCTGCCGGTCGACCCGCAACCGGGCCGCAATCTCACCCGTATCGCCGAAAATGCGGCCGTTGGTGCGCAGCTGCCCACTGGCCTCCTCGCCAGCCTTGGGGGCAATGTCAAAATCGTAATTATTGTCCACTATATCTACGCGAGCCCGCAACGTGCCCAGCGACAGAGTCTCTTCGGCATGATGCAGCCAGACCGACAACTCGTGCACCGTGATGCGATCCAGAGCGATGAACTCCGACGGGTCGCCCTCGGTCTCCGGCTGAATCAGGGGCAAGTTCGCGGCCACATAAACTTGCGCCCGCACTTCGTCCAGTTCCAGCTCGTGAATGACCGGACTGAGCCCCGGCCAGTCGCGCAGATGAGCACGCAGATTGCCGATCTCCACCCAGGGCCGCCCCTGGTGGTCTTCCAGCCGCAGGCCGCTGATGTCAATTGGCCCGAAATAGCTGAAGCTGACCCCGCGCATGCTGATGCGGCCGTCCCAGTGCTCGGCCAGGCTCTTCTTAATCTCGCGCTCAATCAGCAACGGGGCAAGCCACTGCCCGACTACCACCGCCAGAAGCAGCAAACCTATCACCACGGCCACCAGGGCAATGGTGCTGCGCCGCAATAATTTCTTCCATCTGACAGGCATTAAAACTACTCCGGCCGTTCGGCACTTTCTTCCGGCGAAGCCGGCCCGCTGCGAGGCGTGGCAGTATTATCCGGCGTCCGCGCTGGCGAAGCATTTGTCTCTATACCGGGGCCGGCGCCAAACACCCACCAGCTGCGCTCATCCGAAAAACCATAGGCCGGACCGCTGGCATAGAACATTTCGCGCGTATCGCGACGATAAACCACGAACGAAAGGCGGCACGCGCCAGTCTGACGAATCGACTTGTAAAGCGCGGCCTCGGGTATGGCGGCCGCTCCGCCCGGCGTAGGCACCTCGGTCTCCGGAAGGCCAAGGACAAATTCGTTCCGATCCACCCCCACGGCCCCGCTCTGCAGCTCAAGTATGTAATCCGCCTCTTCACGATCAGCAACTACAATTACTCCCTCCTGCCAGGCACGCTGGCGAATCGCTGACACAACGAACGACTTGTCCAACCGCTCAACATACGTGTCGTCGACGAAAACCTTCCGGTCCTCGATAAAGGCAAAATCAAGCTGCCTGACCGCAGCGTCCACCGCCGCCGAAACAATCAACTGCTCGCTGCCAGTGCGCGGCGAGTCGGTTATGCGCCGCGTGCCGCATCCGCCAAAAACCATCGTCGCAGCAATCAGCAGCATTGCAGTGGCAGCCATACCCGTGCGATTCATTCATCCTCTCCTTTGTTCTACGCCTCATCATGATGTTGCGCTGGACTGGGCCAGCAAAATAAACGAAAACGCTGCTTCTTGACCATCCAGCTACAGGTCACCCGGCAAGTTACCCCCTCATGTAGCAAATCAACCACCGTCCTCATGCTCATAATGTATACTATCTTGCGTACCGAGTTTAACCGCTAAGCGGCAAAACCTGAGCACAATAAGCCAGACAGGCTGAAAAGCATGTCGTTTGCCGCCCGAAAATGCTATACTGCTGGCCGCTTATGTTGGCCACCAGCCCTGGCCGCTTACAGGCCGCTCGCTCCCATTGCCCAATCGCAGGAGGGTGTAACATGAATCCGCTGACAATCATCCGCAAAATCGGCAAGTTTGTCCGCGGTGGCGGAGGCGTTCCGCAGGTGCTGCTGGCATGCATTCTCGGCTTCAGCCTTGGCATGATTCCCGGATTCAGCCTGACAACTATCGTTCTTATACTGGCCATCGTTCTGCTGAATGTCAGCATGGGCCTTGCCCTGATGTCCTTCGCCGTTGGCAAACTGGCTGCACTTATCCTGGCACCGGTCACCTACAGCGTAGGCTATGGTGTCATTCACAGTATGGGGCTTGAAGGCCTTTTTGCCTGGGCCGGAAACACGCCTATGCTGGCCCTGCTCGACCTGCATGTTTACTGCCTGACCGGCGGACTGATCGTCGGCACCCTGATCGGGGCCGTAATCGGCCTCGTCCTGGCTCGCCTGATTGTCTTGCTGCGCCGTGGCCTGGTGGCCGCCGGCCAGCGCAGCGCCACCGTCGACAAAATCAGCCGCAACGGCTTTGTCCGCTTTCTGTTGCGGGTACTGTTCGGCAAGAGCAAGCGTCCGCTGTCCGAGATGCTGGAGGCGAAATTCCCGATTATCCGCACCAGCGGGGCAATTGTTACTGTTGTTCTGGCCATAATACTACTGGGCACGCCTGTGTTGCTGGCCGACTATCTGCTGGCCAATGCCCTGGCCGACCAGCTTTCCAAAGCCAATGGGGCGGAAGTAAACATCGAGCGGGCTGACATCGCTGTTTTCAGCGGGCGTCTGGCGGTCGAAGGCCTTCAGGTTACCGACCGCGAAGACCCCCAGCGTAACATGATGGTTGCCGACCGCCTGGTCAGCGACATCAGCATTACCGATCTTCTGGCCAAACGCGTTGTCATCAGCTTGGTCGAAATCAACCACCTGCGCACCGACGTACCTCGTCAGACGCCTGGAAAATTGTACCCGCGCAGCGAGCGAGAGGATGAACCGGAAGACACCGAAGCCGGCCCGAGTTTGCTGGACTATCTGGAAGACGCCGAGAAGTACGAAAAGTATCTGGATTATCTGCAGGACCTGGCTGAATACTTGCGCCGCGAACGTCGCCGCCAGGAAGGTGAGCCGCCGGTCTCGCAGCAGGAGTTGCTGGCCCTGGATTATTTCGACCGCTCGGCAGCACATATTCTTGTCAAGAACCCACGGCTGCGGATACAGAAACTGGTAGTCGACCGCGTAATAATCGGCGAGGAAGAATTCCGCTTGGAGGGCGAAGAAATTTCCTCCGAGCCCGCTCTTAACCCGCATGCCATGAACGTACGCCTCGGCAGCCTCCAAACAGATGGCGACAAGACCGTGTTCGGCCAGAAGCATCGCCTGTTCGTCACCTTCGCTTTTCATCAGGCCGACCAACTGCACGGCCTCGATCTGCTCCTGAGCGACGTGCCGGCCAATGGCCTCAGCAGCCGCGTGCCGGTTAAGGTCAGCGGCGGACTGGCCGACATATCGGCCAAAGGTGTTTTCTCGCACGATAAACTGCAGTTGCCATTTGCCATCGCCGTCCGACAGCTGCAGAGCCAGGCCCGGCCCGACGAGTCAATTCTGGGGCTCTCGCCCGAGGCAAGCGGGCGGCTCATGTCGAGCATAAATCAAATGACACTGGCCGGAATCATCGGCGGCTCTCTGCCCTCGCCCCGCCTCAAGCTGGACGAAAAAGCCACCCTGGAGGGCATGAAGGCCGGCCTCACAGGCGCCGCTCGAGCTGAGCTCGCCAACCAGATCGACTCGCAACTGACGCGCCTCGGACCGGGGCTGAAGGTTAAGCCCGACGACTTGCTGAAGTCACCCATCCTGCCCGCCGGCCTGCTGCCTTCGGGCCTGACCGGAGACAAGAAAGACGAGCAAAGCCAAAGCAATGACACCGAGGACAAAGCCGTTAATGGCGAAACCGAGGACAGCGATGCCGGGACTGGAACCGGCGGCCTGTTCGACCGCCTGCGCCGCCGGTAGATGGCTGCAGTTTGCCTCTGATTTTGGGTTGACTTCGGCCGGGAGGCTGATAAACTACCTCTCTCATACGGGGCGCCCGTAGCTCAACTGGATAGAGTGTTGGGCTTCGAACCCAAAGGTTGCAGGTTCGAATCCTGCCGGGCGTACCAGAAAAACATAAGCGCCGCTAGCTCAGTTGGCAGAGCAGCTGACTCTTAATCAGCGGGTCCGGGGTTCGAATCCCTGGCGGCGTACCAAACATAAAGCCCTGTAAGCCAAAGACTTACAGGGCTTTTTTACGCGCTGAAAATTTGTTTCTCTGGCGGTTTGCGCAACGCCTGCGCAACGGTCGAAGAAAAAAGTGATCTGGTCGATGAG
>JAWLHX010000049.1:0-5302 GCA_041690105.1 Phycisphaerae bacterium
AGGCACACAGCAATCAGTACGCCAACAATCTTCGCCCACACATTGCCTTGCGTTCCTGTGTCCACAGCTTTGCCCCCTTGGCAACAATTTGCTCATTCACCACAAAACTTACCAGCCGGCCCGCTCGCCCCAGATGGCCTTTGGCGGACGGTTCGCGCACGGGGTCATGCGGGACATGTCCAGTTGGCAATCGGCCGATTCGCTCGACGCCCCATGGGCCGCAATATGGTCCGCCAGCCGTCGCCGCATGGGCAGCAGCAGCGACTCATCGCCCGACAGGTCGTTCATCTCGCCGGGGTCGCTTACAACATCAAACAATTGCTCTTCGTGAGTCCGGCTGTACCAGATGTACTTCAGCCTGCCTTCGACAATAAAATGATGATGCATGCCCAGGCACTCGCCATACAGGGCCTCGCGCGTCGGGCACTGCTGGCCGCGAAGAGCCGGCATCAGCGAGCGACTCTGCAGGTCACTGTCGTACTGGTCCGGCATATCCATCCCGCACAGGTCAAAGACCGTCGCTGCAACGTCCTCCAGGCCAACCAGTTCGTCGCAAACCCCGGAGGCAAAATCCATGTTCCGCCAGGAAACGATGAACGGCACATGAGCACTGCCCTCGTAAGGCAGACTCTTCCGCCACAAGTGATGGTCGCCCAGCATTTCGCCATGGTCGCTGGTAAACAGTATCAGCGTCGGCTCCTGGGCCCGCGGCGAACCGTATTCAAACATCCGCGTCAGCACAAAGCGAATGCGGTCGTCAATGTGGTTGATCAGCCCGAAGTAACCGGCTATCGCCTCATGCATCTGCTGCTCGTCGAAAGGCCCGGTGGCGCTGTCATCGCGGATGCCGCGCCCCGCCGGCGGAAGTTGCGGCGTCCAGTTCGATATCGTCGGCTTTTGCCCGTGGCGACCATTGTAACGGTCCCAGTAGGCCTGCGGCGGAACGAGCGGCGGGTGCGGCGCCCAAAAGGACAGGTGCAGAAAGTACGGGCAACTCGGATCGCGCCAACGGGTCACAAAATCCACCGCCTGGTCGGCCAGGTAACTGCTATGGTGGAACCGCTCCTCCATGTCCCAGGGCCGGGCCACGCGACCATTGCCGTTGATGCCAATGTTATTAGGATGCGATACGCCCTGCTCCTTCAGCCAGTCCACCCAGTCGTTCACCGGCTGCAGCGGAGTATCGGAGCGGTCATTGGGCGACTCGGTCCGAATCATGTGCTGATAACCGTAACGCTTGCGCTGCGGATGCAGGTGCAGCTTGCCCACAAGTTGTGTCTGGTAGCCCGCGTCGCTGAGCCGCTGCGGAACCGAGATCGGGGCATCCCACTCCAGACCATCGCGATACCCGCGCAAACCATGTGTAACCGGATGAAGCCCCGACAGCAACGTGCGGCGGGCCGGAATGCAGACCGGGCAAGTGGTGTACGCCCGCCGGAAGTTGACGCCGTGCGCCGCCAGCGAATCAAGCGTCGGCGTCCGCAGGTCGGTAGAAGGATTATTAATGCCCAGCGCATCGTAGCGCTGCTGATCGGTGGTAATCAGTAAAATGTTGGGTCTCTTATCAGCCATTGCACCACGCCCCTCAATTTAAGCCGCCAATGTTGTCCAAATGCATCCCTTGCCGCAAAACATACCGCCCCAACCAGCCCAAGGGCAACAATAAACCCCACTCCACCGCCGCTTTCCCAGTGGCACGGCCCATCCTGCCCGCAGCCGTTGCCTCTAACCCCTCTCCCTCAGAGGGAGAGGATGTCTCCGCGACAGCGGAGACAGGTGAGGGTGCCGCCGTTGCCGTTGCCGTGCCGCCGCTTGCCGTTAAAGCCCCCGGCACTGCGGGGGATGAAGTTTCTTTTGCCGTTGCCGTTTCTTGTTGATGTGCCGTTGCCGTTGAAGCCCCCGGCACTGCCGGGGGATGACGTTTCTTTTGCCGTTGCCGTTTTTTGTTGATGTGCCGTTGCCGTTAAAGCCCCCGGAATTGCCGGGGCGGGCTTCTTCACCGTGGCACGGCCATCCTGGCCGTGAGTGCCGGGGGGCATCTTGCCCCTCGGCCCGTTTCTGTTGCCGTTTCTTTACTTGGGCAGGATGCCCATGCCACTGTAAAACGGCCGCAACTAAAAACCCGCACACCCTCAACCTTGCCCGCCATGCTCCTGCGCTGTAAACTTCCGCCGCATGAAACGTCCCTCGCCCCGACACGATCCGTACCTCGCACTGCGCGTCCCGGCCTTCCGGGCCTTGCTCATAGGCGGCGTGCTGGTCCACCTGGGCACCAGCGGGCAGGCCCTGGCCATAGGCTACGAAATGTACGACCGGACCGACGACCCCATGGCCCTGGGCATGGTCGGACTGGTCCAGGCCATACCAATGCTCCTGCTGACTCTGCCGGCAGGCTACCTGGCCGATATCTTAGATCGCCGCAAGCTGATGATCATCAGCATGATCCTGACCAGCCTTACCAGTCTCGCCCTGGCCCTGTTCAGCTATGCCCAGTGGCCCGTCTCCGTCATGTATGTCCTGCTCTTTCTGGACAGTTGCGCCCTGCGCCTGGGAATGCCGGCACGAAGCTCGCTCATTCCCCTGCTGGTGCCGCGCGAACTGCTGGAAAACGCCTTCAAGTGGCGCACCAGCCTGGGCCAGATCAGCAGCATGCTCGGCCCGCTGCTGGGGGCCCTGATCATACTCTGGTCGGTGCCCGCGGCTTACGTCATAAGTGCCCTGTCGACCATCATGTTCATCTTTCTCATCGCCTCGCTCGATATACCCCCGGCCACCCGGGCCGCACCGGGGCGCATGCTGCAGCAAGTGGCCGAAGGCATCCGCTTCGTCTGGAACAAAAAGGTGCTGCTGGCCACCAGTTCGCTCGATATGTTTGCCGTGCTGCTCGGCGGAGCGGTATACCTGCTGCCGGTCTATGCCAGCGACATCATCGACCTGGACGGCCTCGGACTTTCGTCAAAAGAGGCACTCGGCTTTCTCCGGGCCGCCCCCGCCGCCGGAGCCATGGTCACCGCTCTTCTGCTGACCCACCTGCCGCCCATGCGACGGGCCGGACGCACCATGCTGCTGGCCGTGGCCGGGTTCGGGGCCGCCACCATCGTCTTCGGCCTGTCACGCAACTTCTGGCTCTCCATGGTCATGCTCGCACTCACCGGGGCCTTCGACAACATCAGCGTGGTGGTCCGCCACACCCTGGTGCAACTGGCCACGCCCAACGAGATGCGCGGCCGGGTCTCGGCCGTCAACAGCATCTTCATCAGCAGTTCAAATGAATTAGGCGGATTCGAGAGCGGCACCGTAGCCCACTTCTTCGGCCCGGTCATCAGCGTCGTCTCCGGCGGAATAGGCACCATAGCCATTGTGCTGGCCTGGATGGGCATCTTCCCCAGCCTGCGAAAAGTAAAACGACTAGCCGACACCGAAGCCGGAATCCTGCCCGACCCCGCCGCACCCTCGGCCGATGCCGCCCCACTCGCGGCCACAAAGGACGATTGATCGCCAACCCCGCCCGCCCCCCGGACTGGGTGCCATGCCTGCTCCGCAGGCATGTTACAAAAGACACAAGGTGTTATTTGTGCATTACAGGCCGCCAGAAACTATATCCATGGCCACGCGAACGTGGCCATGCACGCGCCATGAGTGTTTCGACTTCGGGCGCAAGAAAGCGGGCGGCCAAAGACCGCCCGTCCAGTGCGTGGTTACGCTGAGTCCTGTGTCAGGCCATTCGACGCCGACGGATCAAAGCCAATCCGCCCAAGGCCAGCAGCCCCAGCGTTGTCGGCTCGGGAACGACGGCGGTGACCACGAAACTGTTTGGCTCGTAGGTCGGATCGAAGTATCCGCCCTCGAAGTCCAGGCCAAGGATCTGGTCGAACTCGCCTTGGTAATCGCCATAAGTTAGCAGCGTAAACGACTGGCCATTCTCGGGAGCAAAACCTGACAGCAGCGACAGATCGAGTGTCCCACCGAGCGTGGCCAAAGCGTCGATGACCAGTTGGTCGTGCCCATTGTCAGCGATCTCCATCTCCAGAACGCTGGCGGCATCCTGCGTGTAATTTCCCGTCACAACAATCTGTCCGGGAGACAGGCCCGGCCTGACAGTGCCACTGGTAACAGTAAGGCTTCCATCCACAGTGCCCGTGCCCTTAAGGCTGTCGCCGGCATTCAGCAATAGCCCTTCGGGGGCGACAATTGTTTCGCCATCGCCGAGCGTAAACGCCGACACCGAAGCGGTACTGACGAATGTCAGATTGTCGAGGCCGAAGTACCTTTGCTTGAATCCATACTTGTCGTGGCCGTATAGCCGTATACGGGTGATCCCCGGGTGGAACAGGCTGACGCGAGTATAAGTGCCGGCCAATCCTTCGTTGTATACCTTCCCATACACGACCGACTCGGTGCCATTGTAATCTTTGGTCCATGCGTCGAACCTGACGCCTTCCGTCCAGGCCGCATCTGGCCAGAGGATGTCGAACCCGACGTAGTTCGTGGGGTTGTCAAAGAGCATGTGCACGCAGTGCTGATCGCTCCCGCCGAGCCTCGTGCTCGCGTAAAGGTTTGTCGCACCCCAGATGCCAAAGACCAAGCGGCCGGTTGATGGCGTGACCCCAAGGTACGGCGTGCCGTCTTTCAGCGGATCGCGGGCGTAGAGTTTCTGGTAAGGCTGGTCCCAAACGGACAGGGGGCTGGGCGGGGTGTCGCTCCAGCCGCGAATCATCACCCCATGGCCATCCACCACGCCGTTCTCGGCGAACCATTCGCTATTGTCCGGATCCATCTCGATAAATTCACCCAACACGGGGGTCGCGAGCAGACCCCAAAAAACCAGCATTCCCAGCACCGTCAGCAAGGGCGATCTTTTTGTTTGAGGACAAGACATTCGATGTTCCTCCTTCGGTCAAACGCGAGCCTTACCTGAAATGGGCGAACGGCGAACTTAGAGAGGCCGCTAAGGCCAGCCTGACGTGCATGCGGAATCAGAGAGACCAGGCGAAACCACTGCCCCGCAGACTGCACAGCGCAGCCACAGATTCCTCGTCTGCATTCTCACACCCTCCTTCAGGTTAGCCGGACCTGGGCGCGAGCGCCGATATTCCACCATATACGCACTGTACGATAGCTTGGCACAACTTGCGGTTTTACACAATCGAATTTTTCGCAAAGGCCTTGTAAAGCAAGAAGATGTTCTTGCCGGGTGCCAATGGTCTGACGAAGTCAGGCCATGATAACCCCTGAAATCTCAGCCCCGTGCCACCCGACAAACTTGTTTTGTGGGTGCATTTCATCGGGCAATGAATCCCCC
>JAWLHX010000049.1:5402-23557 GCA_041690105.1 Phycisphaerae bacterium
GGCCCAATTCCGCGGGCCTGGCCTCGACTGTTCTACGAACAATGGGGGCACATTGTTGTTGAAGAGCATCAGACGAATAAAATGGACGGGGATCATTGAAGTAAATCGCTGCGGCCCCGCGCCGTTCGACATAGCATACCGTCCACCAAGCTGTTTCTTCAGAACGCAACCTGTACTTGAACTCAAAAGAAGCCACAAAATCGGCATCTATGACCGCTCGACACATCTCAGAATAGCCCACCTGCTCTCGACGGCCTGATTCGATGTTTTCTATGAATGATGGGCTCCAATCGAAAAACTGAGCCCAGACCGGCTGATAGTCCAGACAAACGGCAGGTTGTTGCTCCCCGTCGCCGCAGCCGATAACAAAGGTGCTCGCCGCAACAACAAGCAAGATACCAATGGGCGTCCTATTCATTGAACTGACCTTCCCCCATCTCTGGGCCACCTGAAGCGAGAGTCGCACCGGCAGTCCCGCCCGCGGCACTGTGCCGCAAGCTCCGCAGGCATGTTACAAAAGACACAAGGTGTTATTTGTGCATTACAGTCCGCCAGAAACTATATCCATGGCACAGAGCATGGCCATGCCACCCGCCCATAAGGTCGTAATTGTGGCGCCCGCCCTTACCGTGCGTAGGGCACCATGGATTCACCGTCTTCATCTGGCCCAATAATTGTCCCTACCACCTCTGCAGCCTCCACCTTCGCTCCAGTGCCAGTAATCTTAATGCTAGGCATCCAGATACCCATAGGATTGAGTGACGAATATCCTTTGGTGTGTGGCGAGACTATGTAGTACAAGGCCGACCACTTGTTATCCTCGGTCTTGCTGTATAACATGGGCCGCCCCATCAGATACAGCACCTTCTCGCGGGTCATCTCGCCTGCAGCTATGGCCGTACTCAGCTTCTTCTGAAATGCCTTCACCGCGTCCTCCCCCGGAGCCGCAGAAATCAACTCCAGAGCTTCTCGCCGCGAGAATCCCTCTGGAAGTTCCTGCGGCGATTCTCCTGATGCTGCAAGGCGAAGCGCCGCATCTTCATCGCTCTCGTCTAGATCCACCATGCTGATAATCTCGGTCGACTTGATGGACTCCATTGTCGCATTCTTGCTTGAGAGCACCAGAAGGTATCGGTGTTCATCGTAATAGCCCAGCGGTAGCTCATGGTAAGCTGGCGTGTCCCCGGGATAAACGGTTATAAGTGAGGGCAGGCGCGGTGATTTTGCGGAAGCCCCCATAACGGCACGTTCCAGAAGCGCCTCCGGTCCATTGTCAGTCCAGTCAATTCTCACAATCAGCACGTGGGAGATCTGGCGGACAGCCTGCTTGGCCGGATGCTCATTTCCTGATGGTAAAAGCGACCAGACCGGAACCGGCCTCGTCACATCTGTAACATCAGAGGGCCTGATGACTTCGCAAGAAGCTCCGTGTTCGCCGGAAGCAGAGCACCCCAGAATGCCTGCCAACACCCACACAATCGCCAGAGCAAATGATATCCGTGCGTCAGACGAGGCAAGTGAGTTCATGAACCAGCTCCTTATATAGTCCTCGTTATTTCCCCAGCGGGTGCCATGCCTGCTCCGCAGGCATGTTTGTGCTTTACAGGCCGCCAGAAACTATATCCATGGCACAAGAGCATGGCCATGCCGCCCGCCCAGCCTTTTCACGAGATCATCCCGCTGGCTGTCAAAAAATTGTAATATTAGATCCTGGTCCCCCTAACACAACCTTAGAGGCCTGTTCAGCAACGCCTATTCCTTTTATGGACTCGGGGAACTCAAATAGCACTTTCTGCGGCGAAGCGAGGTCAGCGGCATATTCTCCAACTTTTGAGCTCACTTCGGGCAGCTCAAATTTCGTACTGATATACAATAGCCGTTTTAGTCGCGGTTGATATGCCAAGCTCGTAATCACGGTCTTTCGAGGCCAATCCGGCCACACAGTATGCTCAATTTTCCCCTGTGCCATGTCCACCAGTGAAATTCCACCAGCTTCGTTTCCGACAAACAGATAATTCTTGCCCATGGCAGCCATGGAGGTAACAGAAATCCCGGATTCGAGCTTTCGGGACGTCTCGCCAGAGATGGTTGTTATGCACAGAATATTGCCGAGAGTGTCGCCACAATAGACCGTCTCTCCGTCAGAGCTCACTGCTATTGCCGTAACAAGGCCCTCTGTCTCAATTTCCCACACTTTCTCCCCCGTGCTCGTCTCCCATAGAATGACGCTGCATCCACTCATAGACGCTGAAATCAACCTCCTGCCGTCTGGAGTAAAGCACAGGCTGCTGATGTAATCAGTATGGCCGAAAAGTGCAAACCGCACGCTACGCGATGCAACATCCCCCACTGAGACTCCGTGCCGAGCAGCCCATGCCAGTAATTTGCCGTCCTCTGAGAACGCTATTGCCGTACCACCACCCGCTTCTCTCCATATCTCGCGCCCATCTGTGGCGTCCAACATTATCATTGCATCTGGCAGCATTGCCGCAACCAGTTGCCCGTCCTGACAAATGGCCACATCATGCATCCCCTTATGATCCGTTGCCAGTGCCAGATGCTGCGTGGGGTCCTGCATCGTATGCAGAGCATCACTCCTGCCGTTGCACCCCCAAACCCCCATCAGAACTGCAAAACCGATCACCAGATTCTTCATACTCACCTCCCATTCTGTTCCTCAAATACTCCGAGGCATGTCCGGTGTCCGGTGCCTCCAGGCTTGGTTAACGGCGTTGCATGGCACCGGGCAGATGTCCATTTTTTTCACTCAGGTTCAATCGGCACCAGTGACTCCGAATAAAGGGTAATTGGTACCATAACTGTCTTGCCCACGCCCAAGGTGACCACTGAATCAAGATTCGTTCTAATCTCACTGAGATTGCCACTGCTAATCTCAATCCAAACGCTTCCACGATTCTCTCTTTTAAGAACCCATAATTCGCTCTGCTTATCCGTCCCCCCAACAGTTCGAGAGGCATCCCCGCTCCATTTCGTCCACCCAAACTCCGCATCACCATTTTGTGCTGCAAAGACCTCGTCATCAGGCCACGGTATCCATGACGTCCGCGCCGTCCGCAAAGTCCCCGCGGACGGGTCCCCAAGTTTCGCCGGATGACGCCATGCAACATTAGCGAGAATAGCTGGAATGCGTGCCTCATCAGCTTGTATGGTGGTGACGTCTTGAGGGGCATCAATCGTCCAAAATTGGATGTTCCATGTTCCGGGTTCGTCAGGAATTGGCACAACATGAAAGCGACATGTGCCGCGCACCTGTTGCCACTTTCGTGGCATTGTCTCCCAGGGAACTGCGGGCTGTGCCGTCAGTGCAGTGCCGTTGTCGGCACCTCCTCCGTCTTCCACATCTGAAAGGGGTATCGCAGATGGACCAGCCGTTTCGCGGCACGAGCATAATAATGCCGCCACTAGAAGCGCAACTACTGCAAGCTTGGTCGAAGTACACCAACCTGTGCATTTCCACGGCATAATTCGCCTCCTCAATTCGCTGGATGCCTGGTGCCATGGTCTGACGAAGTCAGGCCATGATAACCCCTTTAATCTCAACCCGAAGTTGCCACCGGGGATGCCACCGGCCCCTCGGCTCCTCGGCATCCTATCCCTACTCTCACCAGCAATAGTTGATATTACAACTATTCATTAAACGCGACAATCCCAAAAACAAAGACAACGACCTCTGGCCATTGCCTTCGTACTTCACCTTTTGACCTTTCGCCGCCCCCGCCGCCGCAAAGGATGATTGATTGCCAAACCCGCCACCCCCGCCGCCGGCGCCCTCACAGCCTCTCGTAGCGGCAGATGGCACGGTACATGCCGTCGACCTGCTCGCTCGGTACGAGTGCTGGCGGGTAACGGTCGTTGAGCGGCTGAAGGCGGATGGTTGTCGGCCCGTCAAAGTAAACTCGCTTGAAGGTCGCACCCTCGCCTGCCGCCGCTCCGGTGGCAAAGCGCACGTAGCAATCGTCGCCGCTGCGAATGTCGGCCCGCGGCGAAAAGATGACAATGTCGCCCTCACCATAGCGAGGCTCCATCGAGTCGCCCACCACGTGCACGGCAAAGGCCGTCGGATCGTCCAGCCCAGGCGGCATGCTGATGTAATCGTCGGCCACGCCCACCGGGTAACCAAGGTCGGTAAACTCCATCGGATATCCGGCCGCCACCCGGTTGATAATCGGCACCGCCTTCCGCACCGGCTGAGCAGCCGAGACATTGCCCCCGCCCGCGCCAGGGCCGTCGCCAGCCACGCCGCCGCCAGCGCCGTTGCCGTTGCTGTTGCCGTTGCTGTCTTTATAGCCCCCGGCACTGCCGGGGGACGACGTTTCTTTAGTGCTGCTGGCAACCGGGCCCTCATCCCCCACACCGGCACCCCCGCCGGCAGCCTTCGAAGTGTCACATCCGGCCGAGTGGACATCTGGTGCGCAGGACTCGCCCGCCGCCCCAGGCTGATGCACACGCTCCATCAGCAGGCCAACCGTCTCCTCGGCTCGCTCAAAGGCCGAGCGCAGCAACTCCAGCCGACGACGAACGTCCTCAGGGGCGGCCGCCAGGTGGGCAAGCTCAACCAGGCTCTGCGGCCGCTGGCCGAATAACTCCTCCAGCCGTCGCACTTTATCGTCGCGAGGCGGATCGACCCGGCCATTCTCCACCTGCGACAAATAAGCCTTGCTGATGCCCGTGGCCCGGGCCACCTCCTCCAGCGTCAGGCCATGCTCCTGCCGCAAACCATTGAGCCGCCGACCAAAAGCCTCCGCTGGCGAACCCTCCTCGGCCGGCGGAGCAGGCAACGCCACCAGGTGCCGCCCGATCGGCTGCGAAGCCCCGCTCAGCTGGCGCTCGACCTGCTCGCGCAATCGCCGCAATTCACGCAGATTATTTTCCAGATCCATTGCCGACCTCCCCGGCCCAAAGGCCTAACCCGCACCGACAGAAAAGTTTATCGTCCCGCAGGCAGCCCGCAAAGCGATAAATTTGAAAAAAATCAAAAGTCTCATTTGACAACCGCTGCTTATCATGCAGAATTGGTAGGGTAAAGTTTGGTAATCGGCAGCAGTCGGCCGAGGCAGCCTGCAACACAACAAAACGAAGGGAGAGGTCCGAAAAATGGCTAACAAGAGGCGTAACCTGCAAAAAGAGGCCGCCATGATGCGGCTCGTGGTGGTTCACGGAGTACCGGTGACCCTGCTGGCCGAGGCTACCGGCCTCAGCAGGCAGACCATCTACAGGCACATGAACCGGGCCAAGACCGCCGCCCGCGAAAATCACGAGCAGGCGCTGCGCCAGGCCCGCCAGAGCTCCAGGCAGCACTACTCCGCAGCCGCGTCCCAGCCCTCTGCGGACGACGACCAGCCGACCCAGACGCAGGGCCACCTGCCCCGGCCGCGATCCGATCATCCGGCCCCGCTCGAATCGCCTGCGTCACCGCCATCGCCGCGCGCTCCGCTCTCTCACAGGCGTCCGCTCGGCATGCCCAGGCCGCCCCGCCGGCGCCTCGACGAATGGAATCTCGATGCCGACGATCAGTTCGAACTTCTGGACGAGTTGGATGAAGACGATCTGGACGATGGCTTTCAGGAAAAGTCGCCCGAGGAGGATGAGGAGCGCGACTGACCGGGCCGGCGCCCGCGCCCGCCGGCCCAGCAATGGCTGCGGGACGATCTTTAACCATGGCAGCATGTGACGCAAAAGTAACCCGAGACACGCAACACCTACAGGAGGCAATTGGAAATGATTCTCTGGATTCCAGTCGAACGCATCGAGCCGCACCCGATGAACTCAAACAGCATGCCCCAGGCCAGCCTGAAGAAGCTGGCCCGCCACCTCGAAGAGTCCTACCGCTACGAGCCGCTGGTGGTCCGCCCGCTCGCCCGCCAGTCTGGCGATCAGGCCCCGAGGCCGGCGAATCAGGCCACCCCGCTGCCGGCTGAGCAACCTGCCCCGCTGCTGGCGGAACGGGCCGCGCCGACGCCTGCCGAGCCTGCCACACCGCTGCCGGCGGAGCCTGCTTGCGGCGAGGACATGGCCCCCGACGACGGCCAGCGCTACCAGTTACTGAATGGCCATCACCGCTTCCAGGTGCTGCGGAGTCTGGGGCACACGCACGTTCGCTGCGACGTCTGGGCCGTGACCGATGACGAGGCCCTGATGCTGCTGGCCACGCTCAACAGGCTGGAGGGCCGCGACGATCCGATGAAGCGCGGCCGGCTGCTGGCCGCTCTGGCCGCCGCCCGCGCCGAAGACGACGATCCGCTGTCGGCCCTCACCCGCCGGCTTCCCGAGGACAGGGCCGCACTGCAAAAGGCCCTCGACCTGGCCACTCAGCCGCTGCCCGCCCCGCTCTCCCCGCACTCGGTCGCAGCCGGCATGCTGCAGGCGGTGACCTTCTTTCTGGACCAGTCGCAACTGGATACGCTCAACCGGGCCCTGCGCCGCACATCCGACCGGCCCGTCGCGGAGCGCCTTCCTGAGTCCGCCCTTGCGACAGCACCGGAGGCTCACGGGCGCAAACGGGCCGATGCCCTTCTGCGACTGGCCGAAAGCTACCTGGAATTCATCGAAGGTGAAGCCTGCTGAGCCGGACCGGCCGGTGCAGTGCGCAACCGCTCGTGCTGGCGAGGCCTGAGCCCGGCCAACGCAGCGATCGATTACCGTAATTTTGTTGGGTGCCACCTACAAGCGGCTGTTTGCTTGTGGGTGCCTCCGAAGCCGCCCCGCCGTGATGCAAATTATTTTTTCGAAAGGTAATAAAAAATGACCGACATTCCCGCACCATCCGCCTCCTCCCGCGCCAACGCCACACCGGCCGCGGACACCGCCAACGCCAACCAAACCACCGCGTCCGCTGCCAATCCATCCCCGCCACACGCGCCGGGCGGCCACAAATGTTCGCTGTGGCGCGACATGCAGCTCACGCCCGCCAGCCTCGATGATTGGCGGACCCTGGCTGCCCTGCACTATCGCAGCCATCAGCTTGGCGGGCCCGACAGGCTCTTCGCCATGCGCTGGCGAGGCGAGGCTGTGGCCGTAATCGCCTATTGCCTGCCGGCGGCAAACCTGGCCGGACGCAACCGGGCCCTGGCTCCGCTGGTGGCCCGCTTGCCGCAACGCGGTCGGCTCAGGTTCTGGAACGAGCACCTGCGGACCATCAGCCGCGTGGTCGTCGACCCGAACTGGCGTGGGCTTGGCCTGGCCGCTCACCTGGTGCGGCACAGTTTGCCGCTGGCCGGCGTGCCTTACGTGGAGGCCCTGGCCGCCATGGCCCGCGTGCATCCGTTTTTCGAGCAGGCCGGCATGACTCCCTACCCCGTAGTGCCGCCGCCGGCCTCCGAGCGTCTGCGCGAGGCCCTGGCCATGGCCGGGCTCCAGCGGCACGACGCCCGCAGCGCCGCCAGCCTGCAGCGAGCGGTCGAAGCCCTCGACCGAACCAGTCGCGACTGGCTGAAGGGCGAGCTCGGGCGATGGGTAAGGGGCTACCTCGGCGCCAAACGCGGCCGCACCATGCTCCCCAGCCTGCAGCAAACCTGCGGCTACGTGTCGCGCTTCCTCTACTCCCAACCTGCCTACTACCTGTGGTCCGCCGCACAGAACGATAGTGCCGGGCAGAACAGTTGACCGCCATCGCCCTGCCGCTTAACATGGGCGTAAAGGGGGAGCGTCTATCATGAGGCAACAGGCGGTACTGATGGTGCTGGGCGAGGCTGGCGAAGATTTGCGGGGCGAGCTTTTCCCGCCGCGAACCAGCAAGAGCGGGCCGGCTTACTATGCGGCCACCGTTCCGCCGCAGATAAACGTGGGCCGCCAGACCGTCCAGGTCGGCGACGAGACGGTCGTCTTCGAGCTGCGCGGCTACGCCCCCGACGTGCTCCTGATTGAGACCCGCGTCAGCTTCGTCAACCTCTTCTCGCCCGAGACATTCGACCTCGAAGAGCGGCTCTTCGAACTGGCCCGCAAAATCCTGAATGAGCATGGCGGCAACACCGATTACAGCGAGGAATACAGCGTTTTCATGGTCTCGCATTACAGCGGGCCGCCCGAGGCCTTCCTGCATCATTCGGAGATTATCGCCAGCCTGCTGAAGAGCGAACGCCAGGAACTGGCCGACCGCGAAATCGCCCACACCCTGCAGACACAGGTGAAATACGGTCGGCACGATCTGGCCATTATCGACTGGGATGGGGCCATTCTCTTCGACCCCGATGGCGATTTTGAGCAGGAAATAGAACTGCTCACCCTGGCCAACCTGCAGTTGCTCAGGCACCGCACGCTGGACCGCGACCTGGACCGCCGTCTGGAACGCATGGCCCAGGTCATCCACGAGCCCGAACCCGGCAAGGCCACCCGCTCGCCTTTCAGCCACAAGGAACTAGCCCGCGGCCTGGTGGAGGTAATACGCGACCGCACGCACAGCATTGCCCAGTTGCAGAGGCTGGAGCGCGAGATCAAGCTCATCGGCGACTGGTATTCGGCCCGCTTTTTCGACGTGGCCACCAGCAAATTCAAGATCACCGAATGGCGGCGGACAATTCAGAGTAAGCTGGAGTCGGTGGAAGATATTTACGCCATCGTGGCCGAGAATTTCATCGTCTCGCGCCGCCACCGGGCCGAATGGGTGCAGATAATCCTCTTTTTCATCCTGCAGGTAGGCTGGCTGGTACTGATTGTGCTGGAATTCTTCTACTTCACGCGACACTGAAAGTGGCGGGCCTGGCCCGGTTTTTTCTTGCATCTGCCGAGTCAGGAGGATATATTTTGCGATTCGTTGTCGCAGCAGTGCCCGGTGCTATGCGCTCTGATGAGAGCCAGGTGTTGTGCCGAAAGAGTTTCAACAGGTCGTCCTCAGGCCCCGAAGCCTGCCTGGACGAATTGGAAATGTTCCAAGGGAGGTTGTCTTGGCCGTCAAGATTCGTATGAAGCGTTTTGGCCGTACTAATCGGCCGTTCTATCGCATTAATGCGGTCGATAGCCGCGCCTCGCGCGATGGCAGGGTTATTGAGGAGCTTGGGGCTTACGATCCTCACGCCAAGGAAGACGACAAGGTCAGGTTGAACCTTGAGCGCATCCAGTACTGGCTGAGCGTGGGAGCCCAGCCTTCGGATACCGTCCGCGACTTCCTGAAGAAGGCCGGACTGATCAAGCCGAAGGCCGAAAAGGCACCCAAGGCCGAATAAACTTCTGTTGTCAATCGCCTGGGCTGACCCTACGCGGCCAGGCCGGCGATTGCGGAGGCAGAAAGACCTTTGCACCGCGACGCAGGCAATTGCCGCTTCGCGGTTTTTCTTTTTGGACCACTTTTGTTCTGTCGGCAGGCGATTCGGTGCAAAGTTAAGTGGTGCCGGGCTGCGGTGGGAATTTACCATGGCTATGCGAGTCGACATTCTCACGCTCTTCCCCGAAATGTTCCAGGGCTTCCTGGCCACCAGCATGATCCGCATCGCCATCGAGAAGGGCTTGCTGGAAGTCCACCTGACCAACATCCGCGATTACTCCACAAACCGTCACCAGAAGGTGGACGATACCCCCTATGGCGGCGGGCCCGGAATGGTCATGATGGTGCAGCCAGTGGTCGATTGCCTGAGCGCCGTCCGCGACTTGGACAAACGCCGCGGGCCGGCAATCCTCATGACCCCGCAGGGCCGCACCTTCAGCCAGAGACTGGCTCACGAAATGGCCGAAGAGCACGAGCGGCTCATTTTGCTGTGCGGACATTACGAGGGTATCGATGAGCGCATCCGCCACTTTATCGATGACGAAATATCAATTGGGGATTACGTGCTGACCGGTGGCGAACTGCCGGCCATGGTTATTACCGATGCCGTCAGCCGACTTATACCGGGCGTCCTCGGCGACCCGACCAGTCATGCCGACGAGTCGTTCAGCGACGGCTATCTGGAATATCCGCAGTACACGCGACCGCGGGATTTCGAGGGGCTGGAGGTGCCAGAAGTACTGCTCAACGGCCACCATGGCGAAATAGAAAAGTGGCGCCGCGGCGAAGCCCGCAAACGAACCGCCGAACGCCGCCCCGATCTGCTATGATGCAGTGAGCCGTTTTTTCCCCGTGGCATGGGCATCCTGCCCATGTTGCCGTTGTTGCTAACCCCTCTCACCTGCCCTGAGCCTGTCGAAGGGCTTGACGGGAGAGGCTGTCTCCGCTTTAGCGGAGACAGGTGAGTGTGTCGCCGTTGAAGTTGTTGCAGTTGTTGTTGCAGTTGACGCAATATCCCCCTGCAATGCAGGGGGCTTCAACAACAACGACATGACGCCGTTTGCCGTTTGCCGTTGCCGTCGCCGTTGCCGTTGCCGTTGTTCGCCGTTAAAGCCCCCTGCATTGCAGGGGGATATGCCGTTGCCGTTGTTGCTAACCCCTCTCCCTCGACGGGAGAGGATGTCTCCGCTTCAGCGGAGACAGGTGAGGGTGTCGTCGCGCGGAAAACTCCCCGCCCTCGAGACAGCCTCACCCTCATCCGGCCCTACGGGCCACCTTCTCCCGTCAAGGGAGAAGGGTAACGACAGAAGCCGCTGACCCCTCTCCCTCGACGGGAGAGGATGTCTCCGCTTTAGCGGAGACAGGTGAGGGTGTCGCCGTTGCCGTTGCTGCCGTTGTTGCCGTTGCCGTTGCCGTTGCTGCCGTTGTTGCCGTTGCCGTTGAAGCCCCCGGCACTGCCGGGGGATAAGCCGTTGCCGTTGCTGTTCACCATCGCCAACTCAACGATCGACTCAAAGGAGGTGCTGTAAGAATTGGAAACTGCCATCAGCAAAGCGGCCACGCTTATCGAGGCCCTCAGCTACATCCAGAAGTTCCGCGACAAGTACGTGGTAGTCAAGGTCGGCGGAAGTTTTCTGGAGGATGAGGCGGCCCGTCGCAGCGTGCTGACCGACATCGTCTTCATGCGTACCGTGGGCATTCATCCGGTGCTCATCCACGGCGGCGGCCCGGCCATCAACAAGGCCATGAAGCAGGCCAACCTGGAGCCCAAGTGGGTGGCGGGGCTGCGCTATACCGACATGGAGACCCTGCTGATTGTGCAGGACGTGCTGGCCAACGTCATCAACAAGCAGTTGGTTGACGAGATAAATGCCGCCGGCGGCAAGGCTGTCGGCCTGCATACCCGCGGCCGCCCGGTCCTCAAGGGCAAGCGTGCTTTCGGCAAGGGCCCGGCCGGCGAGCAACTGGACCTGGGCTACGTTGGCGAGGTTACCAAAGTGGACGAGTGGGTGCTGGAACATCTGGCCGGCGAAGATAAAATTCCGGTCCTGGCCCCGCTGGCCATGAGCGAAGCCGACTGCCAGGTCTTCAACATAAATGCCGACACCGCCGCCGCCCAGGTGGCCGTGGCCCTGAAGGCCGAAAAGCTGGTCAACATGAGCGACACGCACGGCATACGCACCCGCAATGATGACCCGCACAGTCTGGCCTCGTCGCTGACGGCAGCCCAGATCAAGGAACTGGTCGAGCAGGGCGTAATTGCCGGCGGCATGATCCCGAAGGTCGATTGCTGCCTGCGGGCCGTCCGCGGCGGCGTAAAGAAGGCCCACATTATCGATGGCCGCATTCAGCACTCGCTGCTGCTGGAAATCTACACCGACCAGGGCGTCGGCACCGAGATACTGGAGTAGGCTGTACGGTAGCAAGGGCATCATTGCCCGTGGCTGTTTGCCGTGATATCCCCCGGCAATGCCGGGGGCTTCAACAACAACGATTTGACGTCGCTTGCCGTTTGCCGTTGCTGTTTGCTGTTTGCCGTTGCTGCTAACCCCTCTCCCTTGACGGGAGAGGATGTCTCCGCTTTAGCGGAGACAGGTGAGGGTGTCGTCGCGCGGAAAACTCCCCGCCCTCGACACAGCCTCACCCTCATCCGGCCCTGCGGGCCACCTTCTCCCGTCAAGGGAGAAGGGTAACGACATCACGCCGTTGCCGTTTGCTTTTGCCGTTTGCCGTTTGCCGTTCGCCGTTTAAAGCCCCCGGCACTGCCGAGGGATAATGCCGCTGGCCCGCCGATGCCTCGCCGAAGGCGGGACAGCCGTCAGCTTTACTGCGTGAAAACTTTACCAGGGCAGACGTTCCCCTAAACGCCCCTTCAGGGAGATCAGAGAGAATGGCCGAAACGATGAGCAGTCAACAGACTATCGAGATGTTCAACCAGTATGTCATCAGCAATTACGGTCGCCTGCCCATCGTGCTGGTCAAGGGCCAGGGCTCGTACGTCTGGGATGCCGAGGGTCGCAAATACCTCGACCTTTTCGCCGGCTGGGCGGTGACGGCGCTTGGCCATTGCCATCCGCGACTGGTCGAGGCTATCTGCCAGCAGGCCGGCCAGCTTATCTTCATGGCCAACCACATTTACACCGAGCCCCAGGGAAGACTGGCCAAGCTCATCAGCGAGTCCAGCTTTGGCGGCAAGTGCTTCTTCTGCAACTCCGGCGCCGAGGCCAACGAGGCCGCCATCAAGCTGGCCCGCCTGCACGCACCGGCCGGCAAATACAAGATTGTCACCTTCCTGGACAGTTTCCACGGTCGCACTTTCGGGGCCATCAGCGCCACCGGTCAGAGCAAGTATCACCAGGGCTTTCAGCCCCTGCTGGCCGGCTTCGATTACGTGCCGCTTAACGACCTTGAGGCCGTCCGCCGGGTGGTGGACGATGAGACTTGCGGCATTATGGTCGAGCCCATCCAGGGCGAGGGCGGCGTAAATGCCTGCACTGCGGAATTCATCCGCGGCCTGCGCCAACTGTGCGACGAAAAGGGCCTGTCCCTCATTTTCGATGAGGTCCAGACCGGCGTCGGCCGCACGGGCAAAATGTTCGGCTATCAGCATTACGACGTTACGCCCGACATTATGACCCTGGCCAAGCACCTGGGCGGAGGCGTGGCCATCGGCGCCATGGTGGCAACCAGCGAGGTAGCCGACGACCTGAAGCCGGGCACGCACGCCTCGACCTTTGGCGGCAACTGCGTGGCGGCCGCCGCCGCATGTGCGGTGATGGAAACAATTCGCGACGAGAATCTGCTCGATCACGTCAACGAGATCGGCTCGTATGCCATTGGCAAGCTGCGCGAATTGCAGCAATCGCAGCCGCGAATCCGCGAGGTCCGTGGCATGGGCCTGATGATCGGCATCGACCTGACCGGCCCCGGCGCGGAGGTCTTCAAGAAGTGCCTGGACAAGGGCCTGCTGATCAACTGTACGCACGACACGGTGCTGCGCTTCATGCCGTCGCTGACGGTCAACCGTGAGGAAATCGACGAAGGCATAGGCATTCTCGCAGCCGCTTTGCAGGAGACAAGCTGATGGTTGATTCGTTCCACCTGGTAAGTATTTCCGATCTTTCCGATGCCGACCTGGCCGAGATTTTCGAGGTGGCGGCCGACCTGAAAGCGCGCCTGCGCCGCAACGAAGTCTGCACCAGCCTGGCCGGCAAAACTCTGGCCATGATCTTCGAGAAGCCCAGTCTGCGCACCCGCGTCAGCTTCGAGGTGGGCATGAATCAGCTTGGCGGCCGGGCCATCTACCTGGCCCCCAACGAAATCGGCCTGGGCAAACGCGAAGCCACGCGCGACGTGGCCCGCGTGCTCTCCGGCTACGTCGACGGCATCATGGCCCGCACCTTCGCCCACCAGACCATTACCGACCTGGCCAGCTACAGTCGTGTGCCGGTCATTAACGGGCTCAGCGACTGGTCGCACCCCTGCCAGGCACTGGCCGATGTGATGACCGCCCGCGAGGCCTTCGGTGCCGACCTGAAGGGCCGCACCTGGACCTTCATCGGCGATGGCAACAATGTGGCCCGCAGCCTGGCCATACTCTGCGGCCGGCTGGGCATAACCTTCCGCCTGGCAGCCCCCAAGGGCTACGAACTGGACGATACCTTCCTGACCAAGGCCCGCAAGGCGGCCCCGGAGCTGAAGTACGAACTGTACGAAGACCCCCGCGAGGCCAGTCGTGGCAGCGACGTGCTCTACACTGACACCTGGATCAGCATGGGCCAGGAAGGGGAGCGCGAAGAGCGCATGAAGATTTTCAAGAGTTACCAGATTAATAGCGAACTGCTGAGCCTGGCCACCCCGGAGGCCATTGTCATGCACTGCCTGCCGGCTTATCGCGGACTGGAAATTACCGACGATGCCATGGACGGCCCGCACTCGCGCGTCTTCGACGAGGCCGAAAATCGCATGCATCTGCAGAAGGCCGTCCTGCTTCTGCTGCTGCAGAAACCGCGCCGCGACCCAGTGCCCTGCGCCGAAGGCGCGTAACCAGCAGCACGCCCGTTGCCGTTGCTGCTAACCCCTCTCCCTTGAGGGAGAGGATGTCTTCGCTTTAGCGGAGACAGGTGAGGGTGTTGCCGTTGCCGTTGCCGTTGCCGTTGCCGTTGCCGTTGCCGTTGCCGTTGCCGTTGCCGTTGCCGTTGCCGTTGCCGTTGCCGTTGACTTTGTCTTTGTCTTTGTCTTTGCCGTTGAAGCCCCCGGCACTGCCGGGGGATACGCCGTTGCCTTTGCCTTTAACCCCTCTCCCTCGACGGGAGAGGATGTCTCCGCGAAGCGGAGACAGGTGAGGGTGTCGCCGTTGCCGTTGCCGTTTGCCGTTGCTGTTGAAGCCCCCGGCACTGCCGGGGGATACGCTGTTGCCGTCGTTGTTGCCGTTGTTGCCGTTGCCGTTGAAGCCCCCTGCACTGCAGGGGGATATGCCGTTGCCGTTACACTGCCGCCGGCGTCGTAAACATAACCACCACAAGAAAGGCCTCCAAAAAATGACTCGAGCTGACGGTCGCAGCAACAGGGAGCTTCGCCCGGTGCGCATCCGCCGCAACTTCGTCCGCTCGGCGGCCGGCAGTTGCCTGATCGAAGTCGGCCAGACCCGCGTCATCTGCACGGCCAGCATCAGCGAAAGTGTGCCCTCGTTTCTGGAAAACAGCGGCCGCGGATGGGTGACCGCCGAGTACGCCATGCTGCCGGCTTCCACCGGATCGCGCAAGCCCCGAGGCACCGACGGGCGGGCAACCGAAATCCAGCGCCTCATCGGCCGCTCGCTGCGAGCCGTCACCTGCCTGGAGCGGCTCAGCGGCTTCACGCTGACAATCGATTGCGACGTCCTCACGGCCGATGGCGGAACACGCACCGCGGCCATCACCGGCGGCTACGTGGCCCTGGTCGAAGCGCTCTGGCGACACCGCAAGCGGCTGCCATGCTCCGACTGGCCGCTCATCGATACGGCCAGTGCCGTCAGCGTGGGCGTCGTCGACGGCCAGTGCCGACTTGACCTGCCATACGCCGAAGATTCCGCCGCCGAGGTCGACATGACCGTCATCATGACCGGCAGCGGCCGACTCATCGAAGTGCAGGCCAGCGGCGAGGAACACACCTTTGACCGCCAGCAATTGACCGAACTGCTGGACCTGGCCGCCCTGGGCTGCAAAGAGCTGAACCGCGCCCAGCGCGAAGCCGTTGCCCAGGATGTCCCCTGGCCCAAGCCGAAATAAATTGATGCCGCCCCGCAAGACCCGGTGAGGGTGGGCTTCTTCACCCGTGACACAGCCATCCTGGCCGTGAGTGCTGGGGGGGGGCATCTTGCCCCTCGGCCCATTTCTGTTGCCGTTTCTGTTGCCTTTTCTTTATTCGGTGTCGTGGCCAGAGCCGAGGCCATGATAGCGCAGATGCCCGCTTCGCCGAGGCTGCGGCCATGCCTGACGGAGCAGGCATGGCACACAGCGAGCACCCGAGGGCAACTGGTCAGTAGTTTCCGAATTCGACGAAGGCTTTGCAGGCTATGTCCTGGACGCTGGGATCGAGGCCGATGGCTACGTTGTCACCGTAGTAGCCGCCGATGAAGCCGCCACGGTGGCCGCCGAGGGTCTCGATCATCTTGCGTGCTTCGGCCCTGATGAGCTCGGGGTTTTTGGTCTGCAGCGTCTTCTGGATATCGATGGGGCACCAGAAGGAGGCCTTGCCGCCAAACTGCTCGTTCAGGTAGTCGATGCCGTGCAGGGTGGGCTGGTCGAACTGGAAGACCTGCACACCGGCGTCGATGAGGTCGGGGATGAGCTTGGTCATGGCCCCGCAGGAATGCATCCAGCGGGTCAGGCCGAGCGACTTGGCCAGGCCGCAAAGGTGGCTGATTCGGGGCTTGAAAATCTCGTTGAACATCTTCGGCGAGACCAGCGGCTGCGTTTGCGTGCCCCAGTCTTCGGCCACCATGACGCCCTGGTAGCCAAGCTCGGCGGCCTTGCGGATGACCTTCTCGTTCTCGGCCACCACAATGTCGTGCAGTTGCTCGACGCGCTGGGGCTCCAGCAGAAGGTCGGCCAGGTAGAGTTCCATTTTGCGGATGTAACGAGCGGCAGCAAATACCCAGCCGCCGGGCAGGCCCATTACAAGGTACTTTTCGGGGTGCTGGGCAGCGGTTTTGCGGGCACCGTCGTAGCGGCGATCGTCGCCGAAGTCGGGCACGCGGTAATCGTCCAGCTGATCCCACTCGGTGATGGCCCCCTGGTGCACCTCGCCCTTGCTGATGCCGCCCAGGCGGAACCAGGTGCAGCCCCACTCGTCGGTCCAATACTCGGTATCGCCCTCGCTCCACCGCTTCTGCTTGAAGTCGGGATGAAAGCCCGGGCCGCTGTGGGCCATGTCCCGCGGATACGGTTCAGGCAGGGTCATGCCGATACGCTCCGGTCCGCCAAAATGCACCACACGGTCAATAATTTCGCGACTGGTCATCATAACTGCAGGCTCCACATCAGGAAGAAGTATGGTTGTGTTTGATTGCTGTTGGCCACGGTCGGCCACAGCAGCCGTGCGATTGTAACGATGCGAGGCGAAATAGTGAAGTAATAGCCGTCACACAGGCGGCCATTACAGCCCGATGGCGAACATTCTTTCCAGGTCGAATTTGCTGAAGGTCTGGAAGGCGATCAGGGTTTCGGTTTTTTCCAGCCCCTCGACTTTGCTCAGACCGCCGGTCACCAGTTCGGCTATGTGCTGATTGTCGGCCACGCGGGCGATGGCCACCAGGTCGTACTGGCCGGCCACGCTGTAGACCTCGGCCACGCCCTCCACTGCCATGACATCCTGAGCCAGTTGCTGCACGCGGTCGCGTCGCCCTTTGATGAGAATAATTGCCGTTACCATTATTGTTTTCTCCTGTTCCTGAAAGAGAACGAGTTTGCCTGCTGCCGGCGCCTGGGTGGAGGCGGGCGGGGGTCAGGGCATGACCTTGCCATCGGGCGTTTCGCCGCCGGGCTTTTCGCCGGGCACGGCAGTCATCTCCTGCTGCTTTCGCGTCTCAACTATGCGGGCGACCACCTCGGCGGGGTCGTCGGAGACGGTCCAGAGGTTCAGGTCTTCGGGGGCGACAAAGCCTTCGCGCTCGAGCATGGTTTCCTTTATCCAGTCGAGCATCGGGGTCCAGAAATCGGAGCCCATCAGAAAGACCGGGAAATGGTGTATTTTGTCGGTCTGGATGAGGGTCAGCGACTCGAAGAATTCGTCCAGCGTGCCGAAGCCGCCGGGGAAAATGATGAAGGCCTCGGCATATTTAACAAACATGACCTTACGCACAAAGAAATAGCGGAAGTTTACATAGTGGGTCAGGTAGGGGTTGGCCCTCTGCTCGAACGGCAGGACGATGTTCAGCCCGACGCTTTCGCCGCCGGCCTCGAAGGCCCCGCGGTTGGCCGCCTCCATAATGCCGGGCCCCCCGCCCGTTATGACCGGCTGTCCGGCCCGTGCCAGGCGGCGTGCGGTCTCGCGGGCCAGTTCGTAGTAGCGGTGACCTTCCATGACTCGGGCCGATCCGAAGAGCGAGACTCCGCTGCCGACCTTGGCCATGGTCTCGAAACCGTCGACGAATTCGCCCATGATGCGAAAGAGCCGCCATGGCTCGTCGCGCAGGGCCTCGGGTACACTCTGATCATGACCATTGCGGCCGCGATAACTGTTCAAACAAAACCTCCCTTTGCTGCCGGGTAAATACGGCAGGCGAAAAACTCTCAGCCGGAAAGATAGATTTTACCCATCGACTGCAGATGAGACAAGGATAAGACCGGTCGGGTTTGCGGCCGCACCCGTCATAGGGGGATAATGGCAAAAGAAAAACGGCCACGACATCCCCCGGCAGTGCCGGGGGCTTTAACGGCAACGGCAACGGCAACGG
>JAWLHX010000050.1:0-23268 GCA_041690105.1 Phycisphaerae bacterium
CTTGCGGGGACTGTGAACGATGACAACCTCGCCATAAGCAACCTTCAGCTCTTTTGCCACACAATCGCACTTGGCCTTGAGGATAAAATAGTAGTTTTCCGGACGCCCGCTCAGGGTTTCAAAGTTGGCCTGCCCTTTGCTGATTATCAGGTCGCTGGTGGCAATGGCATCTTTAAGCTCCGCCGATGCCTCGCTCCACTCCACGCCCACAGCGTTGCTGCCGGTGGTTATCACCGGAACCATATCCGTCAGGCCCACCTGCTGGGCATCCTCAAGGGTCACATCGTTAATAATCGGCCCGCCCCGAACGCAGGCGGTGATGTCATGATCCTTGTGCAGCAGGTTTATGAGCAGCTTGTCGAAGACGATTTCGCCGGCGTTGTCCAGCATATATAGAATGCGTTTGCGGCCGGAGGTCAGCTCAACCTCCAGGGCGCCGCTGTCGTCGCGGGCAAAACTGCGGCGCAACACCTCCGGCACCTCGTGGTCGATGTCGAACGGCTTGCCGATGCCAAGGTCGATAACATTGCCAGCCACCGCCAGTTGCAGGGCCCGATGCAGGCGGTTCGGGGCCTCATCCAGCAGGCGCTCGAGTTCGGCATAATTATCCAGAACCTTCTTATTGTACAGAGCTTTCTCGCGCTTGTACGGGTCGTTGGCGCCGGTCATCTCGGCTACAACCTGGTAGGCCACCCGGCTCAGGGCGGCCGGCGTCTGGTTCAGATGAGAAGAGCCCAGCCGACGGCTGACCTCCTGCAACACGGCGAGCTGCAACTGGCCATCGTCGGTAACGCGGCGAACAGTCTCCAGGGCCTGACGCACAGTACAGGGCAGACAATCCAGAAAAGCTTTCACTTCAGCTCCTTACGCGGGTGGGTTGGTGGTTTGGCTGAGACTGGCGCATGCCGGGGAGATAAGGGTCAGCAGTCGGCGCTGCCGGCAATCTGCACGTCGGCAATACGCATTGACGGCAATTTGGCGCCGGGCTCTATGCGATAATCGCTGCTGACGCCGTCAATGCTTTCGGCCAACTGAAGCATGTTGCCGGCCACCATTGCCCCCTCAATCGGGTAGGCAATGCAGCCATCTATAATGCGGAAGCCGAAGTCGACGCTGGCCGACAAGTCGCCCGTGGTCGGGTTGGCCGAGAACTGGCTCATCGGAATATACAGCCCGTCTTTTACTTCGCTGATCAATTCGGCCTCGGTCCGCTGGCCCAGAGTAATCTGCATGTTGGTGGGGCTGATGCCGCCCGACCGCGACCCGCGACCGTTATTGGGTTCACCGGCTTTGCCGGCCGTATAGCTGTTGTGCAGCATGGTGCGGAAGACGCCACTGTCAAAAATGGTGATTTTGCGGCGGGCGGCACCTTCGCCATCGTACTGGCCGCTATGCAGCCCGCGCGGGACGAACGGATCGTCGATGACTGTCAACCAGTTGCTGCCGATTTTCTGCCCGCGCCGCCCGGCCAGAAAAGAACGCTCGCGCTGGATGCTTTCGGCGCTGGCAGCGCCTACCAATTGCTCGAGGAAATCAATGGCTGCCAGCGGGCCAAGAACCACCGGCATGCGGCCCGAGGGCATGGCCCTGGCTCCGAGCATGCGTCTGGCAGCCTCTATGGCCGCCGCGGCGACGCCCTCGCCATGGCAATCTTCCAGCACCCGACCACCGTCAAACTCGTAGTAATAACCCTTGTCATCGCCGCGACTGATGACCGCCTCCATGTCCACCTCGAGACTGGTCCGCCGCCGGGCCAGCCTGATGCCGGTACTGCTGACAAGCACGCCATCGCCGGACGACATGCTGACGTGGCCCGAGAGGTTAACCTGCGGCTCCATCTGCCGGGCCTGACGGATATTGGCTACCGCCAGGTCCACCACCTCGCGCACGCTCATTGCGGCCAGGCGCTCATCGTACAGGCCGGTCACTTCTTCGGCCGCTTCCGGCAGCGGCAAGCCGCGAAAATCGGGGTCGGGCGTGCCCTCGCGAGCCATGCCGACAGCCCGGCGGGCGGCGTTGAGCAGACGGTCTTCGTCCAGCCCGTGGCACTGGGCAAAACCCATGGCTCCGTTGATAAAGGCCCGCACGCTGGCCGATTCGCCCTGGCCGCTGTCGGCTTCCTTGACTGCCGTCTTCTCCAGCGATACGCCGATGTGCCGTCCGGTGCGCACGCCGACATCGCACCACTCGGCTCCCAGGCTTGTAGCCGAATCCAGCACTTTCTCCGCCAGTTGCATCAGGTCGATTTCAGGCGCCATAGCCGTCCCCTGCCCGTCGCTTGTCTATTCTTCCAGTTCCTGGTGACCGCCCACGACAATGTTGTTGACACGAACGTGAGGCCCGCCGGCGTCGGTGGGCATGCCCTGCCCCTCTTTGCCGCACTGGCCCGGCATGTCCATTTCAAAATCGTCGCCCACGGCGTCAATGTTCTTCAAGGCATCCAGGGTCAGGCTGCTTATGCTGACATCGCGCAGCGGTTCGCCCAGGCGGCCATGTTCTATCATCTGGGCCTGTCCGGCATAGCAGATGAACTGACCCTTCTGCACGAACACGTAGCCCCAGTGGCCATCTTTGAGGTAGATACCACGCTCCACGCCGCGAATCATCTCCTCGACCGGCACCGTTCCGCGTTCCATAAAGGTATTGCTCATGCGGACTATGGGGCGGGAATCGTAATCGTCGGCCCGGGCGCTGCCGTTCGGGGCCACGCCGAACTTGCCCGCCGTTTCCAGGCTGTGCAGAAAACCTACCAGTTTACCGTTGTCGATAATTACCCGACGCTGCCCCGGCGTGCCCTCGCTGTCGTAGCGGAAGCTGCCGTAGGCTCCGGGGATGGTGGAATCGTCGACAATAGTTACGCCGGGGGCGGCAATTGTCTGGCCCAGCTTGCCTTCCAGCAGGCTCTGCCCGGCCCAGATGGCATCGGCCTCGGCATTGTGGCCAAGGGCCTCGTGCACCAGAAGACCGGTTATGCTGGGATGAAAGATCACTGTGAAACGGCCGGCCGGGCACTTTTTGGCCTTCAGCAGGCCAAGGGCCTTGCGGGCTGCCGATATGCTCAGCTTCTCCGGCGGCGTATCGAGCAGCAACTCGGGTCCGCCGACCACGGCCCGGTATTCCACCCCGCGCTGCGTCTGGCGACCGTCGGTTACCACCATCTGCGAGATGATGGCGCTGCGGTCGGTCTCGTTGACTATCCGCGTGCCCAGCGTGTTGGCCAGAGTCTCAACCTGCTGCGATTCGCTGTAGCTGACAATGCTGTTGACAATGCCGCTGCCGGCGGTCTTGCGCCCCGCCGATTCAAGCTCCAGAACCCGCCGAACCTTCTCCGAGGCCGGCATGTCGTCGCTCTTCATCCGGCCGACGTCGCGCACCTGGTCGATGTGCGGTTCGGGCAGAACAATGTGCACCTCTTCTTCGACAAACTCGGCGCTGGCCCGGGCCAGGCTTACCGCCTCCTCCACGCACTGAAGCGCCCGGTCGCCGCTGAGAGTGTCGGCACTGGCGAAGCCCCAGCAATTATCGACCAGCACACGCACGCCAAGCCCGTAGCTGGTGGCACTGTACATCTTGTTAGCCCGTCCATCCTGAACAACAATGCTGCTGGACACGCTGCGCACGGTGCGAGCATCGGCGAAGGCGGCGCCAAGGCGCTTGGCATGCTGACACACCTGCTCGACAATTATCGCTGCCTCGCTTGTCATAGTCTCTCCGGTCTTCTGCAGTGCTGGTGCCAGCGTCCACCGGCGGCGTCATTATTCGGCGCGGCTGAAAAGCGCCTCGATGAAGGTCTCGCTCTCGAAGGTCGAAATGTCGTCGAATTTCTCGCCAGTGCCGATGAACTTGACCGGCACATCAACCTGCTTCTTGATGGCGATGACGATGCCACCCTTGGCCGTGCCATCCAGCTTGGCCAGAAATATGCCCGTCAGCGGGCAGGCCTGGCCGAAAAGCTTGGCCTGGTTGATGGCGTTCTGCCCGGTGGTCGCATCCAGCACAAGCAGCACTTCGTGCGGGGCGTCGGGAATCTTCTTCTGGATGACGCGGACAATCTTCTCCAGCTCGCGCATCAGGTTCGTCTGGGTGTGCAGGCGGCCGGCCGTGTCCACTATCAGCACGTCGGTATTGCGCTTCATGGCGGCATCAACGGCATCGTAAACCACTGCTCCGGGGTCGCCGCCCGGCTGGTGGTGGATAATCTCAACGCCGATGCGCTCGCTCCAGATGGTCAGCTGGTCGGCGGCCGCAGCCCGGAAGGTATCGCCAGCGGCCAGCATGACGCTGCGTCCCTGGTTTTTCATCAGCCGGGCCAGCTTGGCGATGCTGGTGGTTTTGCCGGCGCCATTAACGCCCACGACCAGTATGACCGTCGGCCCACTGGCGGCGAAAGTCATGCCCCGCTGCTCGGCGCCCAGCAGGCCACCAAGGTCGGCTTTCAGGAAGTTGAGGATCTCGTCGGGATTCTCAATCGTCTTGTCCCGATACTTTTCCTTCAGATCTTCAATAAGCTTTTCGGTCGTGCCGACGCCGATATCCGACAGAATCAGCGTCTCTTCCAACTCGGCCAGAAAATCGTCGTCAATCTTGCGGCCAATGGTGAAGAGCCTGCCCAGCTTGCGGCCAAAGTTCTGGCGCGTCTTCTCAAGGCCGGCCACGGTCTTATCGAAACTGCTCTTTATTGCTCCGAATATTTTGCCGAATACCATGGTTTCCCCGCTTCGTCCTTGTAGTTCATTCCTCATCCCAATTTCGAATGTCGGGATAGTGGGTCTTGCCGGGATCAGCCTCGGGGCTGATGTCGGGCGCTTCGATGTTTGGCAGACCGTGTGCTCCGGCAGCCTCCTGGGGCCTGTGCTTGCGGAGCACGTGGTCGAGAATGCCGTTTACAAAAGCGCCACTCTCGGCTGTTCCGAAACGCTTGGCCAGCTCGATTGCCTGATCCAGGGCCACGCGGGCCGGGATATCGAAGCGCTCGACAATCTCGTAGATGCCGAGCCGCAGAATGTTGCGATCGACGGCCGCCATGCGCGATACTTCCCAGTGGACGGCCGCCTCGCGGATAGCCTCATCGGCCTGGCTGCGGAAATTCCAGGCCCCGATGGTCAACTCGCGGGCAAAAAAGTAGACCTCCGGATCCTGAGTGCTTTCGGCCAGAAAATCCGAGACATGATCGTCAAAATCCTCGCCTCTCAGATCCCACTGATACAGGGCCTGTATGGCCAGCACTCGTGCCTGCTCTCTTTTGGACATCCGACAGAAATCCCCTTCAGAATACAAGAGGCCGGCCCCGCGTCAGGAAGAGCCGACCCCGCTTATAATGCACGTAAACCCCCGTTTACAGCTGCGCCAGCAGATTGGCCATCTCGATTGCCCCAAGGGCTGCATCGGCCCCCTTGTTGCCGGCCTTTGTGCCGCTGCGCTCGATGGCCTGCTCCAGCGTATCAGTCGTCAGCACGCCGAAAATGCACGGCACGCCCGTCTGAATACCAACCTGGGCCACGCCCTTGGAGACCTCGGCCGCAACGTAATCAAAATGAGGAGTGCCACCACGAATGACCGCCCCAAGGCAGATGACCGCGGCATACTTGCCGCTATCGGCCAGGCGGCGGGCGACCATCGGAATCTCGAAACTTCCGGGCGTCCAGGCGACATCAATAGTGTCCTCGGCAACGCCATGGCGCGCGAGGGCGTCAATCGCCCCGCCGAGCAACTTGCTGGAGATAAATTCGTTGAAGCGAGAAATCACGATGGCGAAGCGCTGCTCTTTGCGAGCAACCAGGTTGCCTTGCAGGATGTTTGGCATGAGCATCTCCTTGATGGCTCTTAAGTAAGAACGCAAGACCCATAGTATACCCGAAGCCACAAACGGTTCAAGTATCTTCAACAGGCAAACAGCGACCGGCCCAGGTCAGGCTTTCGGCGGGGGCTTCAGGCAGGGCACAGTCATTACCGCATTCATCAGCGGGACAAGTTCGCTGAAGATGCTGAGAATGGCCTCGACTATATCCTGCCCGCCCATGTTGGCGACATCCTGCCGCTGGAAAACGTAACAGAGCTGAAATCCGCCCCAGTCGGCCGGCGGTATGGCTTCCAGTGCCCGCTTCAGACGACTGGCCGCGGGAGGTTTGGCATTGGCCGACTCGACCATGGCCGCAAATGCTCCGGCCCGGACGGTAAAGCCATCGCTGCGGACGAGGCGCGATATCTCGCGCTCCACGACTGTCCCTTTCCGCAGGCCGCGCACAAGGGTCTTCATGTCCCAGTCCTCGTGCAGGCGGACTGCCTCCTGCCCCGGAGGCACAGGCACGCTGGGCAGCGGAGCACGCTCTATCTGCAGCCCGGCCTCGAAGGTCTGGTCGTCGCCATCGAGCGATACGTAAAACTTGGCACAACCGAAGTTCACATTGTTTGAGATGGGTTTGGCATTGCGGCTCTCGCGCGGCAGCCAGCAGATCCACTTCCAGTAGACTCCGCGGCCCCACTTGTCGATGATAAACGGCGTCTGGTGCCTGTCTTCCAGGGCGGCCTTGACAATCTGCGTTATCCGCTGGTTGGGCTCAATGTTGCCCATGCGGATTCCGCCACGTTCGAAATCGAGGAACTCCGGGCGGAAATCCGGCCGCACCAGCGGCGCCGCCTCGGGCCTGCTGAGCTTTTTCCGCGGAATCCAGGGCTTGTTGTCAACCATTGCCACAATCCCCCGCTCCGGGAGCTAACCCAGGTAAACATTCCTCAACTCGTCAGCCTGAAGGTGACGAAGCTCCGCCCCTTGGGCGTCGGCCATAAGCGACAGATAATCGGCCACCTCCTGCCGGCCGCGCAGAAAACCTATTGTAATGGCAAACTCGTGCTCCCGGCCCTGCTGAAGTGTGCACAGCAAGCCATGTTGCCGGGCATAACTCCAGCCCATGAAGGTGCTGCCGACTTCCAGACCGCTGGCGGCATCGCGTGGATTCTTCCAGAGCTGAAAAGCCTGCTGGCAGGGCATGAAATCAGCCGGGCGATATTCCACGTAGGCCGCGGATTCATCACCCGGAGCCACCAGGGCTGCACGCACAAGACCTTCGGCATCGGGCTTCATCTTCATCAGGTAGCAGCGCTCGAAATTCTCCTGCTCGATCGCCTCGACTGTCCCGGCATCGGCACGCTCGCCGGCCGCGGTGGGCGGGTTGCGAGTCAGGCCGCGACCAACGCCGAAAAACGTGCGATAGGCGTCGGCCTTGTGGCTGGAAATGCCATCGGGGCGCGGAACAACCAGTTGCTCGGAGCTGACAAACCGCGTACCCTCCTCCACCGGAAAATTCGGATGGTAGAGCCACATGAAGTCGCCTCCCAGAACGGCCTCCATCCGGTCGCGTATTTCGAAAGCCCGCCTGCCCGCCAGCGGACGGATCGTGCGATGAACAATCAGCCCCGGCCCGGTGACCATTTTGCGACAATCGATTACGCCTTCGACTCCGCCATCAGCGGTCATCTGCCATTGGCGAGCAGGTGTTACACTGAATGTACCATGCAGCGGCAACGGGCCGTCGGGCGGGCCGCAATTCTCGGTGCCCGAGGTGAATGCGCCTTCAATGTGCAGCAACGGCAGAATGCCCGATGAAGCCCAGCTTTGCCGCCCGCGATGCCCGGCCGGACTGCGGTACATGACCGGCTCACCGTCAATCAGGACATCCAGCACCTCCAGGGCCCGGTCGGGCACAACGTACACTTGCATATCATCGGCAGGCCTGATCGCCAGGCCCTGCACCCGGTCCGGATTGAAGCCCGGCAGCAGCTCAAGTTTGTCGGCCGACATGGCTTTTCCCTCTTCTATTCCGGCAGATAGGCGCCATTTTCCCGCAGGTGGCCGCGAAGTGCCGACACATCAACCGTGTGAGCATCGGGCTCTTTCATGCTTGCGGCCATGCCGGCGGCAGCACCGGCGGCCTCGCCTGTCACCAGGCAGACGGGCATTACGCGAACGCTGCCGTGCACGCTGCGGTCGCAGGAAATGGCCCGCCCGGGGACCAGCACGTTGTGCAGGTCGCGCGGCACGAGGCAGCGGTACGGCATGCCGTGCGATTCGCCGCGACCGTAACGGGCGGTACGCTTTTCTTCGTCCAACTCGCCACGTGCACGCTTGGCAGCATCCTCAGGCGTGGAGTGCACGTCGATGAAGTAACAGTTGCGGCCAATCTCGTCCTCGAAGCTGCGACGAGCCATGTAATCATCCAGCGTCAGACGATACAGGCCAACTATGCGGCGGGTTTCGCGGATGCCCATCAGGCTGCCGGTGGCATTGACGAAGGCCCCGCTGAAGGCTTTCGGATGATACTCGGCCAGAGCCTTGCAGAACTGTTCAGCCTGGCGGCGGCCAAGCACCATGGCCCGCGAAACCGTGTCTGGCTCGGTGTTGTCGACATCCCAGAGATGGCCGGCATTGAAGCCCACCGTCCGCGGACCAATCAGGTTGTTGCACATGTGGGTGTCGCGAATCAGGTCGAACTTGCCACTCTTGACAATGTCGTAGGCCGGGCTCTGCTTGTTGCCCGGATGCAGGTTAGGACCGTGGCGGTAATGGTACTCATCCACATTGCCAAGCGAGAAGCAGTGGGTGGCCGGCTGCAGAATTCCGTCCTCGGCCCCTTTTTCGAACTCGGCGCCGGCCCAGGCGCAGAGGTCGCCATCGCCGGTGGCGTCAACATAGACGCGGGCTCGCAGGGCCTTCAGCCCCTGCTTGTCGGTCACGATAATGGCCGAGACCGTTTTGCCGTCGTCGCTGGTCTCGACCGCGGCCAGGCTGGCCAGAAAACGCACAGTCACGCCGGCCTCGGTAACGGCATCATCATAAACGCGCTTCAGATGCTCCGGGTCGATGGGCACCCAATTGAGGGCATCGGCCGCAACATGAGCCATGCCCTGTTTGGAGGCGTTGAAAATTTTCTCGGCCAGGCCGCGATAGATGATTTTTTCATGATCGGAGAATGGGCACCAGGCCGGAATCAGGCCGCTCGTGCCCATGCCGCCAAAGCTGCCGGTGGCCTCTATCAGCAACGTGCGCTTACCCTGCCTTGCCGCGGCAATGGCTGCCGTGCATCCGGCCGGGCCGCCACCTACGACAATAACGTCCCACTGGTCGTCAATTTTCAGTGCTCTGGAAAAGTTCAACTGGCTCATGCTTATGGCTCCCTTGGTCAAAAGTTCTGACAGATGTCGACCAAGGTTTTACCGTCAAAGCAGAGGAAATGCAATGCTACTTCGAAACATCCGTGGCGGGGGGCGGAGTAACGGTCAGCACTTCGTCACCATTTACAACCAGCAGGCCGCCGGCAATGGGCTCGATTGAGACCTGTCCGGTCGAAGCCCCGAGAGCCATCCCGCCACGCAATTTGCCGGTGTGAAAATCGAGGAAAAGAAGATCGAGTGTCGGACTTCCCTGCGACCAGATGACCACGCAGTCGCCGACCCGCAGCAATTTCAGGCCCTGCCCCGGACGCTCGGCATCCGGTGGATGACGATTGATCCGCCATTGCAGTTTACCATCGGCAATGGAGAAACAGAGCACCTCCTGCATCGCCGCCAGTACGAGCAGGCCTTTATCAGCATCTACAGCATGAGACGCGACGCCGCCCTGGGCGAGCGAAGGCAGCCTGATATTCCAGACCACCTGACCCTCGTCATCAAAGGCGGCCAGACCATCCTGCTGCTGAATTACGGTGAGATTGTGCTGTCGAGCCAGCAACTTCTGGTGCGCCCCGTTAACCGTCACGTCCACTACCTCGGGCTTCTCCAGGTTGCCAAATCGCAGAATGGCAAGCCGCCAGACTCTTGCCGGCTGCCCCGGCCGTGACTGGTTGGATTCCTCGCGAGCCAGCACCAATTCGTCCTTGGTGATGATTCGGTCGGTAAAGCCCTTGCCAATGTTCTCGTGCCGCCAGCTAAGCTGGCCGTCGTCGGCATTGTATGCTGCGATTGTGCCGCCGCCTTCGTCGGTTGCGACCGCCGCTTTGTCGCCCATAACAAATAACGAGGCAAGCTGATTGATGCCCCTGTTCAACTGCCAGGTTGGCCGGCCGGTTGAGGAATCGAGCTTTACCAGCGAACCTTGATTTCCAGTCGATACCGGCAGCAGCAGACCATCTTCGAGGGCCATGGGGCTGACGCTATCGGAGGAACCTGGCCGCTCCAGGTTTTTCGATTCCACCATCTGCACGACCTGCCCATCAATAATAATCACCCGCCGAACCTGCACACGCCGATTGACTGCAGGTCGTGAGTCGCTGAACATCAGAATTTCCGATTCCGACTGCCATCGTTCCAGCACCCGGCCTGTGTTTCTGCTGCGGGTGATGAATTCCTGACCCCGTCGCTCGATCAGTTTGTCGCCGATCAGCCAGAGATCGTTGATGGTTCCCTGTGGCGGATGCGACGTCATCCATACTATCTTCCCGCCCGGGCCGAAGGCCACCAGGCCGTCCGACCGCAGCCAGACGACCGGTACGGCCGGGTGCTTATCATCGCTCACAAAGCGAATGCCCGGAGCCCAGGAAAGCCTTGCCAGAATATTTGCCTGGAGTCGATCAAAATCACAATCTGCAAGCCAACTGCCTTTGGCCGCAGGCGAGGCGGCCTCACCCTCGTCCTGCGGCGCAGCACCAAGCCGGGCAAGGGCGGCGGCAGCCACGACCATCGGCGAGCGCCTGACGCCGTCGGCATCGGTCAGCAGAACAACCCCGCCGCGGGCGGTTGTCTCCATCACCTGCCGGTAGGCCGTAGCGGCTTCGTCAGTGCGTCCAGCCAGGTGGGCGTAGTCCGCTATCTTCATCAGTGCCGACATTTGCCCCGCAGAAGTGTCGCACCACAGCAATGCCTGCTGCCACTTGCCAAGACGACTTGCAACATCGTCGGCCGGCAAAGCCTCGGCCCAGGCGGCATACAGCCCCGCCATCTGCTCGCGACCTGCCCGGGCGTAGTATGCCGGCTCGGCTGGTTTGCCGTCCGATGAATCGGCAAGCGACTTCAGCACCCCGTCCAACAGGCCCTCGGCTTCAGTCCACAACTTCTGCTGCTGATACACGGCAGCCAGTTGCAGGGCCCACTGCAACTCGTCCGGGTTATCCTGCCAGCGTTTTTTCAGCCGGGCCACCGTTTGCTGCACGTCGGTACAGTTGTAAATTGCCTCGCCCTTGACAAACACAAGCCCGTCGCTGGTGGCCGAAACTGCAACCGGTTCGGCTGCCTCCCGCTGGCTTTCGATAAGCAACTCCTGCGAAGCATCACCCAGGTCCAGCGCCAGCAAGCCGGCATCGGTCGGCAGAATAAGTTTGTTTGCAGCCAGTAGCGGCCGACCCCGAACCGGCGAACGAACCGAAAGCTGGCGCCTCTGCGTGCCATCTGCCAGGTTGCGCAAAACAATATGATCGGAGGCCAGATCGCTCAGCACCGCCTGGCCATCGTACACCCCCAGCAAAAGGGGCGAAGGTTCGTCAACCTTCCATGCCGCCTGGCCGGTTTCCAGATCTACTGACCACAACTGCCCCTGGCGGCCGGAGGAAATGAGCAGATGGTCATCCACCAGCAGCGGCACCGGGCAGACCTGCGTGTTATCCTGCATCTGCCCCCGAAAATGCCAGCCCGGCCTGGCATCGCCCGGCACGAATGGCTGAGCCCAGACAATCTCCCCCAGCCGCAGGTCGACCGCCGCCAGGCTGTTCACCCCGCTCTGGGTGTAGATGTTGCGGCCGTCGGTAACCGGGGCGGGCCGCACAACGCTCCAGCCGCCGGCGTCCATGGTCGGCAAATCGCTGCCCAGAAAGCACGTCCACTGAAGCTGCCTGCTCTGGAGGTCAAGGCAGACCAGGTAGGCATCGACAGGCGTCGCCTGCCAACTGACCGGCTGGGTACCCGCCACCATGTACAACCGCCCACCATGCACGAGCGGAATGCCCATGGGGTACAACTCTTCCAGTCGCAGCACCTTGCGTGGCGGCGGCTGGTTGCGGTTATCATCCAAGGGCCGTTGATCAGAGCCAGGCGACAATTGTCCGGCCGGGACATCCGGAGGCGGAATCGCCTCACCAGGGTTTGCGCCGGCCGGGCCAAAAGGCATTTGGCGCATGCCTGGGCCCTGGTCGTTCCCCGGCGGCAACCACTGCCAAAGGGTCTTTCCGGTACGGTCGTCCAGAACCAGCAGTTGCGTGGCTGCCGACGTCAAGCCATCGCCAAGGGGCAGAGCAACAACAATCCGCCCCGGCGTGTGTACGATCCAAGGTTCGCATCCGCCTGCTGCGACGCCCCGCCGGATAATGGCGTTCTGCGGCGTGGCGGT
The DNA here is from genome assembly GCA_041690105.1 of Phycisphaerae bacterium. Classification (GTDB taxonomy): domain Bacteria; phylum Planctomycetota; class Phycisphaerae; order FEN-1346; family JAACEH01; genus JAWLHX01. The sequence continues at coordinate 12,311 of JAWLHX010000050.1, forward strand.
CGTCAGTTCCTGCTGCCATAGCTGGCGGCCGCTGTGCCTGTCGAAAGCTGCGACCATTGTGCCCTCGGCAGTAAAGATGGCCTCCTCGCCGGCCACCACCGCAGTCGGACGCTCACTCTCGGCGCGGCCGACTTCCGATCTCAGCAACTCGGCCCGGCCGGCCCCGAAAGTCGTGCCCGCCTGCCCAATATGATCCAACTGACCCTGCAGATACATGCCGGCGGCATTTGCAGGAAGCTCGACCTTTCGCCCTGCCCCGCTGGAATGGAGGCCGGTGGTGGTAAGCGGCGGCGATAGCGGCACCAGGTCTTCGGCCATCTGCTGCAAAGCGTCGGCCGGATTAAGTTTTTTCCCGGCCCACGAAAACTGCATGCCCGATGCCGCGGCCGGAAGCTGGGCGCGGGCCATTTCGATGATTTGAGCACGCCCCAAAGTAAATCCGCAGAAACCGAGCATGGTTGCCGCGCGGGCCTTCGCTGCTTCATCAAGATGTGGATCGTCCAGCCGCAAGCTCAGCCAGTCGGCCGCCTGCTCAAGCCGCCCCTGCTCCAAGGCCCGCACACTCAGCAGAGCCAGCGCCTCATCTGCCGCCCTGGAACCGGGATAGCTGCGGTAGACATCGAGCAGTCGCGAATCGGAAGCCCCATTCAGCCTGGCCGCAGCCAGCGCTGCATCAGCCTGCGGAGCCATGGCCGCGGCAAAGAGACGACGCTGCTCGGCATCAAGGGCGTAAATGCGACCTCGCAGAAGTTGCTGCGCCCCTCGTCGCGATTCGCGCACCAGCTTATCGCTGCCGATGCCGGCCAGTTCGGCGGCCGCTGCCGCAGCTTCCGCGTAATTTTCAGCCTGAATATGACCTGTGAATTGCTCGAGCAGTTCCGTCGCCCGGCTGCTCTCTTCCAGAATTACCTGCGTTTTTTCCGCTTGTGGCTGCGAACCGCTGCTTCCGGCCATGATGCGAATCTGGCCAGACGATGTTGCCGCGGGAGCCAGAAGCGCCAGCAGAAAAATCTTGAGCACCCAAAGCCATCGACCACCCTGCCCGGCCATTCATTGCTCCTCAGCTATCCGATGCCTCAGACGGAACCTGGCGCTGCGTCGCGGCCCTGTCCAGAACTGCCAGCGCCGCATCGACCTGCCGCAAAATGCGCTCGATCTCTTCGCGGAGCAGCGGATTGGCCGTTTCGATGGTTACTCTTCGGGCCAGCCCAAGGCTGGGCAGAAAAGCCTGTTCGTCGGCCCCGGCCCGCCAATATTCAACCCTCAGCAACAGCCGCCTCTCGCTGGCTGCGTCGGCCACGTCCGAAACGAATACCATCTGGCACCGGCCATCGGCCTCGGTCGGAGAATTCAGAGCCTCGGCCTTATTGTAACCCGTAAGCTCGACAAAAATCCGCTTGCTGCCGTCCACGGCCGCCGAAGCGTCCTTCAGCAGCCAACCCGTCGCCGCCAGGGCAATGCTCTGCGTTTCGGTTTGCGGCAAACTTGCCGGCGGCAACTCCATCAATCGGCGGAAAGCCTGCTCGGCGGCCGCCTCGTCGCCCTGGGCCAGGTGCATGCGAACCAGCAGCAACAGGGCGTCGTCGCCAATCGGGTGCGACCTGTAACCATTGGCCAGCCGGACCAGCGTGATGAAGGCCTCGGTCTGCTGGGTCGGGTGACGGTGCTGCAACTCGGCCTGGCGGTAATAGCCTAGAGCGACGAAACCCCCGTCACGATTCTCAATTATGAACCGGCGGCGCGATTCGGCTTCGTCGGCCATGGCCGGAAGGCGGCGCAACGATTGCTCCAGCAATTTGTAAAGGTTGAGGGCCACATCGAAGCTGCCCTGCTCCTCGGCCATCCGCCCCTGGTGCAACAAGGCGACGGCTGCAAGCGGAGACGAACCGTAATCGGAACGCAGGCGGCCGTAGGCGACATCGGCCTCGTTTCGCCTGTCCGAGAGCCTGTGGGCTTCGCCGATAACAAACAGGGCTTCGTCGGCCAGTCGATGTTGAGGTTGTTCCTCAATCAGCGGACCAAGTTCGGCAACGGCCTGGTCGTAGCGGCCCAGGGCCAGCAAACTGCGGGAAATCGACACAAGAAGTTCGGCCCGGTCCACCTCATCGCGAGTTACCTCAAGGCGCTTGCGCCACAGTTCGACCGCCTCTTCATGATTGCCCGCCAACTGTGCTGCAAGCGCCTCGTCGCTGCGCAGGCCACCAAGGTTGATGGCTTCGCGACCATTAGCCGCAACAGTGGCAGACGTGCTCGCCGCCGGCGCCCCTGGCTCATCACCCATAGCATGCACAGCGCCATCATAATGCCGAAACTGCGCGCTTCGCTCGACGAGCCTGCTCTCCTCTATGGCGGCGGCCAATCGCCTTGCGCTGCGCTCAATGTTGTCCTCCGGCAGGGTGACCAAGTGAGCCAGGGCCAGTTGCATGGTTTTGACCGCAGATGTGTCGCGGAGAAGCGAATTCGACTCGGCAATCAGCAGCCGTTCCCGAATGCCGCTGCGAATGGCACCCAGGTGCAGCTCGCGAGCCATACCCGGCTCCGCTGCCCTCGTCTGCAATTGCAGCAAAAGGTGCTCGGCCTCGGCCATGACGGCGAAAAGCTCCGGTCGCGACAGCCTGCGGGCCTCCGGCGCGCCACCATTGAGGGCATCGCCGTTACGTCCTCCGCCACGACCGGCCATTACGTGCATGGCCAGCACCGAGACCACCGCCAGCATGGCCAGACCAACGCAGGAGATAACCAACTGTCGCCTGTGCCGCCGCAGCCAACTCAGGCGTCTGGCCCTGCTGAACTCGCCGGTACGGGTCAGGTCGCGCTGCACGCTGTCGGCTATGCTCTCGCTGCAATCGCTGAAGCGTGCGCTGCGCTGCATGTGCTGGCGACGCAGGGCATCGTCCACCTGTCGCAGGTCGTTTACCGCCTCCTGGCACTGCGTGCATTGCTTAAGGTGCTTCCGAAAGCGCAGGCGTTCCTCGGGCGAGAGTTCCCCGTCCATGTATGCGCTGACAAAATGTCCCTGATCGCAAGCCTCCATGGCCCGTTCCTGTGCGCAAGCAATTGGTTGAAAGTGTTTGTGACTTTTACTTACTGGACTTGACTTTGGCCGACCTTCTGCCACCGCTGGAGAGTCTCTTTGACCATCTGACGCGCCCTGAACAACCGGCTGCGGACCGTGCCTGCTTCAAGGCCCAACGTTTCGGCCAGCTCTTCGTAGCTCATCTCTTCGTACACGCGCAGCGTCAGTATGATTCGCAGTTCCGTCGGAACCATCTCCAGGGCGGCCCGCACCTGGTCGCGGTCTTCCTCGTCAATCAGACGAGCGACCGGACAGGCGGTCTCGCTTTGCGGAAAAGCAACCGCCAGAGCCTCGATGCGACGTCGCTGGCTCTCGCGGTTGCGCCAGTGGCTGATAACACTGTTAATGCTTACCCTCTTCAGCCATCCGGCCAGCGTAGCCGATGTGGTTATGGCCGGCAGAACCTTCCACAGTTGCAGGAAGACATCCTGGGAGAGGTCATCGCTGATTTCCGGGTCGCGAGTCATACGCATTATCTGCCCGTGCACCAGCCGCTCGAAACGCGAGACAATCCGCCCGAAAGCCTCGCCGTCACCCTCCCGAGCCCGCACCAGCAGACCCTCGAGCGTCTCATCCTTTGCTGTGGAAGTTGTACCGACCGCCCTCGATCCAACGGCAGCAATTGCCGCAATCGAAAGGGAGCCATCAGCCGGCTGATTCCGAAAATCTTTCATCGGTCTCGCCAAATCCATTCCTTCCACAGGATAAGACGCCGCAGCGTAGCAAAAGTTCCAACAAATATTCCCATTGCCGCCAGCGTCGTTACAATATTCTACTGCACGGAAACAGGAAACCGCAAAGAAAAATGAACGTAAGGCCCCGCCAATGCCCGAATTACCCGAAGTGGAAACCGTTGTGCGACAGGTGCGACCCGCCATTACCGGAGCCGTGGTCCAGCGTCTGGCCCTGCACGGAGCCCATGTGCTGCATCATAAGTCGTTGCCCGTCCGAGCCTTGCGCGGCCAGAAGGTTTGCGCGGTTGAGCGTCGCGGCAAATTCATCCGCATCAGGTTTTCGGGCAACATGGCCCTGCTGGTGCACTTGAGGATGACCGGCCACCTGGCGGCGGTGCCGGCCGATACCTCGCCCGGCAAGCACGATCATGCCGATCTTATCTTCAATAATGGCATGGCCTTACGCTTTCGCGACGTGCGAAAATTCGGCAGACTTATGCTGATTGACGACACACAGGCCGACAGTCAGACACCTCTGGCCGACCTCGGCCCCGAACCGCTGGAGATATCGCTGGAAGATTTTCGTCGTCTGCTGGGCAGCACAAGTCGCGGCATCAAGGCCCTTCTGCTCGATCAGCACAAACTGGCCGGCATGGGCAATATTTATTGCGATGAGGCTCTTTTTATCGCTCGCGTGCATCCGGCCACGGCGGCCAATCGCATATCGGCCCCAAAAGTGCAGGCTCTGTGGGAGGCCATGCGGCAGGTTCTGCTGGCCGCCATCGAGCACAAAGGATCCAGCATCGACTCCTTTCTGACGCCCGAAGGCGAGCCGGGGAATTATCAGAATGCACACCTGGCTTACGGACGCTCGGGCCAGCCATGCCCGCGCTGCGGCCGAACCATGCGTAAAACGACCGTCGCCGGTCGCGGCACTACGGCCTGCCCCACCTGCCAGAGGCCGCCGCGTCGCAAATCGCCGTAGCCATCGCCGCCAATAGCGAGTGCGTCGGGCCGAGCGAGCTTTTCGGCTGGCTTGTTGCTTCTGATTGATGCGGCTGGTACCATGGCGGCTGTAATCAATTGAGAGGCATCTATAGAATGGCGTCCACCATCCGCTTTACCAAAATTGTCGCTACGCTGGGCCCGGCCACCGAGGAAGAACCTGAGATTCGCGCCCTTCTGAGCGCCGGCTGCAACGTGGTCCGCATCAACGCCTCGCATGGCTCTGCCCAGTGGCGAGAGATGGTCTACAATCGCGTCCGCAAGGTTGCCGCCGATGCCGGGTTGCATGTGGGCGTACTGCTGGATCTGGCCGGGCCGAAAATCCGGGCCGACCAGCTTTGCTGCAATCCGATACCGCTGGAACCAGGCGAGACGGTTTCGGTCATGCGCCACGGCCTGCCCGTATGTGGCAAGGGGTTTTCGACCACTTTCCCCGATATGATCGATGATTGCCACCAGGGCCAGCAGGTTCTACTGGATGACGGCGCCCTGACGCTGAGGGTTGAAGACAAGCTGCCCGACCGTCTTGTTTGCCGCGTTATTGTGGGCGGCTTTCTCCGGCAGCGCAAAGGCATCAACCTTCCGCAGACCGAAATCAGTTCTCCGGCGCTTACCGAGAAAGATCGGGAAGACCTCGCCTGGGGCATGGAGGCCGGGGTCGATTATGTTGGCCTCAGCTTTGTCCGACGACCGGAAGATATTCTTCAGCTGCGCGAAATTCTGGACCGTGCCGGCAGTGCGGCCTGCATTGTGGCAAAAATCGAAAAGCCGCAGGCCGTGGAGCAGATCGAGCGCATCCTCTGCGTAACCGATGCCATCATGGTGGCCCGCGGCGACCTCGGCGTGGAGATGCCGGTTGAGGAGGTCCCGCTGCTGCAGAAGCAGATGATTCGCCTGGCCCAACAGGCAGGCAAACCCGTCATAACCGCCACCCAGATGCTGCAATCGATGATAGATGCGGCCAGCCCCACCAGGGCCGAAGTCTCGGACGTGGCCAACAGCATTCTGGACGGCACCGACGCCATCATGCTCTCGGGCGAGACCGCCGTGGGCGCTTACCCCATGCAAAGCGTGGCAATGATGGACCGGGTGGCAAACCTGACGGAAGACCACGAACTGGAATTCGGCAGCCATGGCAGCAGCTACGCCCGGCAGATCAGCGAGTCGGCCGAAGAGCGGCCTGACGAACAGTGCGGCGGTTCCGGCCGCATGAACCTGGCCCTGGCCCGGGCATCAATGGCCATGGTCGAGGAGACCCGGGCGGCCGTGGTTGTCGTGCTGACTCACAGCGGAGCAACCGCCCTGGCCGTCAGCAAGCAGCGTCCGACAGTGCCCATTGTGGCCGTCAGCGACTGCGTTGAGACCTGCCGCCGGGTGTCACTCTACAGGGGCGTTGCAGGTATCCATCATCCGGAACTGATTGAGACGAACGACCTTCGCCGGCGAGTTGAGCAGGTGCTGCTGGATGGAAAATGGGTTGAGCCGGGGGCGACGGTGGTTATAATCAGCGGCCAGTTTCCGGGCAAGCCTGGTTCGGCCGATATGCTCCAGGTGCATCGTATCCGGTAGACTCGAAAAATGTAGAATCTCGTGCCAGAGGTGCATCGTGATCAGACGGAATTTAATAGCAGCGGTTTTCTTCTGCCTTGTGGGGGCTGCTGCCTTTGCAGGCTGCCAGCAGCGGGTGGCCCATGTTGAAAACCCGATGCGCGTGACCCTGGCCGACACGGAGGTCATCCGATTTCATGTCGCCGATGTGCTGGAAGAGATGTTTTTTGTTGTCGAGCGGCCACCGCGCCAGGAACATCGCGTCGACACCCGCCCCCTGACTTCGGCCCACTGGTTTGAGTGCTGGCGACCTGATACCCGCACCGCGACCGATGTTCTTGAAAGCAGTCTGCACACAATTCGCCGCCAAGTCGTGGTTTACATGACTCCTGCCGAGGCCGCAGCCACTGACGGCGACCTTCCGCCCGGCGCCGAGATCGAGGTCGTCGTCACCAGGCAGCGCCTGTCGCTTTCCGGCAATGTCGATGCGGGCAGCATGGGCGAGCTATATAGCGTTTACACCCATCGCAGCGAAATGATGATGGACAGTCTCGATGCCGAGTTGAGCCAGGGCGCGGTGTGGGAAGACCTGGGCCGAGACCCGGCACTGGAAGAATATATTCTGGCTAAGCTGCGACAGAGACTGTAACAGCACCGCTGGCAGAAGCCGGTCAATCCATAGTCTCATAATAAAACAGCGGCAGGCCAAATCAGTTGACCTGCCGCTGTTCTTTTATGTTGTGTTTGCTGGATATCCCGGCGCCGTTCAGTTGTACTGATGGCTGCGGCTGAAGGCGTGCCGCTCCGGCGTCGCCCGAAGACGAATCGGGGGCTCAACATCGACGACACTGTTGAAGCCGCCGTAAGGATTCCGGATTACGCCGCAGGCGGCAAAGTCGGTGTGGTAGACGTCGCCGTCTTCGCGGTAACGGAACTGGTGCTGACCCGGGGCCACCTTTATTGTCACAAACCACACGCCCGGCTCGACTTCATTCATCGGCGTGGCCGTCGGGGCCCAACCGTTGAAATCGCCAACCAAGTACACCTGTCGCGGCGTATTGCAGCGAAACGTAAAGGTAACTTTTCCAGTTTTTCCAAGGTCAACCATTCTTCTGTCCTCTCCCCCCCAACCGTGCGGGCCTGCCAGCGAAACCGGCAGGCCATGGAGCTGAAAACATCTCCACTGCATTACTTATCGGCCAGCGGAATGAAAAAGTTGAATGATTCGGCCTTGCCGCCAGATAGGGATTTGGCCCTAAACACCCTGCCGGCCATACGCTTACGGCGGAATGTGAGATACTATGGATTGTGTTCAGGCGGCAGCGGATGCCCGTGCGCATAGCTTGTCGGCGGGGCGGCAATCTGCTCTCTTTGTTGCACGTAGTATACACAAACAGTTGCCTGCCCAGGCAGATGGAGGGGCCGAAAAATATTGCATTAAGGCTGCTGATGTTATACCGTCAAACGGAGTAAAAAGCAGGATCTGGCAGCTTCGGCGACGGGCCGGGCAGATCCAGGCAATGTGGCAAAGGCGTCCGACTATATTGGCATACAAGTCTTGCTCAGAGGATACAAGGCCAGGAGATAATTATCATGATGATTGTTGCAGAGCGGCTGAATTGCACGCGAAAACGAATCCGCGAAGCTGTATCGGCGAAGAATGCCGAATTTGTGCGGCAGGAGGCCGTCAAACAGGTAGAGGCCGGGGCTGATTACATCGACGTGAACAGTGCCACCGGCGTCACTACCGAGGTCGACGACATGCGCTGGATGATCGAGCAGGTGCGCAGCGTGACCGACAAGCCGCTGAGCGTTGACACGGCCAATGCCGAAGCCATGCGCATTGGTCTGTCGCTGCACGGCCCGGGCCAGCCCCTGCTGAACTCGGTAACGGGAGAATCGGATCGGCTGGAGCTGATGATGCCTCTGGCGGCCGAATTCGGCACAAAAATAGTGGCCCTGGCTATGGACGACACGGGCATGCCGGAAACAGTGGATGCCCGTTTCGTGGCCATTGAGAAGATTCTGAAGGCGGCCGATGCCCATGGCGTATCGCGCGCGGACATCTACATCGACCCGCTGATACGGCCCATCAGCACCAACCCGACGCACGCCCGCGATTGCCTGGAGACGGTGCGGCGCATCAAGGCCGAACTTGACCCGGTGAAGACCATCGGCGGCCTGTCGAACGTGAGCTTCGGCCTGCCCAACCGGAATGTCATCAACCGGGCTTTTGTAACCATGATGCTGGCGGCCGGTGTTGATGCGGGCATTATCGATCCACTGGAGCGTGGTATTGTTGCCACGATAGTGGCTGCCGAGGCGGTGATGGCCAAAGACGAGTATTGCGTAAACTATATTCAGGCCGCCCGCCAAGGCATGTTCGAGAACATTTAAAAGCTGCTCCAGGTCGCCGGGGAGATTTTGGGCATAATTGACAACCCTTTGTCGGCCGATAAGATAGGGGTGGCAGATTTTTCTGCCGGTGGCCGCCGTGGTTGCGGCCTGGGGAGCAGTTGCCAGACGGGAGAAGTGTTTTATGCAATGCCAGCGCTGCAATGAGAATATAGCCAGCGTTCATCTCACCGAGATAATCAAGGGCGAGAAGATCGAGAAGCATCTTTGCGAGGAGTGCGCAAAGGACGAAGGCTACACAATCAAGACGCACGTCAGCCTTCAGGATCTGCTCTCGGCCTTCATCTCGGCTCATGGCGAGGCTTCGGATCTGGCCGAGACGACCTGCCCCGATTGCGGCATGAGCTACGTCGACTTCCGCAACGAGGGTCGCCTTGGCTGCCCCAATGATTACGAAGTATTCCGCGAGGCGCTCGACCCGCTGATGGAGAAGGTTCACGGCACGGTGGAACATACCGGCAAGGTGCCTTCGCGGGCAGGCGAGAGCGAACGCAAGCAGCGCGACCTGATGTCTCTGCGCCGGCAGTTGCGGACGGCGGTGGAACGCGAAAATTACGAGGAAGCAGCGCGGCTTCGCGACCTGATCAAGGATAAAGAGAAAACCGATGGAATTGCGTGAACTGGCAACAAGCTCCAGCGAATGGATGCGCGGCGACGGCCCACAGGCCGGAGTTGTGATAAGCACCCGCGTCAGGGTGGCCCGCAATGTGGCAGGTTATCCGTTCCTGAAACGTATGACGCCCGAGCAACGACACGACGTGCAGGAACAGATCCGCGGCGTCGAGACGGAGCTGGGCCTGCTCGGTGAGCCGGTTTTCATGCCACTTGATACGGCCTCGGAGCTGGACCGGCAGTTTCTCATCGAGCGTCACCTCATCAGTCGCGAACTGGCTGGCAACGATGGTCCGCGAGCGGTCATGTTCAGCCCGAACGAGACCATCAGCCTGATGATCAACGAGGAAGACCATCTGCGCCTTCAGGTGCTGCGCAGCGGGCTTCAGCTTGAAGACACCTGGCAGCAGGCCAGCGGGCTCGATGACGAGCTTGAGCGGCGACTCGATTTCGCCTTCTCAAGTCGCCTGGGCTACCTGACGGCCTGCCCCACCAACGTGGGCACTGGTCTGCGAGTTTCGGTCATGATGCATCTGCCGGCCCTGGTCATTACGCGGCAGATCGAAAAGGTATTTCAGGCCATTGCCCGTATGCGGCTGGCGGTGCGCGGCTTGTACGGCGAAGGCACGCAGGCCTCGGGCGACTTTTACCAGATATCGAACCAGGTGACTCTGGGCCGCAGCGAAGAAGAGATTCTCGAGACGCTGAGCCTGACTATTCCCCGCATAATCGATTACGAGAATAAGGCTCGCGAGGCCTTGTTGCGCGAAAGCAGCAGCTTGCTGGAAGATCGCATCTGGCGGGCGGTGGGCATACTTACTCATGCCCGTCGCATCAGCAGCGAAGAGACAATGACCCTGCTGAGCGCCCTGCGCATGGGCCTAAACCTGCGACTGGTCAAGGGTCTGGAGGTCAGCACGATCAACAAACTCTTCATCGACACTCAGCCCGGGCACCTTCAGATGGTCAGCGGGCGCGAGCTTTCGCAGGAGCAGCGCGACGTCCTGCGGGCAAACCAGGTTCGCGAGATTATGAAGATCGGCGAGAATGGCAATTAGCACGGTGCAGGCGGCCAACGGATAAATAGCCTGCGGATTGAAAGCCTACGGAAAGGCGAACAAGATGTCACGTTTGCGACTGGTTTCGGCTATCGGCTGGGGATTTTCGACCTGGAATGAAGAAGACCAGTTGCGGATGTTGACGGAGTTCGGCATCCATCACGTGCAGATTTTCCGGAACAGAGAGAAGCATCTGTCGGCAGCTGATATCAGGCGCAAACTGGACGATTTCGGCGTGCGGGCCGTCAGTCTGCATGCCTTCTTCGGCACCGGCTGGGACGCCAGCTCCATCGAGGAGCTTGAGCGTCAACAGGTGGTGGACGGATTGCGGGGCGAGGCAGATTTTGTCCGCGAACTTGGCGGCGACCTGGTGGTGGTGCACCCGGGTGTCGACGACATCGGAGCCGAGACACGGAGCCCGCGTCGCATCAGCGCCCTGCGCCGCACCAGCGAAGCCCTGGCCCGCATAGGCGAGGCCACCGGCGTAACCATGGCCCTGGAAAACCTCCAGAGTGGTCAGATGGGTGACGACATGGCTCTGCTGCGAACGATTGTCGACGAGATCGACTC
>JAWLHX010000051.1:0-19340 GCA_041690105.1 Phycisphaerae bacterium
AGGTAGACGCCCGCCCCCAATATTACCGCCGGCAGCAGATGCAGCAGGGCCATGCGCCAGTTGTCGGCCGGCCCCAGCCAGCGACTGGCCGCATACATTCCGCCAACTGCGGCCAGGGCCATCAAGGCGGAGGCAGCGGCGGACTGCAGGAAGGTAATACTGTAGGACTTAAGACCCAACCGGCCGACCCTGCGCCGCAACATCCACAGCAGCACCAGCATCTGCAGCGTGGCGCTGATGACGGTCGAAAGTGCCAGCCCGGCCACACCGAAAGGCCAGACCAGAGTAAGGTTGAGCAGCAGGTTGAGGCCCGCCGCAGCTACCGAGACCTTCACCGGCAGGCGGGTCTCCTGCATGGCGAAGAAGGCCCGCGTTACCAGGTGCAGCACGCTGAAGACGACCAGGCCCAGAGCATAGCTGATGGTCACCCAAGCCACTCGCGGAGTATCGGCCGGGTCGAACTGCCCGCGCTGAAACAGGGCTCGCACCAGCGGTTCGGCCACCACAATCAGCCCGATTGTGCAGGGCAAAGCTATAAAGGTGGCCAGCCGCAGCCCACGGTTAAGGGTCGAGGCCAATTGTTGATGATCCTGATGATGAGCGCTGCGCGACAGGGCCGGGAAGATGGCCGTGCCCAGGGCGATGGTAAATATGCCGAAAGGCAACTGGTACAGCCGCTGCGAGTAGTACAGCACCGACACCGCCCCGCTCTCCATGGGGTAAGCCACTCGAGAGCCGAACAACTCGAAGCTGCGCACAGTCTGGCCGGCTTCATCGACATACGAACTGAGCCCCATGGCGATTACCTGGTCCAGCAGCGTATTCAACTGGACAATGCCCAGCCCCACCAGCATGGGCAGCATCAGCCTGATTACGCGACGAAGCTCCGGGTTGGCAACATCCCACACGGGTCGAAAGCGAAAACCCTGCCGCCGCAACACCTGGACCTGAAGAGCCACCTGCACCACGCCCGCCAGCAGCACGGCCACTGCCACCATGAAGACCTGTTGGCGGATATCGTTGCTCCAGAGCATGGCCCCGGTAGCGGCGGCCACAATGATAAATACGTTCAGCAGTATGGGAGCCAGGGCCGGCATGACAAAGTGATCGCGGACATTGAGGATGGCCTGCATCAGCCCCATCAGGCAGATGGCCAGCACAAAGGGCAGCATGATGGCCGCCAGTTGCAGCGTCAGTGTGAGCCGCGGGGTCGGATCGGCAAACCAGCCGATAAGCCCGATGACGCCCTCGCCGGCCAGCACCAGGGTGGCCAGCACCATCAGCAGCAAGGTCAGCATCAGGTTGGCCAGGCGGTCGGCCCCGCGGTGGTCTTTGCTCTCCACCAGGCCGGTGTAGACGGGGATGAAGGCCACGCTCAGCGCCCCCTCGCTGAACAGGCGGCGGAACAGATTCGGAATGGCGAAGGCCACCGTAAAGGCGTCCATCACCATCTGCGTGCCGAAGGCGGCGGCAAGAGTGATGTCGCGCACCATTCCCACCAGGCGGCTCATGGCCGTCAGGATGGCAACAGTACGAGCGTGTCGAACGAAATCGCGAGCCAACGGTGTCTTCTCTGGTTCAGTGGCGACAAATCAGGGCAAACAGTGCAAAGCGGACCGGCGATGGCAGTCACGCAGAGCGTCTTGGAGGCGCCCGCATCAGACAAGCCCGGTCTTGACCAGCAGACCTTTATAAGCGGTCCAGAGCAGAATGGCTATGAAAACCAGCCGCACAAGTTTGTCGGGCGTGTGATGAGTGAGGTGGCCGCCCAGGTAGGCTCCGGCCAGGGCTGCCGGAACGAGTACGCCCGCCAACAAGAGGGCCGTCATCCGCAGTTCATCGGGCAGGGCCAGCACGCTGAGCAAACCGGCAATGCCACAGAAAACCGGCATGGTGGATGCCGAGTTGGCGATGGCATTCTTCTGCGGCATGTCCAGCAGCAGTTGCTGGCTCGGCACGCTGTAAACTCCGCCGCCAATGCCAAGAATGCCCGAGAGAAAACCCGTCACGCCGCCAACCAGCGTCATCCGCGGCCACGAGAGCTTGGGCAGATGGCATTCCTGGTCGCTATCGATGGCCTTGGACTCCTGCCCCTTCCACAATTTGCTGGCGTTACGCAAGGCCATGTACAGCACCACGATGCCGAGAATGATCCACAGGACCACCTGCGACACAGCCAGGCGGGCGCCCACGCCAATCAGGGCGCCGGCCACGCCGAGCGGCACAATCATCAGCACGGCCCGTTTTATGATGCGCTTGTTGCGCCAATGGCTGACGGCCGCCCCGCCGCCGACGAAGACATTGCAGACGAGGGCCGTGGCGGCCCACAAATTGTAGATTCCGGGTGTCTGCGAGAGGCGGCCGGCAAATATCTGGTCCAGCATGGGAATGAAAATAATCGACCCGCCGATGCCGAGCAGCCCACCGAAACCGCCGCCGACAAGCCCGACTATCAGCAGCATTATGACGTCGATTGTGGTCAGCTCAACCATGCCCGCTCCCGTATCGCCCCCCCTGCATCGCATCATTTTTTGTAACCCAGGCCGCGCATTACCTCGAAGATTTCGCCCAGGGTGATGAACTTCTTGCCGCGCTGAAGCTTGTAACGGTCGACCGCCTGGGCAAATTCCCGAGCCTCGGGCGATAAATCGGCGTGGCTGTCGGCAAACTGGCGTCGCTCCGACCCGCCGTAGTCAGCCGAGTCGGCATCGCCCCGCGGAGCCTTCGCCGCCCCCTGCTCTGCAGCCGGCGATGGTTTGCCGTCGGCAGTTGACGACCTGCCCCGGCGGCGACGATCGAAAAACTTCTGCTCCCACTCAACCATGCTGCTGTCACTCCTTGCCGCCCGGCGGACCGGCCGCCGGCCGATGGCCCGTCACCAGTACATCCGGATGGCCAATGCTGAAGTAATCGAAACCCTGGGTCGCCATCTCCTGGCCGCTGTACAGATTGCGACCATCGAAGACGGCCCGCCCTCGCATCAGCTGACGCATCTGCTCAAAATCCAGCGTCCGGAATTCCTGCCACTCTGTCACCACCACCAGGGCATCGGCCCCGTCGAGGGCCTCCAGATTATTCGAGCGGTAGGCAACCCGGTCGCCAAGTTCGGCCCGGGCGTTGTCCATGGCTACCGGATCGAACACCTGGACCGTTGCCCCGGCGGCCAAGAGCATTTCGATTATGGTCAGGGCCGGGGCCTCGCGGGTGTCGTCGGTGCGCGGCTTGAAGGCCAGCCCCCAGACGGCCACGGTGCGCCCGGCGCAGGAACCGCCGAAATAGTCGATGACCCGCTGGCCCAGGAGTTGCTTCTGCCGCTGGTTGACCGCGTGGACGCTTTCCAGCAGGCCGACCGGCACGCCCTGTTGTCGCCCGATGGCAGCCAGGGCCTGCACGTCCTTCGGAAAACACGATCCACCATAGCCGGCCCCGGCAAAAAGGTAGCGGAAGCCGATGCGGCTATCGAAGCCCATGCCGCCGCGAACCTCGGTCACGCTGGCCCCGGTGGCCTGACAAAGATTGGCAACCTCGTTCATAAAGCTGATGCGCGTGGCCAGCAGGCAATTGGAGGCGTACTTGGTCATTTCGGCCGATTCGCGCGACATTATCAGCACCGGGTGCAGCGTGCGGACAAATGGCTCGTACAGTTTTCGGAGCGTCTCGGCCGCCTGGGCATCGGTGGAGCCGACGACAATTCGGTCGGGATAACTGAAATCCGCTACGGCCGCCCCCTCGCGCAAAAATTCCGGATTGCTGGCCACGCTGGTCGTGCCGCCGGTCCGCTTGTCGAACAGGCTCTGCAAGCGGTTGCCCGTGCCGACCGGGACCGTGCTCTTGACCACCACCAGCCGCGGCGGGATTTTGGCTGCGGCAAGCTCCTCGGCCACGGCCTCGACGGCCGAGAGGTCGGCCTCGCCATTTTCCTTCGGCGGGGTACCCACGGCCACGAAGACAATATCGATGGTCGCAAAATCGTCGGGCAGGCACGAAGAGAACCGCAAACGCCCGGCCGATACATTCCGCACGATCAGGTCCGGCAGTTCGGGCTCGTAAAATGGCACCTGGCCCCGCTGCAGCGTCTCGACCTTCAGCAGATCCTTGTCGACGCAATTGACGTAATTGCCGGCATCCGCCAGACATGTGCCTGTTACCAGACCGACGTAGCCCGTCCCGACGACCACCAGTCTCATGGCTCGCACCCCGTTATTTCATGATTAATTACCGACAGGTAGGCCGGCAGCGACTGGCACAGTCCCGGCAGGCGGTGGCCCACTTGCCGCAACAGCCGGTCGCAGTTCATGGCGCTCAGCCGCGGACGGCGAGCAGGACGGCCAAGCTCGGCACTGTCCATGGCAGTCACACGCACCTGGGGGCGGAAGAGCCGCACAATCTCGATCGCGAAGTCGTGCCAACTGCAGGCCATTGCCCCGCAGGCATGATACACTCCATCGGCACCTACCTCAATCATTCGCCACAGGGCTTCTGCCAGATCATCGGTATAGGTCGGGCAGCCGAACTGGTCATTCACCACCCGCAATTCCGGCCGAAGCAGGGCCTGGCGGCAGATGGCGAGTACGAAGTTGCGGCCACCGGGACCATAAAGCCAGCTTGTGCGGACAATCAGATGTTGCCGGGCAAGGGCCGCCCTCTGCTCGCCGAGCAGCTTGCTGCGCCCATACACATTGAGCGGCGCGGGGACATCGTCCTCGGTGTAGGGTCGGCCGAGGTCGCCGGAAAAGACAAAGTCGGTCGAGATATGCACCAGGCGGGCGGCGACGGAGTTGCAACTCTGGGCCAGGTAGCCCACGGCCTCGCCATTAACCAGCATGGCCCTCTCTTGGTCCGATTCGCAGCCATCAACGTCGGTCAGCCCGGCGCAGTTTATGACCACCGCCGGCCTCACCCGCTGAAGGTACTCCTCCACGGCAGCGGCATCGGCAATGTCCAGGCTGTGCTGATCGGTCCAGTGACAGCGGGAGGACCGCTCCGGCAACTGGCCCAAGCGGCGTCTGAGGGCTGCCCCCAGCATGCCGTCGGCGCCCGTCACAAGTACTCCACGCTCAAGAACTTCTGTAGCCGGATTTCGCAAAGCACCCTTCCGTTCGTCTGCGCCCATTGCTCAAGGGCATAAATCGAAAAATCCCCCACCTCTGGTCTGCGACAGGAGTCAGGATTGTAATGCCCTGCCCGGCCCGGTCAATCGCTTTCTGATTATAGCGCCTCGCGACCGGCGCTACCGCTGCCATTTGATGTGCGCGATATTGCGGCGAAGCATCAGGCGGTGAGGGGGCCGCACCGGCAGATCGGTTCCGCTCTGCTGCGGAAGGCTCAGTTTTCGCTTTGTTCGGAGTGCTGCAGAAAATCGTTGAGGGCTCTTCGCAGCCAGCGCGGGTCGGGCCGACCGCGGATTGTTACATCGTCCAGGAAAACATCCTGCCCCTGCAGCTCCAGGTACAGGGCCAGCCTGTTGCCGCGCCCCTTGGCGGCCGCGCTGATGAGCTCCAGATGATTCGAGGGCAATTGCCGGGCAGCCAGCGTGCGATGTCCCAGGCGCAGGCTTATGGCCTGGTCCACCGCTCCGAAGTGCACAGACGAGTCGGGTACGCGGCTCACGCTATTGCGCTGGAGGCCCTGATCTTCACCATTGATGTAGCTAATAATCTCGGCCTCGGCCGCCTGGGCCTGCTGCCGAACTGCGGCCGAAAGCTGCAGCGCATCATCGTCAGCAGGCGCCGCAGAAGCACCATCATCGGTAACGGCCGCAAGAGCGAAGCCGGCCCGCCAGTCCTGCCGCTGGTCGGCGGTCAGGCTGTAGCTTATCTCGATATCGCCGCCAAAATTTACCGCGTGCTGCAGCCGGGCCACCTGCTCTCCGCTCACATCGCGGAGCCGCAGCGCCCCGCCGCTGAGTTCGGCCTGGGACTGCTCAATGCCGCTCATCTGCCAGTCATTCAGATGCTGAGGCAACGACCAATCGTAGCGGAGTTCCAGACGACCATCATCCAGAATGCGCCCGCGACCGGCCAGCAGCCGTGGCAATAGCGGCTCGGCCAGGCGCAGCAGTTCGGCCGTATCCATCCGCCACAGGACGAAGCGCTCGGTCCGCACCGCCTGCTGCAAAAGTGTGGTCTCGGCGATTGGGTCGAAAACCAGGTGCTGATTGGCCGCAAGCTCAACGGCCGCCTGACCATAAGGCTCAAAGCGGACCTGGCCATCGAGCACGGTAAGCTCAATCCGGGCGGTAGCCGTCGGCAACTCCACCAGCGGCGTCACAGCCAGCGGCAAGCTGAACAGGCCGCCACCGGTAACCACGCCGCCGCGACGGCGTAAGGGCCACCGGGTGCTGCCATCGGCCAGTTCCAGCGGCGCTACGCGCACGTTAAGCTCGGCCTCGGGGCCGGCGATAATCATGCCGCCGCCTGTCAGCACCTCGACCCGCAGCGATTCGGCCCCGGCCCTGGTGCTGACATAAACTTCGCCATGCTCGACATTTATGCGACTGCCGGAGATTGCGCCGCCGCGACGTCCGCCGCTGGAGGCCTGGTCGGCGGGCAGATCGTTTATCAGCAGCACCGTCCGCTCGTTCATTTCGAGCAGTCCGCCCGAGGAGAGACGCAAGCTGGCCCGCCCACCGGCGCCGGTCTCGATGCGGCGGCCGGAGAGAATCGTCACGCCCCCCTGCTGCAGTTGCTCGTCGCCGATGGTAACCGGTCCTTCGACCTGCTGCAGAACGGCCACGGTCGTGACTTGTTGCCCGGATGGCTGCGAGATATTGTCCAACCAACGCAGCAACGGCGGGCCGGCTATGGCCAGCAGAATGGCGGCCGCCAGGCCGGCCAGCACGCGCTGCCACTTCTGCCGCTTTCGCTGCCGGTTCTGGGCGGTCAGCATCTGCCGGGCGGCCTGCATGATGCGGGCATGCTCGACCTGCGAGACCGACTGATCGGCCATTCGCGGGGCAGCACGCAACTGCCGCTCCAGTTCCTCGGCCCGGTTCATGGCCCGGCGGCAGGCGTCGCAGCGAGCCACATGATCGCGCACCGGACCCGCCTCGGCCTCGGTCAGACGGCCGGCGGCCAGGTCGGCAAGCAGATCAACGGGATATTTTGGACATTCGGCCTTCACTATGCTACTCGCTCAAGAACCTGCGGCCGCCGAGTGCGGCCTGCTTTAGCTCGTACAACCCTTGCGGGCAATCCTCTCGCATTCAATATTCATCGGCTCGTGTGACGCCGGAGATATGCCCGCCCGCGAGTAAAAACCCGGCAGAGGCGGAAAAAGTTGCAAAAATCGACCTGCGATTTCGCTTTTTTGCTCCACAAAATCGGGCCCTGTGGCCATTATAAACCAGCGGCAGCCTGATTTCGGCCATCATTTCGGCCAATATAGCTGCCAGATCAGCCAAAGCCAACCGCCAAAGCCATGCCTTGGGAGTAGACGAGAATGACCGAAGCAGATAAATCGCGATCCGAGCTTCATGGCGAAATTGAATCGGCCCTGGCCCTGCCGGCCGCTTACCGCTTTGATTCCGGCCCGGTGCTTAATCCGCAAGATATTGCCCGGCTGGCACTTATGCGGGCGACCTCACCCCACGAGATCGATCAGGCCATGGCCGAACGCAAGCGACGCACGCAGATGGCGCCGCGGGGCCGCCTGGTGATTCTGGCGGCCGATCATCCGGCTCGCATGGTTACCGGCGTCGGGTCGGACGCCGTTGCCATGGCCCGCCGGGCCGACTACCTGGCCCGCATCGTCCACGTGCTGCAAAACAGTCCGGTTGATGGACTTATGGCGACTCCCGACATTCTGGAAGAGGTGGCGGCGCTGTGCCGCCTGGGCCTGCAGGCGGGCGGCAGCGATTTTCTGGCCGAGTGCGTGCTTATCGGCTCGATGAATCGGGCTGGCTTTCAGGGCTCGCGCGGCGAGTTGTTCGATCCGCCGTCGTCGTACCTTTCGGCCGATGACCTGGTACGAGCCAACCTCGATGGCGGCAAAATTCTGTGGCGATACTCGAGCGGGCCCGGCAACGGCCAGTGCCTGCAGACATTCGACCGCCTGTGCCAGTTGGTGGGCCGCCTGGCGGAACTGAAGCTGCCCGTCTTCATCGAGCCACTGGCGGTAAGGCTGGAGACGCCCATGCGACCGGAGGGCAGCGGGCGGCGGGGCGGGCCGCGACGCTGGCTGATGAGCGACGACGTGGCCGAATGGATGCGGGTGGTATCGGCCGCTGCCGCCATGGGACCGACGACGGCCCGCAGTTGGATCAAGATACCTTTCCTGCCGGGCGGTGGGGGCGATAGCGGAGGGCTGGGCTTTGCCGACGTTGCCGGATCGACCACGCTGCCCATTCTGATGCTCGGCGGCCCCAGCGCCGGCACAATCGCCCCGATGCTGGCCGACTTCCACAATGGCATGCAGGCTGCCGCCAACGTGCTTGGAGCGCTGGTCGGCCGGAATGTACTCTACCCCGGAGCCGACGACCCCGCCCTGGCCGCCCGGGCCGTCTGTCACGTGGTGCACGATGGTCTGGCACCGACCGAAGCGGCCAACCGGGCGGCGACCGAAAGCCGGCGATTCGGCCCTCGCTGACTAGCGGGCCAGGACAAATCGCGGGTAGAGCGACGGATTACGTCCGCCGGCCAGGCCGGGGGCCAACTGCAACCAGCCTTTCTGCCCGCTGCCGGTGTCGTCATCAAAAAGTACTATATTGAAGCTGAAAATCGCCCCGGGCTCGGGCCTGATGCCAAGGCTGGCCAGCGGCAGGCTCAGTTGGTAGATGGTGGTGGCCTCGGCCTCGTTGCGTGTAACGCTGTGCTGGGCCTTTTGCTGCAATTCGGCATCGGGTCCGCCCCAGCGGTGCAGTTCGACACCCTCGGCCGTCAGGGCCAGGCCCAGGGTGGTCATGGTTTCGGCCGGCGGATTGATGGCCAACTGGGCTGCGTCGCCGTTCCATATGCCGGCCCCGCTGCGGGTGTTGAAGTGCTTGTCGTCTCGAACAGTGGCAGTAAGGAGCAGATTCTGCCCGTCCCAGGCCCAGGCAATAGCCGCACTGCTGTCGGCCGGCCCCTGCCAGTCGTCACGCGCTCCGACCGGGAATACATCTTCGGCCGAATCCAGCATGACAACCGGTTTCAGCGTAGGGAAAATTCCGCCCGCAGCACCATCGGCTGCCACTTTGGCAACAGGCGCCAGATTCTTCAGATCGATTGCCGAGCTGAAGGTTGCCTCGGGCAGCCCGAAGCTGCGATCCCATTTTGCCACCACCTGAAGCTCGCTCTCCTGCCCCAGCAGCGAGGCCGGAAGCGGGCACTGTACCTGCACCTGCTCGCCAGGGGCTACGGTAACCGTTTCACGCAGAAGCGACTGGCCCTCGACGGCAGCAGTCAGGTGCACCGTCACGGGGCGCTGTTCGACCTGGCTGACAACGGAGATAACGGCCAGATCGGTAGCTACGACTTGCGATGAGACTCGGACCGGCAGGGCCATCCTGAGCGGCAGGCGCAGGCGCATCCGTCGCGAGCGTCCATATTCGGCCCCCAGATCAATATGCAGATCGAGCGGCTGGCCGGCGTTTATGGCCTCGACCGGTACCGGTACGTCAAAGGTTGTAACATCGCCCGGCTGCTGCAGAGAGACCGCCTGGCTGATAAATTGCTCCTGGCCGATTCGGGCTTCGATTTGTGGCGAGACGGCCCCGGCCGACAGGTTCCGCAGTTGCACGCGGGCCCGCAGATGCTGATCGTCAATGTATTCGGCCATGCCGTCGTCATCGGTCAGGCTGATGGTGGCTGCAATGGGCCGGTGGATGCCAAAGGGCTGCGTTCCGGCGATTGTGCCCTCGGCTCCGCGAAGTTTAGCCCGGACATAGCTGCCGATCTGGTCGCTGTAGCGGGCCAGGTCGACCGAACTGCCGCGATGGAATATCTGGCCCTCGCTGACCCATTCGATTGTTTCCCAGTTGTCGGCCTCGATGGTGATGACGCTCCGCCCGTGGTCGACCTCTATGGAGTGGATGACCGGCGGCATCGGCTCTTTTTCGCGGTGGGGCGAGTAGACGAAATAAGACCGCCCCTGTTCCAGTCCGCGCCTGACCCATTGTTCGGAGAACTCGGGCAGGAGCATGATGCTCCAGTTGCGGCCCAGGTGCGAGCGGGCATGCATGTCGTCGTTGGAGTAACCCCAGACCGGCCGCCCGGGCATGAGCCGGGTGAGAATTTTATCCCAGATAAGTCGGTCGTCCGGGTAGCGGTTGCCCTGGTTGTAGACTTCCAGCCCTATCAGGTGCGGATACTGCTCGTACAGGTCGACATACCAGTTGGTGCTGCGACCGTAGCGGCCGGGATGATAAAGCATGGCCAGCCCGCCCTTTGCTCCAATTGCCTGGAGCGAGGCGATTTCGGTATTAGTGCCGTTATGATCGGTGAAGAAACTGCCAGTATGGTGATGGCTTGAAAGCTCGTTGCCCTGGATGGCAATCATGCCGATTTCCAGCGGTATGCGATTCTCGTAGACCAGATCCTTGGACTGCAGCCCGCCGGCCTCGAGTTCGCCGACAGCCCGGTCGCTGGGGCTGAGATCGGTGAGACCCTGCCACGGATAAGTGACGTGGTTATGATCGGTCAGGGCAAGAATGCGGTGGCCCTGGGCTTTGTAGCGGTCGATCACCTCGTGAGGATTCATGCTGCCGTCGCTGGCCGTGGTGTGAGTATGGAAGTTGGCCTTGTAGCGTCCGGTCGTCTGCCAGTCGATTGCGGCATAGGGGTCGCTGATGGCTATGCTTCGTTGCGGCGCTCCGCAGCCACCGAGGACAAGTGCTGTGATGGTTAACAGCATCAGAAGCGAAGCGAACATTCGCATGCGGCACGGCTTGCTCGTTGTCACGGTAATGCCTCCTGAAAATCAAGTCGCAGAAAAGCACCGGCGATTCCGGAGTAAAGATCATAAGGAAAATGCATGATAAGGTTTTTTGATGGGTAATGTAGAAAAAAGTGGCCGACAGACAGAGAGGCGACGGGTGTCCGGAGAAAAAACGGGCGCACAGCGGCGTACGCGCGAGGTGCGGTTAATGCTTGAGGTCAGGCTTTGACTGGCAGTTTGGCGGCCAGCACCTGCAGCTTGTTGTGCGAGGCCCGACACTCGGGGCAGCCTTTTTCGAATTTGCCGTGGCACTTGGTGCAGAGAATTTTGTTACACACCGTGCAGCGGTAGCCGACGATTGGGGCCAGGCCGATTCGGCCCACCAGGCGGACAAAACCCATGTTGTAATCGCAACGGTCGCAGTGCACGCCGGCGCTCAGGGACTGCAGGACGGCCGTGCGCTGCTTGGCGTTCTCTACCTCTTCGTCCTCGGCGTCGCGGTGGTGCCAGCACAGGTACTGGTCTTCGCCGATGCGGGCCACAATGTGTAACAATTGGCGGTTTTCGCGGATGACGGCCACGCGGAGCATGGGCTCGGCCTTCATGCGGTGTATGCTGACGCGATCCATGCCCACTGTCGCATCGCGCTGGATGCAGGAGGAGACCATGCCGGCGATCAGCTCCAGGCCGCTGGAATGCGGCTTGCGTTCGCTGGGCAATTGCCAGGCCTTGGCCCATTTGTCGGCCTCGTCCATCATGGCTTCGCGGGGCTGGATTTCGAGCTGGCAAAGGGCCTGGATAATGGCCGCCTCGATCAGTTGGAAGTTATTGCCGGTGTAAATGACGTGTGCTTTTTCGGTCTCGCGCGGCACAAAAACCAATCGGCGGCACTCGGAGCATCGACCGTGGCGACCGGCCGATTCCGCTGGCGCTTCGAGAATTTTGCCGCAACAACAAGTGACTATGATTCCCATGGTAATGCCCCTTACATCCGACGCGATGTGATACGTAAGCCCCAATTGACAAAGGGCGGAGGTGCGAGACCGGAGTAACCTGATACGGCATTGCTATAATCGGCCCCACTTAATTTATAACCCTTTGGTTAGCAATTGGCAACGGGAAAACCTGAAAAAAGAATTTGACGCAGCGCAGCACTGTCGCCGGCGGGGGCATCTGAAGCAGCAAATCGACAAAATTTTCTGCGCGGCGGAACACCCCCACCTGTCTCCGGCATGCGCCGGAGACATCCTCCCCCGCAAGCGGGAGAGGGGTTTACAGCAGCGCAACTGCAGCGGCAACAGCAGATGCAGGGGGCGGCGGGGAAAATCAAAGGCTTTGCAGAATGTGGCTTCTCACCTCGGAGCCATGGCCGACGGTCAAGCGAAGCTCATCGTGCAAGCCATTGTGATAGCGACTGGCCTGGCTGATTCGCCACTGGCCGGCCGCCTGCGCGCCCTGGGCCGCCGGAGCGACCACCTGGTAGAGCGTCAGGAAGGTGACCTTGCTGCCGGTTGCCCTGAGGAAGAACATCTGCCTGCCGCCGGTCTGCCAGTTGCTCTGCAGTGGCCAGCGGGCGCTGGACAGGCTCTGGACCTCGCCCTCCAGCACCGACAGGCTGGCCAGACAGCAGCCATCGCCCTGTTGCCAGCCAATAGTGAGCGGACAGTCGCTGCCGGCGGCAACAGCCGCAGCACAAGCTGCAAGATCGGCACTTTTTACCTCCCGCAGCCAGTTGTATGGGGGCTCGTCGGGCAACAAGGCGCCGTCGGTCATGGGCGGCAGATTTTTATCGCCGGACGCACAGGCCGGGCAGGCCGATTTGGCAGCCTCGGCAGTTCCGGCGGGCTGGGCCATATAGATGGAAGCATCGCCATCGGCCCGCGGATGCAGCACCAGGTCGGCCAGGTGACTGGTCGTTCCGCCATCGACCTGACAGACGTCCAGCACATAGTCGCCAGTGACGACAATCGAGCGCATCTGTCGCACGCCGTCGTAGAGTATGCCATCGGGGTCGGCCACGGTGACGGTTTTGCAGCCCGGCAGGTCCTTGAACTCGACCAGTTGCAGCGCCTGGAGAGAAGCTTGCTGGCTGTGGTGGTCGACAACCACCAGGTTGTGGGCCAGTGTCGTGCGATTGAAGCCGGCCTGAATCGGATTGACAAAGCCGTGCCCCTCGCTGGCCACGGCGGTGCTTTCGACGTCTTCCAGCCAAAGGCGTCCGGCGGCGGCAATCTGCAGCCCCATCCTGTCGAGATGATGATGAATGCCGTTGCGGTCGGTGCTGAGGAAGGCGACGGGGGCGGCGCTGGAGGGCTGCCAGTAGTCCTCAGGAGATTCGGCGGCGGTAAGCAGACTGTAACCGTGTTCGACCCAGAGCCTGGTTTTGCCGCCGGGCGGGCAGGCTTCGGCCAAGTGTTCAGCGCCAAACAGGAGGGCGTCCAGATTCTGCCTGTCCGAGCGCTGCAACAGCCAGGCGTAGCGCGGATCGCCATAGACGGCATAGCCAAGTTCGTAAGTGGCTGCATGAGTCTTCCAGAGCGGATTGCGGTTGGCGTAGCAATCACCAACTGGCGGCAACTCTCCGCCCGGCAGCAACATACCCAGCGGAGCGTCGAACATCTGCTTCAGGCAGCGGCCATTGGCGAAGGTTTCGCGGTAAAGGTCGCGCCCAGTCTGCGGCCGGTGCCTGACGAGCTCGGCCATGCCCAGCAGGGCCCGGAAGGTGGCATAATGATAATGGGTGCTCGATTCGAAGCAGAGGCCGTCATCGAAGGTGGCGCCGTTGAGCATCTCGCCGAAGCCGCGTGTGCCGTCAATGGCCTCGCTTACCCAATCGTCGCGGCCGCGCAGCAAGCCGATGGCCAGCAGACCGTGTCGCTGGAAAGCCAGGTGGTTGCTGTAAGGCATGCGCTTGAGGGCTGTCAGCCAATGCTCGGTGCCGGCCTGGATGGCCTCGGCGGCCGCATCGAGCTTAGCCAGCACAATATCCCGCTCGGCCTCGGTAAGCTGATGGGCAAGACAGGCATAGAGCTCGGTCAGTTGCACTGCGAATCTGCCATATTCCATGCCGCTATCATGATGCCGTACATGGGTGGCAATGCCCGCGGCAAAATGCATCAGCAACTGGCGGGCCTTCTGCAGGTACTCGGGCCGGTTGAAAATGAGACCGCTCCAGGCCAGCACCCGTCCGCGCCCCAGAACTTCGGTGGCGGGACGGAGAAAGCGGTGGAATGGTATATAGGTTTCGCCGAAGTCGCGGGTGGGATCGGCGTCGAACCAGGAGACATCCATTTCGGGCATGGCCGACTGGTCTTCGAAGGCCTCCTGGGCGCTGGCCAGCAGGGCCTCGGCTGGCTGCTTCCACCTGCCCTGCTCAATCCGGCGACGGGCCCGGTCGAGTTCCTCTGCTGACAGACACAGGGTGCTGATCGCGGGCATCTTTTCGGCGGTGGTCACGACTGTTACCTCTCTCTTGCGTGTTTGTACATCCCGGTCAGGTTGATTCTATGGCCGACCTGCCTGCTGCCAGCGAACTTTGTGCCGACTGAGCAGCAAAAATGGCGGCAAGTGCGAAAGCATTATCAGAAGACAAACACCGTGGCGGGTGCTGAGTATCGGAGAACCAAAGGAAGTTGTGTGAAATTGCGGCGGAAAAGTATCGGACAAGGGCGGCGACTTTAATCGCCTGGCTTAGCCGCGAACTCCCTCCCGGGTCGCGGCGGATCCAGGAAAGTCAGCCTGCCCTTGTCCGGTTGCTCGTGCCAACTGAATCTCTGCTGATCAGGTTAATACGGCCAGTTTGCGCCCAGCCACGGACGCAGCTTTATAAGGGCGGTCAGTGGTGGCCCGCACCGCGGGTAACCGAGCGCAGCACAGCGCCGCTCAGGCGATCATCGCCGACGTCCCAAGCCAGGTCGCCCACGCTGACCACGCCTATGGGGGCATCGCTATGATTCTTGACCACCAGGCGGCGTACCTCGTTTTCCTGAATCAGCTCTATGGCCTCGGTCAGGTCGGAATCATCGTAGCAACTGATGCAACCTTTGGTCATGACTTCGCTGACCCGAGTACGGTCCGGATCGTCGCCTTCGGCCACGGCCCTGATGGCGATATCGCGATCGGTAATGGTGCCGACCAGATTTTCGCCCTGTTTGACCGGCAGAAATCCGACATCCCGTTGCCGCATCACTTCGGCGGCATGCTTCAACGAGTCATCAGGGCTGATGAACTCCGTATTGCGGGTCATTACTTCTCTGACTTTCATGGCACTGCCTCCTGTCCAAAAAATTAGACTTTGGCCGCTCTTGTGGTGGCAGGCATGTTGCGGATTCTTGTGGGCCGATACTTCAAGCTATTTGAGTATTGGCGCGCCGTCAATGGGCTCTGGATACATTCGACTGCAATTGGCCAAAGGCCCCATAGCTGCCAAGGGGCAAGGCCGGTAGAAGCGGTACGGATAGCGGCTTAGTGGCGGCTGGGGGCTTGGTGGCCGGACTGGCTGAAGTCAAAAAGAAGCGTCTTGGCCGCCTGAGCGTTCTTCAGTTGCAGGCGATGGTCATCGGAGCCGTAACCTTCGGGCGGTTTGGCCCCATGTTGGGTGAGTATGCAGACGCGGTCTTCGAGGCCATCGACCCTGAGCCGAAAGGCCACGGCCGGTCCGACATGGTCGATGACGACGACCGCCGGGGCGGGCTGCGGCTGGTCGGGCTCGCTGTCGGCGGGAGTTGTGTCGGCGGCGGCATTGCCAGCAGGCCCGTTGTCGGCGGGCGCATGGTCGGCCGTGGCAGCGGCATCGGCGGAAGCTGGGGCAGCCTGTGGCGTCGGATCGGCCACCAGCAGGCTGACCATGGTGAAGCCGCCGGCGCGGTGATGGCGCATTTCGATTCGCGGATGGGCGGCGGCATCGTCGGGCGGAAAATCGGCCACGGCCAAATCGGGCAGATCGGCCGGGGCAATAATGGCGTAAAGAGCTGTGGCCCCGCTGGGGGCTTCGATTTTCGCGGTCGGCCCATCGACGACAACCTTGTTGCCCGCGGCCGTGTGCAGGAAGTGGCGCCAGAGGTGGCGGGCGTCATCGGCCGGCTCTATCTCGTCGACAATAATAATGTAACGGACGCGCCCGTCGCGCTTGCCGGCAATGAGCATGCGGTTGAAGGTTTTCAGGCCATAGCTTTCGGCCCCGTCGCCGATGGCCACCAGCCAGTCGGGCTCATCGTGAAAAGCCAGCATGCGGCCAAATGGTCGCACCTGCCCTGCCCCGTCGATTTCCATCAGATTGTGCCCCTGGCTGTGCGACCGCAGGGTAAGCATCTGACGATTGCCCACGCTCTGCCGCCCGGGCCCGCTGTCGATGGCCCAACCGACACCGTAGGCCTGATAGGTGAACTGGTTGGCGTCGAGTTGCCACAGGCCCAGGTGCGGCTGCGAGGGGCAGTTGAATGTGACGATGGTGTCGCCGCCTTCGGACATCCAGCCGCTGCGGGCGTAGCCGATGCCGCGCGAGGGGAAGAGCTTCACCAGTGGCAAATGGTCGTCGGGCGGCCGGGGCTGAAGTTCGGCATCGATGCAGAGCATGGCCCAGATGTCGGCGGCCGGGTCGGCATTATCATCGGCCAGAGCCTTCCAGTCCTCCTTGCCGAGCAACTTTTTGACGAACCAGCGGTGCATGCGGGCATCGGCGGCCACGGGTTCCAGCAAGGCCAGAGCCGAGGCCCCGGCGAGCGGTGGGCGGCCGGATTCTCCCAGCGGCAACATGGCGGAGCCGGCCGCGAACTCGTACACGAACCATGACGGCACGGTGGCCAGGGCGCTACCTTCGGAGAGATCGACGCGATCCATAAAATTTCGGGCCAGCAGGTATGGCAACAGGCCGCCCAGTGCCTCGAGCGTGGCGTCGAAGCCCTCGATGCCGGCCCCGTCGGCTCCAAAAGCCTGCCGCAAATAGCTGCGCGCGGCCAGATCGGCCGTGGCCATGCCGCTGGCAATGATGTCGAAGTTGGCCTCTCCGCGGACAGCCAGCATGGTCAAGCCAAGGCCTCCGGCAGCCTGGGCCAGCCGGTGGTGGCCAGCCACATTTGGCAGATGCATGAGCTGACCGAGGGCGCTTTCGCGTCTGTTCATCAGCAGGTTGAACTGCTGGCCCAGGGCACCGAGTTTGCGGGCGGCGGTGCGACGCTCATCGGCCGTCATGCGATGATAGGTCCAGTCGTAGGCCAGCGACATGGCCGTCAGCAGACGTGCTGCCTGCACGTCGGAGAGGGTGTTGGCATCCTGCAACTGAGCCATGAGCAGCTTGATGGCCTTGGCGGTATAATTCGGGTTTTCGCTGATAATGCCAGCCAGGGCCAGGCGGGGCAATATGTGGGGCATCTGCGAGCGATGATCGGCCAGGTCGTCGACGGCAATAAGCAGATGCGCATCGGCCCGCTTAAGCAGCAGGCCGTAGGCCTCGGGCAGCAGGTGCCGCTGTCGCTGAATCTTCTGCAGGTCGGCGCGGGTGAAGAGCAGCCGCGGATGCACACCGTGCCAGGTGCGGGCCTGCGAGGGAGAAATGGCCTCGGGCGGCGGTTCCGGCTCCTTTTCGGAAGCTGCCTCGGACGAATGACCATCGGCCGGCGCAGCAACAAAGGGCGGCTGCTGGGCATAACTGAAGCCCGGCGCCAGACACAGCAGGATTGAGCAGGCCACAATTGCCGCCACAGATCTGTTGCCAACAGAATACTTTGCCATGCTTCTATTGCAGCAGAGTTGAATGGAATTTGCAAGGGCTTGCGGCCAAAACTGCGGTGGCCGAACTGGTTTTGCGTCGGCGGTCACCTGTTGTGACAGCCATGAATTGAAGAAGCCTGCCGCCGGAAATGTTCCGGCCGACAGGCTTTGCTTGTTGATGGGGTGAGCGAGGGGATTCGAACCCCCGACCCCCAGGACCACAACCTGGTGCTCTAACCGGCTGAGCTACGCTCACCATCGACCTGCAAAAGGCCGGATTACAGGTCCGACCTTGCAGACACGCTATTATGATCTCCGGCGGCCAAATGTCAAGGTGAAATGAGCCATCAAAAGCGTCATCAATGATAGCGGGTGCGGCCGATTTTCAGTGGCGCTGCCGTTTCAACCCCTCCCCCTTGACGGGGGAGGATGTCGCCGGCGCCATGCCGGAGACAGGTGGGGGTGTCGCCGCGCGGAAAACTCCTCGCCCTTAAGCACAAGCCACAGCCTCACCCTCATCCGGCCCTGCGGGCCACCTTCTCCCGTCAAGGGAGAAGGGTGAAGAAACAGACGGCTCGACCCGGCCCTGCGGGCCACCTTCTCCCGTCAAGCCCTTCGACGGGCTCAGGGCGGGATGAGAAGGGTGAAACGGCCTTTAATCCAGCGGCACCAGGCGCAGCACGCGGTCGTCGGAATCGTGCGGGCGGCCGCGGCCGTCGCGATTGCTGGTGGTTACGTAGAGGTGGCCGTCGGGGCCCTGCTCCACGGCTCGCAGGCGTCCGTAGGAGCCTATCAGTATTTCGGCACTGTCGGTAATGCGCCGGGGGTCGTCCTCGTCATCGAAGGCCAGGCTGACTATGCGGTTGCCGCGCAGGGCGGCGATGAAGAGCCGATTCCGCCACTGGGGCACGCTGTCGCCGCGGAAGAAGGCTGCTCCGCTGGGGGCGATGGCCGGCGTCCAGGTCTTGAGCGGCGCGATGTAAGGCGGCTCGTTACGCCCGTGCGTAAAGAGCGGCCAACCGTAATTCTGCCCCTTTAACACATGGTTTACCTCGTCGCCGCCCGTTGGGCCATGTTCGGTGGCATACATTTCGCCGGTTTGCGGATGCCAGTCGAAGCCTTGGGCATTGCGGTGGCCCAGAGTCCAGACCAGGCTGCCCTCTACCGGATTATCGTCGGGCACCGAGCCGTCGGGGTTCATCCGCAGGAATTTTCCGGCCAGGCTGCCGGATCGCTGAGCCAGTTGCCGCTCGGCGGCATCGCCGGTGCTGGCGTACAGTTTGCCGTCGTCGCCGAACCTGAGTGGCAGGCCATCGTGGATGTTGGCCCCGGGGATATTGTCGAGAATCATCTGCCGGTCGGTCAGCTCGTCGCCATCGGGGCTCAGCCGATAGCTGACGATGACATTTTTGAGCGCCCCGCTATCGTCCCGGGCGGTATGGGACAGGTAGATGCGGCGATTGTCGGCAAAATCGGGCGAGACGGCCATGCCCAGCAGGCCACCCTCGCCGCGATGCTCGACAGGCTGAATCTCGGCCACCAGACGGCCCGGATCGTCGAGGTTGCCTTGTCGCAATTGGTCGGCACTGATGAGGCGCAGCCGGCCGGGCCTCTCGGCAATAAGCATCGAGCCATCGGTCAGCCAGGCCAGGGCCCAGGGTACCTCCAGATTGCGGGCCACGACCTGCAGGCGGAAACGGCGGCCGGCCAGATTTTCGACTTTTCCGATCAGGCCATCGGCGTCAGGGCCATCGGCGGGTGAGACGTCGGCGGGTGAG
>JAWLHX010000051.1:19440-23181 GCA_041690105.1 Phycisphaerae bacterium
TCGGCGGGTGAGACGTCGGCGGGTGAGGCTTCGGCATCGGCCCGGTCGCTGTCATCGGCGGAGTTGGCGGCATTGGCACTGTTGATTACACCGGCGTTGCCGGTCGGCTGCTGTCCGCTATCATCCGGCGTCTGCTGATCGGTCTCGTCCTGGCCCTGGCAACCTGCCAGAATCAGCATAAATAGCATAATTGCTGCCGGCAGTCGCCGCCAATGGTTATCGGCATGGCTCAGGTAGCTGAGGTCCACCGGATTTTCCCTCCCCCGCTAATTGATTGGATCGGTTACCGGATCAGGCGTCCTCGACGCTGATTGCATCGACCGGACATTGTGGGGCAATTTCCTCAAGGTCGCAGGTGTCGCAATCGCAATCCTTGGCCACGGCCAGTCCGCCTTCCATGTAAAAAACGTCGGGGCAAAGACTTACGCAAAGCTCGCAGCCGATGCAGGTATCCGGATCAACATGTGCCCGTTTGGCCATCTTCTGAATCTCCTGTGAAGTGAAAATAATTGTAAAGGCTGCCGATGCACGTGCCGCCAGTGCGACAGGTCGCGCCTTGCCTCTATCATTGGTAAGTCAGATGCCGGTCGATGTCAAGGGGGCACGGGCCGGATCGGCCTCGCCGGGGTGCGGGTTCAGAGGTCAATTCGCTGCATGGTGTCGGCAACGTCGAGGCAGGCATTTTCCAGCAGCAGCTGGATGTGGGCGTTGCGATCGACCAGCGTCTGGCACTCGAGCAGGCGGGCGATAATTGCCTCCAGTTCAGTCGAGGGCAAGGAGCGGGCCACCTCTTCCAGCAAAGGCTCGGCATCGATATTGGTCAGCAGCGACTGCGGCCCGGCGTGGACCAGCACCAGCGAATCGCGAAAAACCGAGGCCAGCAGCGCCAGGGCCAGCTTGAGATAGCGGCGACGAAGCGAATTTTTCTCCACCGCGGCCTTTGTGCGGGCCTGCTCTTCGGCCTGGGTGGCTACCCAGGAATCGATAGTCTCGGCCATTTCCAGGGCTGCCAGTCGGTCGAGCGTGGGTAGGATGCGGAAGATTTTCTCCCGCAGTTCGGCGAAATTGCAGGAGGCCAGGCTGCGGGCCTGGGCAATGCTGCCATCGGACCAGTTGGCCAGCACTTCGGCCTCTTCGGGCGAAACTGGCTTGGTGGGCAGCGGTGCGTCCTTTGATGCTTTTGCCGTTGCCGTTGCAGTCCCGCTGCGGGCGGTCTTTCGACCTCGGCCGGCGCCTGCTTCGGCCACAGGCTGGCCGCCGGCTTTATCGCTCGGCAGGCCCTGATCGATCAGCAGTTCAGCGACGAATTCGACCGGCAGGGTGCGGAAGCGTATGAGCCGTCCGCGGCTGCGTATGGTTGGCAGCAGGCGGTCGAGGCTGGTCACCAGCAGAATGAGGAACGAGCCGTCGGGGGCCTCTTCGAACGTTTTCAGGAAGGCATTTGCAGCAGCTTCGGTCATCGACTCGGCATCTTCGATAATTGTCACCCGGCGTGCCGCCTGCATCGGCTTGAGCTGCACGCTCTCGTTGATGGTGGGCGACTCGGGCGAGCCTTCGCGGCGGGTAACAAGATTTATCGGAAACTGTGCGGCCTCGGCCGGCTTGGCGAACATGCTCAGGTCGGGGTGCGTGCCATGATCGGCCATAACACACTGTTTGCAGGCCCCGCAGGAGTCGGCCAGGCCGTCTTTTGTCTGCACCGGTTGCTCGCACAGCAGATAACGGGCCAGGGCACTGGCGGTCAGGGCTTTGCCTACGCCGGCCGGTCCGCAGAAGATAAACCCGTGCGGCATGCGGTTGGTGCGTATGGCCCCCTGAAGAGCAGCCACGGCCTGCTGCTGATGCTTGATAAGGCTGAACGACATTGGCTGATAATCCCTGCTAAATGGAGCCCTTGTGGTTACTTAAGTGCCACCCCGCGGCGGCAGGAATGCAGCTTAACATGAGCGGGGCCGCAGTGGAAGCACCTGGATTTTTACCGCTCGCCGGTGGCAGGCCGTCGGCCGGCATGGGCTTCGACGGCGGCGGCCAGAAGATCCGCCAGCATGCCGGAACCTTCCTCGGTCATGTGCACGCCATCGCCGAGCAGGCAGCGCTCGAGCCCGGCATCGACCACCGCGGCATAAAGATCGATCACCGGCAGGCCCAGGTCGGCCATAACCTTGTTGGCCGCGGCATTGTAGCGCTGCACGTCGTCGTTATAGCGCTCGAAGCTCATTTGCGGATTGTTGATCAGCAACTGGTCGCGGACAGGCGTGGTTGTCAGCCACACGAACGGCCGCCCTGCCTGCTGCAGATTGCGGGCAATTGCCTCGACATTGGCCGCATAATCCTCCAGGGGCACCTGGTACGTGCCATCGGGCCGGCGTCGCAAATCGTGCAGGCCACAGTTAATAATTATGAGGTCGGCCTGGGGCGTTGTGGCCAGATATTCGGCCATGCGCTGCAGGGTGTTGGCGCTGTCGCCGGTATTGCCCTCGCTGTGAATAACATCCCAGGCGGGTTGCAGCCGCTGAGTCAGGTGCGGCGTGTAGTGCACGGAAATTGAGTCGCCAATGACCAGCAGCGTTTTGCGGGATTCGCCCATCTTCGCATCCTCCAGTGGCAGGTGTATTATCAGCCGGCGGATTATAGCAGAATTATCATTTGCCACGCCTAAAAACGCCGGGCGGCAATCTGTTGCGAGCGGCTGTTTGACAAAAGCGGCAGCCGGGATAACATGGAAGCTATGAGTAAACGAATTCAGCCTGGCCCCCAGCGGGTTCGCCGGCACAAAACTTTTCTGCGTTGGACCAGCTATGGAGCCCTGGGCTCGACGCTGCACGGGCTGCGTTTCATGCGCTTCGTGGAGCCCTGGTGGATCGAAATCAGCCACACGGTGCTGCCGGTACGCAACCTGCCTGCCGACCTGGACGGCCTCGAGATTGCCCACCTGACCGATCTCCATTACAGCCCGGTGACACTGGCCGAGATTGAGCGTTGGGTGGACATGACCAATCACCTTGAGCCGGACCTGGTGGTGCTGACGGGCGACTTTGTAACCACTGCGCGGGGCGACATCCGCGAGGCGGCCCGGGGGCTGCGCGGGCTGAAGGCCAGGCTTGGGGCGGTGGCCTGCCTGGGAAATCATGACTACGGCTTTGCTCCGCGAGGGCCGAAGCATCTTGAGCACGGGCTGAGGAGTCGCGAGGCTTTGGAGAGCGCGGGCATCGAGGTGCTGATTAACCAGTATTCGCGGCGCAAGGTGGGGGATTCGGTCCTGCATCTGGCGGGGTCGGGCGACCTGTGGACGGACGATTTTGACGAGAATTTTCTGGCCGATGCCCCGGGCAGCCCGCTGGTGCTGCTAGCCCACAACCCGCATACGGTGTATCACCTGAAGCACCCGAACTTCGACGTCATGCTCTCCGGCCACACGCACGGCGGCAAGGTTGGCTTTGCCCGCATGTTCGGCCCGTCATCCAGCCAGCCGATAGAGCGACGCCCGCTGCGCGAGGGCCATTACCTGCACCAGGGCAAACACATCTACGTAAACCGCGGCCTGGGCTACCTGACTCCGCTGAAATTCCGGGCCCGCCCGGAAATCGCCATGATTGTGCTGCGCCGGGCGAAGGTGGTTTGAGGGACGCGGCGAATAGCCAGCCTCAAACCGATCATTCCGCGGGAGTGCACCTGCCGCCAATCTGACACCTTTAATTCCGTCCAAAGAACATGGCCACGCTGCTGAGCATGGCCATGGAG
>JAWLHX010000052.1:0-23139 GCA_041690105.1 Phycisphaerae bacterium
GGTAGACTATATTGGCCTGACGGTTGAGCAGTGGCGGAAGGCTGGGAGGAGCAAGCGTCTGCAGAGCCATCACGATCTGCACCTGTACAGCGCCCCGGCCGGTTACCAGTACATAGCCTGGAACAACAACAAGGATCTGTTCAAGGATGCGAAGGTCCGCCGGGCGCTGACTCACCTTGTGCCGCGCGAGCTTATCAGGGATCGCATTTTCGGTGGGCTGGTGGACATTGTTACCGGGCCGTTCTGGCCGGGCAACGACCGCATCAAGATTCCATTGCAGTATAACAGCAATATTGAACCTCATCCGTACGACCCGGAGAAGGCTCTGCTGATGCTGGCCGAAGCTGGTTGGGGCGACAGCGACAACAACGGCGTGCTGGATAAGAATGGCAGGGAGTTCCACTTCAACCTGTTGCTGCCGAGCGGCTCGCAGGACTGGGTCAGCGTTGGCAGTATTATCAAAGAGCACTTTGAAAGGGCCGGCATTCGTGTCGAGGTACGTCAGCTTGAGTGGGCGATGTTCGTCAAGCAGCTTGTAGACCGATCTTACGATGCCGTGGCCCTGGCCTGGACTGGCAGTGTTGAGGGCGACCCGACTCAGATCTGGCACAGCGACTCGATCAAGGTCAAGGGGGGCTCGAATCACGTCAGCTACAGTAACCCCGAGGTTGACAAACTGCTGGAGCAGGCCCGCGAGACGCTCGACCCCGAGGAGCGGAACAAGCTTTATCACCGGTTCCACGCCATTCTGCACGAGGATCAGCCGTATACGTTCATGTTTACCGGTCGGGCTCGGGCGGCCGTTCACAAGAGGTTCAATGGTGTGGTCATACACGGCCTGGGGCTTGACGACAAGGACTGGTGGGTGCCCGAGGGGCGCCGCAAGTACAGCCGATAAACGAGAAGAGGGCAGATGCTCAATTACCTTCTGAAACGCCTGTTGCTGATGATTCCGACGCTGATCGGCATGACCATCGTCGTCTTCGTCATCATACGAATTGCTCCGGGTAGCCCGGAGGAACTGGCTACGCGCAGCGAGAGCGGAGACATTCAGGTTGAGGCCCGCGACCGCAACCTGGAGGAGATGCGCAAGAGCATGGGGCTGGACAAGCCTTGGTACGAGCAATACTTCCGTTGGGTGGCCAAGGTTGGCCGGCTGGACTTTGGTGACAGCCTGATTCAGAAGCGTCCGGTAATGGACATGATTGGCGAGCGCGTAGGCCTCACCATCCTGCTGAACGCCCTCAGCCTGACGCTGATGTATATCATCAGTATTCCAATTGGACTGATTGCGGCCCGCAACCGGGAGCGTGGCGGCATACGGCAACTGGTGTTCGATACCGGCAGCGGTATGGTGCTGCTGGTCATGTACAGTCTGCCGAGCATTTTCGTCGGCACAATATTGCTGACGCTGGTGGCCCAGGGCGGCATTCTGGATACGCATGTGCAGCAGTTGCAGACGGCCGGTGCTGCTGATTCAGCGGCGGCCCTTAAGCCCCTGGTTATGCCCATCGACGGTATCAGCAGTGAGGGGGCCGAGCAGTTCCCACTGTTGCGTTACCTTGTGGACGTGGCCTGGCACCTTGTGCTGCCCGTTATCACCTTGACCATTGGCGGCCTGGCGGCCATGAGTAAGCAGGCCCGCACGAGCCTGCTGGAGAATTTGCGGCAGGATTATGTGCGCACGGCCCGGGCCAAGGGCGTGAAGGAGCGGACGGTAGTTTACGGGCACGCCCTGCGCAACAGTCTGCTGCCGCTCTTGACGCTGATAGGTGGCATTCTGCCGGCCCTGATTGGCGGCTCGCTGATTGTGGAGACAATTTTCGGCCTGCCTGGCATGGGCACGATGATGTGGGATGCCGTCAGGGGCCGCGATTATACGGTTATTCAGGGTGTCAGCCTGATCAGCGCCGCACTTACCCTGCTGGCCATTCTGATTACCGATATGTTGTATGCAGTTGCTGACCCGAGGATTCGTTATGACTGATGACATCCAGCCGTCGATCAATTCGCCCGCGCCAGTTCCGGCCGACGGTTCGCTTATGCCGCCGGAGAATGAGACCGATCAGGATCTCTCCGGTGGCGTGCCGCAGAGCGGGCGCAAGTCGATGAATTATTGGCAGCTAGTGTGGCGACAGTTCCGCAAGAACCGGCTGGCCGTTTTCGGCATGCTGCTGGTGATGACCTTCATCGGTCTGGCCATATTCGCCCCTTTCATCAGCAATAAGTATCCTTACTTCTGGTATGCCGAGGACGAGGGGCTGAGTTTTCCGCTGCTGCGAGCGCTGAGCAATCAGGACCTGATGCTGCTGCTGGGTTTTGCCATGGCGGTGCTGCTGCCGGTAACCAAGCGACTGCTGGATAAGAGCGAGTGGCGCTTCTGGAACATGAATCGTTTCCGGCGGGCCCTGCTGGTCAACCTGCTGATATTCCTGGTTGGAGCGGGGCTGATCAGCCTTAAGCCCGAGGTGCACCGGATAACCAAGCAGGTGGGCCCTATACGCATGGAGCGAGATTTCCGCTTCGAACTGGAGCGAGCCGCCGATGATAAGGATATCGTAGCTCTGTTTGCCCCGGTGCGTTACTCGCCGAGCGATATTTACGTCGGCGAGCGGTTCGAGGAGCCCAGCCTCACTCATCCGTTGGGCACAGATATTCTTGGCCGCAGCGGCATGTCCCGCATCATCTACGGCACGCGGTTGGCGCTGTTCGTGGGCTTTATCAGCGTGGGCATCAGTACCATGATCGGCCTGCTGATTGGCGGCCTGTCGGGCTACTTCAGTGGCTGGGTGGACCTGGTGCTTCAGCGCCTGGTGGAGATATTCACCGCGTTTCCGGCAATCTTCCTGCTGCTGACGATCATCGCCCTGTGGGGTCCGAAGCTGGCGGTGATCATGGTGGCCATCGGCCTGACTTCGTGGACCGGCACTGCCCGGCTGATCAGGGCAAACGTGCTGCAGGTGCGAACGCTCGATTACGTGACGGCGGCCCGGGCCATGGGTGCCCGGACTCTGCCGATAATCTTCAAGCATGCTCTGCCGAACAGTATTGCTCCGGTGCTGGTGAGCGTGTCGTTCGGCATTGCGGCGGCGGTGTTTATTGAATCGACCCTGTCGTTTCTGGGGCTGAGCGATCCGGATTACCCCAGTTGGGGCATGTTGCTGAACCAGGCCCGCACAGTTTCGGTGGAACAGCCGGTGCTGCTGGTTATTCCGGGCATGGCGATTTTTCTGGCAGTTCTGGCTTATAACCTGATGGGCGAGGGGCTGCGCGACGCCCTGGACCCGCGGATGAAAAAATAGGGGAGGCTGCTCTTGAGCAGTGAACTACTGACAACAGCTGTCGATCCGCTGGCCGAGCCGGGCGAGAAGACGATTCTCGATGTCCGCAATTTGCAGACGGTGTTCAAGACCGATGACGGCCTGGCCCGGGCGGTTGACGGCGTGAGCTTCGATCTGCGCGAGCGCGAAACGCTGGCCATAGTCGGCGAGAGTGGGTGCGGCAAGAGCGTGACTGCTTTTTCGATTTTGCGACTGGTTGGCAATCCGGGCAAGGTGGTCGGCGGGTCGGTGGAGTTCCGCGGCACGGACCTGCTGAAGCTGAAAGAGAGCGAGATGCGCCGCATTCGCGGCAAGCATATCAGCATGATCTTTCAGGAGCCGATGACCAGTCTGAACCCGGTTTTTACCATCGGACGGCAGATCATGGAACCGCTGGAGGTTCATGAGAAGTTGTCGGAAGAAGCAATTGAACGCCGGGCGGTGGAGATGCTGAAGCTGGTGGGCATTCCGGAGGCCGAGAACCGGCTGGGCGATTATCCGCACCAGTTCAGCGGGGGCATGCGGCAAAGGGTAATGATTGCCATGTCGCTGATGTGTCGGCCCGATATCCTGATTGCCGACGAGCCGACTACGGCCCTGGACGTTACGATTCAGGCCCAGATTCTGCGTCTTCTGCGCCGTCTTCAGCGCGAGATGGGCATGAGCGTCATCCTTATTACGCACGATCTTGGTGTGGTTGCGGAGAATTCGCACCGGGTGGCGGTGATGTACGCCGGCCGTATTGTGGAGCAGGCGACGGCGGCGGACTTGTTCAAGGTGCCGCTGCATCCGTATACTATTGGCCTGTTCGAGAGCCTGCCCAGCATGCACGGCAAGGGCGAGCGGTTGCGGACCATCCCCGGCAGCGTGCCGAACCCGGTGATGATGCCCTCGGGCTGTCCGTTCCATCCGCGCTGCCCGCTGGCTGATCAGTATTGCGTGCAGAACACGCCGGAGCTTGTTGAACTGCGTCCGGAGCACTGGGTGAGTTGCTGGAAAGCCAAACGCGACGGTACCATGCCTGTGCGCCGCAGCCAGCCGCAGGTGGTTGATCTTTCGGTAGACGTAAAGGAGCAGGCCTGATGGCCAATAACGTAAGTACGAGTCAGTCGCCGTTGTCGGACTCCGGTGGGGCCACAGCCGAGATGGTGGGGCCGCTACTGTCGGTGCAGGATTTGCGCACCTGGTTTCCGGTGCGTCGCGGCTTTTTCGGCGGCACTGTGGGCCATGTCAAGGCGGTGGACGGCATCAGTTTCAATATTGAAGCCGGACGCACGCTGGGGCTGGTGGGCGAGAGCGGATGCGGCAAAACGACTGCCGGGCGGACGATTCTGCGGCTCATTCCGGCCACTGGCGGCGATGTCTGCCTGGAAGGGGAGTCGGTGTTCGAGATGTCGCCCGGCGACCTGCGGGCGGCCCGGCGACACATGCAGATCATCTTCCAGGATCCGTACAGTTCGCTCAATCCGCGCATGACGGTTGGTGGCATTGTCGGCGAGCCGCTCAATATTCATAACATCGGCAACCGCGATGAGCGACAGGACCGCGTTGCCGACTTGCTTAAGCGGGTGGGTCTGTCGCAGGATTACATCAACCGCTATCCTCACGAGTTCAGCGGCGGCCAGCGGCAGCGAATTGGCATTGCCCGGGCCTTGGCCCTGCAGCCCAAGCTGATCATCTGCGACGAGCCGGTAAGCGCCCTGGACGTAAGTATTCAGGCCCAGATTCTGAATCTGCTGGAAGATCTGCAGAATGAATTTTCGCTGGCCTACCTGTTTATCGCCCACGATTTGTCGGTCGTCTCGCATATCAGCGACGACGTTGCCGTAATGTACCTTGGCCGCATAGTTGAGAAGGCACCGGCCGAGAAGCTTTACAAGGATCCGAAGCACCCTTACACCTGGTGCCTGATGAGCGCCATTCCGGTGCCCGACCCGCAGTTGCACCGCCAGATTATCACCATGCGCGAAGGCGAGCCCCCGAGCCCCATGCGGCCGCCGTCCGGATGTCCGTTTCATCCGCGCTGCCCGAAGGCTTTTGACCGCTGCCCGAAGGATGTGCCGCAGCTTGTGCCGGTCGATGGGGACGAAGAACACCTGGTGTCGTGTCACCTTTACGGTTGAATGCCCGGAAGGAATAATGCATGAAGAATCTACTCTTGCTGACGATTATATTGACGGTTTCTGTGGCTGGTGTCGCCTTTGGCCAGGAGGCTCTGGATGCGCCTGCCGCAACCGATGTGCAGCCGCCGGCAGTGTCCGACCCGGCCGGTGCCGAGGTAGTCGGCGGGCTCGAGCAAGAGGTCCGCGTTCATCTCGACCCGGAACGTCTTCGGGCCTACAATCTTTCTCCGGCGCAGGTGGCCAGGGTCCTTAACGCAGCGAATGTTGAAACTTTCCCCGCGACCGTTGAGCCTGGCGAGATCGTTATGCGGGCCAGGGGCAAGGTCGAGGATCTTGAAAAGATCGCGAATATTGTCGTCGCAAGAGGCCCCGGCGGCGAGGAAGTCTATATCAAGGATATTGCCAGCGTCACGGCGGTCGGTGGGCAGCCTGAGCCCGAGAGCCCGGAGCTGGTGGCAGCGCGGCTGGCGGCCAACCCCATGACTCGTCTGCTCAACGCCATGCCGGAAGATGTCCGTAGTTTCGTGGCCATTACCGATTTGCCGACCGTGGCCGGTGGCTCGCGGCGGTTTGAGGAGAAGACCGGCCTGGCCCTGCCGCTGGAGCCTGAACACCTGACGAGTCTGTTGACCGAACAGGTGGGCTTGCGCGGTGGATTCTCGGACAAAGAGCCGATGGCCGTCGTGTCGCTCGACCCGGTGGCCTATCGCGGTCGCGATACTGTCTTTCTGGTGCCCATTCAGGCCCGCGACGAATTCCTCCAGTATAATCAGAATGAAGAGGTGGAGGAGGGGCTGTACCGGCTGACGTCGATGGAGGCGCCCAGGTTTTTCGCTTTCGTCGACAGCTATGCCGTCTTCAGCGAGAGCATTCGCACCACGCGCGACATGCGCGACGGGGCACGCGGGCTTGGCCACAAGCTGGCACCCGAGCAGCACAAAGCCATGGCCGGCAGCGACCTTTACGTGCACATAAACATGGCCCGCACCCTGGCCGGCAGCCGCGAAGAGGTCAACAAGTTCCGGCAGGCGGCCATGCTGCGCGTGCTTGGCGACCCGGTGCTGAAAAACTACAGCGACCTGCTGCTGGGTTACATGGTGGGCATAAACGAGGTCGTGAATCAAATCAACGTTATCGATCTGGGTGTGCGTTTTCATGAGGACGAGGTTGAGCTTGCAGCCTTTGCTTCGTTTGTCGATGGCGGCAGCATCCGCAAATCTCTGAAGGATATTGCGGCCGGAGAGCCGGAGTTGGCTGCGTATTTGCCTGCCGACGCCCACATAGTAACTGCCACGAGCGTTTCGCTGAAGCCCGAGGCGATTCGCGCGGCCGCCCTGGGTACGCTGGATTTCATTATGCAGAGTTCGCCCAACGTTAAGCAGAAGCTTCGCGCCGAGACGCGCGAGCGATTAATGGAATCGGCCGGTAAGCTGCTTTCGCAGATGAACGGGCAGATGGCCTCGATGAAGGCATTGCCGCAGGAGGAGACGCAGGCCTCGGTGAGCACGCTGACGGTCTTCGGCATCCGCGATAAAATGGCCTTCGTCAACGCCCGCGACGAATTCTTCCAGTTGGTCGACGTGGCCAGCGAGGAGCTTGGCGCGCCGGTCGTCTTCAGGCTCTCCAATGGCCGCGAAACCTATCGCGGGGTGGCCATCGACCATCTCAGACCGCAGATCAGCCACCCGGACAAGCGTTACGAGCAGCTCTTCCTGCAGAGGACTCGCAACTATTACGGCCCCGACGGCTACGTCTATCGCATGGCCGTAGTCGAGAACAAGGTGATGGTCAGCGTGGGCACGGACGTTACGCTGCTTCATTCGGCCATCGACAAGGCCCTGGACGAAGAGCAGCCGGGGCAGGCTCCGGGAGCCATTGGCTTGGCCCAGAAGAATCTGGCGGCCGACCGCAGCCTGAGCTTCTACGCCAGCTTGCCGGCCATCCTGAGTCGCAGCATATTGCAGGCGGGTGACAGCGCCGGGGCCAGCCTTGGCCTGGCCTTCAGCGAGGAAGACAAGCAGATCATCCGTACGCAGGGGTTGATGGGTTTCGGAATCAGCCTGAGCGACGGAAACCTTGCGGCCAGCAGCCGCGTGAGCTACGAGCAGATTGCCGCGGCGGTGAAGCTTGCCGAGCGTCACCTGCCGCCCTCCACGCCGCCAGTTGAGCCGACGCCAGAGCCCACGCCGGAACCGACACCGGAACCGACGCCCGAGCCGACACCCGAGCCAGCGCCGCCCGCCGGTCCGACACCCGAGCCTGAGGCGCTGCCAGAGCCGAGTCCGGAGCCCGAGGCGCCTGCCGGGCCGACGAGTCCGCAGCCTGCGCCTGCTCCTGATGACGAAGGGCCTGCTCTGCCGGAAGCGGGTGAGGGTCTGCTGGTGCCGCCGATGCTGCCTTAGGTTTCGACTCAGATTTGACAATGGGCCAAAGAAGAAGCAGCATCCCC
The DNA here is from genome assembly GCA_041690105.1 of Phycisphaerae bacterium. Classification (GTDB taxonomy): domain Bacteria; phylum Planctomycetota; class Phycisphaerae; order FEN-1346; family JAACEH01; genus JAWLHX01. Next base: position 7,893 of record JAWLHX010000052.1, read on the forward strand.
CGGCAGTGCCGGGGGCTTCAACGGCAACGGCAACAGCAACAGCAACAGCAACAGCAACAGCAACAGCAACAGCAACAGCAACGGCAATAGCAACAGCAACGGCAACGGCATTGAGTGCGGGTTGTTATCTTGCTGATGGTTGCTTCTTTTTCTTCTTCGCTTTTGCCTTTTAAGCCCCCGGCACTGCCGGGGGATCGGCTCGCCTTGGGTCCGCAAATCGCGCTACCCGCCAACCATCGCAGTAAAAAATCTCAGCTCATTGTCATCAGCAGATTGTATCCGTTGAAGATCAGGTGCATCAGGTAGCAGGCCAGCAGGCTGCGGGTTTTGTAGAAGCCGTAGCCGAGGGCCAGGCTTAAAGCCAGTAGCGGCAGGAAGCTTACCGCGCCGTCGAGGTTAGTCAGGTGCATGGCCGCAAAAATGAGGCTGCTGATCAGAATAGCCAGGATGGGGCTGCCCAGCCGCATCAGCGTGTTCTGGATTAATCCGCGGTAGAAGAACTCCTCGAAAAATGGAATGAAGAATGTTGCCGAGATGAACATGATGGCAGTGAACCAGGCGGGCGGATCATTCTGGACGGCCTTCAGTATCTCGTGAGGCTGCGGCGTTTCGCCGGTTATCTTCTCATAGAGCACGTGCGACAGAATACCGAAGGCGAAAACCACCGGCATTGCGGCCAGCAGGTAACGGATGGCCCTACCTACGCTTTGCCACGGTCTGGGGGCCGTGAAACCAAGGGCGCCGGCCGGCACCCGTTTAACCACCTTCACCCATAAAAACACTGCCAGCAGCACCGCCACCCAACCCAGCAGATTCAGAAAAACCATGGCCACCTGCCACTGCTGTCGGGACAGGCTCTTAAGGTCGACAATCGCATCGAGGCCGGCGGCAGCAAAGCCAATAACCACTTGGCTGACAATCAGGTGCAGCAGCAGGAACAGCAGGCTCATGGCCAGGGGCCCCAGCGAACCGAGTTGCCAGTTAGCCGCGGGCCAGGCGTTATCGATGGTCACCCCCACTCCTCGTCGGCGGTAAATCATGACGGCCTCGTGCATAAGGAAGGGCAGCCCGAGGGCAAAGACGGCCAGAATAACGAGGAAGTGGCCTGTTGCCTCGCTTGTCGAGACTGGTTCCGGGGCCGGTGTTTGCTGCGCCTGGGCCAGGGTCATCAGGAATTGCATCACATTGGCTCCAGGGTGGGGTTATCGCGTCAGGAATTGCACGTTGAGTTGCCGCGTGCGCGGGCCGTCGAATTCGCAGAAGTAGATGCCTTGCCAGGTGCCCAGCACGGGCCTGCCATCTTGCACCGGCACCAGTAGCGATGCTCCGACCAGCGAGCTCTTGACGTGGGCAGCGCTGTTGCCCTCGCCATGGCGATAGTACGATTCCTGCTGCGGGGCCAGGTGAGCCAGCTTGGCCAGCAGATCGTGGACCACGTCGGGGTCGGCATTTTCGTTTATGGTCACGGCGGCGGTGGTATGAGGGACCGATACCAGGGCAATGCCCGAGCTGGCATCCATTTGCTGCAACGCGCCGACAACCTTGTCGGTCACATCAAGCAGTTGCTCGCGCTGACTGGTCCGGACGGTAAGGGTTTGCATTTTTCGTGCTCCGCGTTATGCTTTCGTGTTCCATGTGTCTCCTGCGATGATGATAGTCGTGGCAGGCGATTGGCGGCAAGGTTTTTCCGGGGTGATGATGAGCGAGCTTCCAGATATTCTGACAGAGATACTGGCCCACAAGGCGCAGGAGGTCGAGGCCGACCGCCAGGCGCGGTCGCAGGACGAACTGGTCAGGGCCTGCAGATCGGTCCAGCCGACGCGGAATCTGGCGGCCGCCCTCAGGCGCCCGGCAGGGCAGGGCTTGCGGGTGCTGGCCGAGGTCAAGCGCAAGAGCCCGAGTGCCGGCCTTATCAGGCCCGACTTCGACGCCCGGCAACTGGCCTCCATGCTGACTGCCGCCGGGGCCGACGCCATAAGTGTGCTGACCGATGAGCGCTACTTTGGCGGCCATCTGGAGTTTATCGCCCAGGCTCGCGAGGCCTCGCCCCTGCCGGTTATGCGCAAGGATTTCATCATCGACCCATACCAGTTGTGGCAGGCTCGGGCCGCCGGGGCCGACGGCTTTCTGCTAATTGCCGAGGCCCTGCCGGTGGAGCGGCTGCGCGACATGGTTGAGCTTGGCCGCGATCTGGGCATGGCAGCCCTGGTTGAGTGCCATGCTGCCGAGGGGCTGGAGTTGGCCCTGGAGTCGGGGGCCGAACTGATAGGCATTAACAATCGCGACCTGCGGTCGTTTACGGTTACGCTGGAGACAACGGTGCGCCTGGCCGCTCATGTGCCGGCCGATCGTGTGCTGGTCAGCGAGAGCGGCATTACGTCGGCAGCCGATGCGGCCATGGTTCGCCGGGCCGGCGCCCATGCCCTGCTGGTTGGTGAATCGTTGATGCGCGCGGCAGATCCGGCCGCGCTTATGCAGCAACTTAAGCAGGCTGAGTAACATACCTCCACCCCACGAGGCTTGAAGCTGAAACAGTCGGCCAGGGGCAACGCCTGGGGCCGGCAGATCCTGAACCTGGAGAACGACCCGATGGCCCTGACGATTGAATGGCAGAAACGTATTAACCAGTGGCGCGAGGAATTTAAGAAACATTTTTATCGGCCCCTGGGCAGTTTTGATCTGCGAGGCCATGTGACCCGCGATCAGCTTTCGCCCGAGCACGCAGAGCGGCAACAGTTTGTCGCCATGCCGGCCGGCACGGCCTGGGGTGCCAAGTGGGAGTATGGCTGGTTCAGGGGCGAAGTAGTTGTTCCGGCCGAGGCCGCGGGGCAACGCCTGGCCCTGGCGGTTGACGTTGGCTCTGCGAGCGTGCTTCTTTTCGTTGACGGGCGGGCGGCAGGCTCGCGCGACAACGGACGCACCCACCTCACCCTGGCCCGCAAGGCCGAGACTGGCTGGCGCTACCAGGTGCTGATGGAAGCCTATGCCGGACATGCCGGGACGCCTTGCCACACCGGCCCGACGCCTCCCGACCGTGAAACCGTGCCCGAGCCTCCGCCGACGCAGGCAGTCATCGGCCACAACACCTTCGGCATCTGGCAGGAAGATGTATACCAGCTATGGCTCGACGTGGAGACGCTGACCGCGCTGCGCAGTTCGCTGGACGCGGATTCGCTGCGCGTTGACACGATTGACGCCGCCCTGCGCGAGATGACCCTGGTGGTGGATTTCGAGACCGACCAGCAGGCCCTGATCGACTCGTGCCGCCGGGGACGCGAACTGCTCAGCGGTGTGCTGGCCTGCAACAATGGCAGCACTGCGCCCACCATGTACGCCTTCGGCCATGCTCATCTGGATGTGGCCTGGCTCTGGCCGCTGGCCGAGACCGAACGCAAGATGGCCCGCACCACCATCAACCAGTTAAGCCTGATGGAAGAGTATCCGGAGCATCGCTTTATTCACAGCCAGCCGCACCTTTACACCATGCTGCGCGACAAGTACCCGGAGCTTTATGGCCGGCTGAAGGAGGCGGTGAGCAAGGGGCAGATTCTGGCCGAGGGTGCCATGTGGGTGGAGGCCGATACCAACATCAGCGGCGGTGAAAGCCTGGTGCGGCAGATTTTGCACGGCAAGCGCTTCTTCCGCGATGAATTTGGAGTGGAGTCGCGGATGCTCTGGCTGCCGGATGTGTTCGGCTACAGTGGTGCGCTACCCCAAATACTGAAGGGTTGCGGGGTCGAATACTTCAGCACGGCCAAAATCTTCTGGGCCTACAACGGCGGCGACCCCTTCCCGCACGAGACCTTCACCTGGCAGGGCATCGACGGATCGGACGTCAAGGTTCACTTGTGCCGCGATTACAACGCCCAGACCACGCCGGCCCACGTCATCGGTCGCTGGAAACAGCGCCTCGACCGCTCCGGCAGCGACAGCATGCTCTACCCCTTCGGCTGGGGCGATGGCGGCGGCGGTCCCACCCGCGAGCACCTGGAATTCCTCCGGCGGCAGAAGGACCTTGAAGGCTCACCCAAGGTGCGCATGGCATCGCCGGTGGAGTATTTTGACGATCGGGTAGAGCGCGGCTGGCCGCAGGTGACTTATGTCGGCGAACTCTATTTCCAGGCGCATCGCGGCACCTACACCAGCCAGGCCCGGACCAAGCGCGGCAACCGCAAGAGCGAACTGGCCCTGCGCGAGGCCGAACTCTGGTCGGCCATGGCCGCCATGCTCCAGGGGCATCAGTATCCGGCCGATAAACTGCGGGCCGACTGGACGGCGGTTCTGCTGAACCAGTTCCACGACATTATTCCCGGTTCGTCCATCGCCCGTGTTTACCAGGAGGCCGAGCAGGCCTATGCCCGCGTGCAGCAAAGTGCCGGCAGCGAGACAGCCGCGGCCCTTGGCAAGCTGGTCCGCAAGAGCGATAATCTGGCCCTGTTCAACTCCCTGGGCTGGAAGCGGACCGAACTGGTGCCGCTGCCCGATGGCTGGAGCGGGGCGACCGATCACGATAATCAGCCTCTGCCGGTGCAGCAGGTTGGCGACAGGCTACTGGCCGAAGTTACCGTGCCCGGCATTGGCTGCACGACAATCCGCCCGCTCGCTGCCACGGGGGCGGCTGTTGCGACCGCGGGCGAAGAGGCAAGCGCCTCGACGGTGCATCTGGAGAACGACCAGTTACGCATCGAGCTGAACGAACGGGGCGAAATCAGCCGCATTCTGGATAAGTCGGCCGATATGGAGGTCGCCGCCGGCCTCTGCAACAGGCTTCGCATGTACAGGGACACGACCACCGCCTTCGACGCCTGGGACATCGACAGCATGTATAAGGATCAGCCTGTCGCCCTGGACGATCCGGCCCAGGTGGAGGTGCTGAGCGCGGGCCCGCTGCTGGCCGAGGTAAGCGTGACGCGAAAAATCCACAACAGCCTGATGAAGCAGCGCATTGTGCTGCGCCGCGGCAGTCGGCGGGTGGAATTCATCACCCAGATTGACTGGCAGGAGCGTCATAAACTGCTGAAGGTGGACTTCCCGGTGCAGGTCCACAGCGACCACGCCCTGCACGAGATCCAGTTCGGGCACATCGCCCGGCCGAACCACAGTTCGCGGTCCTTCGATGCCGACCGTTTCGAAGTCAGCGCCCACCGCTGGAGTGCCCTGGTTGAGCCGGGCCGCGGGGCCGCCGTCCTGAATGACTGCAAGTACGGTGTGAACGTTGCCGGCAATTGCATCAGCCTGACACTGTTGAAGTCGGCCCTGGCGCCCGATGCCAATGCCGATCGCGGCCGGCAGGAATTCACCTACGCCTTCACCGTCTGGCAGGGCAGCTTCATGCACAGCGACGTTGTGCGGCAGGGCTACGAGCTGAACTGTCCGCTGCTGACGGCTGCGGGTGATGTGGCCACGCAGTCGCTGCTGGATGTCGACGTGCCGAACGTGGTGATTGATACCGTGAAGCTGGCCGAGGACGGCAGTGGCGATCTGATTGTCAGGCTCTACGAGTGCAAGGGCACGGCCACGCGCTGTGCCTTGCGTACCGGGTTGCCGGTGGAGTCGGCCCGGCCGGTGAATCTGCTTGAGGAGCGACCGGGCGAGGCTTTGATGTTGCGCGGTCAAGCCTTCGATCTTTCGTTCCGAGCATTCGAAATACTGACTCTGCGACTGAAGATGAGCGGGAGGAGCACCATCTAGACCGACGGTGACAAGTTGCGCAAGCCATCACCATTGCCGTTTTTCTGCTGTTGCCGTCGCCGTTGACCCCTCTCCCTTGAGGGAGAGGATGTCTCCGCAAAGCGGAGACAGGTGAGGGTGTCGCCGTTGTCGTTGCTGTTTTTTCGCCGTGGCCGTTTTTTGCTGTGGCTGTGGCCGTTAAAGCCCCCGGCACTGCCGGGGGATATCCTCCGCCTCACATGAGATTGCATATGCTGCAGTTACCGTGGTTCTTGCGATATCCCCGGGCAATGCCCGGGGCTTCAAAATCAATCGCAGGTGCCATGGTCTGACGAAGTCAGGCCATGATAATCTTTCCGCCCGCTCCAAAAAACTCACCCTCATCCGGCCCTTCGGGCCACCTTCTCCCGTCAAGCCCTTCGACGGGCTCAGGGCAGGTGAGAAGGGTGAAGAACCCCCCCCCCTTGACGGGGGAGGATGTCTCCGGCCCATGCCGGAGACAGGTGGGGGTGCCGCTGCGCGGAAAACTATCGGCCTTGGGCGCTGCGAGCGAAAAGCCTCACCCTCATCCGGCCCTTCGGGCCACCTTCTCCCGTCAAGGGAGAAGGGTAAACTCCCGCCTTCTCCGCGCGGACAAGCCTCACCCTCATCCGGCCCTTCGGGCCACCTTCTCCCGTCAAGGGAGAAGGGTAGAACGGCTTCGGCTCAGTCCTGCTGTGGCGGCGGCGGGGCCTGCTCGGCCTGGCCGTCGGCAAAAGTGGTTTCCTTATCATACAGCGGCAGGTGGCCGCCGGCATCGGCCAGAGCCAGAGCGAAAAGCTCCTGGCACAGGTCTCGGTTGGTGCGGGCCAGGTTGCGGTCGCAATTCGGATCGTCCTCAAGGTCATAAAGCTGAAACTGCGTGCCTTTGAAGTGTGCGATAAGCACATACTTGCCGCGGCGCACCCAGGCGTAATCCTTGAAGGCGCTGGTCAGGTACGGCCGTCCGCCATGCACGCCGCCAATCATCTGGCTCAGGTCGATACCATCGAGCGGCTGGCGTCCCTGTATGCCCAGGCGGTTCATCAGAGTCGAGACGAAATCGATGTTGTAAACCATGCCCGTGGCCGTTCTGCCACCCTCCAACTGCGGATCGTAGTAGAGGGCCGGAATGCGCATTAATTCGCTGTACATGGCATGAGATATTTTGCCGGTCAGGCCGTGCTCGCCGAGGGTGTGCCCGTGGTCGCTGATAAATAAAATGATCGTGTTGCTCAGAAGCTGCAGCTGTTCGAGCTTGTCCATAAACTTGCCCAGCCAGGTGTCGACCATGGTCACCTCGCCGGCATACAGGGCCCGCATGTGTTTCAGCTCGCGAGGAGTCAGCCAGTCGGCCTTGCCGTATCGGTCGTGCGTGCCCAGCTTTCCGCGGCCCTGGTAGTCGGGGTCGTATAGCTGCGTGTAATGGGCGGGCGGGTCCCATGGCTCGTGCGGGTCGAAGGTATCGACCACCAGGTAGAACGGTGTGGCCTTGGCCGCCGCCTGGTCCGCCTTCGGGGCGTTATCCTCGACGAAGCGCATTGCCTCACGGTAGACCAGCGGGGCCAGCCAGTCGGCCTCCTCCTTACGCATGTGGCTGTTGGCGATGTATTGCCTGAGGATCGGCTCGAGGGCCTTCTTGTGTTCGTCGTTGAAGGTCATGGCCTCCAACTCATCATCTGTTACCGATGCCGGGCTGCGCCAGCGGTCCTGTTGCTGGCCGCGAATGCGTATGGCCTGGTTGAAGCCGCGCTCGAAGTTCATGCCCGGGGCGAACACCGGCAGCGTGTCGGTCACAAGCCCTGTCTGATAGCCCTCGCCGGCCAGCAGTTCGGCAATGGTCGGTTCGTCATGGTTCATCGGCTGCCAGCCAGGCAGATTGACGATGTCCCAGGGAATGGGCTTATAGTTGCGGAAAGGGTAGGTGCGCCGGCCGGTCCACATTGCTCGCCGCACTGGTATTGTCGGCAGGCTTTCGGGGTAGGCATTGGTGAATCGCGTGCCCATTGCCGCCAGGCGGTCGATGTTTGGCGTGCGAATCCAATTGTTGCCGTAGCATCCGCAATGGTCGAGGCGCAGCGAGTCGGCGATGATGACGATGACATTCGGGCGATTCATATCAGAACAATTCTCCTCTGGAGCTTGATTCTGCAAAAGGATTTTCTCGGTCTCTGCTGCAATAGCAGGCAAAGCCGCCTCTTCTCTTGCTTTAATCGGCGAAAGTCGTTGATTCGCTGAAGTTGATTGGCCATAATCGTTCCCCAATTCGGCTTGCCAATGGCGGCGGGCCGGCAGGCGCACAGCCAGAGACAGAGCAATCACTTCAGGAGAGGCGCGCGATGGATCGGCAGACGGTATCGCTGAACGGTCAATGGACGGTGGTTTTCGACGACCAGAACACAGGCAAAGAGCAGCGCTATTACGAGAAATTCCCGTCCGGAGGCAAGGCCATAAACGTGCCGGGCGTGTGGGAAGAGATTCGCCCCGGCTACGATGGCGTGGGCTGGTACAAGACCAAGTTTGAGGCCCCGGCCGGTTTCGAGTCCAAAACCGTTCGTTTGCACTTCGGCGCGGTCAACTACTACAGCGAAGTCTACCTGAACGGCGAGCGCATCGGCGATCATGAGAGCGGCTACACGCCGTTCGAGTTCGACATCAGCAAGCTGCTCAAAAGCGGCACCAACGATCTGGTGGTCCGCGTCATCAATCCGCCCAAACGTCGTTACATCGAGGGTTTCCGCACTGGTGCTCCGCTGTCACAAAGCGATATCCCCACCTGGAAGGCCGGCTGGTATTACAACTTCGGCGGCATCTGGCAGGATGTGTCGCTCATCATCACGCCGCGGGTCTACATTGATGACATTTTCGTCGAGCCGCTGCCAAAGAAGCAGACCGCTCGCGTTCACGTCACCGTGGTCTCCGCCGCAGCAGGGCAGGCCGAGCTGACCGTTGACATTGCCGCAGCCAAGGGATCCAAAAAAACCGGCGGCGATGCCCGGGCCACGATGAAGCTGAAGAAGGGAGCCACCGTCAAGACCTTCAACATCAAGATCAGCGACATGCAACTGTGGGACACCGAGAACCCGTTCCTCTATAATTGCCTGTGCAAGCTGCATAGCAAGTCGGGTGTCGACGAGCTTGGCACGCGCTTCGGCATGCGGACCTTTACGGCCAAGGGCACGCACTTCTATCTGAACGATAAACGCATAGTCCTGAAGGGTGTGCTGCAGCAGGGCGTCTACCCGAAGCACATCGTCTTTGCTCCCGACAAGCAGATGCTTCGCGACGAGCTCAACATGATCAAGCAGAACGGCATGAACTTCTTCCGTCTGCACCTGAAGCCCGATCCGCAGACGCTGGATATGATGGACGAGATGGGCATCCTGGCCTGCGAAGAGCCGCCCCTGGCCTGGATTCAGAATTCGCCGCAGATTACCCGCCGCTGCCTGACGGAGGTCGACGGCCTGATCAAGCGCGACCGTAACCACCCGTCGATTATCATGTGGTGCCTGCTGAACGAGACCTATCACTATCGCTCCTTCACCTGGCAGGCCATGGACAAGCTGCGCAAGACCATCAGCAACCGGGCCCGCGACCTGGATCCGACGCGCATTGTTGGCGACAACTCCGGCGGCGGGGCCAAGCACGGCCAGAGCGCCGGTGCGATGATGCCCTACGAGCGTAAGTACACGCCAATGCGCGACCTGCATCAGTACTGCTCGGTGCCCATCAAGGAAGAGGAGATGGAAAGTCGCTACCGTAAACTGCCGCGCGAAGGCGGCCCGGTTTACATCAGCGAGTTTGCTGCCCTCGAGTGCCCGCCCGATTACGAAAAGACTCTGGCCCGCTACAGCGCGGCCGACAAGAAAATCGGCCTTGAGGACTATGCCCAATACCAGTCCTACTACGATTCGCTCAAGCAGCGGTTCGAGCAGGCCAACCTTAAGCCGATTTTCGGCTCGGTCGCAAAACTTATCGAGCAGGCCGACCAGCGGGTGTGCGAAGACATTCGCACCATCGTCGGCTCAATCCGCACCAGCCCCCACCTTGGCGGCTATGCCATCTGCCAGATTGCCGACGCATCGGGCGAAATCTTTGGCGTCACCGATATCTGGCGACAGCCTAAGAAGCACTTCCAGGACTTTGCTGCCGGGGCGGCCACGCCGCTGCTGGTGCCGCACTTCAAGCGGCGGGTGGTGGAGCCTGGCGAGCGGCTCAATTTTGAGCTCTATTGCGTGAACGAAGAGAAGGTCGGAGCAAAGTACACGGCGCAGGTGGTCCTGAAGAATCTGGAAACCGGGCGCAAGGTGGACGGTGTAAATCAGGATTTTGTTGCCACCGGTTGGGTGCAGACAGTGCTGAAGACGCGGTTCGATGCTCCGAAGAAGCCCGGCCGTTACATTGCCGAGGTAACGCTGAAGGAAACGGGCAAGGTCCGCAACCGCAATTCGCTGCGATTCACAGTGGTAGAGGTTCCGGCCCTGGAAAAGCCGCAGGTGCATGTGCCTGCTCTGGATGACGAGTTGAAGGCGGCCCTGAAGACCGTTGGCATTCAGCCCATCCCCAGCAGCAACAACACGGCCACCAAGGAGTTGCCGTTCCTCTTCATGGCCCGCGGTATCGAGAGCCAGGGCGTTCGCATCGAGGTCCTGCAGCAGATAAGCCGCCAGGTGCGCCTTGGCGGCGTCGCCATTATGCTGGAACCCGCGGCCCCGGTCTTCTACGATTCGCTGCTGCCGTGGCCCATCCGCCTGATGGTGCCCATGCGCAGCATGGCCTACGCCCGTCCGCATCCGATTCTGGAGGGCGTGCCGGACAAGGGCTTCCTGGAATACGAGTACAGCCATCTGCTGCCCGGCGTGCGGACCAATCCGGAGGACGTGAAAGCTGCCGGAGGCACCACCATAGTCGGCGGCATCGGGGCCCACATGTGGACCCAGCCGGACGAATACCAGTGGTCCAGCATGATTGACGAAATTCCGGTGGAGCGCGGCAAGATTATCATGGTCCAGATGCCGCTTGTGAAGCGGGCCGCCGCCGACCCGGTCGCCCGCCGAATTCTGCGAAACCTCGTGGAGTATGCTCATTCGCAGATTAAGCCGGGGCTGGATGATCGCAGTGTCGGCCGCTGCATGGATCCGATCGACGAGCCAGCCTAAGCGGCAACTGCTTGTTGCACAAGAGGTTAACGGCTGAAACAGTTAAAATGCAGGTGGCGGTCCGGCGGGTTTATTCCCATCGGACCGCCACTTTTTCTAATCCCCCGGCGCGTCTCGGCCGGCCTCACAGTCGCATGGGGCCGACTGCGGGCGGTTGAGGACTTATATCTGCTGCAATAAAAGCACGGAAAGCTCGGTCTCCCTTTACTTTAGCTTTAGTCGGAGAGACATTGACAAATCGCCGGTTTTCTTGACTCCGGACCCTGCTATGTGCTATATTAACGGTAGCTGAGGGATCTTTCTGCAACGGCATTTCCGCATGCGCAACACATTCTGCAGAGCGGTTTGATTTCGACGACGCTTGGGGACCGGTCAACCTTCCTTTTGTGCAGGGTTTGAAATGAAGAAACTATCCATCGCATTTCTCATCACAGTCCTTATGTCGGCCGGAATCGCCTCTGCCTCAACCATCTACGTCGATGCCAGCGCCGCCCCAGGTGGCAATGGGTCGGCCGGCAGCCCGTATCTGGCTATCCAGACTGGCATTAATGCCGCAGTGGCCGGTGACGAAGTAGTTGTGGCCCCCGGCCTCTATGTTGAACGCATCGATCTGCTGGGCAAGAATATCCGCCTGCGAAGCAGTAATCCGGCCGATGCAACCGTTATCTCCAGCACAATAATCGATGGTTCCGCCGCGGGCACTGTGGTCACAATTGCCAATGGCGAGACTGCGGCCGCAATTGTTGAAGGCTTCACCATCCGCAACGGCAGTGGGTCGGACGCAGGTTCGATTGCCGGCGGCATCTTTATCTTCAATGCCTCACCCACCGTGCGAAACAACATCATCAGCGGCAACCTGACAACAGCCGATGGTGGCGGACTGGCCGTCATGGGCAATTCCACCGCGCTCATCCAGAATAACACCATCACGAACAACAGCGCCGAGGGCTGGGGCGGCGGCGTGTTTGTAATGGGCGAAATCGGCGACTTTGGAGAGATTATTTCGACTGCGGCTCCCGTCCTCAAGGCCAACCATATTGAAGGCAACACCGCCTTCTGGGATGGCGGCGGCGTCTGCTTCTTCGAAGCCTGCACCGGCACAATGGAAAACAGTGTGGTGGTCGAAAACACCGCCGGCCAGGTTGGCGGAGGTGTGTTCGTTGGATTTGATGTCCAGGCTACTCTGCTCAGCAATACCATTGCCTACAATGAAGCCCAGGGCAGCAGCATTGTAGAAACCAGCGGAACTGTCGATCGGGTCGGCTTCGGGGGCGGCCTGGCCACCTGGTTCAGCGGGGCCAGCGTTGTCAACAGCACCATCTTCTGGGGCAATGTGGCCAAGAACGCCGAGGGCAATCAGATCAGCCTCGAAGGCGACGCCCAGCTTACCGTCAGCTACAGCAACCTGCCCGGCGGACAGGCCGCAATCTATGTCGAATCGCTGGCCACCCTGTCTTATGCCGATGGCAACGTGGATGTCGACCCGCTCTTTGCCTCGGCCTTTGATTTTCACCTCCAGAGCCGCGCCGGCCGGTACGATCCGTCGACCGGTTCGTTCGTCAACGATACCTTAACCAGCGAACTGATTGACGCCGGCGACCCGGCCCTGGCCTTCAGCAACGAAACGCAGCCAAACGGCGATCGCCGCAACATGGGCGCCTTCGGCAACACCCTGCAGGCCAGCCGTACCGCCCTGGCACCTCCGGTCATCAAGCTGGGTCAGGCGCAATTCGATTACGTTGCCGGGCTGGTCTTCTTCGACGTTGTAATGGTAGATAACGGCGGACTGACCGACCAGGTAATGTCCTTCGGTGCGGGAGCAATGATAAGCGGGGCCGGCGCTGCATCGCTGATGGCAGCCCCGGACGAAGTCAGGTACAAAACCGGGGCCGACATGGCCACCATGATTCCCGGTTACGCATGGAGCAGCTTTAACGAGGGCGTTAACGCCAACAGTCAGCAGGACGGCAAGTTCATGGGCTTCGGCCATACCACCTCGCCATCAACTGCCGTGGCGCTTGCCGACATAGTTGCCGGATCGGTGCTGGCCAGGTTCTACTTTGCCTGGGACGGCAACATGATGGACGAGCTTGTTGCCTCGCTTACCGGCTATGAACCGGGGGCGCCAATCGAATTTTTCAATACCGACCTTTCGGTGCGTCAGCCCACGGTCATCGAGAATAATCAGGATATCGTTCGCGAGCTTACCATCAGCATCGCCCACGACAACTGGGTCTACCAGAACACCAGCGGCACCGAAGATCGTCACAGGTTGCCGGTTACGGTGACGGTGCTGGATGATAATGGCAACGCCAACACTTCCTACATAGTGACCATTATCCAGACAGGCGGCCTTGGTGCGGTGAACTTCGGCGACAACATCAGCGGCGACCCGCTCATCAGGGACATTGTCGGCGCGCGCAGAACCGACGGTACCGAAGGAGTGGGTGATGCATCGCTGAAAATTGTCGTCACAGGAAACAATGGCGGCGTGGCCATGACCACGGCAACCGTGGCCGTGCGAAAGCTGGGCGACATAAATGCCGATGGCTTTGTTACGCCAACTGACAAAGGGGCGCTCAACTCCGTGCTGAACGGACTGCCGCCCAGCTACCAGACTCGGGCTTACGACATCAACGGCGATGGCAGCGTGGCTCCTACCGACAAAGGTATGCTGAACGCCATTCTGAACGGTGTCATTGTCAACTGAGGTGACGGCGTCTCAAAGTCTCGGACGGCTTCAAGCAAGCAGTTCTTGCACTGCTCGCTAACCTGAATGATTGCAGCCATGGTCGGAGGCTTTTCCGGCCATGGCTATTTTGTTTCTGGCAATTATTTGGTGGTAAATTCCGGCGGCGAAGCCTGCCCGGCGGCCTTCGCTGCTACGGGCCTCAGAAGGGCAGCCTGCCTCTGAACATCGGCAGGTGCTTGCGATGGGCCTTGAACAGGTCGCGCGTCATGCTGCGGATTTGCGGCAAGGTAAGCAGGGCCGAGGTAAGTGGATCGATCGACACGGCCTGCAGAATCTTCATGGCGTCGCCTTCGCGGGCACCCTCCACGGCCAATCGCTGCACCATTACGTGTTGCATATTCAGCGAGGCGCACTGCGAGGGCAGGGGCCCGGGACCGGTCGGCTGAATGCCATTTTTGTCGACCAGGCAGGCAAGCTCGACGCAGGCATCCTGCGGCAGGTTGGGTATCAGGTGACCAGCCGGGGCTGTCCTGTCGCTGCCGGGAGCGCCATAGTTAGGCACGTTGCCGTAGATGACGCTCGGCTCGCCGGTCTCCATCGAATTGATAATCGTGGCCGCATATTCCGCGCTCGGCTTCTGAGGCTCCTGGATCATCTTTTCGATCATGCCCTCCTGCCGCTTCGGATCAGCTGATTTGCGGCACAGTTCATAGTAATCCCAGCGTGCCGGCAGATAGGCCTTCGTCAATTCTTCGTTCTTGCGAACCCAGGGAATATACTCCGACCCGTGGTGAGACGATTCGCTGTGAAAGTAGCCGAAGGTCCGCATGATTTCCGTGCGTACGTATTCTATGTGATAAATGTCGCCGTGCTGCACCGCCAGATCGCTATCGTGGCTGCCACGCGACTTGCCGCCGGACTTCCTGCTCGTCGGCGAAGCCTGATCCAGCGGCGACGGGAAGCGCTTGTTCAGTTCCCGCCGGATTTTCGGATAGATATCCTTCCCCTGGTGAGCGAAGTCGATAAACCAGGCCTGGTGATTGATGCCGTAACAGGTAAACGAGCATTCCTGGTAGGGCACCTTGGCCATCTCGGCCAGCAGGCGGCTGGTGCCTTGCACGCTATGGCAGAGCCCCACGATCTTGGTTCGCGTTTCGTTCACGCCCCAGCAGTTCATGGCCATGGGGTTTGCGTAGTTGATCATCAGGGCCTGCGGGCAGAGTCGGCGCATCAGGTCGCAAACGGTCATGAAAGCCTGGTAACTGCGCAGGAAGCGGAACACGCCGCCCGGCCCGTGGCTGTCGCCCACCGGCTGATCGAGCCCGTACTTGCGCGGAATCTGCACGTCGGCGGCATACGACTTCAGCCCGCCCACCTGCCAGGTCACCAGCACGTAGTCGGCCCCATCCAGGGCCGCCTCCAGATCCACCGTTGACCAGACCTTGGCCGACAACTGCTTGGCCTTCACGTATCGCTGCAGCAGAGCGGTATTAAACTCCACCCGCTGCCGGTCGATGTCCATCATGCAGATTTCGGCTCCGCGCGTCGCTTCATAGCTGAGAACATCGGCCGCCAGTCGAATCGGAAAAGCGTAACCGCCCGCGCCAAGAATGGCAACTTTGGCCATTTGAGAACTCCTTTACCCTGAAGGCACTGTTGATGATCGTGGTGCCGCTTAATGTTATTGCTCTTGCTGCCCCCGACCTGC